>CAYMOX010000015.1:0-74000 GCA_964392245.1 uncultured bacterium
GAGGAGGAGGATGAGTAGTCTTGTCAAGATCCTGGAAGTATGTCTTTATGGTCAGTCTATTGGCACATTAACGTTGTTGCAAGGGGATAGGACCTTGTTTGACTTTAATCAGAAGTACAGCGATGATCCCGATCGTCCAACGCTGAGTCTTTCCTTCAAAGTTCGTCTGGGTGGCCTGAGCTTGGGGGCTAGGCCAACCCGGACTCGGATCCCTCCCTTTTTCTCGAATCTTCTTCCTGAAGGTCGATTAAAGGACTATCTGGCGGAGAGGGCAGGGGTCAACAAAGTCAGAGAGTTTGCTCTGTTGCGGGTGCTGGGGCAAAATCTTGCAGGTGCCATAACTGTCCGATCATAGATCCATTCACGCTTCAACACACGGAGCACGATCAAGCCGATTCGAGATCAGAAGAGGGGCAGATGGGGAAGGCGTTGTGCTTTTCCTTAGCAGGGGTTCAACTCAAGTCTTCGTCGCTGTGGACACCAGTGGCTCAATTGATTCCCACCAGATGAGTATGTTTCTGGGGGAGGTTAAAGGGATCCTCAGTGCCTATCACCATTTGAAATGTCAGCTTTATTTTGCCGATGCAGCTTTGTATGGTCCCTATGACCTGGAAAGTGATCAAGAGATTCCTGCATCAGTGGGGGGTGGGGGCACATCTTTCATCCCTTTTTTCGAAAAAGTCAACGAGGCCCAGGATCCCTTTCAGCAGGGTGTATGTGTCTACCTGACAGATGGATACGGCAGCTAGACCTATGATTCCTGTCTCTCTGTTCATAAAGCTGCTGACGAACTCTTATTGCTTAAGACTGATTAGTAGTTTCTTTACGTTCGACGGATCCTCTCATTTCTGGTAACCTCGGTGCATTAGCTATAGATCCGGCATAGTGTTTGTAAAGGACATCTACATCATGTCCCGTCATCTCAGACACTGTGAGTGGGCTTAAGCCTTGTTCTAGGGCTTGCGAAGCAAATGTCCGTCGAGTGTTATAGGGTTTTCGGTAGGGAATCCCTAGGTTCTCTAGCATTTTTCCCCAGGCACGATTGCGAAAGTTATGGACATCAATGGGTTTCCCTCTAGGGGTAGTAAATACAAGGCTATCGTCATCACGATTATCTGGGCGTATCGACAACAGCATCTCTTGCAATGACTTTGATAATTTGATAGTCCGTTCTCAGTTATTTTTTGTCGGCTGGCGAGATCCCCGCACAATTGTTTCTCCAACCCAAACTGAACTGCAGTCATCACTCACGTTACTCCATCGCAGACCTACAGCTTCAGCGGGTCTACATCCTGTACCAAGTAAGTACTCAACGTAATGGGCATAGGATTTGTAATGAGGATCATGTTGAAACCCGTCAATGATTAGCTCGATTTCCTCGCGTGAAAAAGGTTTAGGTTTTGGTTGAGGAGGAACTGAGATGCGTTTGGGCATATCCACCCAAGGATTGTCTGTCAGCATCCTTGTTTTTAGTGCCCATGTCCAACACGCCAAAATTTCTTCTAAGCGACGACGCTTCTGATCAGCAGACAGAGGTTTACTGGTTTGGGGTACTACTGCTTTCGTTTTTACCCATTCCAGGTATCTCTCTGCATCCTTAACACTGATAGAGCTAGCAGCACGTCCAGGGAAGAACTCAGAAAGGGTCTTTGCCGTAAATCGATACTTATCAACAGTCTTGCTTTTGGCAGTTTTAGATTTGAAATCAATGAAGCCTCTCCATAGGTTGTCTAGGCTCAATCCCTTGGCATCAATCAAAGTGGGGCGGTAGGCTACCAGGCTCCGATCAAAGTGGCCAGCAGCAATATCAAGCTCGATTTGTCTAGCTTTACGCTCAGCAACCTGACGATTAACTTTGGTATCAGCCAACTTGAGGGGAAGGATATGCTGCTTACCCTCAAAGCGCCAGCGGAGGCGGAGATATCCCCGATCAGGGTAGATGCTGACACTCCCACGGGGGGCACGCTGGGTATTCAAACGAGAGGAGAACTAACCCAAAATAACCTATTCTTGTGGGACCCCATTTCCCTGAAGAAGCTGCTTACAGACCCCCTAGAAACAACAAAACCCGCTCTGGGAGCGGGATCTAGGTAAAGCCCATGACGAGAGTCGAACTCGTGACCTCCCCCTTACCAAGGGGGTGCTCTACCACTGAGCCACATGGGCAATTGAATTGGTGGTGGGCCGAGTTGGATTTGAACCAACGTAGGCGTAAGCCAACGGATTTACAGTCCGTCCCCTTTAACCCCTCGGGCATCGACCCATTATTTGAGTGCTTAACTAGCGTAGCAAATCCCGGCTCATGTGCAAATCATTTTATGCCTGATCAACGCTTACTGACCGATTGTCTCCTGTGATGCTGATCAGTCCGCTGATGAAGATGACCATCCCTCCAATCCAGGTCCCCAGATCGGCTGTTTCGCCAAAGACCCAGTAGCCAATTAAACTTGCCCAGATCAGACTGGAAAAGTCAAACGGGGCCAGCGTCACCAGATCCGCCCATTTACAGGCCTGGGTAATAGTCCATTGTCCCAGGGTGCTGAAAATGCTGAGCAGTAGCAACCAGAGCAGCTGATCGTAGGTAGGCCATTGCCAAAACCAGAGGGCTGGTAGGAGAGCCAGGGGAGTTTGCATCAGGCTCATATAGACCATGATGGTACCAATGGATTCAGTGCGAGCCAGCAGTTTGATCGTGGTCATCGCTCCGGCCAGACAAGCAGCCCCTATCAAACTAAGGATCGCCCCAGAACTAATCACCCCAAACCCTGGACGCAGAATAATCATCATGCCAACAAAGCCGACGCCCAGACTCCAGCCATGATGAGGTCGGATCTGCTCTCGCAAGCCAAGCACAGCAATGATCACCGTAAAGATTGGCACCGTAAAGGTAAGGGCTGTAAACTCTGCTAGGGGTAAGAGACTGAGGGCCATAAATAAGGTGAGCATGGCTGCCACGGTGGTTACCGCTCGCACCAGATACAGGGGGAGTTGTTGGGTGTACAACACCTGTCTTCCCTGATTCCAGAGAAAGGGGATCAGCAGCGGAATCCCGATCAGGTTGCGCAGGAAAACAATCTCAAAGGGATGCAACTCTCTGGACACAAATCGGATCATGGCATCGGATGCGGCAAAACAAGCTGTAGAGAGCAGAATCAACCCAATGCCCAGTACATTCCTGGAGAGCCAAGAGGGGGGACTTCCTGCCATAGAGCCGAGATTCCCAGGTGCAAACTAGTCTTGATTCTGGCACTGCTGATGGCGCTGGCGAGCCTGATCCAGGGCTTCCTGGACCACTGTAAATCCGGTTCCCCCAGGACTGGTCCGAACGGCCACCACCTGGCGTGGTTCAATCACCTGAAAAATATCCTCGCCAAAAATTGGATCAAAAGACCGCCATCGTTCCAGCGACAGATCCTGCAGTCGAATTCCCTCAGTAAGACAGGTGCGAACAATGCAACCCACCAGATCATGGGCAGTGCGGAAGGGCATTTGATTGCGCACCAAATAATCGGCTACATCGGTGGCATTGGAATAGTCCTGCTTCACTGCTTGCAACAGGACGTCGGGTTGCACCTGAATTCCCTCTCGTAACAGGATTGCCATAGCCTGCAGGCAGTCCTTAAGGGTATCGACACTGTCAAACAGACCCTCCTTATCCTCCTGCAGATCTTTGTTATAGGCCAGAGGCAAGCCTTTGAGCGTGACCAGCAGTGCCTGGAGGTGACCAAAGATCCGACCAGTTTTCCCCCGGATCAGCTCGGGCACATCTGGATTTTTCTTTTGAGGCATGAGGCTAGATCCAGTAGCACAGGCATCAGTCAGCTGTATAAAGCTGAACTCGTGAGAGGCCCAGAGCACTATTTCTTCACTCAGACGGCTGAGGTGAACCATGATCAGGCTGGCAGCGGTGTGGAACTCCACGACATAATCCCGATCACTGACCGCATCTAGACTGTTGCGGCTGATGTCGCTAAATCCAAGCAGATGAGCCGTGAGATGGCGATCAACGGGTAGAGAGGTTCCTGCCAGTGCTCCCGATCCCAAGGGACAGATATTCAAGCGGTGGTGGATATCCCCCAACCGATCCCAGTCCCGATGCAACATCTCCACATAGGCCAGCAGGTGATGAGCCAGGCTGATGGGTTGAGCCCGTTGCAGGTGCGTGTAGCCTGGCATCACGGTATCCACATGATCTGCTGCTAAATCCAGCAAGACCCCCTGCAAATCAAGAACCTGCTGCCGGATCTGGTTGAGTTGATCCCGCAGATACAAACGTAAATCTGTGGCCACCTGATCATTGCGAGAGCGGGCAGTATGCAACATTTTGCCCACGTCTCCCACCAGCTCGATTAACCGCTTTTCGACCGCATAATGCACATCTTCGGCTGCAGGATCCGGGTGAAACTGTCCTGACTCCACCTCTTGCTGGATCTGCTCCAAGCCCTGGCGAAGGGTGTCGGCAGCTTCCTTGGAAATAATCTGGGAGCGTCCTAGCATTTCGGCATGGGCCAGCGAACCCCGTAGATCGTAGGGTAATAGGCGCTGATCAAAGCGAAAGCTGGCATTAAACGTAGCAATGAATGGATGGAGAGTACCCTCAAAGCGTTGGCTCCAGGGTTGAGAAGAGGAAGACGCAGTCATCGTCGCTATGGGGGCTAAAGGGGCTTGAGAGCAGTCAGTGGCTCGATATTACAGCAGTTTGCTGCCCTTACTCCATGCCTTCCCTGCTGTGATCCAGATCTGGAGGGTGATGTGATGGAGAATCCTGCAGGCCACCAGGGGTTCTCGGTATACTCATGAGGCTCGGGTTATCGTGAAGGAGGGGGAATCCCATGTCTACAACAGGAAAATTGGCTTGTGTGTCCATGGTGGCAGCAAGCTTGAGCATGAGCGTTGCTTTGCCAGCCGCAGCGGATTTAACCATTTGTAACAAAACCGGATATCTGACCACTGTTGCGATTGGCTATCAGGAGGGTGAAGATTGGGTTTCTGAGGGATGGTGGAATATTGAGGGAGGCGACTGTGCCATTGTTGTAGAAGGAGATCTGCAACTTCGCTACTACTATGCCTACGCAGAACACGATGAAATTGGCGGTGGCTGGAGCGGAGACTACACCTTCTGTACCTCGGACAATAAGTTCACCATCCTCGGTGATACAAATTGTGAGGAACGGGGTTATAAGACCACAGGTTTTTTCCAGATTGACACAGGTGAAGCTGCTTTAGACTACACCCAAAATCTGGTGGACAACTGAACCTGCTCGCTATCAAGCAAGCGCTGCTGAATGATCCCTGGCTGTCTTCTACTATGAAAAGCTCTCAAGAGATCACAGGTTTTTGATCGGATCTCCGATTGGTCAATTCAAAACCCAAGTAGATCAAGTCCCCTCGCAGGTTGAAGGGGACTCTTTTTTTGCTTGTTTTTACTTGCTCAGGAATTTACTTCGGTCCAGAAAGACCTAGTAGGTCTCCTCATTCCACTTCCCTGCTTTCTTCAGGGTTTTCTGCAGATCCTTCCACTGTTGCCCATGTTTTTCGGCCAAGGGATTCATGAATTCAGCAATCCCATCTTCCATCCCTTTCAACCCACAAATGTAGGTGTAGGTGTTGTCTTTGTGGATCAGATCCCAGAACTCGTTCGCATACATGGACATGCGATTTTGCACGTACATTTTGCGGCCATCATCGGTCTTTTGCTCACGACTGATCGCATAATCCACCCGGAATCGATCGCTGTACAGAGAACGGTAGCGCTCCAGATCTTCGTAGTAAAGCAGGGTTGAAGAGGTGGGCACCCCAAAGAAGAGCCAGACATGGCCAGTGAAGTCAGGATCCTCCTCAAACAGATGCTTGATGTAAGCACGGAAGGGTGCAATCCCTGTGCCTGTTGCGATCAGCACCAGGGTGGCGTTGTTATCATCCGGGAGCAAAAATGTTTTGCCAGAGGGTCCGGTGATCATGACATCATCCCCTGGTTTCAGATCGCAGAGGTGATTGGAGCACACTCCTTTCACTTCCGCTCCAGTCTCAGGATGGTTGTAGACGAGACGCTTCACACTCAGGGAAACTGTCTGCCCCTGTCCGTCATCTCCTCGACGGGTGGAAGCAATGGAGTAGAGGCGCGGTTTGTGGGGCTTGCCTTTTTCGTCCTCCCCCGGGGGGATAATTCCAATGCTCTGTCCTTCCAGATAGGTAAAGTCGGGATCGGGCAGTGTCATGACGATGTGGTGGGTATCTCCAGGAGCGTCCGGACCAACCAGGGAGTAGTTCTCCAGCGTTTTCCCGATTAAAGGAGAATTGGGTCGATAGAGATTGACAACAATAGATTTCTTATCTGCACTAGCTACCATAGGTGCAATAATCTCCTGCAAGCGGTGGATTGACCTCTTTGATAAGATAACAGCCTCGGTTCTCTCTCCGGTCTGATCCTCCTGATTTCACTCGCCTGGAAAGGATTTCCCTCGGTTGGCATCTCCGTAACTTCCTCTCTGATTAAGGATTGACCTGGCAAGAAGCAAGGGTTCGACAGATCTGGAGATTTTGTTAAATTTATCCTAAACTGTGGGATCATATCATCAGATCAGGGTTCGCTATCGGTCCTTCCCGTTACAACTCCCCTAGAGTTCAAGGGTTTGGGTCTAGTAATCCTCAATCTCGTGGGACTGTTTCTAGCTCTGTCCCATGCAATTTGTTTTGTCCAGCCCATAGCCCAATGATGAAAGGAGACCCCATGGCTAGTCCAGATCGCGTTGTCATGATTGGCGTTGCCGGAGATTCAGGCTGTGGCAAATCCACATTTCTGCGCCGTCTTGGTGATCTGTTTGGGAAAGATCTCATCACAACCATCTGCCTAGACGACTATCACTGTCTGGATCGCTATGAACGCAAGAAAGTGGGGGTCACAGCACTCGATCCGCGTGCCAATAATTTTGATCTTATGTATGAACAGGCCAGGGCACTCAAATCTGGCGAAGGGGTTGATAAGCCCATCTACAACCATGAGACAGGGTTGATTGATCCTCCCGAACGGGTAGAACCCAACCGAATTATTGTTCTGGAAGGGTTGCACCCCATGTATGACGAGCGGGTTCGCAATCTGCTGGATTTCAAAGTTTACCTTGACCTGAGTCCTGATATCAAAGTGGCCTGGAAGGTGCAGCGAGATATGGCTGAACGGGGGCACACCTATGAAGATGTGTTGCGCTCGATTGAGGCCCGCCGTCCCGACTTTGAAGCCTACATTGACGTGCAGAAGCAGTATGCTGACGTAGTCCTGGAGATCTTGCCAACCAAATTGCTACCCGAGTTAGACAAGGAGCACCAGATCCTGCGAGTCCGACTCATTCAACGGGAGGATGTGTCCCACTTCCAGCACGCTTTTCTTTTTGACGAAGGCTCTACGATTGATTGGATCCCCTGCGGCAAGAAGCTCACCTGTTCCTATCCCGGGATCAAGCTACACTATGGCCCTGGTGAATATTTTGGTCATCCCGTCTCCATGCTGGAAATTGATGGTCAATTTGATGAGCTAGAGGAAGTTCTCTACCTGGAAAACCATCTCAGCGGACTCTCCACCTATCATTATGGGGAACTGACGGAGTTATTGCGTAAGCATCCGGAGTATCCAGGGTCCCGAAATGGGTCTGGGCTGCTTCAGGTGATCATTGGTCTGAAACTGCGAGCCCTGTATGAACAGATCATGGCCGAAACAGGAGTGGAACAAAAGATCCCTGTGGCTTCTGCTTAACAGCCTTGATTGATAGTGCACTGACTACAATGGGCAGCTTTTCCTGAAACCCAGATAGGAAGAGTTGCCCATTTCATCTACAAGCCGAGAAGTCAATCAGACGGGATCCGGCAAAGACAGGGCTTTTTGTTTCTTCCCTTTAAAACCCTGCCTGGTGTGCTGGATAGATCGCTATCTCTCCCGATCCGATCTGCTTCTGCCAATCCGATCTGCTGGGCGGTGGAGACAGAAAGCTGTTATTCTCATAGTCCCGTCAAGTGTCTAGCTCGGGCCCTGACCTCAGAGGTGCTTCTGACTCAAGCAGGACATTCAGCAGGATCACCAAAAGCTGGAGAGAGCCAGCAACTTGCCAGTATTCGTGCCCGTCAGCAGTCTTCTCCGGAATGACCCTCCTCGATACAGATACCGTGACATTCTTTGCCTACGGGAATCTCAATGTAAAGTATCGGATCGAGAATATTGATGAGAATGAAGCACTGGGGATTGGGGATTACAGTAATTACCCGGCTTCGGATCGAGAACTGGGTAGATTATCATATTAGGTGTTAAGAAACTCTATGCCTAGCTGGAGCTGCATTTCGCTCAAATCTTTTGATTCTCAGGTTGCAGCGTTATAGTGTTAAAGATTTAGACTTTTAGTTCTCAGCCTCGATAGATCTCCAGCTATTCCTGTTGCCGAGTCTAGGCTTCGACCATGACCTCCCCCCCACCTCGATACCGCGGCGTTCCCTGTCCCCAGGCATCCCCTGCCCTCATCCAGAAGGATCCCCAGATCCCAAGACAGTATCGCGGCCTTTCCATCCATTCTGTGCAACCACTTGAGGATCCTCCGGTTTTCGATTCCCCTTCCCCTGTGGTGGAGCAGCCTGAGGAGCCCGCACCCTCTCAGGAAACCGATCCGGAGCCTATCGCTTCACTCCTCACCAGCTTAATCAGTCAGATCCAGAGGATCCGTGATGTGGTAGAAACATTCTTTGCGGAAGTGGCCGCGATCTGGGATAACCTCTGCTCCTACTGGCTCTATCGTTTTCTCCGCTGGTTTGCTCAATTTCAGCGGAATCGGTTTTAGCCAACCTCAGGAAACCGCCTGGCGAGCCTGCTTAACCATCTCGATCAACGTGTGGTGGGCATCCTCTGAATCCTGGAGGGGATGATCAAAAGTGATGCGCAACATCACCTGCTGATCCGCAACCTGCGCTTCTAAATCCATGCCTTCCGGATCAATGGCCAGCATGCGGGCAGAACTGACCTGCGGGGACTGGCCAAAGACACGAGCGTAAAGGGCAACCGCATCCGCATGATCCTCATTCATGTGCTTGCAAATCCGATCACTGATAGCGGGAGACAAAGGATCAGCCATGGTTTTAATCCGAACGCTCCCCTGCACTATACCCCAGATTCCACCTCAGCTTTGACCTTAAGATAGGAGGCCTCCCCCTCCTCCAGAGTCCCTGTGAGTACCTGAGGCAGCCGTTGCCGCAACATGAGCAGGATCGACCCGGCCACCACCGTGCTTCCCAGCATCACCAGCCAGAAGTTCGTTCCCAGCTGAGTGGGGTGATCCAGCGCCCATCCCCCTAAGGCCGGACCGATCAAGAACCCGATGGCCCAGCATTCAGATTCCAGAGAGAAGTAAATCCCCCTTAAGTCTTGGGGCGCAATCTCCCCCACCAGCGCGACTGCCGACGGCGCATAAAGGATCTCGGCCAAGGCAATCAGGGCAAACGTGGCGTAGGCAGACCCGAGGGCATGGTCAGGAACCACCCCGGTGATCCAGATGAGGAGAAATCCTCCCGTCCACAGCACCAGCGCAATCAGCAAAATATTCACGTGGGCCAGTTGTCGCAGCCAGCGGAGCAGAGGGAGTTGCAGCACAATTTTAAGCAACGCATGCCAGAAAAATAAATAGCTGATCAGTTGCTCCGAAAAGCCCGTGTCTGTGTTTCCTCCGGGGACAAAGTTCGCCAGGTAAAGGGGCAGGGTGCTATTCAGTTGCGCCGCATAGGTCGTAAAAAAAATATTGGCCATCAGATAGGTGAGAAACAGACGATCGCTGAGCGCCTGCCACCAGTTCCTCACCAGTTGCCTGGGCGTGGTCCGGGATTGCCGAGTTTCTGCAATGGCCCCATAGATCACCAGCCCGAAGCAAAGATACAGCACCCCCTTACCGATAAACAGGGTACGGTAATTTCCTGATAGGGCGATATATTGCCCCGCGAGCAGGGCTCCAACTCCTAGCCCCAGATTATCCGCCAGACGCGTCAGGGCAAAAGCCTCCGTCCGGTTCTCAGTTGTGGTTAGATCGGTGGTCATAGCCAGGGTGGCGGGCCAGTAAAGGCTGATCCCCAACCCCATCAACAGATTACCGGCGATCAGCAGCGCAAAGGTGTCGGCGAAGGCCAGACAAAAGCCTGCGATTCCTGAAACCACAGCGGCCAGGAGCAATGTCCCCCGCCGTCCTAACCAAGGAGACTCAAGAGCGTTCCCCGCCAGGAATCGACCCACAATTCCGGCAAAGCCAGAGCTGCTCAGGGCTAACCCCACCTGCGTTGCCGAAAACCCCAGCTGATTGACAAAGTAGAGGGAGGCGTACACCAGCGTAAATCCCTGGCCCAAGAACAGGAGAAACTGACCAATGGCCAGAATCCAGAGTTCTCGGCTGAGGTGGGGGAGCCAGGCTTTTCCGCCAGCAGGCGGCACAGTCGGATCCATGACGGTGATAGGTTTCTTAACCGTAACTGTCATATTCTAGGGGTTCAACCCTGTCCTGGTCACTGGGAGGATCTTCCTGACGGCAATTGGGGGGCACGTCCAAATAACCAACGGTGCAGGGGATGCTGTCTGGGCAACTGCCGGATCAGGTGCACGGTCCGCTCCAGAAGTTGCTGCTCAGATTTCATCAGACCCATCAGTTCATAGCGACTCTGGCTGATCAGGACATACAAGGTCATCACAATACAAAAAAGGATCCCTAGGCTGGGCAGGCGAGGTTCAATAAACAGCGTGTACTTAAGTCCCACCCAGGTGAAGTACTCCAGAAGTCGGCGGATCTCCACCCGCAGGGCCCAGAGGCAAGGCCCTCCGATCAGCACCCATATCCCGACTAGAAAAATACAGAGCCCATTCTGGTAAGCCTGAAAGAGACGCTCAGCTTCTTTGGAGAGGATTCTCACAACTTCTCACCGGAGATGGGGCTTGCTATTACCTGATCAGGAGCTAGCGGTTCTCAACTTGTGCCTGGGTCTGCCTCAATGTCCGAAGCTAAGCGTCCTGGCTATCCGAAGCGATGACATTGAGTTCAGCCTCGTCTTCTCCCTCCTTGACCGAGGAAAATTGCCGATCATGCCACCAGACCAGCAGGGGACTGGCCAGGAAAATACTGGAATACACCCCCAATCCAAACCCCACCAGCAGTGCCACCGCAAATCCCTTCAACGTCGGCCCCCCAAAGATCGCAATGGCCAGCAGAGGCAGCATCGTGGTCAGGGTGGTGTTAATGGAACGACCAAAGGTTTGATTCAGGGAAATATTCACCACATCCGCAAACCTTACCCTGCGACTGATCAGGCGGCGATTTTCTCGAATCCGATCATAGATCACCACCGTGTCGTTGACCGAAAAGCCAATGATCGTCAGCAGGGCGACGACAAACAAACTGTCCACCTCCACCCCTAGCGTGAGGCCCAGCAGGGCAAAGATGCCAATGGTAAGGACGACATCATGCAAGAGGGCAAGAATCGCAAAAAAGGCATAGTCCAGCTGGAAGCGAAACCCCACGTAAACCACGATCAGGGCAAATGAGATCAGAACGGCCTGGATACCCGTGCGCAGCAAGCGTTGTCCCACGGTTGGACCGACGGTTTCCACCAGCGTCCGTTCAAATGGAGCCACTTTCTCCGCTAGCTGGGCTTCAATGGCTAGCCGCTCCGATTCTGCCAGCGGAGGAGTCCGGATTAATGCATTCTGGCCTGTGATCTTATCGAGCTGAATGACGCTGCTGCCCAGATCCGCCTCGGCCAGCACCTGCCGCAACTCCTGGGTGGTCACGGGTTGCTCAAAGCGTAAATCCAGGAGTGTTCCCCCCGAAAAGTCGAGTCCCAAACGCAGCGGTGTGCCGTAGGTGGCAATGGCAAACGCCATACTGATCAAGCCGATCCCCAGCACCAAGGTGGAGAGCCAGAACCACAGCTGGCTACGACCCACAATATCCACTCGGTAGGAACGCTGCTCCGGAGAGGGAACGGGTGCAGTCGCAAGTTGACTTGAGCTCATTTGGCTAACTCCGGTCGAACGCCATATAAATGCGGTTGTCGCAGGGAAGAAACCCCCATGGCCAGCAGTAGCAAGGAGCGGGTGCAGGTCAGCGCCGAGAAGAAACTCACCAGGATCCCCACCCCCAAGGTGACGGCAAACCCTTTAATTAACCCCGCCCCTAACCAGAACAAAACACCGCACACAAGCAGCGTGGTCACATTACTGTCCAAAATGCTACTAAAGGCACGGCTAAAGCCTTCATCCACAGATTTGTAGAGAGACTTTCCTGCCCGCAGTTCTTCCCGAAGACGCTCAAAGATCAAGACATTGGCATCCACCGCCATGCCGATGCTGAGAATAAACCCTGCCAGACCTGGCAAGCTCAAGGTCACACCTAAAAGCTGGAAACAGGCAAACGTGCAAACGGCGTAGATCAGCAGGGCTAAATCGGCAATCAGTCCTGGCAAGCGGTAGTAGATCAACATGTAGAGAAAAACCAGGATCAGGCCACCAATGCCAGCGTAGAGGCTGCGGCGAATGCTTTCGGCTCCCAAGGTGGCTCCCACTGTCCGATTTTCAATCACCTCGATCGGGACCGGCAGCGCTCCTGCTTTGAGTTTGATGGCCAGATCGGTAGCCTCCTCCACCGTAAAGGTACCGGTAATGACCGCCCGTCCTCCGGTGATGCCAGTGCTGGCAAACTGAGCATTCACCACCGGGGCACTGATCAAGGTTTGATCCAGGAAAATTCCCAGAGATCGCCCAGTGCCTGCAATATCCTTGGTCAACTGGGCAAATTTTTCGCCCCCTTCGGGAGTAAATTCAAGGACAACTTCCCAGAGCTCAGATCCCTGGCTGGGGGCAGGAATGGCGTTGCGCAGATCTTCTCCCGTCAGCCCCACCCGTTCAAAAATTTTTTCAGGTGTTTCTCCAGCCACCGGACGTCCTTCTTCGTTCAAGGGAATCTCCGTGCCAATGCGCTGGCGGCGGAAATCCAGCTGAGCCGTGTCCCCCAAAATATCAATGGCGCGGTCGGGATCATCGACCCCAGGAAGTTGCACAAACAGCTCATCACCGCTACTGATCTGGATCAGGGGTTCCGAGACCCCGAGAGCATCAATCCGCTGTTGAATCACCCTTTGCACCCCAGCTATCACCTCTGGAGTAATTGTCGTCACATCCTCGGTGGGTTGAGCTTGCAAGGTCAACTGCGTCCCCCCCTGCAGATCCAGTCCCAGGCGAATGGGCTGAGTGAAGATGACGTAAAGGGCACTTGCCACGATAGCCAGCACCACCACCAGAATTCCTGCCTGTTTACCGACCATAATTCCAGCTCTGGTTAACAACAGAGAACCTGCGAAGCAGATCCCCTAAACAATCAGTTTATCGTTTTGCCTGACCACTCCAGCTGCCGCAAGATAGAAGAAGAAAATTCTACCCCAGATGCAAATGCCAGAGGTGGTGATTATCGGAGCCGGGTTGGCGGGGCTGACCTGTGCCAAGGTGCTTTGGGAGCAGGGTTGCCGCGATCTCCTGATCCTGGAAAAAGAAGAGGCTGCCGGAGGCCGGGTGCGCACGGATCAGGTGGAGGGGTACAGACTGGATCGCGGCTTTCAGGTTTTGTTCACGGCTTATCCCAGTGTGCGGCGTCATCTGGATCTGCAGGCCTTGCAGGTGCGGTCCTACCGACCCGGGGCTGTTTTGGTTAAAGGGGAGCACCATTGTCTGCTGGGGGATCCCTTGCGAGACCTCTCCACCCTGGGGGCAACCCTGAGCAATCCCCTGCTTCCCTGGGCTGACAAGCTACGGATCATGCAGTTGCGCCTGCAGCTTTGGGGCCAATCCCTAGAGCAGATCCAAAACTCGATGGATATATCCACCGCCACTTTTCTAGACCGTTACGGCTTTGGCAAGCGTACCCGACAAAGCTTTTTGGACCCTTTTTATCGGGGTATTCTGCTCGATCCGAGCCTGGGAACCAGCGCCCGCCTCTTCCGGTTTTATTTCAAGATGCTGGCGGAAGGAGATATTGTCACGCCTCGCTATGGCATGGGGGAGATCAGCCAGCAGTTGGCCCAGCGGTTACCCCCTCAGGCGATCCGTTATCAGACTCCTGTGGTGAGGGTTCAGATGCTGCCGGATCAAGATCTGAAGGTTGACTTGCAAACGGGAGAATGCATCTCAGCCCCCTGGGTGGTCTGTGCCGTTGAGGCTCCTGCAGTGCGTCAACTCCTGAATCTGTCAGTTCCGGATCAGCCCCGTGCGGTCACCTGTCTCTACTGGGCAGCCCCCTTTTCCCTCACGCGGGGAGCCTATCTTTACCTGAATGCGACTGGCGAAGGCAGGATCAACCACTGGATGGAACTGACCCAGGTGAGCGCTGATCTAGCTCCGGTGGGACACCATCTTTACGTATCGGTGATCCTGGGTCTGCCGGATGTATCCGAAACGGCCCTGGTGCAGCATTGCCGGACAGAGCTACAATCCTGGTTCCCCCAAGCAGATCTGGACCAGCTCCGCTACTTGCGGCAGTATCGCATCCCTTTCGCCCAGTTTGCTCAACCTCCAGGTATTGACCAGCTGATCCACCAGATCCAATCCCCCCATCCTCGGTTGGTGCTGGCTGGAGAGTATCGTCAACAGAGCAGTATTGAAGGGGCCATGGCCAGTGGAGAACAGGCAGCGTTGCAGATCCTCAGCCGCTAATTTGCGCTCTTGTCCTGGGATCAGGGTTGCTGTAGGTTGATAGCTGTTCACCTTCAGGGTTGAGAGAGAAGCTGTGGAACGGACATTTATTGCGATTAAGCCAGATGGGGTTCAGCGAGGATTGGTCAGCCCGATTATGGCTCGCTTTGAGGGGCGGGGCTTTCAGTTAATTGGCCTGAAAATGATCCAGGTTAGTCGTGAGCTGGCGGAAACCCATTATCAGGAGCACCGTGAGAAGCCTTTTTTTGCCGGGTTGGTGGACTTTATCACCTCCGGCCCAGTGGTGGCCATGGTCTGGGAAGGGAAGAACGTGATCGCAACGGCCCGCAAGATGATCGGCAAGACCAATCCCCTGGAGGCTGAACCCGGTACGATTCGGGGCGACTATGGCATCGATATTGGTCGCAATATTATTCACGGCTCCGATCAACCCGAGACTGCGGCCCAGGAGATTGCCCTCTGGTTTCAGCCCCATGAGTTAATCAGCTGGACCCCCTCCACCCAATCCTGGATTTACGAATAAGGATCTTGCCCGACCTCAATCTGAGATCAAGCTGAGTTTCATCCCCTCAGATCTGGGGTCTTTTCTAAGTTTTCGGTAATATGAGGCTAGCTTCCCGTCAGGGGTCAGGTTGCTGTCACTGTTTCTCTGATCTGTCACGGATGGTTGACACCGTTCCAGAGGTCGTCAATGTCCTTCCCTGAAGATCAGGTCCTTCGGGCCAGAACGGCCTGCCTCTCCTCCCTCACTGTCCGTCGTCCGTTGAGATGGATCTGACCTGGGGATCGATCTGCTCTGTTTTCTGGTAACCACCGTGAACAGGTTGATTCGGTTATCAGTCAGAGCTTCTGGTGATCCTGGTGTGTATGTAATGGAGAGAACCTTTGAATCCCCCTATCCTTCCTTTAGCTGTGGTTCCTTCTGAGGATCCCCTGGAATCAGCCTTACGGATTCGCGGTGGCAGATCTCTGGAGGGGTTTGCACCCGTGAGCGGAGCCAAAAACTCAGCTTTAGCCTTGATGGCAGGCTCCCTGCTGGCGGCTGATGCCTGTCGGATTCACAACGTCCCGCGGTTGGTGGATATTGAGCGCATGGCAGAGATCCTGCGCACCCTGGGGGTCAAAGTTGATCGCCATGGCCACACCTTAGACATTGATGCCCACCACCTCAGCTGTGCTCAGGCCCCCTATGAACTGGTCAGTCAGTTGCGGGCCAGTTTTTTTATCACGGGTCCGATGCTAGCCCGTCTGGGACATGCGCGGGTGCCTTTACCTGGAGGCTGTGCCATTGGCAGTCGTCCTGTGGATCTGCATGTGCGGGGACTGCAGAGTCTAGGAGCCAGGGTGCAGGTGGATCATGGGGTGGTGCATGCCTATGCTCGCAAGCTGAGGGGGGCACGCATCTATCTGGACTATCCCAGCGTCGGAGCCACAGAAACCCTGCTGATGGCAGCCGTTCTAGCGGAAGGGGAAACTGTGATTGAAAATGCGGCCCAGGAACCGGAGGTGTCGGATCTGGCCCACTTCTGTCAGTCGATGGGGGCACGCATTCGTGGGGTGGGCACCAATACGCTGGTGGTGCAGGGAACTCCCCAACTGCATGGTACGGAATACACCGTTATTCCTGACCGTATCGAAGCCAGTACCTTCCTGATTGCCGGGGCAATTACCCGCTCCACTCTCACGGTTGGCCCTGTGATTCCCGATCACCTGCGGGCCGTGATTGCCAAGTTACAAGCCATGGGCTTTGGTCTGTATGAAGCTGGACCCAACCGCTTGCAGATTACCCCTGCTGTCCTGGATTCGGGCTGGCTCTGCCACGCTGCGGATATTCAAACCCTGCCCTACCCCGGTTTTCCCACTGATGTTCAGGCTCCGATCATGGCCCTGGCCGCTCTGGCAGAAGGGGAAGGCTACATCAAAGAAACGGTGTTTGAAAACCGCATGCACCATGTCCCAGAACTGAACCGGATGGGGGCGGATATCCGCCTCACCAATAATGTGGCGATCATTCGAGGGGTACCGCGCCTCTCGGGTGCACCTGTGCAGGCTACGGATCTGCGGGCGGGGGCAGCGCTGGTGTTAGCCGGACTGGCGGCGGTGGGAGAAACCACGATTCGTGGTCTACAGCACCTGGATCGCGGCTATGAAAGTCTGGAGGAAAAGCTGCGGAATCTAGGGGCTCAACTCACCCGCACTCAGGCCAGTACCGATCCGGGCTTGGCCGTGATTGCTCCCGGACGGTCCTAGATATGAATCTGAACCATCATCAGCCCTGGCAATCCGGCAGGATGCATGAGAATCGCGAGGGTACTCTTTCTGTCGGACATGAACTTGAGCAGGCTTATGTCTTCCATTGGGTGTCTGATTGCTATCCCTCGCTGATGTCTGCTTGCCCTACTGTGCCTCTCCTCCTCTGTGCATGAAGGTTTTGATTGGATCGGATTACCACTGTCAACCACGTCTGCTGGAGCAGGCTCTCAAACTCCTTCCCGAGGTGGACGGGTACATCAATTGCGGTGACTTTTGCACTCTGGCGGGCTCTCAACCCAAGGCCAGAGAACCTTTAGGCTATGACCCCAAGGGTCAGGCGGAAGTTGAGCTCCTGCAATCCTTCTTGCAGCAGGTGGATCAGGTGGGGACCCCCTGGATTTTTCTGCCAGGCAATCATGATCCGGCTCCCCAGGTCCTCAGTCCCCTGGCGGGAAACCATGGCACCGTTGCCGTAGCTTCTGGGCTGATGCCTTTTCTGGGACAGCAGGTGTTACTGGTTCCCTGGACGCCTCCCTGTGGCTGGAGCTGGACCCTAACCTCCACCCATCTCAAGGAGTTGGTGGCCACCTACACGGATACCGAAGTGGATATCTTGATCACCCATGCCCCTCCCCGTGGTGTTCTGGATGAAGGCAGCAAGTGGTATCACCGCAACATGCCCACCCTCAAGCCTCTGGTGGACTGTGTTCAACCCGATTACTACTTTTGTGGTCACATGCATTTAGACGGCGGAAAACAGGTGAAACGGGAAGGCACCACCTACGTCAATGCCGCCCTGCACAACCTGGTGATCCATCTGGAGGTCTGATTCAGGCCCTGACCAGCGCGGATGAAGTTCCTCGCAGCACTTTTAGATCCTCGGCATCCAGCTCCACAGGCGTGCCACTCTGGATCAATTCCGCGAAGTTCTCATTGGGGACCATCAGGCAGAGGGCATACAGTCGTCCGGATCCGGTGTTCTGAATCTCATGGATGCCAGTGGCAGGCACCAGCAGACTATCGCCTGCCCGAATCGGGATCTGCTTCCCATCACAGACGGCGATCCCTTCCCCCCTGAGGATAAAAAACATCTCCACCGCCAGCATGTGCTGATTCGGAGGGGTCCGCCCGCCTTCATCAAAGATCTCCACACAAAAGGTGAGAGACACGTTAGCAATGGTCTGGTCGAAGACAAGCGCCAGTCGATTGGTATCCCCTGGACTGATGCGGAACGCCTGGTAGTCGGTGGGGGATTTAACCACGGGAAGCATACAGTGAGAGGTGGGAACCATTGACCGCTCTCCGGTAGTCAGGGCATGGAATCAAGAAACCAGTGAACTGATCAGCGTCTGGGAATCCGTCACAAAGCCAAAACACTGCTTTGTATTGTAGAGAGTGGCCTGTAGACAGTACTCCGGCGAGGTGGTGGCGGTGCAGTCCTCCAGCAGAATGCAGTCATACCCCAGAAAGTTGGCATCCTGCAGGGTCACCAGTACACACTGATCGGCATTGACTCCGGCAAAAAAGAGGGTGGTTCGCCCTAGATTGCGGAGAATACTATCGAGTGGGGTATCCCAGAATCCACTCATACGGTACTTATCCAGCTGAATATCCTGAGGAAGCTGCTGCAGTTCCGCCACCACCGCTGCT
Organism: uncultured bacterium; assembly: GCA_964392245.1. Classification (GTDB taxonomy): domain Bacteria; phylum Cyanobacteriota; class Cyanobacteriia; order Thermostichales; family Thermostichaceae; genus JAAUUJ01. The sequence continues at coordinate 18,611 of CAYMOX010000015.1, forward strand.
GCCCAGCTGCCTTTGATCAACACCGGAGCCCCGTTGGCCGGGAGCGGATCCCCCAGCCCCACTCCTGTGCCAGTGGGGTTATAGACATGACGCAGTCCAGCGCTGATATTGGCCAGATCGGGACGGTTGCCCCAGTTCACCCACAGGATCGGCACCTGAACCTGACGCAGATGGGGTAGTAATGTTTGCAGCGGCTGGATCGGTTGGCGGGCCGGACTCACATCCACCCCAATGCTGGCCAGCCACCCCTGAGGATGGCAGAAGTCATTTTGCATATCGATCACCAGCAACGCCGCTTTGGCCAGATCCAGGCGCAGGGTTTTGGTGTGCGTGGAGAGGATGATGGGCTGGGACGGTAAAGGGGGGCGGGAAATATCAGCAACCTCGGCATCCACCCCCCAGGCATTCGGGGGAATTCCTAAAGAATGGAGATGACGATGGCAAAAGTCCATGGAGATCCAGGGATGAAAGAAGCCAGGACATTCTCAATAGAGCAGGGATCGACCTGAGAAGCGGTGATTTCAGTTACCATTTGCAGAGATCATGGCCCCCTCCTGAAACCAGTGATCCCAGGACTGGCTGGGAGACATGGGCATTGAGCGTAAACTCAGAAGCCGCTGAACTGCCTGGGGATGACGAAGCGCCTGTAGACACACCTCAGCAACTTCCTGGACCTCCAGAACACCCGAGGGCGTAGTATCGGAGATGAACTGCGTCACAGTACCCGCGTCAGCCTCGGATCCTGCCACCACGCGGATCAAGGTGGGTCGCAACCCCTGAGACTGCAGCCAGGCTTCCACCTCCGTGCTGGGGGCCACGGTCAAGACCACCAGTTGAGGTAAAGGCTGAGCCCGATAGGCCCCCAGGGTTTGTATCTGGAGCCCAAAGGGACCCGGGGCAAAGTGAGGATTCAGCTGCTTGTCCTGCTCAAACTTGCTCAGCATCACCTGAAAAGCACGAATGCAACTGGGATCGAGGGGAGGGGCATCCGGGAGGGTGCGGGCGCGGAAGGTGGGGATCATCTCCGCAAAGGGAAAGCGCAGACGCTGCCAGGTTTCGGGGTGTGTATCAAAAGAGATGGAGTAGGCAACATTATCCCAGCCCTGCTGTGTGCGGACAAAAAACTTATAGCGCTTGCCATCCCCCCGCACCCGTAGTTCGATGCCAGTGAAGGCAGAAAGATCCAGAGGGGGGTTCAGATTGCGCATGCGAATGGAGGCAAATCCGCCCGAATTGGCCGTGGATACCACGCCCGTGAAGAGTCCTCCCTCTGGGGTCAAGTGCAAAACACTTTCGCTCACCCCCCCCATGACCACATCATCCAGGGCTCCCCACAGCTCCTTTAGATTAGGGGTCGGATGTTGAAAGTCAAACAGCAGGTGATCGGGCACCTCGGCCCAGCTTGCTTCTGCCACATGTGCCAGTTGCTCCAGCGTGACAAAGTGCGGATCCTGCCAGTGGGGATCCTGCAACCACACCAGCAGGGCTTGGGTGCGCCGCAACGGCTCGGACTGCAGCTGACTGGCCGCCAGGATCTCAACCGTCTCTCCCCAAACCCGCTGCGTGGAAATCGGAGATGGGGTAAGAATCTGCACAGGGTGCCCCTGATCCAGAAGCTGTTGCACCAGACGCCGTCCCATTTGACTTTCACTTCCCGCCACCAGCACCCGCATCGGTTCCGGTTGGGTCAAGGTTGCGGAGGTGGCTTCAGAGGTATCCATTCCCAACCATCCTCGCAGTTGCTGAACTGTTGAACCAAGGGAAAAAGCATCGAAATAGTTGAGGGTGGCTAGAAATCGGCTCAAATCCCAGGCAGGCATGGGGTATCTCCGTCAGAACGCGCTCCCTCATGACCTTAGCAGAGGAAAGAAATGTCCCACCGGACCCTGTCCATGACCAATGGCCAGTGCATGGGCAATTGCCTGGGTGACATAGGTTTTTCCCTGCAGAACGGCTGTCCAGGGATCGGCTCCTAGGGCCAGCTGGGCAGTAATGGCCGCCGAAAGGGTGCAGCCGGTGCCGTGAGTGTGAGCCGTGGGAACTGGAGGACTGTTGAGAATACGCAGGCTCTCCCCATCCCACCAGACATCGGTTCCCCGCAGATCTGCCTCCATCCCACCTCCCTTCACCAGCACTGCTCGCGGACCCAAGTGGGTGTGGATCTCTTGAGCAGCAGTTTGCATATCCTCCAGAGTATCGATGTTCATACCGCTCAGAATCTGGGCTTCAAAGCGGTTGGGGGTGACGATCTGGGCCAGCGGAATCAGTTGGGTTCGCATCGCCTCAATCGCCTCATCCTCCAGCAGTTGAGCGCCCGTGCGTGACACCATCACTGGATCCACCACCAGCCGCCCCAATGACCAGCGCCGGATCTGCTCCGCCACGGTGTAGATGATCTCTGCATTCAACAGCATGCCCGTTTTGGCCGCCTCCACAGCAAGATCCGTCATCACCGCGCCAATTTGAGCTGCCACCGCCTCGGCTGACAATGCATCCACTCGCGCCACCCCCTGGGTATTCTGGGCAGTCACACAGGTGAGGGCACTGGTGCCATGCACACAGTGAAAGGCAAAGGTGCGCAGATCCGCCTGGATCCCGGCTCCCCCTCCACTATCGGAGCCTGCAATGGTCAGGGCTACCGCCGGGGTCAACTCCTTGGGGATGAGCTGATCGAGGGGAATCGTGACCCAGAGGGCAGGATCAGCGGTGGAAGTCATGGCAAATCCTCATGGCAATGGGAAATGAATTTCAACGACATGGGACAGCAACCCTCTACTCCAGCGGCTCCCCAAAGTTTTTTTCGATCGCCTGCAGTCCCCCTGAAACCAGCCATTGATCAATATCCACCTGGTGATGGGGATGCAGGTTGTGCCAGTCTTCCCCCAGCAGTGCGTCCACATGGGCTGTGGAGGGATGGGTCGTGGCGCGGTGCATGTAGCCGATAAAGGGATCCACTAGAGAACTGTAGTACATGCGTTCCGCCCAGGGCAGGTTGGGCAGGATCTCCTCGCGAAAGGCTTCCGGCGACACCAGTTCCACCTTCAGGGCTCGGTCGGGATCCACGGCCAGGGTCAGTTCCCGAAAGTAGCGGTTTTTGAGGGGGCGCCAGCGATTGACAAGATGAAAAATGGTGTAACTGCCGTTCTCCGGATCGGTTTCTCCTTCGCCAAACAGGTGAGTCAGCCGCATCATGCTGCGAGCAATCGTGTCGATATCCGACATGTAGGCCATCGAGTCTTCATGGACAGGAAAATACTTCAAAGGCAAATTGAGGGTGGGGCCGCCCGGGATCTTGAGTTTGGCCTTACCCACCAGAGCCGCAAACAGCTGGTAACCCACCTTAAAGTCATCCACAATCAGGCCTGGGTTGCGAGCAGCCACCTCTTTGACAGGAATGTGGTGCATGACGATATCCGGGCGAAAGATCAACAAATTAAAGGGGAAGGTTCCTGCCTCCACCTCTTCTTTGAGATAGGTTTCCGCCTCCAGCTTGGAGAAGCCATAGGCATTGTGGTGCACCATTTCGCCGGGATCATGGAATTCTTCCGCCACATGAAACTCCCCATCCGGCTGATCGGCGCGCTCAAAAACATAGAAGGTGGAGGTGTGGCAAACGGTGCGGGGAATGTACTTCACCTGCTTGGCCGTCTCCATAAAGTTGCGGGTGTAATCGCGGTTAGTAATGCTAGAGCGCTTATCCCCCAATTTTTTGTAGGTGACATCCCCGGCAATGTGGATCCAGCAGTCAGCCTTGAGCTCATTGATCTGCTCCGGACAACCAAATTGAGGAGATTTGAGTTCGCCCGCAATCGCCGTCACCCGATGCCGTTCAGAGGCCATGCCAATGGAGTGGAGCACCTGATCCAGGCGGGTATCCACCTCCTCCTGGGCCTTACTGCCGCGCACTTTGGGCCGGATCAGCACCGCAACCCGGGCCTGGGGTAGAGTTTCCAGAAACCAGAACAGAGTCCAGCGACCGACAAATCCGGTCACTCCGTCCAGGAAAGCTACATGTTGCTCGGAGATCATGCCTGCTCCAGTAGGGGGATCAAAGGAAACAAGGTGGCGTCGCAATAGTACTCTACTAAACTGCGGCCAGGGTGAAAAACCGACCCCCAGGGACGGTTATTGCTGTTGTGAGCGTTTTTCTCATCAGGATAGTCTAGACTCAAGTTGTAAACAAAAGTATACGTTTCATGTATCAGGTTTAGCTCAGCTGTTGTATCTCTTCACCGACTAATGCCCACACTTGTGCCTCAACCTCGCTTGTGGTTGTTCCAACACCCGACCCTGACTCAGGAGGAGAGTTGCTATGTTTGAACGATTTACAGACCGATCCATCACTGTCATCATTGCAGCTCAGGGGGAGGCCCGGCGCTTACGGCAATCCGTGGTGGGCACCGAGTTAATCCTGCTGGGCCTGCTGCAGGAGGACAAAGGTCCGGCGGTGACCCTGCTGGCTCAGGTAGGGATCACGACCGACAACGTCCGATCCCATGTGGAGCAGCGCCTCGCAGACCGCACTGGCAGAACCCCGACCGAAATTCCCTTTACTCCCAAGGCTAAATTGATTCTGGAGCAGGCGGTTGTCCTTTCTCAGGAATTGCAGACGGATCGGATCGATCCCGAGCATCTGCTTCTCAGTCTGACCCAGGATGAAGACAACGAAGCCCGTCGTATTCTGCAAATTCTGGGGGCAGACCTGGATCAACTGGCAGCCGATTTACTGAAGCAATTGCGCCAACCTCTTGTTGTAGCGGCAACCAAGGAGCGCTCTCCTGAGGGTTCCCGTCCATCCCGGGGCCATTCAACCCTCAAGGAATTTGGGATTAATCTGACAGAGCGAGCCAAGTCCGGCGCTCTCGATCCGTTGGTGGGGAGGCAACGGGAACTGGATCGAGTGATTCAAATCCTGGGGCGTCGCACCAAAAACAATCCCGTCCTTCTGGGAGAGCCTGGAGTTGGAAAAACGGCTGTTGCCGAAGGGCTAGCCCAACGGATCGTGGATGGAACCGTTCCCACTGATCTTCGCGATAAGCAGGTGATCAGCCTGAATATGGCGGCCCTAGTGTCCGGCACCCAGATGCGCGGGGCCTTTGAAGAGCGTCTCACCAACCTGGTTCAGGAGGTGCGGCAGGATCCCAGCATTATCCTCTTCCTGGATGAACTGCATACTCTGGTGGGGGCAGGCTCATTGCAGGGGGGGATTGACGCGGCCAATATCTTAAAACCCGCCCTGGCTCGCGGGGAGCTGCAATGCATTGGAGCCACCACCCTGGCTGAGTACCGCCAGCACATTGAAAAGGATGCTGCCCTGGAGCGCCGTTTTCAGCCCGTACAGGTGGGGGAACCTTCCGTTAGTGAAACCATCGAGATCCTCTTTGGTCTCCGGTCTCGCTATGAGGATCACCACCAGCTGTCCATTAGTGACCCTGCCCTGGTGGCCGCAGCCCAACTTGCCGATCGCTACATCGCCGATCGTTTCCTGCCCGACAAAGCCATTGATCTGATTGATGAAGCCGGTTCCCGCGTCCGCGTGCGGCAGGCCATGCAGTCTCCTACACGGCAACTGAAGCAGCAACTGCAGTCCGTGATCCAGGCCAAAGAAGCCGCCGTTGAACGCCAGGACTTTGAACATGCCTCCCAGCTGCGCGATCAGGAACTGGCGCTGGAACAGCAGATCAAAGATCTGAAGGCAGAAGAACGGTCCCAGGCTCCGGCTGTACAGGTGGAGGACATTGCCCAGGTGGTGGAAGCCTGGACAGGCATCCCAGTGAATCAGTTGACAGAAACGGAATCCCGCATGCTCATGCACCTGGAGGAAACTCTGCATCAACGGGTGATCGGTCAGGAAGAAGCGGTGTCTGCCGTGGCCCGAGCCATTCGTCGTTCTCGCATTGATCTGCGGGATCCCGACCGTCCTCTGGGTAGCTTTATCTTCATGGGACCCACAGGGGTGGGCAAAACTGAATTGGCCAAAGCTCTGGCCAGCAGCCTCTTCGGTACTGAAGAATCCATGATCCGGCTGGATATGTCGGAGTACATGGAGCCCCACACTGTCTCCAAGCTGATCGGCTCACCTCCAGGCTATGTGGGTTATGGGGAGGGGGGCAAACTCACGGAAGCTGTGCGCCGCCGTCCTTACACGGTCGTTCTTCTGGATGAGATCGAGAAGGCTCACCCCGATGTCTTCAATCTGCTCTTGCAGCTGCTTGAGGACGGTCACCTCACTGATGCTCAGGGGCGCAGGGTTAGCTTCAAAAACACGATGATTATCCTCACGTCTAATGTGGGGGCTCGCGTTCTGGAGAAGGGGTCGGCTGGGTTTGGCTTTGATACCTTGGCGGATCACGATCCTCAGTCCCAGTACCAGGCGATGCGGGAACGGGTACGAGAGGAGCTCCAGCAGATGTTCCGGCCTGAATTCCTGAATCGCTTGGATGACATCATCGTCTTCCGAGCCCTCAACCGTGAGGAATTGCGGCAGGTGGCTGACCTGCTTCTGCAGGAAATCACCGATCGTCTGGAGAGCCAGCAGCAGATCCATCTCACGGTCACCCCGGCGGGCAAAGATTATCTGGTCAGTCAGGGGTACGACCCTACCTACGGGGCACGACCGCTGCGCCGCACCCTGATACGCCTGGTGGAAGATCCGCTGGCAGAAGCCCTGCTGCGAGGGGATATCCAGTCGGGTGAACAGGTCACCCTGGATCTGGAAGCGGAGGTCGGACTGGTGGTTCGCAGTGAACGCAGCAGACAACTGGTGGCAGCTTCCGTCTAAATCCGAACTCAAAGTGCCGGAGGCTGGTCATTTCAGACTGGCCTCTTTTTCACTTGCAAGGAGAGTCGTAAAGATAAAGCTCCAGTTCCTGGAGGGCACGCTCGATATTGTCGTTGATGATCACATAGTCAAATTCCTGGATCGCCTCCAGCTCAGCGCTTGCCTGATCTAACCGCTGCTGAATACTGGTTTCGGAATCCTGGGCCCGTTCGCGCAGACGGCGTTCTAACTCCTGCAGAGAGGGGGGTTTAAGAAAAATGCGGATCGCTTCTGGCCACACCTTCACCACCTGGCGCGATCCCGCCAGTTCAATTTCCAGGAGCACGTCATACCCCTGTTCTAATTTCTTCTGTACAGGCCTGAGGGGCGTGCCGTAAAAGTTATTGGCATATTCAGCCCACTCCAGCAGTCCTCCGGATTCCCGCAGGGCAATAAACTCTTCCCGAGAGCAGAAGTAATAGTTAATCCCCTCTGCTTCTCCAGGCCGGGGGGCACGGGTGGTCACCGAGACAGAATAATGCAAAGTGGGATGATGCTTCAGTAAGCGCTCGATCAGGGTTCCTTTGCCCACCCCACTGGGTCCGGTCAGGACCAGCAGCCGTCCCCGCTCTGGCCGATCCGATCCGGAGGCTGGATCAGTGCCAGGTTCAGGAAGGGTAAGGGAATCAGACATAATCTCGGAAGGCTGTTTCAGCTCAGCACCAGACTGTGGGTGAAAAAGTTCTTCCTAGAATACCTCAATCTTCATCGGATACACCTAATCGGCTGGTCATAAAGCGATGGGCCACGGTTTCCGGTTGAATGGCCGACAGTACCACATGTCCGGAGTCCATAATGATCACGGAGCGCTGCCGCCGACCGTAGGTGGCATCCACCAGTTGCCCCCGCTCACGCGCATCGGACACGATCCGTTTAATGGGTGCAGAATCTGGACTAACAATGGCCACCACCCGTGCTGCAGCCACGATATTGCCAAATCCAATGTTAATGAGTCGGACATCCATAGGGAGCTGATCCTGGCAGCCTGCTGCCCCTGCATTGATCCTGTTTCTCCACCCTACAGAGAAAATACGATCATGACACCTGCAGGCCCAAGGGATGGACCCTGACAATCCCACTTCCCTTGACGGAGGGATATTTACCTGGAGGGCACGATTGTGCAACCTGTCGATCTCACCACCCTAAGAGCAGTCCAGCAGGATCTGGCTGCCCACTGGCTGCCCGCCCGAGTGGAAACGCTGCAGCAGCTGGATCTGTGGACCCTCTGCCTCTGTCTGCGCACCCTTCAGAATCGTCAATGGGTGCTGCTATCCTGGCATCCTCAGGCGGCGCGGGTGCATCTTTGCCAACCTCCCCCCAAAGGATCCGAACCCTTTCCCTTTGGACAGGTGGTGCAGCGGCAACTGCGGGGACTGGCCCTTGCTCAGATTGAGTTTCTCGATCCCTGGGAGCGGGTTCTGGTCTGGCATTTTGCCCACCGTCCCGGTGAAGCAACCCTCTGGCGCCTGGATCTGGAGGTCATGGGGCGCTACAGCAATGCGGTACTGGTGAATGGAGAAGGGATCATTGTGGCCTGCGGTCATGGGGTCAGTGAACGGCAGTCGCGGGTGCGACCTGTCCAGCCTGGATTGCTCTATCAACCCCCTCCCGCACTCACCGGGCTGATCCCCTCAGAAACAGAGACTCTCGATCAGTGGCAAGCTCAGCTCACCGTCATCCCTGGTCCCATCCACAAGCGGCTGCTGCAGACCTATCGGGGCCTCAGCACCAGTGTGCTCCAGGCTCTGCTCCATCAGGTGGGAATTGACTGGGGTGCATCCACCACTGAGCTGAGTTCAGGGCAATGGCAGGCTCTCTATGCCTACTGGCAGGAGTGGATCCGGCGTTGCCTACTGGGGCCCTATCAACCGGGGTGGACTGCCCAGGGCTACACCGTACTGGGATGGTCGATGCAGCAGCCAGTTCCCAGCGTTCATCAGCTTCTGGATCAGTACTACGATCACCAGCTTCATCGGGAACGGTTTCAGCAGGAACGGCAGCGGCTGCAACAGAAATTAAGGACCTTGCTGAGCAAGCTTGATCAGCGCCGTCAGCAGTTTGAAGGCAGTCTACGCCAATCAGATCAGGCCGATGAGGCCAAGCTCAAGGCAGATCTGTTAATGGCTTATCTTCACCTCTGGCAGCCGGGTCTCGAGCAGCTGCAGCTTCCGGATTTTGCCAGCGGTGAGCCCGTGTCGATCCCACTCGATCCCGAAAAGAATGCTACCCAGAATGCCCAGGCCTATTACAAACAGCACCGCAAACAAAAACGGTCGCGGGAGTACCTGCAGCCTCTCTGGCAGGCCACCATGGACGAGATCCAATATCTGGAACAAGTCGAAGCCGCCCTGGAGCAACTGGAAACCTATCGTGATCCTGGCGATCTCCAAATCCTACGAGAAATCGAAGCAGAGTTGATCAAGCAGAAGTATCTGAGCGATCCGGGCGCTGTGAAGCCTGACAGCAAGGCCGAGATCAACTTTCGTCGCTATATTTCCCCCAATGGCCTTAGCATCTGGGTGGGCCGCAATAACTGGCAAAATGATCAACTCACCTTTCGCCTGGCCCAGGATCAAGATCTCTGGTTTCATGCCCAGGAAATTCCGGGCAGCCATGTGCTGCTGCGCCTTCCCCCAGGCGGTGTTCCAGAAGAAAGTGACCTCCAAACCACGGCCAATCTGGCCGCCTACTTCAGTCGGGCTCGTCTCAGCGATCAGGTGCCCGTCGTCTACACCCATCCCACCCATGTCTACAAACCTAAGGGATCTCGACCGGGCATGGTGATCTACAAACATGAAACTGTGATCTGGGCTCAGCCCCAAGCCGCTGCCCTGGCAACGGCACAAGAGATCCACAAGGAGAACCGCAAAGCTTGACCAGGAATCCCCCCCTCCCCTGCGTTCAACCCCATCCTGCTGGACTGCAACCGACTTGCACTCTAGAGCGAGCAGCGATAGCCTGATTTGCTGAGAACAATCTTCGGGGAGGGGAATCGTGCTCAAAACCTGTCACGTTCTCGGATTCCCTGTCCATGTTTTTGGGGAGTCTCAGCCAGCGGAATTGGCAAGCTATGGGGCCTGGCTGCAGGATCGGCTCCATAGGGCTGAGGGAGCTCAGGTGATCACCTGCAATCCCGAGATGATCATGCTAGCCCGCCGCGAGCCTGAATTTGCTTCGATCCTGCGTTCTGCTGAACTGGTGATCCCAGATGGAGCCGGAGTGGTGGCAGCGCTCAAGTTGCAGGGTATCTCGGTGCAGCGTTCGCCAGGGATCGAAATTGCAGAGATGTTGATTTCCTGGGCTGCCTCTCAACCCGTGACCCTCGCCTTTTATGGAGGGAAACCTCAGGTGTCGGCCCAAGCTGCCCAGATCTGGCGCAACCGTTGCCCGGATTTACAGTTGATCGCCGAGCATGGATATCTCACACCACCGGCGTTAGAAGCCTGGCTGGAGCGTCTTCAGACCGTGCAACCCCAGCTGGTGCTGGTGGGATTGGGATCCCCCCGCCAGGAATACTGGATCCAGCGTCATCGTCATCTCCTGCCCCAGGCCATCTGGATCGGAGTGGGGGGGAGTTTTGATATCTGGGCGGGGGTAAAACAACGGGCTCCCTACCTCTGGCGTGCATCTCAGCTGGAATGGATGTATCGTCTTTACCAGGAGCCGTGGCGATGGCAGCGAATGTTGGTTCTGCCCCATTTTGCCTGGCTGGTGTTACACTCAACCCTTCCCTTCCATCACTCTCACCCCGACTCCCACCCCTGATGTTTCTGATCATTTCTGCCGGAGTATGGTATCTATTTCTATGGTTCCTGCCGATACGAGTTGGAACATCAGGTCGGTGTAAGCTGCGATGTTGGCAAGGCAGCAGTCACCTTAGCAACTGACATAAACCTGATCCCATTTGGAGAAGGAGAAGCCCTTGGTTAGTCAATACGCCATTCCCACCCTTGAGTTAGATTCTGATTCCTCCCTCAGCCGTTCTATTCAGCCCCTGCAAAGGCAGAGCCCTCTACCCGTGCGGGAACCCTTGCAGGAAGAGTGGGAGCTTGACGAGAGACCTCTATCGGACTCGGTTGGCAAAGGGTATGTCCGCGCCATGCCGGTTGTGGTGGAATTGGAACAGGTGACCAAACTGTTTCCCAACGGCACCTGTGTTCTGGATAATGTCAATCTCCAGATCAATCAGGGAGAGTTTGTTTACATCACAGGGGTGTCGGGAGCCGGTAAATCAACCCTTTTGCGCCTTCTGTACGGAGCAGATCAGGCAACCTCCGGTACGGTAATGGTCAACGATGTCTGTCTCAATCGCATCTCCAGCCGCTCTCTGGCGCTTCTGCGGCGGCGCTTAGGGGTGGTCTACCAGGATTACCGTTTGCTGGCCAACCGAACGGTCAGTGAAAATGTGGCCTTTGTCCTACGGGCTCAGGGGATGGCCCCCTGGGAAATCAAGCGCCGTCTTGGACCCACGCTGAAAATGGTGGGCCTCCTGGACAAAATCGATCGCTTTCCTCATGAACTCTCTGGAGGTGAGCAACAGCGCCTCAGCTTAGCCCGTGCCATTGTCAATACTCCCGTTGTCCTGATCGCCGATGAGCCGACAGGAAACCTGGATCGGGAAAACTCCCTGCTGGTGCTTCAGATCCTGCAACGTCTGAACTCCTTTGGGGTCACCATTCTCATGACCAGCCATGATCCCTATCTGATTGAACGAACGCAGCACCGTGTCCTGCGAATTGAAGAAGGACAGGTGTACGACATCCGTTGACGAGGCTGGAGTTAAAGAGCAGGGGTGAGGCTGCGCCCTAGAGAACCTATCGGGTGGCAGCCACCTGCATCGAAGCTCTAGGGGAAGAGGAGGAATGCCCCAGATCATGAAAGGTTTCACCGGGTCGGACTGGACGGGTAATGGCCTCCCGATCCAGTTCATCCCAGTTGGGAGCAGGGGGTGGGGCGGGGACAATGGGCTCTGGAGGAGAAGCAACTCCACCAGCGGTATCACGGGAAACGGTGGCCTGCAGGCGGCGGCGGAAGATCTTGAGCTGTTTCTGTTCCAGGGCCTCCGGCACATGCCGCATAAAAAGAACGTGCAGTTGTCTTTGCTGCAATTCAAACTGCTGCTTGAGCTGAGCATAGAGCTCTCGGGCCCCGGCTTGACAGGGTTGTTTGGGGTTGCGTTCTGCTTCATGCAGAAAAGCGGTTGCCAGGGGTATTAGATCTGAGAGGGAATCTTCAAATTGCTTGATGCGCAGCGCCAGCACATCATCACCTTCTGCCTGCTGCCGCAAAGGCGGGAAGAATCCATGCCGCATCAGCTGGACATGGCGAGAGAGTCGATGGCGCAACTGTTGCACAATCTGCCGACGAGCATCCGCCTGTCCAGGAGCATCCCCCAGCTCAATCAAGCGATGCAGTAACTCCAGCACCGTAAATTGCTGACTCCGGCAGAGGGCCAGCAGCGGTCGGTCAGACAGTGTTGACGGCATGTGGAGACTCCCTAACAGGCCATAATCACAATTCATGCTAACTTTATAAACTTGATTTCACATGCGTAAAGCTACCTAAGCTATCAAAAGGATAATGTTCAGCTGCTAAGGTTGGGTGCCCACCGGGCTTTCCAGGCCGACGTTGATTCCAGTGATGATCGCTGTTGCTCCTGTTGGCGCTGGTGCTGGATTCCTTCGCGAGGCGAGGAAAGGAAAGGATCGCGGTAGGGGACAGCCGCTCGGGTGTGCAGGTGTTCTTGCTCTGCTGGAGAAAGGGGAGGCAGCGGAACTGGACTGGGAGAGGCCACAGTTCCCGGCCAGGGACGTCCCACTGGCGGGGTTGATCCGATAGTAAATCCAGCTTCCAGTAGAGCGGATCGCACGGCAGCAGCACAGGAGTAGGTGGTCAGCCGTCCGTGGGGATGCATGCGCTGGCGAATGGCCCTGAAAAGCTCCACAGTCCATAATTCTGGACAGACCGAGGGGGAAAAGGGATCAAAAAAGACGGCATCCGCCCAGCCCAGGGGGATCTGATTTAAAGTTTGCCGTGCATCTCCCCAGATCAACTGGGCCTCCAGGTTTGGGGTTTGAAGCATGCCAGTCTCCACCAGCGCTTGCCAATCAAGCTGTTGTTTGCTTCCAAAGCCGATCCCCTGTTGGCAGGCGAAATGGGGCACCTCGGGAGAACGTTCCAACCCGATCAACTGGATCTTGCATTCTGGATCTTGTTCCCAGATCCACTCCAATGCGACTCCGGCGTTATATCCCAGGCCAAAGCAGACATCGAGCAGACGGATCGGCGTCTTCCGGTTTAGTGTTTCCGGCAGGAGAGAGGGACGGACAAATTTTTCCAGAGCTTCCTGCCGAGCTCCACTGGTGTTGTGATAAGCCTGGCGGAACTCTTGAGAAAAGAAGGTCAGGGATCCATCCGCGGTTGTGATGATCTCTGGGGTGGTCAAGTCAGGAGCCAATAGCCTCAGCGCAGCAGGGGACTACCGTGATGGTGAACAAGGTACCATGTCGATCCCATGAACTCAAAAACATTGGTGGCCGTGGTGCGAGATTCGATCCGACGCCGACCGGCAACCTGTAACACCTTTTCCACCAGCACCACATAGGCCAGGGGAGGATGGCAGTCAATTCCCAAAATTTCGGTCTCAATCTCAAGGTAGTCGGTGGCCCGAAAGATCTGTTCCCAGGACTGATGAATCGCATCCCACCCCTTGAGAGCATGGCGCCCAGGATGAATGCAAAGGCTGGCCACACCCTGCGACCAAATGGCAGACATGGCCTCCAGATCTCGTTTTTCAAAGGCACGATAAAAGGAGTGGTTGGCAGCCAACACCGCTTCCTGTTCAGCCTGATTCATGAGACCTCCAGTGCCAAAGGGGACGAGGGGATTCTGCTAAAGCGGACAGCTGATCCGGTCCCCAGTTTTGCAATTGGGTCAGATTTCGCTGATTTGCTTCCACCAGCGCTTCCACATCCAGGTGAGCAAAGGCGGGACAGTAATCCCCTAACTTGGCAATGCTCTCTCCCAGCAGTAGGACCGCCCCGCGCCAGTTTCCCCGCTCCAGGTGATAATAGGCAACTGCTGCCTGCAACAGCCCCTGGTAAAACCGCCGCTCTGGATCCAGTGCCTCAGTCCATAAGGCTTCCAGTGTGTCGTGGCAGGCGTAGTAGTCCCCCGCATTAAATTGATCAACCGCACATTTGAGGATGTCAGAGTCTTGCATTAACTGTCACCAAACCCTGACCTGATCACACCATCCCCATCATAAGTTACGAAACTTGCTCCCCTGACTGCTGTAAGCTCATAAAGTTGCATTTCTGTAACACTACAGGATTCGGATCATGGTTGAGGGTGTTCTGCCTTTGGCGCTGACACTGGCAATGACAGACATGGGTTCAGCAGCGATGGCTCCAGGTGGCAGGCCGGTTTTGCTGGCTCAAGGCATGGATATCTCAAGACCGCAGTCAAGTGTCTCGGGTGCACAGCTACCGGATCATGGATCATCGTCCGAGGCAAACCAGGGAATGAACGGAGGTGCTCCCGCTGCCGCGCCTCTCCCCATCACCATGCCCACGCTTCTGGAGTCGAGCCCAGGAGGAAACCTGACCGGAGATATGTCAACTTCCCCTCCCCCGATCAGCATTCCTCCAGAACTGGCTCCTGCCGGAATTGATCCAGCCACTATTACCGGAGTTCTCAACGCGGTGGATCGCTTGACCCCAGGTGGGTTGGAGTCCTTACCGATTCCCAGTGAAATCCTTTCAGGATCAATGGTGGAGTCTCCCTCGATTCCCAATCAGATCGATGCCATTCTCTCAGTTGGAGCAAGTGAGCGATCCAATCCCTCTGGCGGGTTTGAAGATCTGGCCAACTCTTTCCCCCTGGAATCAACGCTTCAACCTGCGAATTTGCCCAATCCGATCATCCAGGATTTGATGGGTGGCACTGCTGCACGGCCAACCGCTGCTATCCAGGCCATGGATCTTTCGGATAGCCTAGCGATTTCGCGGGCAAGTTCGGGAGCGGGTGCGGTGGATCGGCCACCCTTTTCTTTCAATCCGCTGGATACTCCCGAGATTCCACTCGCCTCTGTTGTCGAGGGAAGACAAATCGCAGATCTGTCGGCCAGTGGTGTCGCAACCCTTTCCCGTAGTCTCTCCACTCTGACCAGTCGCTCTCAGTCTGCTGAGCTCGGAGCCAGTTTATCGGCACCCTTGGCGGGGGGATCGGGGGCAGGGGGTTATATGGCTCCGGTGTGTCCCACGGTGGGAGAACCCCTGGCGGTAGGGCTGCGCAAGTTTGTAAAGTTGACTCACGATCTATCCAAAGCCCATGACCGTGAAAATCGGATCCGGTTAGAACGGGAGCTGTATGAACAGGGATTGAAGCTCCCTGAACTTGCGGGTGCAGATCCCACGCTCAAGCAAGCCATGGAGGGCACACTTTCCCTGGACTGTGATCAGCTGGTGTCTGAAGTGACGCAGACATTGCAACAGGTGGCTGACTATTTAGGAGCGATGCGAGATATCCGTACCGGCATTCTGTGGTAGCACGATGGCTACCTCCTCGTTCAGATCCACAATCTCATCATCCATTGATCAAATTCGGGCGAATTCTCAGGTAGCTGCAGCTTTTTACCCATCTTGTTACAGGAGATCCTCAGCAGACTCTGGCTGAATGAGTTGTGTACTCAGTCATGAGTTACCTTTACAACTAAGGATCCTGTATGAACAGAGTTTCAGCACTGGTAATCAGTGTTCTGCTGGCGTCAATGCCCACATGGACTGCAATGGCTTCACCCGAGGGGATCAATGAAGCCAAGACTTTGCTTTCCACTGCTTCAGAGGCTTCTGGAAGGCCCGCCTACTCGGAAGCAACCGCTGTGGATTTCAAAGCTAGTGACAATGTCTTTTTAAAAAGTGCACTGGCGGTTGATTTCACCCCAGGGAAGGCCAATGTGACCTTGCCTTTGTATATGGGTTTGTCTCCCAAGGGTGATCCCGTTTACTACATTATTACTGAGGCTTCTGAATTTGACGTTGCACAAACACTAGGGGTCAACTATGCCCCAAAGATGAAAAATGTCATTGGCACAGAAGGGGCACAAATTGTCACGCTTAAGGATGGGATCGTTCAATTTGTGGGCAATGTGGATTTCTCACCAGAGTATCAGGTGGAGCCCGGATCTCCGGATGCTTTTCCCCCGAAGGTCGCGAATCCTGGCGCGATTGCTGATGCTCAGTGGTCTTCGATGGTGGTTATGCCCAGTGGAGGGGTGATCAACGCCCAGATCGTGCATAATGCCAGCGGTAGCCATGATCGCCTGCTGGATATCGATATCGAGAAGATGACGGTCACCATGTCGATCCTGGATGGATTTCAAGGAGGTCGCCAGTACTTTTACCATCTGGTGACCGATGTCTCTGCCGATGTGCCGTCGGTTCTGGAAAAGGGGGTGTTTGCTCCTCGTCTGGCCAAGATCCCTGCGTTTGCTCAGTCTACCCCTTCCGATCCTTCGGCACTGTTGGGCTTTTCTCCGGTGTTGAATGGGATCAGTGACACCAGTACCGCACAGCATCAAGGGTTTGTGGCTTCGCTTTTGAATAACGGCATCGATCCGATCAATGTCTTTCCGATCCCACCTGCGAATGAGGATGCTTCTGCCGAAAACAACTACAGCCCCCTTTGGGATGCTCATGTCAGCATGTGGACCGATGAAGCCATTGCAACCAACAAGGTTAGACGCATTACTTCGTTCGAGGATCTGGATGGGTTGGTAAAGGCAGGACTGGTGACGGATGCCTTCATTAATCCAGAAGGACCCGAGAATCCCTGGTTATCCGGGCTTCGCTCTACCCAGGTGGTGATCAACTGTCCAGTGATTGCTCACCCGATTCTGTCTAACTAACGAACCTATTCAAAGGGGATCTGCCGGATCGGTGAATCTGGTCATGGTCAGAATTCATCGATCTTTTCTCGTCAGTCGATCAAGAACTCCCTGCTTGCTCAGCTCTGTGAGCTACAAGGATCAATCCCCCCCGATGGATTGCACCAAACACCAGCACACACCTCAGGAAAACACCACCAGGATGATTATGCAGCAAATCCCACTCAGACCGGAGTTTTCCACAGGTCAGGCCCGAAAATAAATCATTCCCGTAGCTTTCCACAGGAAATCGGCGTTCTTAACAGCAAAAGGGCACCTTTTCCACAGGAGCCTAGATCCTGCTTCCTGTTTTCCACACAACGTTGAGGAACTATCCACGTTCCAGATCTAGGAGTGTGGAGGGAACCTGGACAGCCAATGACACCACCCGTGCTGCCATAAACGTTGTCATCGCTAACCACAACAGCTGAGTGCTGGAGGCATAGTAGGCCACAGTAGCAACTGGAAAAAACCCAATTCCACTGGACCAGAGACTCGACTGCCGCAGGATCCGTCCCTGGGTTAACCCTAAAAAATAGCCATCCAGCATAAAGGCCATGCCCCCCAATCCCAGAATCGGGATCAGCCAGCCCACAACGTCAGAAATTTGAGAAAGTAAGAGGTCTTGATCCGTGAGCAATGAAAAGAATTGAGGGATGAAGACGAAGATCATGGCAAACCCGAGTCCAGCCACAACACTCACAGCCCCAGAAATCCAGAGCAGTTGTTGTAATTGCTGACGCGATCCCTGACCGTAAAAGATGCCCGCCAGACTTTCTGTGGCAAAGGCAAACCCATCAATGCAAAAGGCAGCCAGGGTCACCACCTGCATCACTAGCGTATTCACGGCTAAGGTTTCGGTTCCCAGATGAGCACTGAGATTGGTGAACATTGAAAAAGTCATGACCATAATGAAGGTGCGGATCAGAATATCCCGGTTCAGATACAACAGGATTTTGAATTCTGCAAGCGAGCTCAGAACTGGGATAACCCGCTTCACCTCAGTCAAGGGGATCACCCTGATCAACAACAGCAGACACACCCCCAAAGCCAGATAATCACTCAAGGCCGTTGCCAGTCCTGCCCCCCAGCTTCCCAGCTGCAGCTGCACTATCAAGAGATAATTGAAACCAACATTGCTGAGGTTACTCATGGCCGAGATCAGGAGCACTCTTCCCCCCTGGGCCTGTCCTAAAAACCATCCCACTGACACCAGATTTAACAGGTAAGCCGGAGCCCCCCAAATCCGAGCATTAAAATAGGCTTCTCCCGCCAGCTTCACCTCAGCGTCCCCCTGCAAAAGCCTAAACCCCAGCTCCCGCAAGGGCAATTGCAAAAGCAGAATGACAGTCCCGATCAGAGCCGCCAGCACCCAGGATCGCAACCCGATCAGCAGCACCTCTCGAAGATCCTCACGCCCCACCGCCTGAGCCGTACTGCCCGTTGTCCCCATGCGTAAAAAGCCAAAGGACCAGTAGATGACGTTAAAGAGCACGGTTGCCAGAGCGACACCTGCCAGTGGCGTAATACTCTCCAGATGACCGAGAAAAGCCAGATCCACGAGGCTGGCCAGCGGCACCATCAAATTAGAAAGTATATTGACCGCCGCCAGTTGGCAAAAGCGGGGGATCAGACCTTCCTTGGGCATGCAATCACAGGGGCGAACATTCTTTAGCTCAGCGATATCCCTAACTGGGCACCTGGGCCATGGCCACCTTGAGTAGGTCCGCACTATCCAAGGCCACCCATCCCCCAGTCGGAGCCTGCTGCCAGAGCTCAAAATGAAGGTGAGGTCCGGTGGAAAGTCCCGTGGATCCCACATAGCCAACCACACTTCCCTGGGTTACGGTCTCTCCCATCGCCACATTGATCTTGTCCATGTGACCGTAGCGGGTGCGCTTATTCCCATGATCGAGAGAGACGGCATTGCCTAATCCCCCGCTGACGCCCGCCTGCACCACCTGCCCCGAAAAAGCAGCCAGGATTGGTGTGCCCAGCGGAGCCCCCAGATCCACGCCTTGATGAAATTCCATGGTCCCAGAGATCGGGTGGGTACGCATCCCAAACCCTGAAGTGATGGGGACTGGAGCAGGCAGGGGATAGAGCAGATCTTCACGACCAGGAGTCAACGGCACCAGAGGTAGAGGGGTGGGAGGGGGGGTGGGACTGATCACCTCGATCCCTTTGTTGGGGTTGATGCGCACAATGCTGCCGGAGGATCGTTCCATCAAGAGAATGGGGACTTCCCCTTCCCGAAACTCGTGCGCCTGATCCGGACTTTGTTTCTCGATCACAATTTCTCGACCCACACCTGTATCCAGTTGCAGCGGAGCATCGGCAGGGGCTGGATCCGCCTGCACCTGATCATCTCGCAGGGGGGGAATATTGGTCGCAGGAAATTCTCCGGGTGGAGCACTGTTGGGCAGAGGAGCCCCAGGCACTAAAGGCTGTAGGGGAGTGGAGGGGGGTTGCAGCAACTCCTGGGTATCGAGAGAGGGAGCCGCAGGGGGAGGCGCAGGCAGAGGAGCACCCTGACTCAGGGCTCGGGGGGACAGGCTCCAGGCCAGCATCAGTCCTAAACCCAGACACAATCCCCAGCGCAAAATCGGCTGAGATCCGATCCAGAGTTGCACTTGATCCTGGAGCTGAGCCAGTGATGACTTAATCCGCACCATGGACTCTCCCGTCAAACACACCACCTTTATCTTGATCGCAGCAGACCGAAATGGGGAAGGTCAATCTCCGAAGCTCTTCTGGGAGTAAAGGGTCGGTGTTCCCAGCTCTGGATCGGTTCTGAGGTATCCCAGGTGCAGTTGGCCAGGCTTGACCGTTTGCACTCCCTGGCTTGTCAGGATCTGGAGAGTTCCGGTGCATGTGATCCCTTCGATCTTGACTGCACCCCATGGGGAAGATGGCAAAACCTGCTGCTGATACATAAGCCATGAGTTGATCTCCGCCTGGATCGAGGTCAGCCCCGACTGCTTCCAGATGCTATACCCCTGCTCTAATCCTTGTAAAACCCAGGCTGCCACCTGTGTCAGGTCCAGAGGTTGATGCATCAGAGTGGAGAGGCTGATCCCCATGTCAGGTACAGAATTATTTACATTTAAGCCTAACCCGGCCACCACCACCTCTGCTTGAGGGGAGGAGGAGCGCGTTTGCAGTAGCAATCCTCCCAGCTTCTGCCCCTCGGCCACTAGATCATTGGGCCATTTGATCTTGAGTTCTAGAGGCAAGTTGCTCCGCAGCGAGGCGATCACCCCCCAGGCTAACGCAATGGTGAGTTCAAACCCATTCATCAAAGGGGCATCCGGTCTGAGCAGAAGCGAGAGATAGAGTCCGCCTGGTTCTGACTGCCAGGTGCGCCCATACTGCCCCCGTCCCTGTAGCTGGCGCGTCGCTACAACGGTGGTGCCCTCTGGCAACGGATCGGATGGGAATGCACAGCCCCCATGGGCCCAATTCAGTAACAGACGGTTGGTGGAATTCACTTGACTGCACTGAAACAATACTCGCCCACAGGACTGAGTGCGTAAAAGCTGATGGAAACGAAGAGGATGGAGCACCCGATTGACACCTGTAGAACCCCGCTTAATCTAACTCGATCTCGCTATGATCAGTGAGTCTGTAGCTCTTGAGCAGGAGCGATTATGTTGCAACCTGTGGTTTTGGATCACTATCCTGACTCTGATGGTCAACCCATGGCTGACAATACTGAACAGTATCTGTGGATAGTGCGCTTGGTTTCCAACCTGCGGATCTTACTCAAGGATCAAACCGCGTTTGTCGCTGGTGATCTGCTGTGGTATCCACTGCAGGTTCAAGAGGAAGGAGCCAAACCTCCGTCACAAGCCCCTGATGTCATGGTTGTTCTGGGTCGTCCTGCGGGATATCGGGGCAGCTACAAGCAATGGCAGGAGGAAGGGATCGCGCCGCAAGTTGTGTTTGAAATTATCTCGCCGAGCAACTCTGTTTCTGAGTTTGGCCACAAACAGAACTTTTATTCACAGTATGGGGTTTTGGAGATGTATTTCTACGATCCCCTGAGTTATGGGTTTTGGGGATTGGTACGAGACTCTATTGATGCTTCTTTTCACCTGATCACACCCCTGAATCTGCCGTGGGTGTCTCCCATCTTAGGAATTCGTTTTGAAATGTTTGAGGATGGCCTATCTGTCTTTTATCCCACAGGAGAAATCTTCAAGGATCCGGAAGCATTAGGAGAGGAGCGCGATGCAGCCCGAGAAGAACGGGATGCGGCACGAGAAGAGAGGGATGCGGCCCGAGAAGAACGGGATCGAGCTTGGAGCAAACTGAGGGAGTTGGGCATTGATCCATCAACCCTGTAGATCCGGTAAGGCTGTTAGGTTGGGTGGTGAAAATCTCTGGTATTCTAGGGTCAATTCCAGGGATAGTGTATTCATGAGTTTTTAGTCTAATTGAAGTCTCGTTTCAGGGAGGATCTTATGGGGGTCAGAGAAATCTATGAAGCGGGTGTATTCAACTGGGTGGAACTGGTAACCACAGAGGCTGAGGTAGCAAAGCAGTTTTATCAGCAGCTATTTAATTGGAATTTTCAAGATCTGCCAGTTGAAGAGGGTCGTCCTTATTCTATGGCCTTTAAAAATGATCGCAGTGTTGCTGCCGTATTTCAGATGTCTGATGACATGAAAGATCAACACATTCCTCCCCACTGGCAAAGCTACATCAATGTTCTAGATCTGGAAGAAGCAGTGCAGAAATGGCAAACCCATGGTGGAATCGTGCTGGCTCCGCCTTTTGAAGTTATGGATGCGGGGCGGATGGCAGTTGTCAAAGATCCTGTGGGTGCAGCCCTGACTCTCTGGCAAGCGAAGACCCATGTGGGGGCGGGTCTAGTGAACGAAGTGAATACTTTCTGCTGGGCTGAGTTGCAGACCCGAGATCCAGAAGCAGCAAAGCTGTTTTATCAGGCTGTGCTTGACTGGGAATATGAGGTTGAAGAGAAGCCTCCTTATTACATCACTGGCAAAGTAAAGGGTCACTACAACTGCGGCATCTTCGATATGAGCCAGGTGGAAATGCCTGCCGAGATCCCTTCAAGCTGGGTGGTTTATTTCAATGTACAGAGCCTTGATGACTCAATCCATCAGGTCAAGAGTCTGGGTGGCAACCTGCTGATGGAAGCCCCCATGACCATTGAGGCAGGTCGTTTTACCACGATTGCTGATCCTCAGGGGGCAGTCCTGGTCCTGATTGAGTTGAAGATCGTTGATGATTAGAAAGATAGGATGAAGATAGATTCTCTGGAGACATGAGGCTTTTAATTTACTGGGGCAGGGAGGAACCCGAGTCCTGTGGCAATCCCGGAGGGGAGGGATGGGTGGATTGTCGTCTGTACTCCAGAGGTCGTTGCAGCAACCTGCGAACCGCTTTCTCCCCTTCCCCGCAGATCATCATGATGATGCCCGCTCCCAGACAGAGCCACAGTTCACGGATAAAGAGGCCCTCACACTGAAATACAGGCTGTAGCCAGGGAACATACAGGATCAAGAAATGGAGAACACAAGTGCTGATTACCGCTAATGTCAGCACCGGATTAGGAGCCAGTTGCAGCCAGTTTGTTCGTTCCGATCGCATCGTGAGCACTAAACCCACCCGACAGGAGAGCAGGGTAGTCCAAACAATACTTTGCCAGTGAGGATTTCCCTGGTGACAGCCGATCCAGGCGATCAAAAGCAGCAGGCCTCCCATCAGGGTGCCCATCCAGCTGATCCCCCATCCGAGACCCCGACTGAACACAGATTCTCGCGGCGAATAGGGGGGGCGTTGCATCACCGAGGATTCTGCAGGTTCAAAACTGAGGGCAACCGCCAGGATCCCATCCGCCAGCAGGTTGATCCAGAGAATTTGCAGGGGGAGCAGGGGTAAAGGCAGACCGAGAAAAGGGCCAAGGACAATCAGCCAGAGTTCTCCCAGATTGCCGGTAAGGCTGAAGCGGATGAACTTGCGGACATTATCGTAGATCCGTCTACCCTCATGGGCGGCGGCCACGATTGCGGCAAAGTTGTCATTGAGCAGGACCATATCGGCAGCTTCCTTGGCTACATCAGTGCCGGTCTGGCCCATGGCAATACCAATATCCGCCTGTTTAAGAGCAGGGGCATCATTGATCCCATCTCCCGTCATGGCCACCACCTCGCCCCAGTGCTGGAGGGAGCGCACTACCTGTAACTTGTGCTGAGGTGTCACGCGACTGAAGACTGATCTTGACTGAACCCACTGCCGCAGTTGTTCGGGCGAGGTGGTATCCATTTCATGGCCAGTTATCGCTGGAGCAGTTCCATCCCAAATGCCCGTTTCGCGTGCGATGGTTGCGGCGGTCAGGGGGTGATCCCCCGTGATCAAGAGGGTACGCACTCCAGCCTGCTGACAGATTTGCACAGCTCTGGCTGCCTCTGGTCGCGGTGCATCATACAATCCCAGGATCCCGAGAAAGACTTGCTGAGACTGATCCTCAGGCGTGACCACTCGGGCATCTGCCCTCAGGGGGAGATAAGCCACTCCGATCACCCGCCGTCCCTGACCTGCCAGATCGTCTACCCGTTGTAGCCAGGCCAGCCGTTCCCTATCCCGAAGGGGGATCCGTTCGTTCCCCTGCCAGAGATAGGTGCTGGTTTTCAGAAGCGTTTCTGGGGCTCCCTTGATAAAAGCAACTCTTTGGATCCCCTGTTGTGCTAGATCAGTTTGCCAGGGTTTGAGCTCCTTACCGCAATCCTGTGGATCCGGCAGATTGTGAATTGTGATCATCCGCTTCAGGTCAACATCAAAGGGGATCTCGGCCACACGCGGAAACTGGGCTTCTAGGTCCGATCGATGGAGTTGCAGAAGTAGGCCCGCCTCCACCAGAGCAACTTCGGTGGGATCCCCGAGCGGGGTTGCAGGGGTAGAGTGGGTGAACTGAAGGATTGGAGCGTTATTGCAGAGGATCCCGCCTAGGAACAGCAGGCTCAACTCGAGTGAGCGGGTCTCGAGAGGACTGCGCAGATCTCTGGTGCCACCGGCGGTAATCACCTCGGACACCTTCATGCGCCCTTCTGTTAGGGTTCCCGTTTTGTCGGTGCAGATCACCGTTACCGATCCCAGGGTTTCCACCGCTGGCAGGTTGCGGATCAGGACCTGTTGACCGAGCATGCGTTCACACCCCAGAGCCAGAGCAATGGTGACCACGGCAGGTAATCCCTCGGGCACAGCGGCGACGGCCAGACTCACCGACTCCAGAGCCATAAACATCCAGTCTTCCCCGCGCCAGAGACCCAGCAGAAAAACCAGACCACAGATGATCACAATGCCCACCCCCAACACCCAGCCCAGTTGATCCAGGCGGTGCTGCAGAGGCGTCGAGCTGGTTTGAATCGCTTGAATGGCAGTGGCGATCTGTCCTAGGTGAGTATGCACCCCCGTTTCTGTAACCACTGCCTCACCCCGTCCCGACGTTACGAGGGTCCCCATAAACGCCATATTGGTCTGATCGGCCAGGGCAATATCACTAGAGTTGAGAACTGTTTCTGTTTTTTCTACGGGTTCCGATTCCCCGGTGAGGGAAGCCTCCTGGATCTGAAGGTGATGGGTTTCCAGCAAGCGACAATCCGCAGGCACCCGGTGTCCAGCCTCCAGCATGATCACATCCCCTGGCACCAGCTCTCGGGCTGAGTAGGATCCCAATTGCCCCTCTCGCCGGATCCAGACTTGAGGAATGGTTAAGCGGTTGAGGGCGGCCATGGCCTGATTGGCTTGAACTTCCTGACGCACACCGATCACGGCATTGAAACCCACGATGGCCAGGATCGCGATGGCATCTTTGTAGTCACCCAAGCAGAGGGAGAGGATTGCTGCCGCCAGCAGGATCAACACCAACGAAGACAGGATCTGTTTCAGCAACAGTTGCCAGAGAGATTCCTGCTCAGGATCGGGTAATTGGTTCGGACCCCAGTGCTGCAACCGCTTTTCAACCTCTGCTTGCGAAAGTCCCGAAAGATCTGTCTGCAGGGATTGCAGGATCTCACTGGAGGAGATGTTGTACCAGCAGCGTGTCACCTTGCCCTCCTGGGATTCTACGAAAGTACAGCTATTCTAGGACGCTCCCCTCTTATCTGGCGGATCGCAGCCCTTTGTGAAACCGAGAAATCATTGGCAGATCAACTTTCCAGAGGTAGATATGCTGACGACCAGAATTCAAGCTCATGTTCTGGCTTTGCGGATGATATGGACCTAGACATAGTTTTACTTGCAGCAATAGTAAAAAGATTAACAACAAAGAGACATTTCTTGCCTTGAACCGAAATAAGTATATAGACTACCCAAGATCAACAGAGAGAGAAATGATAATTGCATCCCAGCGCACGAAAGATTTATAGTGCTCATGCTATGAAAATACAAGCAAGGAAAATAGAGCATCCTAGCGTCGTTAGTTTTAATGTTTACAGTCTGAAATTCGTGATGTGAGAGTGTTGCAATATGAGAATTGCTATGATTGCTAATGGATTCCCCTTGCTCTCGGAAACTTTTGTACTGAATCAAATTATTGGCCTGATCAATCGAGGTCATGAAGTGGATATCTATACTCGGAGATATGGTGACTACAGCAAAATGCATCCCGATGTACTGACGCATAAACTGTTGTCTCATACCTATCGACTGCTTGACTGCCCCAGGACATTATCGAAACAGTTGAAACAAAGCCTGTGGTTGTTAATCCAGTATGGATTGATTGATCCTTTGCGTTTACTTCCTGTTCTGACCTCTTCACAAGGATCCTTCTGGGATCGCTTATCTATGGGATTTATCAGCCTGGGTAAGAAGTCATATGATATCGTCCACTGCCAGTTCGGTACGCTTGGAGAGATTGGACATCTTTTCCGTTCTGTCAATGGGGGTCGTCTCATCATTTCATTTCGAGGCTATGACATTAGCAGTTATGTGCAACAATATGGTAGGTCAGTTTATAATTCTGTGTTTGCAAATGGGGATCTTTTTCTAACAAACTGTGAGTTTTTTCGTCAACGACTGTTGCAGTTGGGATGTGATCCTGCCCGCTTGCATGTGCTCTATTCTGGACTGGCACTCTCACAATTTCCTTGTCAGGAGCGGCATTTCCCAGAAGATGGTCAGGTAAAAATTGCCTGCACAGGACGGCTGGTGGAGAAGAAAGGAATTCCTGATGCCATTGCAGCAGTTGCTCAGGTGACTAAACAATATCCCAAGATTGAGTTTCATATTATCGGAGAAGGGATCCTGCGGCAGGATCTGCAAGCTCTGATTGATTCATTCGGGTTGGAGAAAACCATTCATCTCAGGGGACAGAAAAATCGGCAGGAGATCATCCAGATCTTGAGTCAATCTCATCTGTTTCTTGCCCCCAGTATCACCGCCAGCGATGGCAATCAGGATGCTCCCACCAATGTCCTGAAAGAGGCAATGGCACTGGGTCTACCCGTGATCAGCACCCGCCATGGGGGGATCCCGGAATTGGTGCAGGATGGCATCTCAGGGTTTCTGGTGCCTGAACGAGATCCAGAGGCCCTGGCGAATCGGTTGCTGTACTTGATTAATCATCCAGAATGCTGGCCTGAAATGGGACGGGCCGGACGTCAGGTTGTAGAACGGGTGTTTGATCTGGAAGCTCTGAATGATCAGCTGGTGCAACTCTACGAAAAGGCTCTTGAGATCCCTCAAGAGCACTGGGATTTCCATCCCGCTGTATTCAGTCGCAAGATGATTTAACCGAGGTCATTGCTATCACAGCTTCTTTACCCACACGCAGGAGATCTCATGTATTCATCAACTTTGCTAAAGTCTGATCCGCCTCAGCCCCAGGTCACTATTGTTGTGGTGCCACGAGAACGGTTTAGTCTAGCCCGGGCCTCACTGGAAAGTGTTTACACCCACACTCAGATCCCGTTTGACCTGATTTACATCGACGGCCATTCTCCCCCGCATGTGCGCCGCTATTTGCAACAACAGGCTGAGGAACGGAGATTTCAGATCATTCGTACCGAGCACTATCTTTCTCCGAATCAGGCGCGCAATCTGGGGTGGAAGCAGGTTCGCACCCCGTATCTGGTGTTTCTGGACAACGATGTCATCGTCGCGCCCGGGTGGCTGCGATCTCTGGTGGAGTGTGCGGAAACAACAGGGGCAGCGATTGTAGGCCCGCTGGTGTGTGAAGGGGAACCGATCCACCAGAAAGTCCACTGTGCCGGAGGAGAAAACCACATCTGGCAGGATCGCCTCGGTCATCGCCATCTGCGCGAGAAAATGTACAGCCAGGGAAAAACCGTGGATCAGGTGCGACCTCATCTGCAGAGGCAATCCACCGAACTGATCGAGTTTCACTGCATGCTGGTGCGCACCAACCTCAGAGATCAGGTGGGACTCCTGGATGAGGGGATGCTGAATACCAAAGAGCATCTGGATTTCTGCATGACAACCTTGCAGACGGAGCAGAGTGTCTATTTTGAACCCAGCAGTCTGGTGACCTATGTGCCTGGATCCCCTACCAGTTGGGGTGATCTGGTTTATTACCTGTTGCGCTGGAGTGATCAGTGGCAGCTGGCCAGTCTGGAGCATCTGCGCTGTAAATGGGGGCTGGCTGAAGATAGCTATTTCAAGACCAAACTGCAGAAGCTGGGGTGGCGGCGACGCATGACCATCTGGGCACCCCTGAACCGGAAACTCACCCGAGGACGTACCAGCCAGCGCCTGCATCGCTGGGTTTTCGATCCTCTGGATCGGGTTCTGACTCGCTGGATCACGACAGGTCATCAACGACATTTGCCTGCCCCCGTCCCTTCTGCCCCGGTGAATGAACCCGCCCTGACCGCAAGCCGGAGATAACCATGCTGGAGGAAGTGATCCACACACCTGAGAGCCCCTTGCGCCATCCCCTCCAGTTATTTCGGCAGATGAGCACGGATCTGATGGCAAGTCGGGAACTGGCCTGGAGACTGATGGTGCGGGATATCAGTGCCCAGTACCGGGGATCGTTGCTGGGATTTGCCTGGGCCTTGATTCCGCCGGTGGTGATGGCGTTTAGTTTTTCCCTGGCCAGCGAAGCCCAAGTTTTCATCCCTGGACCCACAGATCTGCCCTACCCCGTCTATGTCATGCTCAGCACTTCACTCTGGCAAACCTTTGTGGAGTCCATCAACGGTCCGATTCAGGCGGTGATGCGGGCCAAACCCATGCTGACGCGGGTGAACTTTCCACGCGAAGCCATCATCCTGGCCAAGTTGGGAGAAGTGGGGTTCAACTTTGGCATGAAGCTGCTCCTGATCACAGCCCTGTTTTTGATCTACAACATTTCAGTAGGCTGGTCGGTGCTACTGGCACCTGTGGCTCTGATCCACCTGATCCTTTTAGGAATCGTGGTGGGCACGTTGCTGTCTCCGTTGGGAGCCCTGTACCAGGATGTGTCCAAAGGCTTGACTCTGGTGACTGGGTTCTGGCTATTTTTGACACCCGTGGTCTACTCGGTTCCAACTCAGGGCAACCTGGCATTGCTGGTGAGTCTCAATCCTGTCACCCCGCTGCTGGTCACCACACGGGAGCTGGCCACAACCGGGATCTTGACGCAAGCCATTCCTTTCTGGTGGGTGAGTGGACTGGTGTGGATCAGCCTGGTTCTGACCTGGATTGTATTTCGGCTGTCCATGCCCTATGTGATTGAGCGGGCAAGTTCCTGAGGAGGGTGTTGATGATCGATGCTCCTGTCCTTTCCAGTCCCCCTGGGCAACAGGTTCAGCCCGAAGCCGTGATCCAGGCGGAAGGGATCAGTAAAAAGTTTTGCCGCCAGCTGCGGCGCTCGCTCTGGTACGGGATGCAGGATATTGCCACCGATTTACTAGGGGGATCTCGCTCTGGAGATCGCTTACGAGCCGGAGAGTTTTGGGCCTTACAGGATGTCAGTTTTCAGTTGCTGCCTGGTCAGGCACTGGGGTTGGTGGGATCCAATGGAGCGGGGAAAAGCACGTTGTTGCGGATCATCAGTGGTTTGATCAAACCGGATCAGGGACGGGTGCGGGTGCGGGGACGGATGGCACCTTTAATTGCGTTGGGGGCTGGATTCAACCCGATTCTCACGGGCCGTGAAAACATCTATGCCAATATGTCAATCCTGGGCCTTTCCACCCGTCAGATTCAGGCTCGTTTTGATCAGGTGGTTGACTTTGCCGAAATCTGGGAGGCGATCGATGCTCCAGTGCAGACCTACAGCTCCGGGATGACAGCACGGTTGGGGTTTGCCTGTGCGGTTCACATTGAACCCGACATTTTGCTGGTGGATGAAGTGCTGGCGGTGGGCGATGTCAAGTTTCGCATGAAGTGTTATCAACGTCTGGCTCGCCTCAAGGATCAGGGCACGGCCTTTATTCTGGTTTCCCACAACTCCAATGCGGTGCTCAATGTCTGCGATCAGTCCCTCTATTTAAAAAAAGGGCAGCTGGTGGGCAGTGGATCCACAGAAAGCGTTTTACAACAGTATGAAGCGGATCTCAGCCTGGGGGAAGGGCAGCCACAAGAGGGAGTTCTACGCCTACCTGCAAAAGATCCAGATCAGAGCCTGGGCGTGGATATCACGGCTCTGGGATTCCAGGATGCTGCTGGGGGCTGGGAAAGATCTCCAGCCACAGGAGAGGCCACGACGCTCTGTATTGAAGTTCTAAGTCACCACCCTGTGGAGCGGGCTAACGTTGGGGTGATGATCTCGGCCCTGGCTGGTGAAAGTGAGCGTGTTTTAACCCTCACCTGTGCAGCGGATGAGGACTACCTACGGTTACCTCTGGGCCTTTCCCAGATCAAGATGCATCTGCCCCACCTGGGCCTATTGCCAGGAACCTACAACCTCAAGGTTTACATTAAGGAAGGGATCGGTTCGTTTGACATCATTGAGTCCTTTCGCTTCACCGTTCAACCTGGAAAACTAGTGAGCCAGTCTCTCTATTATCAACCGCATTCCTGGCAGGTGATCAATAGCCTCATCCACTTGGACAGTTGATCCTGAACTCTCGTTTTCTCAAATTTGCTTATGGAATACATGGAGTTTCTCAATTACATGACAAGCAGTTGAGTGCTCCTTATTGAACGACTATCTTCTCTACAGATCTCAGCATAAGAAAGAAGGATCCAGCAAGGGAACCGGATCCTCAATAGCGATTGGTGAGATCATGCGTTAAACTTCTAAATATAACTATATATCGATATTGCAGGCTAGAACAGCACAGCTTGACACACATCTTCAAGAGCCTCCATAAACAGATCTACTTCTGATGACTGTAGACAGAGGGGGGGGCGTATTTTCAGGACATTCCCAAAGCTTCCAGCAGCCCCCACCAGAATCTGCTTCTCTTCACAAAGGGCATTAATGACTTGCGTCGCCCTGCCTACATCAGCCCTACCGCTTTCGGGATCAACAATATCTACTCCCAGGTAGAGCCCTGCACCCCTCACTTCTCCTATCACCGGGCAGTGGGTTGATAAGTCCTCTACCCCTGAACGCAGTTTAGTCCCTATCCGGGCAGCATGTTCTGCAAGACCCTCTTCCTCAATCACTTCCAGGACAGCCAGACCCGCTGCCGCCGCAACAGGATTGCCTGCAAAAGTATTGAAGTATCCAAACTGTTCGCTGAAACGCTGGAGATATTTTGGACGGGTAATGATCCCTGCTAGAGGAAAGCCATTCCCCATCGGTTTGCCCAGGGTTACCAAATCGGGGATCGTGTCATGTCGTTCAAAACCCCACATCATCCCTGTACGACCAAACCCTGGCTGTACCTCATCAGCAATCCATAATCCACCTGCCTCATGAACCACGTTCACAGCCGCTTGCAAACATCCTGGCGGATCAGCATAAACACCATCGCTGGAGAAAATTGTATCCACCAATAGCCCTGCAAAGGGAATTCCTGCTTGTTGAAGATCATGGATTTGAGTAGCCACTGCCCTTGCAAACCCTGTCCCGACATCTGAACCATAGTGGAGAGGATCTGGAGGAGGCACTGTGCGGACGTGAACTGGCAATGATCCCTGGCGGTAAGAGGATGGTGAAACTGCTGTGACCGCTGTCGTGTTGCCGTGGTAAGCATTGCTGGATACAACAAAACCATCTCCCCCTGTTACACAACGAACGAGACGCAGCGCTAGATCATTACTCTCGCTGCCTGTACAGGTAAGTACCAGATTTGATAGGTCGGCGGGAAATAAGGACAGCAACTTCTCTGCGTAATCGTGGAGGAGCTCATAGAGATAACGACTATTAATGTTCAACTTCTGAACCTGATTGCATATTGCCTCAGTAACTCGGGGATGGCAGTGCCCAACTGAAAGAACATTATTGTAAAGATCTAGGTAGCGATTACCATCGGCAGTAAAGATCGAGCAGCCTGTAGCGCTGACAACATGCAGAGGACGTTGATAGAAAAGAACTGAGGTGGCCCCAAAGCTTTGTTGCCGCCTTTGTAAAAGTTTATCTACATCAGTTTTCAAGGTAGAAACATCTACAGATCCTGAAGTGAATGCATTCAGGGCTAGTATTTCCTGTTTATCTTTCATACTCATGATCCTCAGGCGTAATGGTGGAGAAAATTTTCAGCTAGTTCTAACGTTCCAAAGGTGTAGGATTCTCCCAGCTCCTGAGCTGTCGGCGTTTCAGCATGGGAAGCGATCCAGGCAGTTAAAAAGATTCGACGCAGCATGACCAGAATAGGTATTTGAGCTATCTGATCATCTGTCAGCGGGAGCTGAGTCCGGTAACCCTCCACCCAAGCTGCTTGTAAATCCAAAAGATAAGGTTGATGTTCGATAAATGATACTGCTGCAGCAAAGTCGTAAAGGAACCAGCTAAATCCACAATCATCAAAATCGATGACCTGTATTTCATCATCATTCACAAGTAAGTTGGCAAGTCGAAGATCGGCGTGAATAAGACCAAAATTTTCTGGCTGACTCAGAGGCTCTAACCTTTTGCGCAAGATCTCGGCAGTATATTCCAACAGCTTCTGTCCTTCAGGCGTAAGACCTAATCCTGCTCGATAATCACCCCATAGCTGAACTTTCCCAAGTGTCGTCTCAAAGTTCCAGACCTTGCGCTTAAATGAGGTGGGTAAATGCCAGGAGCGGGTATGATTGTGAAGTCTAGCAGTGATCACGCCTAGATCATGAAACTGACTGACCAGATCCCCAGATTCAGAAGGCATCTCTCCATCCAGGAACTCAAAACCGACTACGTAGCGAAGTGTATTCCCATGCTCAATTTCCCCGATTAATTTCCCGTTCTTTAAGGGAATAACTCCTGGGGTTTTTACCTTCTGGTCTTTTCTGATTGCATCAATCCAAAGCAATTCTGATTCTATTTCCTGTCGGCTATGATAACCAGGGCGATGTATACGGAAGACAAGATCCTGATTAAGTCCTGTATTCTTTACCAGAAAAGTAGCATTTTCTGAGATATTGAGCAAAGTTAGCTCTGCAGCAGGATCTACACCCCAAGCTGGCAATAATTGATAAAGTCTATTTTGAATTTGCTCAAGAAAGTCAGTGCTATACATTGGCATCTCATCCTCTGTATCAGGGCTCGTTGGTAAGCAACTCCAACATGCATTTGAAGTGTACTGATCATTTGTCAAGGAGAATGATGAAGTTGATAACGACGGATCAGCGCAAATACTAATCCACTTGTAAGCAAAATGATCGCTGCACTCAGGGTTGACATGGTTCCCAGCGCTGGCACCATTGGTGTATATCCTGCCACCATTTTGCTGTAGAGCCACTTGGGAATGGTGGAATCAGCTCCAGAGGTGTACAGTGACAGCGGGAAATTACTCCAGGACAACAGAAAAGAAAAGAGAATCCCTGACCAAACACCTGGCCAGAGTAAGGGTAATGTAACCTCTCTGAGAACTTGCCAGCGCGAACAACCCAGATCGTAGGCTGCCTCCTCTAAACTGGCGTCAAACCCATAGACCTGGATAGCCATGACCAGCGTTGCGACCGGAGCTATCCAGACGAGATGAGCAAAGATTGCTGTGCGCCAGGAAGTTTCGATTCCCAAAGCGTTGAAGGATAAAAGTAACGCCAGTCCGAGCACGGGTTGTGGAAAAAAAATAGGCAGGATCAGCATTTTTTGAAAGAGCTTGCGCCCCCGCCACTCAAAACGCGCAAACGCCAGAGCCCCGCAGAAGGCAATCACTACAGAAAGGATAGTAACAAACATGGCAATCAGAAGAGAATTAATCAGTAATGTATGGATCTCTATGGAGTCAAGTGTTTGCTGCCACCATTGAGTAGAAAATGCACGAATAGGAAAAATAAAATAACGACCTTTAGAAAAGCTGGCTAGAGCAGTGCAGACCAATGGTAAATAAAGAATCAGGATAACGACTCCCGTCCATACCCAGATAAGAAACTCGGCCCGTTGCTGATTGAGGGATTTCATAGCTCCTCGATTTTCATAGATCTTCAGTTCACGTCGAGTGTTTGCCCAGAAGGCGATCTAGATCAACTTTAGAAAAGATGGCAATAATGAGCGCGCCGATCCATAGCATTAGCAAAACGGAAAGGGCAGATCCTGACGGCCAATTCTGGGCATAGGTAAAGGCATTCTCTATGTCATGAGCAATGACGATCACAGACTGCCCCCCTAAAATACGAGCTTCCGTCAAGGCGCCGATGGCCAGGACAAAGGTGAGTAATATTCCGATTAAGATTCCGGGCATTGCCAGAGGCAGTTCCACCTCCCGCCAGATCTGCCAGCGTTTAGCTCCCAAATCGGCAGCAGCATCATAGAGATCCCGAGGAACCATTGCCAGTCCTAAGGTGACAGGAAAAAGCATGAAAGGAACATAGGCATAGACCATTCCTGCCAGCGTCATTCCTGCCTGGTACAGGACCTCCGGTCCCCCCTGCCATCCCAACGCCTTGAGTGTCCCATCCAGCACTCCATCCTTAATAAAAAAAAGTACCCACCCATGCAGGCGAACATTTTCAGAGATAAAAAGAGGAAAGACGAACAGGTTGGTAATCAGACCAGCCCAGCGCCCGAAAACACGGTTCAAGCCATAGGCAATAGGATAGGTAAACAGAACTAACAGACAACAGGTAGCGAGTGCAAAACCATTGGACCATAGAAAAGATCTCCAGATGGTATTATCCAGCCTCAACAGTTCACGGTAGTTAATTAGCGTGAAGGACTGAAGTACCTCAAAGCTACGGGGAGTCGCCAACGAGTAAGCCACAATCACCCCTAAAGGTAAAATGAAGCCTACTCCCAGCAGAATCAGGCTTGGCAGCGACCAGATCTGTCCAGGAGAAAGGGTGGGTAAGGGAAAAGTCCTCTCATGTAGTTCTGCTGAAGATGATAAAGTTTTTGTCATGATTATTTCACCACCGTGATCGCATCCCGGGCATCCCATCCTAAGGTGATCTGGCTCTGTGAGGATGTGTCAAATGCTTGCGCACGTGAAACTTCAACCAGCATCAGTTTGTCTCCAACCTTTACTTGATATTGAATGCGGGAGCCCAAACTGTATTCATTGCAGATCTCTCCAATAAGAGTATTATCTGCAGTTTCATGAGGACGTAGAAGTCGTAAATATTCGGGTCGAATCACTACATGCGCGGAGCGGGCCTCTGGATCATTGCGAGGTGGAAGAACATGAAAGGCTCCAGGGACATCCTCTCCTGACCAAAGGGAATCTGCTTGCCTGCGGCTCACCTCAATAACATTGACTTCCCCCATGAATTCCGCCACAAACCGATCGACTGGACGCTCATAAATTTCTTCGGGTGGACCGACCTGAATCAACCTTCCCTGGCGCATGACTGCAATCCGATCAGACATCACCATGGCTTCTTCCAGGGAGTGGGTAATATAGATAAAGGTTTTGCCTGTCGCTTGATGGAGATCCTTGAGTTCCTTTTCCAGGATCTTTTTTAATTTATAGTCAATGGCAGAAAGAGGCTCATCAAAAAGTAAGACTTCCGGATCAAAAGCCAGTGCTCGGGCCAGCGCAACCCTTTGTTTTTCTCCTCCAGAACAGCGCATGACATTCTTGCGATAGTAATTTTCGGGCAAACGTACGATAGCCATCAGCTCTAATGCTCGACGACGGCGCTCAGGAACATTCACTCCTCGGACTTTCAGAGGGAATTCAATATTTTCCCCCACAGTTTTATGGGGAAAGAGGGCTAGGGACTGAAAAACTAAACAGGTAGGACGCAAGTTTGGAGGCAGGTCATTGATACGATTTCCTCTCAAACTAATCATTCCCTGAGAGGGTGCTTCCATGCCCGCCAGCATCCGCAGTAACGTGGTTTTGCCAGATCCTGAGGGACCCACCACAGTTAGGAATTCGCCTTCGTAGACATCCAAATCTGTTTTCTGGACAGCCACAAATAGGCCAAACATCTTGGTCACCCCGACCAATTGCAGGATCGGTGCTGAGGAATGACTGCTCTGGGGACGAACCCCCTGACACTGTAATCCGATAGTCTCCACAGGCTACTACCCCTCTGCGCTAGGCCCGCAGGCGTTTGGCTGCATTCATCAAATCCAGAGCCTGATTGTAGTCGGGAACGATGTTGTACTCTGCAGAACGTGTCATTTCCTCCTCCAAGCTGTCCCACTGGATCGCTTCTAGCTGATCCTTGGTGAATAATTTAAAACAGTCTGGATTGCCCATCTGAGTCACTGGATTAAAAGTCCCCTCCGCAAAGGCGACACGGTGAGCAGCTTCTGGTTCCTGAACATACTTGAGAAACTCAAAAGCAAGTGGAGAAATCTGAGGATTATTCACCACAGATGTGATCTCAATCCAGGCAATTCCCCCTTTACCTTCGGGCATCGGCCCTTTGAGTGGAGTAATGCCTCTCAGCTCCAGGAAACCATCTGCTCTGGCAGGAGAAACGGAATAGGTTCCTCCGGTGAACTGCAGATCAATCTCTCCTGAGACCAGGGCCTGGTTCATTGCAGCAATATCCCCAATCAACCTGGCATTGCGGAACAAGGTTTTGGCAGTCTCATCAAATTTGGCCATCTCTGCTTCAGAATGTTGCTTGAAGGGGTCAATCCCTGCCACCAGGAAGATGTTAAAGACATTCCAGTCATCTGACTCCAGGATACCGTAGCGATCCGCTAATCCCGGATCATTGAATAAATCCCAACCTTCTTCTTCAGCAGTTTCGCGACTAATCTTATCTGTATTGACCACAAAGGAATAGGGACCAAAGCGCTGAGCCATCCCTAATAATTCTGCTCCAGTATTGTCGAGCGCCCATCGATAAGGAGGATTGAAATCCGAAAGCATAGTCTCGAAATAAGGTTCAAATTCCTCACGAGGAAGGGGAATAATCAGGTTTTCTGGGTACATAACATCACGTGCCCAGGGATTATTTACATTGATTAGATCCCAAACATTAGTCTCACCTGCTCGCAGGCGATTAATCATTGTAGGATCATTGGTTAAGCTTTCAGCTTTTACTGTTGCACCATGCTGGCGCCGGAAGGGATCCAGAACTTGGGCAGAGTTATAACCCTCCCAGCAAAGGATATTCATCTCCTTCTCTCGAGCAGCAAAAACCTTCTGACGTTGCCCAAAAAAGCTGCTGCCAATTGTAAGACCTGTACCTGCAGCGATACTCTTAAGTACCGATCTCCTACGAATACTCATAACCAAGCTACGCAAATCAGATGCTTCTCAATCTATCTCTGATGATCATAGAGTGGTTGTAGCTTCAGACACATTTTCTTGGGAATTAAATATTTATCCTGATTTCAAATATGCTTTAGGCATATACAAGTTTAAGTCAATCTAAAAACAGTGATTACTGTTACTTTTCTGTTTCTGGTGCCTTGACGTAAGGAGGAATAATGTTTCAGTCCCTGGCTGGACGCACGGTAATCGTTACAGGAGGAAGTCGCGGCATTGGGCGTGGTCTGGTTAAGCGTTTTGCCGACGTAGGAGCGAATGTACTGGTGGTTTCTCGACATCTTGAGCAAGCGGAAACCTTAGCTGCAGCAGTGGGGACAAATGTATCAGCCTGCGCAGCTGATGTCGCAAATCCTGAGTCCTGTCGTGCTTTTGCATCTGTAGCACTTGAACGCTATGGACGTATTGATATCTTGTGTGCTAACGCAGGAATCTTTCCATCGGCCAAACTGGAGGTCATGACCTGGGAAGATTTTGATCTTGTTATGAACACTAACCTCAAGGGGATGTTCTTGAGTATCTCTGCAGTTTTGGCAGCGATGAAACAGCAGCAGTGGGGACGTATTATCGTAACTTCTTCGATCACCGGACCCATCACTGGTTATCCAGGGTGGACTCATTACGGAGCCTCTAAAGCTGGACAGCTGGGATTTATTCGTACTGCTGCCATCGAGCTGGCTCCCTGGAACATTACTATCAATGCTGTGATGCCAGGGAACATCCTTACAGAGGGACTGGACGGTTTAGGTGCTGACTATTTAGCTAAAATGGCAGCCTCGATTCCCATGAAACGTCTGGGTAGTGTGGACGATATTGCCAATGCGGCGCTCTTTTTTGCCTCTCAAGAAGCCGCTTATATTACAGGTCAAACTCTCGTCATTGATGGGGGGCAGGTTCTTCCAGAGTCTCTTATGGCGTTAGAAGAAATGGCCACTTCAGAGTGAGATTTTCTCACAGATGCTTGTTTAAACTGTTTGCCAACGCTAACAGGGATTGATTTTAGACTATTTCAGGCAATAGTTGAGTGCTCCCTCTATCTCGAGGATCCTGACTAAATCTTGCAGCAGAGGGTAGGGAACTAGCAAAGCAGTGATGCGACAAGTCGCTGCTCCGCGAACGCCACATCCTCAAGCACTAATCCCGAACCAGGAACGCCCGGATGAAACAGAGGGGCGACTTGAGGTGTTACTTGATCAGATCCGCGTTCTGAACCACCAGCAGCGTCCTCCCCAGGATCCTGCAAACGGATGGAGTTCAATATTCACCTCAGTTCCCCCATCCCGCATCTGTGAGCCTATAACAAAGACGAAATTGCCCCCTGTATGGACAATCAAATTACCCGAAAAATCAAACAGATCAATGGCTCGAGGATTGTCATTGCCAACAGTGGAGACCCTGCTTGCCACTGGATTGATCTGTTGTTCCCTCAGTAGAGTTGAACTTCGATGGTGATCCCGCTTAATAGTTGACTGGGATGCAACTTAAGATACTGCTGAACCAATTGTTGACAGGCTTCCTGATAGCTGAAGGCAGCTTCCAGCTTTTCCCAGGTTGGAGTCTTGTTAAATCGGATCCCCAGGGCCTTAGCCGTCTTGCGACAGCCGTTATAGGATCCGTAGCGCTCCAGGAGTTCCGCTTTATTTACCCGAGTCGGTGCAGGTAAAAGAGCAGCGGGGGCGTGTTCTAAAGCCAACTGGTGAGGCTGATCCAGGGCATTCACCGCCACCTGCGCAACGGTATAGATCGAGGCTGCGTTTTCGAGTTCCCTGGCTTCGTTGTCCTTTAGGCGAGCCAGAAGTTCGGTGATCCGTTGCTTACCCATACGGCTATTTATCCAGAAGTGAGCGGTTAACTGAGGCAGGATCTGTAAACATCTGGGGATCATCCTTGGGATTATGAGCCTCTGAAGGAGAGGGAGGCAAGCTGGGTTGAATCTCAGAATGCTCTGTTCTCCACCACAGCACGATCGCCTTCACAGCTCGCAGGAAGTGAAAGAAGCGGCCCGGCACCATCATAAAGCTCCACTTCGACTGATCCGGATCTTCAACATCAGCAACATCCTGGAATGCCACCGACAGTTCATCCAGATGGGAAGACATGACTTTCATCTCGGCCTCTAGTTCTGTGATCAGCCCCTGTTTTTCCCGTGAGATCCGCTGCTTTTCAGTGGTGAGCTGCGTGATCATCTGCTGCAGCCGTTCCACATCCGCCTTGAGCAGTCCAGTCTTGGTCTTATGTTCCTGGTTGCGCCGGATCAGCTGTGCTCGACTACGGTTCGTGAAGATCAGACAGTCCCGCATTTCGGCATAAAGGGCATTAGCGGCTTCCCGTTCAAGGGGTTGGATGGATTTGGGGAACTCAGTGGCTGAGCGGAATCGAGCTGTAACAGGCTGAGTGGATGCCATGGTTCACACTCCTCGGGGAATGATTTTCAGATAAATGGGGTTATGGATCTCGTTGCTCCATCAGAACAACATTGCAGATGAAGATCAGAAGGAAGACCTGCTCGGAGCAGATCAGGTGTCAGCTTTGATCACTCACAGGGATGTTCCAAACCCTAACACATTTCTGTTCAATGCCAGTAAAATTTGTTGCATCAAGATTCATGTCAGAAGGGAGAGGGGATTTTCCAAATTCGTCATAGAGCAGGATAACTGATGGAGTTGGGGTGAGGGTGGGATCCCAGCCTAGAATGAGAAAAGTGTTGGAGGTAAACGTTGTGAATCCTTTTTCCCTTCAGCTCCTGACCTGGATCTTGCAGCCACTGCTGGCTATTTATATTGTCCTGTTTGTACTCCGCATTTTTCTCTCCTGGTATCCCCAACTGGAGACAGATCACTTTCCCTACAACCTGCTGGTGAGCATGACTGAGTTTGTTCTCAAGCCAACCCGCAAAGTGATCCCGCCGCTTGGGGGAGTGGATATGTCGCCGGTCGTATGGGTGGGAATTGTTTCTCTGGTGCGGGAATTGCTTCTGGGTCAGCAGGGGATCCTGACCATGGCCCTGCAGATGACCTGACCCTTCGGTGTTTGCCCAGATCGATCATGAACTCTGAAATTCCTAGCAGGACCTCTGGCTTTCGACTCCCCGCTCTCCTGGCTCCGGCTGGCAACTGGGAATGTGCTCGTGCTGCTGTAGAAAATGGCGCGGATGCCATCTACTTTGGACTGGAACAGTTTAATGCGCGGATGCGAGCCGACAATTTTACCGAGTCCGATCTGCCGGAATTAATGTTGTTCTTGCACAGTCGCGGCGTGAAGGGGTATGTCACGCTCAATACCCTGATCTTTCCCGATGAACTTGCTCAAGCCGAAAAGCTGATCCGCTCCATGATCACGGCGGGGGTGGATGCAGTGATCGTGCAGGATGTGGGGATCTGTCGTTTGATTCGCCATCTTTCCCCTGATTTTCCTATTCATGCCTCAACACAAATGACTATCACCAGTGCATTGGGGGTAGAGTTTGCCCATGATCTGGGCTGTAATCTGGTGGTGTTGGCCCGAGAATGCTCCCTCAAAGACATTCACAAGATCCAGAAGCAGTTATGCAAGCAGGGGATCGGTCTGCCGCTAGAGGTGTTTGTGCATGGAGCCCTGTGCGTGGCCTACTCGGGTCAATGTTTGACCAGCGAATCTCTGGGAGGGCGATCTGCCAATCGTGGAGAATGTGCTCAGGCTTGCCGCATGCCCTATGACCTGATCGTGGATGGAAGGGAGTTTTCACTGGGAGATCGTCGCTATTTGCTCAGTCCTCAAGATCTGGCCGGTATCGAGGTGCTGCCGGATCTGGTTCAGGCGGGGGTGGCCTGCCTCAAGATTGAAGGACGCTTGAAAAGCCCAGAATATGTTGCCACGATTACCCGTGTTTACCGTCA
Source organism: uncultured bacterium (assembly GCA_964392245.1). Lineage (GTDB taxonomy): Bacteria > Cyanobacteriota > Cyanobacteriia > Thermostichales > Thermostichaceae > JAAUUJ01. The sequence goes on from CAYMOX010000015.1 coordinate 58,970, forward strand.
GGCCCTGGATCGGGTGGCGGAGCAGGACGGCTATGGGGTATCTACCCAGGAGCGCTATGAGCTGGAAATGAGCTTCTCACGGGGCCTCTACAGTGGCTGGTTTCGTGGGATCAACAACCAGGAACTGGTGCATGCTCGCTTCGGGAAAAAACGGGGGGTGTATCTGGGGGAGGTCATCCGTGTGCAAAAGGATCAGGTGGCACTGAGACTAGAAGCTCCTGTAAAACCTGGAGATGGGGTGGTTTTTGATTCTGGGCGTCCGGATCAAAAAGAAGAAGGAGGCCGCATTTATCATCTGGATCAAAAGGCTCAGGAAACCTTCCTCAGGTTTGGTAAAGGCGATGTAAACTTTTGCCGCATTCGCGTGGGGGATCGGGTCTGGAAAACCAGTGATCCAGAGTGGGAAAAGCAGGCCCGTCAGAGCTATGCAGGCGAACAACCCCAGTTTCACCGCCCCCTGGACATAGAGGTGCACGGCTCCGTGGATCAGCCCCTGACATTAATCATGCGAGATGAAGAGGGGCAGCAGGTGGAGGTGTTTTCAGATCTGCCTCTAACGGCGGCCCACACCCGACCCCTGGATCAGGAACGATTGCAGGATCAATTAGGTCGCTTGGGGCAAACTCCCTTCTTTTTGCGCAGGTTGCAGAATTATCTGCAGGGCGACGTCATGCTGCCAGTGAAGGAATTGAACCGTCTTCGCCGTCAGGCTGTTGAGCAACTGCTGCAACAACGATCCCAATCTCGCCATTGGACGTTGAATTCCTCCGCCTCTGTCCAGGATCTGATCCCCGCTGTTCCGACTTCAGAGGCAACGCAGTCTCCCCAACTCCTGGTACTGGTGCGCTCAATGGATCAGCTGAAAGCGGCCCAACAGGCGGGGATCGCCACCCTCTACTGTGAATTTGAAGATCCGCGTGCGTACAAACATGCGTTTGCTCTGGTCCGAGATCAGCCCACGACCCCAGATCAGACCCTCTGGGTGGCTCCCCCCCGGATCACCAAACCGGGAGAATACTGGATCCTGGAGCAGGTGCACTCAGCAGGAGCAGATGGCTACCTGGTGCGCAACTATGATCAGCTCGAAACCTGGCAAGGGGAACGATGCATGGGTGATTTTTCCCTCAACGTTGCTAACCCGATCACAGCCAGCTTCTTTAAGCAGCAGGGACTGGAACGACTCACCGCTTCCTATGATCTAAACATTCAGCAACTGGAATCGCTTCTGCAATCCGCCCCTCCCCATTGGTTTGAGATCACCATTCACCAACATATGCCGATGTTCCACATGGAGCACTGTGTCTTCTGTGCTTTTCTCTCGGAGGGAACGGATCACACCAACTGTGGTCGTCCCTGTGAAATCCACCAGGTGCAACTGCGGGATCGGGTCGGGATGACTCACCCTCTGCTGGCGGATGCCGGATGCCGCAATACGGTTTTTAATGGCCTGGCCCAAACAGGCGCTGAGTATGTGGATCGGCTGATCCATCTGGGAGTTCGCTATTTCCGAATTGAGTTTATGCAGGAGTCTGCTGCTGAGGTGACGCGTACCCTTGAGTGCTATCAGCAATTGCTCAAGGGAGAAATCAGTGGATCCAGGCTGTGGCGGGAATTGCAACTGCTCAGTCAACTGGGGGTTACCCGTGGACCCCTGGAGGAAGCCTCAGCGCGGTAGCATCAAAACGTTGTGATGTTGATTTATCCTCTACCCCAGAGAAGCGATGTCTAACCCGATTAAGATCCTGGCGTTTGCTGGCAGTGCCCGTGAGGCCTCTTTTAATAAAAAACTGGTTCAGATCGCACTTGAAGGAGCAAAGGCTGCTGGAGCAGTCACGACTTTTATTGATCTGAAGGACTATCCAATGCCTTTGTATAACGGAGATCTGGAGGCCGAAAAGGGTTTGCCCGATACGGTTAAGCAGTTCAAAGATCTGTTGAAAGGGCATCAAGGTTTTTTACTCTCCTGTCCTGAGTACAACGGGTCTATCACACCCCTGCTCAAGAACGCGATTGACTGGGCCTCCCGTCCAGAAGCCGATGAGCCTTCGTTGGTCTGTTTCAAAGGCAAAGTCGCTGCTCTCTTAGCAACTTCTCCAGGAGGATTAGGTGGATTGCGGGGCCTGGTGCATGTGCGGGTGATCCTGGAGGGGATTGGTACGATCGTGATTCCCGATCAGAAAGCCATTCCCAACGCCCAGGAAGCGTTTACAGAGCTGGGGCAGCTGGTGGATCAAAAGCAGATGGTAGCAGTGCGCAGCGTTGGTGAAAAACTGATGGAGATCACCTCTAAACTTCATGGTTGAGCTTTTGCCATTGGCTGGCAGAACGGTTTGCACCGACCAGTCAACTTTGCCTCTGAAGTTACTCTGTTGCCAGTCGGCATAGCCTTGTAGGCTATCTCTGTTCCGATCCGTTGATGCTTTCAGCAGTCAGTTGTGCCACAGCTTCTCAATGGTGTTTTTGCTGCATTTACGATCCTGATCGCAACCCTGACCCCCTACTCTCGGGTTCTCCCTGTGGCAAAGGCTGAAACAAACGAACTGGAGATCCCCAATGGGAACTGCTGCCCATCCCTGACGTGGCAGAGCTTTTAGTCGAGGCCAATAGCATTGCTGCCCAACCCGTGGTGTCGTCTCTGGGAAATGCAGATCCCACAGATGGCTGTAGCAATGAAGTGCAGCTGTGGACCGATCCAATCGGTGGCCAACGGGTAATGCTGGTCACCGTTGCGGGTGGAGGCCATGTGATGCCTGGTCGTCGTCAGTATTTACCCAAGGGCTGGATCGGTCCGGCCTGCCAGGATTTTGATCATGCTGAGGTGATGTGGGAGTTTTTTCAAGACTCCTATTCCAAAAGATATTGATGATTTGTCGTGATAGCTTGCCTTGGTTACGAGTCTCGTCGCCTAATCATCTCTCAGGAAATATGATAGGGGTCATCGATAACGCTGACCATAAGGCCCTGATCTAGATGAGTAAGACCACGAAAAGAGTAACATCAATCACCCGATGGATATCATGGGGGCTCCCCCTACCCCTACTGCTGCTCAATGGTTGGGTTCTGATCACAATATTTGGCTACTTTCAATCGATCATTACAAAAGTTGTGATCGCATTACTATTAGCCTTCATCCTTGGTTATGCAGTGGAATTATTACAAAGATTAAACGTCCCAAGGGGGCGAGCTGTTATCAGTGTGGCAGGGATAGCTCTTTCATTATTAATTATTTTCGGAATTACATTGATCCCAGCCCTGATCGAGCAAATGAGTGAACTTGGCGCACGTCTGCCAACTTGGATCGCCTCTGGAGGCAGCCAGCTACAATCAATCCAAACCTGGGCAGAAACCCGCAACTTACCTATAGACATAAGCCGATTAAATAATCAACTGGAAAGTCGCATTGCAACTCAGCTCCAGACATTGAGTGGAGAAGTATTGAATGTTCTGGTAAGCGCGCTTACCAGTATTATTGATCTCATTCTTGCTGTTGTATTGACGTTCTATCTCCTTCTTAACGGCGATCGTCTCTGGGATGGAGTCTTTCGCTGGTTTCCAGCTCCTGTAGGCCCCACGGTTAGACAGGCATTTCGACAAAACTTTCAAAACTACTTTATCGGCCAGATCACTCTTGCGTTGATCATGGGAACAAGTATGACTGTCGCATTTCTGGTGATCAAAGTGCCTTTTGGCCTGTTATTTGGTCTGGGAATTGGACTGTTAGCGTTATTTCCCTTTGGCACTCCTTTAGGTATTTTATTGGTGGGATTGCTCACTGCCCTGAAAAGTTTTTGGCTGGGGTTGAGAGTGATTGTGGTTGCAACGGTGATTGATCAACTGATCGAAAATGGTCTCGCTCCTCAGCTGATTGGAGGACTTACCGGACTCAATCCAGTTTGGATTATTATCTCTCTGTTGGTTGGAGTCAAAATTGGTGGCCTCATCGGATTGATTATTGCTGTCCCCCTAGCCAGCTCGATCAAGTCCATTGCTGATACATTGAACGCCCCTTCGTCCAAAGATTCCATGCCAGAAGAGTCTGTATCGGAGGCCGTGAGATCCTGATTTTCTTAGCGGATGCATTAACTGAGTATGAGGTGGAGAGGCTTGATTCAGACTGCCTTCATTGAGTCTTTTCTTCCCGAAGCGCCCCTTTGATGGGAATTGCACTTGTTTAGAGATATTCTAGGGTACACATATGGATGTGAGGAGGTATGGATGAAGTTCCAGGTTTTTATGGGATCAGCTGTTGCAGCATTCGCCTTGGGATCCTGTTCTAGTCAGCCCCCAGGTGTAATCAGTCTCAATACTACTGAAGAATCGGCCACCAACCTGAGATCGATTTATTGTGATTACCCAATTGTGATCGATGAAGAGGCAGAACCGTTTCCTCCCCCTCCAGATCCAGATGCACGCCTGTCTCCTCCACCCCCTGAATGCGTTTTCCCGAAATTCATTCAAAGTGTTGATGTTCTGGTGGAAGCTGCAGATCATAATGATGGGGGAAGGTTCCAAGACAGTTACACAGTTCGGGTAAGAGGTGATGTGACCTGTCCATTACAGGTTGTTGATCCAGTGGTCAGCCAGGAGGGGCAGCTGATTAGCATTACTCTAGAGACTGAACCTCCGCCCGAACCCGTATTCTGTCCAGCAATTTATCCTCCCGCAACCAATCCCTATGAAGTGCTTATTCCTTTGGGGGTATTGAACTCAGGGAACTATACTCTGCAGGTGAATAACGAAAGTGGTGAGTTTCGCGTCTCACCATTGCAAGATCAACCAGGTGATGTGATCAACGTGATTCCAGAGGTACAGAATCCTGTTCCGACAGGACTGGCAGAGGTGACTGGCCTTGACCTGCTTAGAAACCCTTCTGATCCTGCCACTTACAGCCTGTTAGTCACGGCTGGTGTCCGGTGTGGCACGATATTTTTGGAGCCTCAGGTTCGGCAGAGAAGCAGACAAATCAATGTAATTCTTCCCATTGGTCAAGATCCCAACCTTCCCTTGATTCTCTGCCCAGCTCCTCCGGCAGATATCTTCCAAGCAACGACACAAATCCCATTGGGTGAACTGAGTTCTGGTCGTTATCGGGCGAGAGTCAATGGGACATCCCTGATCTTTTGGGTGCGATAACCAGTCTTACAACCCTCAATGGCCACTCCAGATCCTTGCTGGATTGAAGGGCTATTGATTGGCTGCCGCCAGCTCTGCCTGTAAATCAGGAATCAATACTGCATACATTCCTCGCAGATCCCCGACTTCAAAGTTGTAGGCCAGATCCTGGGGATAGTTTGCTTTGACAAAATCTGGGCGATTCTCTTTAGCCCCATGACAGGTCAGACAGGTGGCCTCCACATTAATGCGGCGATAGTAGCGGGTTCCCTCTACCCCATTCAGGGTTTCCCGATCCCAGTAGCCATACAGTTGCGGATCCGCAGAGAATCTCTCCAGAGCCCGCTCAGCCGTTGCCGAATCCGGGGCATGATCAGGGTTGCGGTACTTGCTGGCGATCTGTTTCACCTGCCAGCCGTTCTCCTGGCTCAATTGCTTTGCTTGCATTCCCACAGGTTTACAGACAGCTTTAAAGGTTTCCCCTGTGGGAGCCTCGGTCATGCTTTCCAAACTACTGGCCAGCCCATGACGCAGCAGATCCAGATTCTCAATCGCCTCCACCGCCTTCGCCAGTTCTCCAGGATCAGTTGCAGCCTGAGCACGGGGGGTAAAGCCAAGGCAGAAGGTCAAAACGAGAGTGAACAGAATCAGGATCAGAGGCGAAAGAGTTCTGACTGGGAAGGGAATCAATCGTTGCATGAAGAATCTCCAAGGATGTTGAACAACTGCAAAGCGAAGTCCTCAGGACAGTTCTAGATGGGAGGGTAAAGCCATCCTTTCAGGAGGCTGGGGTTGAACCGATCCAGAGTGATGCCGGATCTGATCTCTGTAGTACCAGAGGGGAATCATGATCAGGGTAAGCGCAGAAGAGGTGAGCATGCCCGCAAGCAATGACCAGGCCAACCCTGACCACACGGGATCATTGAGAATAGAGAGGGTTCCCAGCATGGTGGTAACACTGGTGAGGAGAATCGGACGGAAGCGCACAGCCACCTCAACCATCCTGTCTAGGACTCTGGACCCAAGGGAGCACAGCGTACGTGGATCCCTGTGGCTGATCGGATCCGATCGGCAAAATCTGTTAGTACCCCCTGATGGACACAGTTCAGCTTGCGCAGGCCGTGGGTTTGAGTTCCCAGGGGAGGGTGGTTGCCCCGCGCCCAGATCTGACGGGAAAGCACTCGGGGCCGGGAAGGGATATTTAACTGCACCTCATTCGGTTGCACCCGTTGCAACAGCTGGATGTAGGCGGACTCCTCCTGCTCCAACCAGGGGGACAGGATCATGGTCTGCAGCGCCAGATGCCCCGCATACTCCTGACGAAAGAGTTCCAGTCCCAGCAGGATCTCCTCCAGATTAAAGTCTTCCAGCGGACGATTCACCCTCGCCACCTGAGCAGGCGTGATCCCATCCAGCTTCACCGCCACCTGATCCGCCAGAGCTAACTCCAGTCGTACCCCCTGATCCCGCAAGAGGGTGCCATTACTTAATACCACCACCGGATGATGAGTCTGCGCTCTCAGCGCTCTGATTACCTCCCCCAAATTCTGGGCCAGGGTGGGTTCGCCACTGCCGCTGATGGTCACCACATCAAAGGGATCCCAGGGCTGATAGGAACGGAGATAGGCCATTACCTGCTCTGTAGACACAAACACCTGGCGGAGGGTACAGCGCTCCTGAACCTCACCCAACTGGCAGTAGACGCAGTTGAAGGAACAAGTGGTGACAGGACCGATCAGATCGATGCCTAGGGAGCGACCAAATCGCCATGAATCCACGGGACCATAAACGGGGTGAAAGGGAAGAGGAAGTAAAGTCATTAGGATCTCCTGTCTCAGGATGAGGTAAGTGCCTGACCGTGCTGCAATTGGGCAGGGGGACGGCGAACCACCGCCTGAAACACCCCGGTAATTCCCAACCGTTCCACCACCTCTTCTGCCGGAATCAGGAGGGCTGTGCGTTCGGGTGCGGCCAGGATCAGGCGACTAAACAAACCGGGGATCGCATTGACCTGTGGGGGCAGATCCACCTTGAACACCACACTGCGGGCCACCGGATCGGCACTAGGAATGATCTGGCTGAGGGTTCCTTCCACCTCCTGGCCCAGCGCATCCAGACTTACCGTTACCGACTGTCCGATCGTGAGGGTGACCAAGTCCACCGCCTCCAGCGTTCCCCAGCGGGGAGCCGATGCCAACCTGCCTTGTCTCTTTGTCATTGCTCATGCCCCCTGTTCATTTGTCCACAGAGATTGAGTAAGTCACGATCCGCCACTTGGTAGTAGCGCCAGCTGCCCACCCGCCGACACCGAACCACCCCTGCATCCTTAAGCAGTCGTAAGTGCTTGGAAACATTCGCCTGGCTCAGCCCTGTGGCCTGACAGATCTCCTGCACGCTTAACTCCCGTTCACAAATCGCCCCCAGAATTTGTAGACGGGCCGCCTCACTGAGAAGTTTGAAGCGGCTGGCAATGATCTCTGCCATCTCCGGGGCAGCAAAACTTGTTGACATGGATCCCGTCACAACAGGCTGACCTCCTGCTTTTCAGTCCTGGGTTCTTCGGAGAGGGGTTCCACCAGCCGCAGACCAACGCTGCGCAATCCCAGCCGCTCAAACCAGGGTACCGCCGCCCCCCAGCGCATTTTGGCCAGAAAGTAGTGCTCGAAGGATTTCTTGGCCCAGCTCACCCAGGGTCCTTGCATGGCAATGGCTCGCCGTCGCCGCCCTAACTCTGGGACCGGTAGTACCGGATCCGCCAGAAAGAGAATGCCCGTGTTACCAAAGTCAGCAAAACAGATGGCCTCGAGAGTCGGAGCCATCAACTTGTCCTGAACAACACCCAGATGCACGGCAATGTTATGGGCGACCGCCATCCCCATGGCTTCGGTCATCTGCCCTGTTTTGGGAACACCAACAGGCAGGGGCGTCGGCTCTGGGGGTTGAAGTTGAGTCACCACCCCCACGCTGTAGACCGAGGCCAGATCGGGATGTTGATAGGTGGGGAGGACCGGCACAAACCCCTTGGCATCGGTTAACCCGGGGACCTCTTGCAGAAAACTGGCTCCCCGAAATGGGGGCAGCAGCATGGAAAAGGCCTGGGGCAGGGTGCGGCCATCCCTGAGGCGGATCCAGTCGGGACCAATCTCCTCAATGGCAGTATTCTCCAGGATCTGAACATTCCGCTTTTGCATGAGTTTGTGCACCAGCTCCGCTGAGTTGGCCATTCCCCCAATGCCTAGATGTCCGGCATACGGTTCGGGTGTCACCAGAGTGATGGGAACCTGGGAGCGGAGTCCCTTCTGACGCAAAACATGGTCTGCAAGTAAAGCAAACTCGTAGGCAGGACCAAAACAGCTGGCTCCAGGAACAGCCCCCACGACTAAAGGCCCTGGGTTGTCCAGAAAGCGCCGCCAGGCAGCCCGGGCCATCTCAGCATGATGGGGATTGCAAACCGATTGGGTGTAGCCTTGATCCGGTCCCAGGCCTGGAACATCATCCATGGCCAGATCTGCACCCGTTGCCACCACCAGGTAGTCATAGGTGAACCTTTCTTGCCCCACCTCCAGGGTTTGCGTCTGCACATCCAGATGGTGCACATCTCCCTGCCGCCACTCAATGCCCATGCCCGTCACCCGCTCAGGCAGATCCACTTGAATCTGTTCCAGTGGGATCAGATCCAGCCCCACCCAGGGTAAAGAGGGAATAAAAGTAAACTTTGAGGAATTCGAAATGAGCGTGATCCGGTGCTCTCGAGGCAGAAGGTGGCGAAGCTCATAGGCGGTAGGTAAGCCTCCCAACCCTGCGCCAATCACGATGATGTGTGCCATAGAAGTGACCCATAGTAAAGCGTTGCTTGCTGGCGGGGTTGGCCCTTAGTGGGCAAGGCCCAGATGCTCATGTCCGCCCCAATAGCCTGTAAACAGGCGTGTCCCATCCGGCAGGATGTGAATCTCCACCTGATCACTGGCCCATTGCATCCGGTCCCTAAGTTCGGGGTTGAAAACATGCACCTGCTGATTGCGAGAAGATACCAGGGACTGGGGATCATGGATGGCCTGGGATTCCAGAAAGGGACCATCCACCAGCACATCCAGCTCCTGTAATAAATCGGCTGCGGCTGGAGGGGCCTGGGCAGATTGCAATTCCTGCAGCCGGAACCCACTGAAGGCCATCACATTCAAACCTGCTTTTTTCACCCGTCGGGCCAGATCCGCCAGTCCTGCTGCCTGCCAGAAGGGTTCACCTCCCGAAAAGGTCACGCCCTCGTGGTCAGGATTGTCTAGGATCTCCTGGGCCAGGTGCTCAATGGCGTAGAGCTGATTCAAGCGAAAGGGCCAGGACTGGGGATTAAAACAACCCGAGCAGCCGCGATGACAGCCCTGGACCCAGACCACAGCACGACATCCCGGACCATTCACCTGCGATTGCCCCACATAGCCCATCAGGTTGAGGAATCCTGGCGGGATCTGCAGTAACATGCGCTCTGGAGTTGAATCCTCTGTCATCGCACACCTCCAATCGATCAGGATCGAGCTGCCACCTTCTGCCATTCCCGGATCACCCTGGCCGGGATCGGAATCACAACCGTCGTGCCAGCGGATGCTTGCAGAAACAATTGCAAAGGAATTTCAGGCTTGAGAACGGGGAGGAGACCCTGGAGATCGTACTGGCCCACATTGCCCTCGGGAGGGGCTGACCCAAACACCTGGTCCGTCACGTCAGGGGCTTGATAACGCTGACCTAAGGAGGTGACGAGCTCCAGAGGGTGGGGATGTTGCACCTCGGTCACCCCAGGGAAACCCACCAGCCGTAGTGTCAACGGACTCTCGCCCTCAGGCCGGATCCGCTTAAAAACAATGGCCTGCCATCCCTGGGCAGTGCGATCGTTCAGCGTTTCTCGGGATTGATAGAGAACCTGCCCTGGCGCCTCCGTTTGCTGCAGAATCACCGCCGAGACGGGCAAAGGCCAGAAGCCTCCACCGATCCAGAAAATGATCCCCAGCAACAAACCCAGCCACCCCAGCCCCTTGCGTTGCGCCATATCTCGCCCCACCGATCCTGTTGAGCAGACGAACCTAAGCAGAACAAACTCGATCCATCCCCCTTGAGAATACCTTTTATATTACTATTTAGCAATACAGCGATTGAGTAGAATCCTAAAGCTCTGTAAACTTGGGGTAACAATGACTGCGGAATGAGGTTGTTTCCAGTCCGGGGAAAGCAAAAGAAGCGCCTACAATAAAGGTGTGTCCATTATTGCTTGATGATTATGTCCTTCGATAATCTACGCGGCCTCTACCAGCAGGTGATTTTGGAACGCTACAAAAAGCCCCGACATCGCGGCACCACCGATCCCATTCACCGGCAGCAGCGTGGACATAATCCCTCTTGCGGAGACACAATTGACCTGACCCTGCAACTGGATCCAGAGCAGGCACGCATTGAGGATGTCAAGTTTACAGGGGAAGGGTGCGCCATCGCGATGGCCTCTGCTGATCTGATGTCTGAAGCTCTTAAAGGACGCACCTTGACCGAAGCGCTTGCTTTTGTGGAAAATTTTCAAAACATGATGAAAGGGGATGGGGAGTTTCCCAGAGAGCAACGCTCACTCAATGCCATGAAAGGGGTGGCTCAGTTTCCGGTCCGGATTAAATGTGCAACCTTACCCTGGCACACCCTCAAATATGCCCTGGAATCCAATCTGACGAAGAGTTCGGAGTTTGTCAGTAACGAGTCGGAGGATGAAGCAGTGGCCCCATCGCTTTCCTCCTAATGCTGGATGCCATGACCTCAGGGATCCAGGCCTTTTGGAGTCTGCAAGCTCTGGATCCAGAAGTTCACACACCACAGCAACCAGTCCAGGCTCCTGTCCTCTAGTGCTACTGTCTCTGATAGCGGGGGAAAAGTGGCAGTGATCTGCATGACTGCGCATCCCAGAATCAATAAGTGCAGCGTCGCTGCGGCCTGGGAAAGCTGGGGGTGCTCCAGGTCTGTCTCCACCACCTGCTCGAGATAGATCTCCAACTGCCCTTGAGCCTGCAGAAACCCCTGCTGCAATGCCAGACGATGGGCCTCTGAAAACAAATCCGCTTCCCCCACCACCGAGCGCACCAGTTCCGGGTTTTCCACAAGGGCGCAAAAGCATCGGTGAGCGTAGCGCTTGATATTCTCATGCCACTGTCCACCCGCATCCATGGGGGGAAAGTCGGTGATCCCCCGAAACACCCCCAGATCCGCAAAGACCGCCAGCAGTAGACCCTGCTTAGATTTGAAGTGACGGAATAAGGTGACTTCATTCACCCCTGCAGCTTCAGCAATCTGACGCGTGGTGGTATGGGTGATCCCCTGTCTTGCAAACAATTCTTTCGCGGTATTCAGAAGTCGTTGACGTGTGGTATGACTGAATTTGGGCATAAAGTGCAAGTAAGACTTGCATTTACCCTGGAATATCGTTAGGCTGAATGTCAAGCAAGTATCACTTGCACCATGGTTGTCTAGTCTTCATCTCCCCTCTGGGGGTTTCCTTCAGGTCCTGGGAAGCTGGTGCTAGCTTCGATTATGGGTTGGTCCCAGAAGATTGTGGCCTTCCTTCAGGATCTCTACAGTTGGAATGCGATTAAGGGGTTTGTCTTCATTCATGAGTGTCTCCGTTTCTAGTGAGTCAGCTTTGCAGCCTGAGGTTGCTCCCGCCAAATATTGTTGGCTTCATATCACCTTTTTTGGTGTGTTTCATCTTGTTGCCCTGATCAGTGGTATCTACTTCTTTTCCTGGTCGGCCCTGGGAATCGCGGTGCTCCTGCACTGGATGTTTGGCAGTCTCGGGATCTGTCTTGGGTATCACCGCCTGCTCAGCCACCGCAGTTTTCAGGTGCCCAAGCTGGTTGAGTACTTCTTTGCCACATTGGGAGCTTTAGCCCTGCAGGGCGGACCCATTTTCTGGTGTGGAGGGCACCGGCAGCATCATGCCTTTACTGAGGATGTGAACAAAGATCCCTATTCCATCAAGCGGGGCTTTTGGTGGAGTCACATTCTCTGGATCCTGGCCCCTCGGGATGAGTTTTTTCAGCGCAGCCATTACAATGCCCTGGCCCCTGATCTGAGTCGCGATGCTTACTATCAATTTCTGGATCGCTACTTCATCTTGTTGCAGATCCCGTTGGCTGGACTGCTCTACCTGCTGGGGGGTTGGCCATTTGTCTTCTATGGAATTTTTGTCCGCGCCGTGCTTCTCTGGCATTCCACCTGGTTTGTGAACTCCGCCAGCCATTACTGGGGCAATCGTCCCTATGACAGTGATGACAATGCGCGCAATCTCTGGTGGGTAGCCCTTCTCACCTATGGCGAAGGCTGGCACAACAACCACCACGCCGATCCCAAATGTGCCCGAGCGGGTCTCCACTGGTGGCAGATCGATATGACCTACTGGGCCATTGCGCTCATGCAACGGCTGGGCATGGCCAGAAGAGTGCATCAGTCAGCCCTCTAATTTTCTGACCTAGCGAACATTCCGGTACCAGCGTACGAGATCCTCTGGCTTGGCTCCTAAACGGTAGCTGAACCGGAGGATTTGCATGAGCAGAATGGTTCGCCAGGGGCCATGACGTTGCCAGCGACGACTGGAGGTGAGGATTGGTCCCTCCAGAAAGGCTCGCCGACCCCAGCTTTTCATCCGACCCGATAGTTCCAGATCCTCCATCAGCGGCTGACAGGGATATCCGCCCAAGTTCTCAAACACCTGGTGGCGGATAAAGATGCCCATGTCTCCAGTGAAATATCCCGTGAGTTGGCTGCGCCAGTTAATGGCCCAACTAAAGAGGGGATAAGGCCATGCCTGGCTATCCAGCTGGACACGAAACCGTCCCCCCACGATATGCGGGTCCTCGAGGCTGTGGCGGATTGCATCCAGACCTCCAGGAGGTAAGCAGGAGTCCGCGTGCAGAAAGAGCAGAATCGGTGCATGGGTTTGGCTGGCTCCCCAGTTCATCTGGACAGCTCGACCTCGCTCGGGTGTCACGACCCAGCGCAAAGGATAGGTCAGGGTGGCTTCCAAGGCTGCCACCTGATCCAGGGTCGTGTCCTGGGATCCCCCGTCGGCAACGATCACCTCAAAGGGGAGACTCTGAAGTTGCAACTGGGTCAGGCAGGATGAGATGGTCTCCTCCTCCTCCAATGTGGGGATAATAATTCCGATCCGCGCAGCAGTCGAGTCACAGGAGTTCATGATCGTTTAGATCATCCTCTTGCCTGAGTGGGGTTAATCATAGGAGGGCTGATTCTCCAAACTGCGCATTACCTGCTGGGGAGGCCGCATCCCTGCAGCAATCGGATTAAACCCTGGGGCGAAGAGGGTATTGTCATCGTAGAGAGCCCCCTCCAGGTTGGTTTCCACCAGTGAAGCGCGGTGCAGATCCGCAGCACAGAGATTGGCCCGCCGCAGATTGGCTCGTCGCAGATTCGCTTTGTCCAGCCGCGCTCCCCGCAGATCGGCTTCACTCAGATTGGCTTCGCTGAGGTAGGCCCGGCGTAGATCGGCTCTGTGTAAATTGGCCTGATACAAGTTGGCCTGCTGCAGGTTGGCACCATTGAGATCCGCATCGGTTAGGGACGCTCTGGACAATTCGGCTGAGATCAGGACCGCTTTGTCAGCCAGCTTGATCTCCCGGAGATCAGCGTTCTGCAAGTTGATGCCGCTCAGGGTTGCCCCATTGAGATTGGCACCTCGCAAAGAGACTCCCGCAAAGTCACGCTCACCATTGGCATAGCGTTGCAGCAATTCCACCGCATCGACGGGTTCTCCGACCATGCCTTCACCTTTTGATTGAACTAGCTTATTTTAGTCAGGCCGAGACCATGTTCTGCTATTTCAGGTCTGCTGGAGCTCACAGTCATCGTTGGCTCCCTTGAGATGGATAGAATCTCACCCATTCCGACTCAACCGTACGACTGAGCAGGAGAAATTTATTCCACCATTCCCAACCCTGAGCTGCTGTAGTCTGGAGGGCAAAGGCCGTGATGGATGGTGCCATGGCAACTGAGATCTTGGTGGTGGAGGATGATCCTGAGATTGCAGCATTGGTGCGTTTGTATCTGGAGCAAGAAGGATTCCGCTGTTATTGGGTTACCGATGGCTTGCAGGCAGTGAACCAGTTCTTTGCTCATCCCGTGCCCCTGCTGATTCTGGATTTAATGCTGCCTGGGTTGGATGGATTGGAAGTGTGTACACGCATTCGCCAGGGGCCAGGAGGCAAGGATCCGTTTATTTTGATGCTGACTGCTCGGGGAGAAGAGATTGATCGGATTGTGGGTCTATCCACTGGAGCAGATGACTACATTGTTAAACCCTTTAGTCCTCGGGAATTGGTGGCGCGTGTGCGGGCGTTACTGCGCCGGACTCTCCGAGAACCTCAAGCAGCGAATCTGTTCCAAACTGCGCACCTGCATCTAGATCTGGATCAACGGATGGCCATGCGAGAGGGACGACTTCTAGATCTCACCCCCCTGGAATTTGAGTTGCTGGCAGTATTCATGAGCTATCCCGGTCGAGTCTGGACCCGTTCGCAGCTGATTGATCGGTTATGGGGACATGATTTCTTCGGGGATGAGCGGGTTGTTGATACTCATGTGGCTCGTCTCCGCAAAAAGATTGAACCCCATCCCTCCCAGCCCAGCCTGATCAAAACGGTCGTGGGGGTAGGGTACAAACTGGAGGATCCGGAGAGAGAGATGCCATCGGATGCGGAAGCCGGGTCGTCGAGATGATTCACTCAGGTCCAGCGATTGCTCCTAATCCGATGCTTTACAAAACTCTATATCTGGGTTAAGGTAACACCATAATCCTGTCGTCATTTTCAGGACTTTATAACTATGACAACTGTCATTCAACGTCGTTCTAGCAGCAGCCTGTGGGAGCAGTTTTGCG
>CAYMOX010000016.1:0-69494 GCA_964392245.1 uncultured bacterium
ATTATTGGATCATATGTCTGTCTCGCTCTATACAAAATTAGATGCGTTTACCCTGTTTAGCCACTGGACCCAAATATTGATGGAGTGTTCATTGCGAACAAAAGATATAAAAAGAATATTAAGCTCCTGATTAGGTTCGTTATTAACCAAAAAACACTATGGGAAAAAGGATCTCATAAGATATTCTTCAATGAAGTCTAGAGAGCGAGGAAGTCCAGACGTCTGTAGAGCAAGTTTGAGTAGATTATCTTCTCGATTTCGAGCATGGGGTTCTTGCTTGTATTTGCTTGCGAGCTGAATTTATGTAGGGATAAGGTAAAAACTATGGCTTATCGTATTCCAGAAGAATGTACAGGTTGTAACACTTGTTTGCCCCATTGTCCTACCCATGCCATCAGAGTTCAAGATGGTGAATTCTGGATTGATCCTATTCTCTGCAATAACTGTGAGGGCTACTATCCTGAACCACAATGTGTGGTAAATGTCCAGATTCTATCCCTCTACCCTACGAGGCAATGAAGGGCCGAACCCGAGGGATTTCTGCTCGTATCGCCAGTAGCCCAACATTATTTCCTGATGGTAAATCCCATCCTTTTGCCTCTTCGATTGTGATTTGGGAAGCCTGTAATCTGCTAGCCCAGAGGGACACGTTACCTCTAGAGGTGTCTTCAGATGGGAGGGCTTACTATCGCAAACGAGTGAATAAAGATCAGGGACTCGTTACCTTATCTCTACCTGTGGATCAGGGATCGGGGTTGAGCCTTCTCGATCTGCGAGCTAGCTGTCTGCACCTGATCTTTGCGGCTTACGCTACTGGGTTGGAAAAGCCCTGGGAACAGCCGATTGTGGTGACGGATCATGATCTGGAGTCTTATTTAGGGTTAGATAAACGTAAAGATCTGAGCAAGATTGTACGATTGACCCTGCTCAAAACTTTGATTGAGCAAGCCTGCTTGATGGAAGTAGCCATTGAGTGGCCTCAACAGGGGAAGGTAAAAAGCTTTTCAACTGAGATGGCTCCCCTCTGGCATTTAATCAAAGTCCACCATCAT
Organism: uncultured bacterium; assembly: GCA_964392245.1. Lineage (GTDB taxonomy): Bacteria > Cyanobacteriota > Cyanobacteriia > Thermostichales > Thermostichaceae > JAAUUJ01. The sequence goes on from CAYMOX010000016.1 coordinate 1,053, forward strand.
TTTCAAAAGGATGACCTTGGATGTAATCACTTAATAGGGTTTACCTTTGTGATCCGTCCCGGACTGTGGTCCCGTTATTTTCTCAATCGACAGGGGTGTCATTGGCGGGAAGCGTTTTACCAATACAGTGGGCTCCCCCTTTCGCTATTATCTGGGGTGATGAGTAACTGGCAACACCATGAAGGGGGCGTGAGAATCCTATTGTGGTTAGTGTTCAAAACACGCATGGGACGAAAGCAGCGGATCACAGTACCCACTCTCATGCGGGTGGCGTATGGGGAAAAACGTCTGTTGCAGGCCAGTACCCATTCTCAAGAGCAGAGTCGTTTGATTCGAGTTTTTGAACATGATCTGGAGCTACTCACCCACTATGGAGTGAAACCGGTCTTTGATCCAATGACCTATCCTCCAAAGATCCAACCGCTTTGGGCTCGTCTAGAGTCTGTTCCAGAAGATGGGGAGGAGGCATTAGACTTCTGGATTGAGGATGCTCATTCTGACTCATCCCTGCTCGCTTCCACTCCACGCGGAAAATGGAATTTACTGATGCATGCTCGTATTGAACACTTTGAGTTGCCTGCAGATTGGTTACAGCATATGCGTAATCAAGCTCCTCAATCACCGGCAACAGTGCAAAGAAAACGGCAAAGGACCCAACGGTCTTCAAAGACAGTAGTCTCGAACCATTCCCTGACATCACTCTCAAAATTAACGGGATCTGAGATCAGCAAGGCCCGACAACAGTTAGGATTTAGCCAGAGAGATTTAGCACTTCGCACGGGAAAAAGTCAAAGTTGGATCCGCGATATTGAAAACGAGCGTTTTCAGGTTCGTGCATCTGATCAACAATTGCTCTGTGAAATTCTAAAGTTAGGTGAAAATCGAGCGTGATTAACCCCCACCACCCTTCGAGACAGATCCTTAAAAGCAGGCAGAACTTTGTTTCCTCCTAAGCCAACACCTCCTCCAGCTTTTGTTTCTGCCAAAGATAGAGATAGAGGCCTTGCAGATCTTGCATCAATTCCCTATGACGTCCTGATTGTACAATTTTGCCTTCCTTCATCACCAGAATCTGATCGGCATCAGCAATCGTGGTCAGGCGGTGGGAGATAAAAATAACAGTCTTCCGTTGCCAGGATTGTTGGAGATTGGCCAGGATCTCAAGCGCAGTTTGATTATCGACGCTGGAGAGAGAGTCATCTAGAATCAGGATTGGCACATCAATCAGCAGGGCGCGAGCCAAGGCCACACGTTGCCGTTGTCCTCCTGAGAGGGTAATCCCGCGTTCTCCCACCAGAGTTTGGTACTCCTGAGGAAAGCGTAGGATCTCATCATGGATCCGGGCCAATTGGGCAACTTCCCTCACCCTTGCTTCTGAGGCATCGGGTTGTCCGTAGCGAATATTATCTAGAACCGTGGCATTGAAGAGATAGCTTTCCTGAGGAACATAGGCGATAGCTTTCCGCAAAGAGGCAAGAGTCACCGAGGTTATATCCATGTCATCGATCCAGAGCTGCCCCGGATCAATTTCCAGCAGATGAGGAATGGCATTGGCCAGTGTGGATTTTCCAGATCCAATGGGGCCGACAATGGCTACCATCTGGCCCGGTTGGATCTTGAAGCTGACCTGATCAAGGGCGGGTTTCTCCTGATCTGGGTAGATAAATGTCAGCTGGCGAGCCTGGATAGCCCCCCCCACATTCTCTAGGGAAAGGGCCTGAGGAGAATCTTTGATCGTCGGTTGAACCGAAAGAATCGCTTCGATCCGGTCGAGGCTGACCTGCCCTCGCTGGTAGGCGGTAATGGTAAATCCGAGGAGAGCGGTGGGAAAAACGAGCCTTTCAATATAGAGGGTGAGGGCAGAAAAATCTCCCAGCGTAATCTCTCCAGCCGCGATCTGGGCTCCTCCTAACCCCAGCAGGATCAGCAGACTCATTCCCACCAGAGCCACGAGCGAGGGAAACAACCAGTTGCGAGTGAAGGCCAGCTTGAGATTGGCCTGCCAAAGATCCCGATTGCGTTGATCAAATTCGGCCTGCTCATGCTGTTCCTGGGCGTATACCTTGATCAGAGTGATGCCGCTCATGTCCTCCTGGATCAGATCACTGAGATGGCTGAGCCGCTGCTGCACCTCCATCTGTTCCTGTTGCAATCGGGCACTGGTGAGTTTCACCAGGATGAGCATGACCGGGTAAATACATAAGGTCATCAGGCTCAAACGAGCATCGATCAGGAGCATGGCTGGAAGGGTGACGGCGTAGGCAAACAGGGTATTGGCCAAACTTAGGATGGCAAACCCAAGCAGACGCCTGACATTCTCCACATCACTGGTGACCCGACTGATGATATCGCCAACGGTCTGGCGACCAAAGTAGGAGGGGGGTAGCGTCAGCAGGTGCTCAAAGATATTTTGCTTGAGATCAAATTCCACCTGACGACCCACTCCAAACATCCACACCCGTGAGGCAATGCGGATCAGCATCATCACCGTCGAGATGCCCAGGACCACCAGCGCATAGACTGCCAGTTGACGGGCCTCAATCGTGGAGTCACTGTTGAGCTGATCGATAGCGGTTTTGATGTACCAGGGTAGAAACACCCCCATGGCATTCACGATCAGGAGCGCACTGATGCCCTTGGCCAGATCCTTGCGGTACGGGGACATGTAATAGGCCAGTTGTTGCAGATGAGAGCGCGCCATGAAGAATCCTGTGCGGGACTTTGACTACTCTAGCCCTACCCGAAGAGGATTTTTCAGACAACTCGGGAGTCTTGTCTGGCACCAGCGACGGATCCAAACCATGCTTTAATACAGATTGGTTCTCTGGACCAGTGCCCCCCCACCCGAGTTTGAAACAGTTATGGCAGAAACCCTGTTTTATAACGCCCTCCGCGAAGCCCTTGACGAGGAGATGGCCCGCGATCCAAATGTTTTTGTGCTGGGGGAAGATGTGGGTCACTATGGTGGGTCCTACAAAGTCACCAAGGATCTTTACCAAAAGTATGGGGAACTGCGGCTGCTGGATACTCCCATTTGCGAGAACAGTTTCACAGGCATGGCCATCGGTGCTGCCATGACCGGCTTGAGACCTGTGATCGAAGGCATGAATATGGGCTTTTTGCTGCTGGCCTTCAACCAGATTGCCAACAACGCAGGCATGTTGCGCTACACCTCTGGGGGAAATTTCAAGATCCCGATTGTGATCCGGGGACCTGGTGGGGTGGGCAGACAACTGGGTGCTGAGCATTCCCAGCGATTGGAGGCTTACTTTCAAGCGGTACCTGGACTGAAAATCGTCTCCTGCTCCACGCCCTACAACGCAAAGGGTTTGCTGAAATCCGCGATCCGCAATGACAATCCGGTTCTTTTCTTTGAACATGTGCTTCTGTATAACCTGAAGGAAGATCTGCCTGAAGCGGAATATTTGCTGCCTTTAGATCAGGCTGAGATGGTGCGAGAAGGCTCGGATGTGACGATTTTGACCTACTCTCGCATGCGCTATCACGTGCTCAAGGCGGTGGATCAACTGGTGAAGGCCGAGATTGACCCAGAAGTGATTGACCTGATCTCCCTGAAACCTCTGGACATGGAAACCATTGGAGCCTCCATTCGCAAAACCCATCGCGTGATCATTGTGGAGGAGGATATGCGCTCAGGGGGGATCGGCGCAGAGATCACAGCGCGAATTAATGAGGAGCTATTTGATGAGCTGGATGCCCCGGTGGTGAGGTTGGCCTCGCAGGATATTCCCACCCCTTACAACGGTACTCTGGAGACTTACACCATTGTGCAACCCGAAGATATTATCCTCGCAGTTGAACAGTTGCTTGGCTTCTAGGTTGCCATCCCACTCAAGATATTCATTGCTAAGATTTGCTTGATACCTGCAGGACCGGCCTGTAGATCGCGGCGAAACCATGCAAGGGATTCTTCTGATCCTGACCATTCTCTTGGCAAGTGGCCTGATTGCGGTTGTAGGGGACCGTGTCGGCTACCGCATTGGGAAAAAGCGGTTGAGCTGGTTTCATCTGCGTCCACGCCACACGGCCATTGTGGTGGCTGTGATCACGGGAGTTACCATTTCGGCCCTCACCTTAGCGACATTGTTGTTGTTGAATCGTTCATTGGTGGATGCCCTTTTCAACTACAATCGCGTGGTTTCCACTTATGAGCTTTATCTCACAGCTTTAAATCAACAGGTGGAGATCCAGCAAAATCAACTCAGTTCTCTGGAAACCAATCTAGAAGAAGTGACGACCCAACGGGGAGATGCCCAGGAACGACTAGCCCAACTGCTGGAACAGAGGGATAAGGCCGCTGCCCGCCTGGAGGAGGTGACAGCTTCCCTACAGCAGAGCCAGCAGCAGTTAGAGAGCTTAAAAACGGAGTTGGAAGCCGCTCAAGATCAGCTGATTCAGGCGCAGGAACAGCGGCAACAGGCCCAAGCTCAATTGGATGAACTGGAGGCAGAAGCGGCCACTGCCCGGGCTCAGGTCACCGAACTGGAAACTCAGTTGCAGCAACTGAATGCAACCAAAGAGACCCTACAGCTCGATCGAGATCAACTGGAGCGATCCTTAACCATTGCCCAGCAAGCCCTGGAGAGATTAGGGTCCCAGAAACAAGGGCTAGAACAAGACATTGAGCAACTGCAGCAAACCAGTTTGCGTCTGCGACGAGGCGAGCTCTCGATTATGGCTGGAGAGATCCTGGCCAGAGGTGTGATCCAGTCCCCCGAGCCCCAAGAAGCCCCCTTACCTACCCTGATCCGGCAAAATCAACTGCGGCAACAGGTGAATTTACTTCTGAGTCAGGCTGAGCAACGAGCGCGACAGTTGGGAGCCCGTCCTCAATCTCCATTACCCAATGCAGTGCAGTTGCGGCGTGAGTCCTTGGAGGAGCTGCTCCAACGTCTGAGTCAACCGGGAGAGTGGGTGGTGCGCATTTTTTCAGTCAGTAATCTGCTTAAGGGAGAACCCGTGCCGGTGATCGCGGATATTCATCCCAACCGTTTGATCTATCAGGAGGGAGAGGTCTTGGTGAAAATGGTCATCAGGCCTGGGCAATCTCCGGAATTGCTACAGAGCCGCCTGTTGGGCTTGCTTTCGGAAGCCAATGTGCAGTCACAACAGGCAGGACTCCTGGCGGATCCCCTCACGGGTACCGTCGGAGAATTTTCCCAGGTCAAACTGTTGGAGGCCGTGCAGCAACTTCAACTAGCAGAGGAGGATACTGAGGTGCGTGTGGTTTCGGAACGGGATATTTACTCCGCAGGTCCTCTTTCTGTCAGTTTTGTCATCAAGGAAATCTCTTCCTCAGGATGGGAAGAGGAGGTCTCGGTCGTTTCTCCCTAGATCGGGAGGGTGCCGATCCTCCTCCTGAAATCATGGGTTGTAGGGTTAAGCTTGGGGAGCCGCTTCTGCCGCAGAGCGGCGTTGAAACTGACTACGCAGTGAATTCCAGGTGAGCCGCAGCATGGAAAGGATCCAGTTCCCTTCCAGTTCCTTAAAAATATCCATATTGAGCTTAAAAGCGTAGTTGGCCTCCTCAACGATCCGTGAGGCTGTCTCCTGATCAATTGGCAGACTATTCAGTTGCTTGCGATATTCCTGCTTAAACTTGCCCTCGTGTTTGATCGCCTCAAAGTCATAAAAGGCTGTACCCTGACCATCCACTAAGCCCATAGCCCGCCGGGCAATATTTTTCAGAATCTGCCCCCCAGAAAGGTCTCCAATGTAGCGGGTGTAGGCATGGGCCACCAGGAGGACAGGATCGGACTGGGAAATGTCCCGAATCCGCTGCACATAAATCTGGCACGCAGGGGAGGGTTTAACGGTATTGGGCCAGTTCGGGCCACAGAAATACTCCAGATCCTTCTCCAGACTGGATTGCCGCCAGAGCTCAGGGTAGTAGAGTTGACCCACGATGGGGTGATCCCGATGCTGGGTAAAGCACTCTTCTAAAGCAGAGTAGACAAAGTAGAAGTTGCCCACATACTTGCTGTAGGCTGAGCGATTGACGACACCTTTGAGAAAACATTTAATAAAACCAACATTTTCTGCCATGGTGTGAGACTGCTTTGTGCCTTCCCGCAGCTGCGTTGCAAGTTCGAGACTCACTTTGCCTCCTTCAAGATTAGATGAATGAAAACAGGGGAATGTTAAAAGGATTCTTCCGAGACTGGGATCCAGGATCCACTCTTTCGACAGAATAGTCCAGCCAAGTGTGACCGAGTATTAAATATCTTAAAGAATTCTCTGACTAAAGGTGGCAGGATCAGGTGCTGGCTGGGAGGTGCTGCGGTGATCAGGGTGGGTGTGGATCCAGAGAAGGCCGCAATGTAAAGTTATGTTTGATAGCTTCTCATCACAGGGATGAACTTTCCCTGCCCGCTGGATATGGTAGGCGGAGCCATGGTCCTGATCCTGGCGTTAACAAATGTTGACTTGCCTAGCCTTGCCTATCTATAATGTTAGACCTGACCGTTGTGCGACCTTCTCGAGTAAGGCATGACTCAATTAGCGCATCAAACTCTCGCTTCTACCCTACCCGACCTAGTGGAGATCCAGCGAGAGAGTTTCTTGTGGTTTTTGAACGAGGGCTTTGAAGAGGAACTGTTAAGCTTCTCCCCCATTATTGACTATACCGGAAAGCTGGAGCTGCATTTTTTGCCAGATTTTCGGCTGGGGGATACCTCTAAGGGCTACAAGATCCACCAACCTCGTTACGATCCTGATGAGGCAAAACGTCGAGATGCCACCTATCAGGCTCAAATCCGTGTGCCCACCCGCCTGATCAATAAGGAAACGGGTGAGATTAAGGATATGAATGTCTTCATCGGGGAATTGCCTCTGATGACAGACCGAGGCACCTTTATCATCAACGGGGCTGAGCGGGTGATTGTCAACCAGATTGTGCGTAGCCCGGGAGTCTACTACAAAGCAGATCTGGATAAGAATGGTCGCCGCACCTATAGTGCCAGCCTGATCCCCAACCGCGGGGCCTGGTTAAAGTTTGAAACTGACAAAAACAGTCTGGTGTGGGTCCGGATTGACAAAACCCGCAAGTTGTCGGCTGCGGTGCTGTTGAAGGCACTGGGGTTGAGCGATAGCGAGATCTATGACGGGTTACGCCATCCGGAATACTTCCAGAGAACTATGGACAAGGAGGGCCAGTACAGCGAAGAAGAAGCGCTGATGGAGCTCTACCGCAAACTGCGTCCGGGTGAGCCTCCTACGGTTTCGGGAGGTCAACAATTGCTGGAATCTCGCTTCTTTGATCCCAAGCGCTATGACCTGGGTCGGGTGGGCCGTTACAAGCTCAACCGCAAGCTCAACCTCAATGTGCCGGAGGCAATTCGGGTTCTCACCCACACCGATATCCTGGCGGTGATCGACTACCTGATCAACCTGGAATTTGACATTGGCCAGATTGACGATATTGATCACCTGGGCAATCGCCGGGTTCGTTCCGTGGGCGAGCTGCTGCAAAACCAGGTGCGGGTCGGATTAAATCGTCTGGAGCGGATCATTCGGGAGCGGATGACGGTCTCGGAATCGGAGAGCCTCACCCCCGCTTCTCTGGTCAATCCCAAGCCACTGGTGGCAGCGATCAAGGAATTTTTCGGCTCCAGTCAGCTGTCCCAGTTTATGGATCAGACCAACCCCCTGGCGGAGTTGACCCATAAGCGCCGACTTTCTGCCCTAGGTCCTGGAGGTCTCAGCCGTGAACGGGCGGGCTTTGCCGTGCGGGATATTCACCCCAGCCACTACGGGCGCATCTGTCCGATCGAAACCCCAGAAGGGCCGAACGCAGGTTTGATTGGATCTCTGGCCACCCATGCGCGGGTGAACCAGTATGGGTTTATTGAAAGCCCCTACTACCGCGTTGAGGATGGCGTGATCCGCCGCGATCAGGGGATTGTTTACCTGACTGCGGATGAAGAGGATGAGTATCGGGTTGCTCCCGGAGATATTCCTCTGGATGAAGAGGGGCGGATTCTTGGGGAGCTGGTGCCTGTGCGCTATCGCCAGGAATTTACCACCGCCAGCCCTGAAGAGGTGCACTATGTGCAGGTGGCCCCGGTTCAGGTGATCTCGGTGGCAACATCCCTGATCCCTTTCCTGGAGCACGATGACGCCAACCGCGCCCTGATGGGAGCCAACATGCAGCGCCAGGCGGTGCCGTTGCTGAAGCCGGAACGCCCCTATGTGGGAACGGGGTTGGAAGCTCAGGCTGCTCGGGACTCTGGCATGGTGGTGGTGTCGCGAACCAACGGCACCGTGACGTATATGGATGCCGAGCAGGTGGTGGTGCGACCAGAAACGGGAGAAGCCCCGATTCATTATCGGTTGCAAAAATACCAGCGCTCCAACCAGGACACTTGCATGAACCAGCGGCCTCTCGTCTTTCACGGGGATCAGGTGGTGGCGGGTCAGGTACTGGCGGATGGTCCGGCCACTGAAGGGGGAGAACTGGCCCTGGGGCAGAATGTTCTGGTGGCCTACATGCCCTGGGAAGGTTACAACTACGAGGATGCCATCCTGATCAGTGAGCGGCTGGTGTACGATGACGTGTTCACCTCGGTGCACATTGAGAAGTATGAGATCGAGGCGCGTCAAACCAAGCTCGGTCCGGAAGAGATCACTCGGGAGATCCCCAACGTGGGGGAAGATGCGCTGCGGAACCTGGATGAACAGGGGATTGTGCGGGTCGGGGCCTGGGTGGAAGCTGGAGACATCCTGGTGGGGAAAGTCACCCCCAAGGGAGAATCGGATCAGCCCCCAGAGGAACGTCTCCTGCGAGCGATCTTCGGGGAAAAGGCCCGGGATGTACGGGACAACTCGCTGCGGGTTTCCAACGGCGAACGTGGCCGGGTGGTGGATGTACGGGTTTTCACCCGTGAACAGGGGGATGAACTGCCCCCCGGTGCCAACATGGTGGTACGGGTCTACGTCGCCCTGAAACGGAAGATCCAGGTGGGTGACAAGATTGCAGGCCGCCATGGGAACAAGGGGATCATTTCCCGGATCCTGCCGATTGAAGACATGCCCTACCTGCCGGATGGCGGACCCGTGGATATCGTTCTCAATCCTCTGGGGGTGCCCTCGCGGATGAACGTGGGCCAGGTGTTTGAATGTCTGCTGGGCTGGGCGGCAGAACATCTGGGGGTGCGGTTTAAACTGATGCCCTTTGATGAAATGCACGGACTGGAAGCCTCTCGCCTGACGGTGGAAGCCAAGTTGATCCAGGCCAGAGAAGAGGCTAATAAACCCTGGGCCTACCGCGATGACGGCAAGACCCGAGGTAAAATCCAGGTCTTTGATGGTCGCACCGGGGAGCCCTTTGATCAGCCGGTTACGGTGGGCCGTGCCTACATGCTGAAGCTGGTGCACCTGGTGGATGACAAGATCCATGCCCGTTCCACCGGACCTTACTCACTGGTGACACAACAGCCGCTTGGGGGTAAGGCTCAGCAAGGGGGACAGCGCTTCGGGGAGATGGAGGTGTGGGCCCTGGAGTCCTTTGGTGCTGCCTATACCCTGCAGGAGCTGTTAACCGTGAAATCTGATGATATGGTCGGGCGAAACGAGGCTCTGAATGCCATTGTCAAGGGCAAACCCATCCCCCGTCCCGGAACGCCAGAATCCTTCAAGGTGCTGGTGCGGGAACTTCAATCCCTCGGCCTGGATGTCTCAGTGCACAAGGTGGAAGTGGATGAGAACGGAGACACCCGTGATCGCGAGGTGGATCTGATGGCTGACCTGGGGTCTCGCCATACGCCCTCCCGTCCCACGTATGAATCGGTCACCCATGAAGATCTGCAACCGGCCACCGCATCTCCTCCTGCAGGCAATTATGGGGGATTCTCCCGTCGCAATGATGAGGATGAGGATGAGGAGTATTAGTCCAAGGAAGTCTTGATCTCGATTCCCTGGGATGTCTTTGGTGATACTGCTGTTGTGGCGGTTTCCTGGGGCATCCCCACTTCTGTCTGGGGATTGGATTTGATCGGGAACTTGAGTGAGATCTGGTGCGCTGACACCCCTTCAGAAATTTCACTGCAAGGTGACATAGGACCCACATTTTAGGCAGACATGCCAGGAGGGAAGATGCCGAAGTTGGAGCAACGGTTTGATTACGTCAAGATTGGGCTGGCCTCACCTGATCGGATCATGCATTGGGGACAGCGCAGCCTGCCCAATGGTCAGGTGGTGGGGGAAGTGACCAAACCCGAAACCATCAACTATCGCACCCTGAAGCCCGAGATGGATGGTCTGTTCTGTGAGCGCATCTTTGGACCTGCCAAGGATTGGGAATGTCACTGCGGTAAATACAAGCGGGTGCGTCACCGTGGGATCGTGTGTGAACGCTGTGGTGTGGAGGTGACCGAGTCTCGTGTGCGACGGCACCGGATGGGTTACATCAAGCTAGCAGCTCCTGTTACTCATGTCTGGTATTTGAAAGGGATTCCCAGTCATATCGCCACGCTTCTGGACATGCCTCTGCGGGATGTGGAGCAGATTGTCTATTTCAATGCCTATGTGGTGATTGACCCCGGGAATGCCCAGAACCTCTCCTACAAGCAGTTGTTGACCGAAGACCAGTTCCTGGAAATTGAAGATCAGATGTATGAAGAGGGCTCTGATCTACAGTTGCCTCCGGACTGGAGCATGATTGGAGCTGAGGCGATTGAGCGGCTGCTCATGGATATCAAGCTAGAGGAAGAGGCGGAAAAGCTGCGGGAGGAAATCAACTCAGCTCGCGGTCAGAAGCGAGCCCGTCTGATCAAGCGGCTGCGAGTGATTGACAACTTTGTGGCCACCGGAGCCCGGCCCGAATGGATGGTTCTGCAGGCGATCCCAGTGATTCCACCCGATCTGCGCCCCATGGTGCAGCTGGATGGCGGTCGTTTTGCCACCTCTGACCTGAATGATCTCTACCGCCGCGTGATTAACCGCAACAACCGTCTGGCTCGTCTGCAGGAGATCATGGCCCCCGAGATCATTGTCCGCAATGAAAAGCGGATGCTGCAGGAAGCTGTAGACGCCCTGATTGACAATGGTCGGCGGGGACGTACGGTGGTGGGGGCCAATAACCGCCCCTTAAAATCTCTGTCGGACATTATTGAAGGTAAACAGGGTCGTTTCCGGCAAAACCTGCTGGGTAAGCGGGTGGATTACTCCGGTCGTTCGGTGATCGTGGTGGGCCCCAACCTGCGGATTCACCAGTGTGGGCTGCCGAAGGAGATGGCCATTGAACTTTTCCAGCCTTTTGTCATCCACAAGCTGATTCGGCGGGGAGTGGTCAATAATATCAAGGCAGCCAAAAAGTTGATTCAGCACAATGATCCTGCCATCTGGGACGTGCTGGAGGAGGTGATTGATGGTCACCCAGTGCTTCTCAACCGTGCTCCGACCCTCCACCGTCTGGGGATCCAGGCTTTTGAACCCATTCTGGTGGAAGGACGGGCCATTCAACTGCATCCCCTCGTCTGCCCTGCTTTCAACGCTGACTTTGACGGCGACCAGATGGCGGTGCATGTGCCCCTTTCCCTCGAAGCACAGGCGGAAGCACGGCTGTTGATGCTGGCCTCCAATAACCTGCTGTCTCCGGCCACCGGGAACCCGATCATCACCCCCAGTCAGGATATGGTCTTGGGCTGCTACTATCTGACAGCCGACAACCCGGATCGGCAAAAGGGTAGAAACAAGGTGTTCGCCAGTATCAATGACGTTCTGATGGCTTATGAACAGGGGCTGGTGGATCTGCACGCTTACGTCTGGTTGCGGTACGACGGTCCCATCGATCAGGGGAAAACACCAGAGGGAGAGCCGGAGATCCGCGAGGAACCTGGTGGATTTGTAACCAAAACCTACAAGAACCGGAAGGTGCGCCTCGATGATCAGGGCAATCTGATTTCCCAATATGTCTACACAACCCCCGGTCGCATCATCTTTAACGAGGTGGTGATCTCGGCCCTGACCGAATAGTGCTGACAGCTTCTTCCCCGATGCATATCTAGAGGTAATGATGGCTAATCTTCAGTCTCCAACCCCGCAGCAACCTGAGCAGTCTATTCCCCCCTTTCGCAATTACAAGATTGACAAAAAGGGTTTACGTCGTCTGATTGCCTGGGCCTTTGCCAACTACGGCACCGCCCGTACAGCCCAGATGGCGGATGAGCTCAAGGCGTTGGGATTCAAGTTCGCCACCCAGGCGGCTGTCTCCATCAGTGTGGAGGATCTGCAGGTGCCCCCGCGGAAACGGGAACTGCTAGCCCAGGCAGAGGCAGAAATTGAGGCCGCTCAGGATCGCTATACCCGTGGGGAAATTACGGAGGTGGAACGGTACCAGAAGGTGATTGACACCTGGAACCAGACCAATGATGAGATTAAAAATGAATTGCTCTCTAACTTTGAGCGCAATGATCCCCTCAACTCCGTGTATATGATGGCCAACTCTGGGGCGCGGGGGAATGTCTCCCAGGTGCGGCAGCTGGTGGGGATGCGGGGGCTGATGGCCAATCCGCAGGGTGAGATCATTGACCTGCCCATCAAAACCAACTTCCGCGAAGGTCTGACGGTTACCGAGTACATCATCTCTTCTTACGGGGCACGCAAGGGGTTGGTGGACACCGCCCTGCGAACCGCTGACTCAGGCTATCTCACCCGACGACTGGTGGATGTGTCTCAGGATGTGATCGTGCGGGAGATCGACTGTGGCACCACGCGGGGCATCTATATGGACAATCTCCGCGATGCCGAAAAGTTGATCGTCAGCCTGGAGGAACGGCTGGTGGGTAGGGTCCTAGCCGAGGACGTGGTGCATCCGCAAACCGGCGAGATCATTGCCCCTCGCAACACAGACGTGAACCATGAGCTGGCCCAAACCATCGTCAAGTCAGACGTGGAGCGGGTAATGGTCCGTTCTCCCCTGACCTGTGAGGCGAATCGCTCGGTGTGTCGCTTCTGCTATGGCTGGAGTCTGGCCCACTCCCGTCTGGTGGATATGGGCGAAGCAGTGGGGATCATTGCGGCTCAGTCGATTGGTGAGCCTGGAACCCAGTTGACAATGCGGACCTTCCACACGGGGGGGGTGTTTACAGGAGAAGTGGCACGACAGGTAAAAGCTCCGTTTGCAGGCGTGATCCAGTTTCCCAAGAATCTTCGAACTCGTCTCTACCGCACCCGCCACGGGGATGATGCTTTGCAGGTGGAGGTCAACAACACCGTTACCCTCAAGGGGGAGGGAAGCCAGTCGGAAACCTTCCCGGTGACGCAGGGCTCCACGATCCTGGTACGGGATGGCCACAAAGTTGAGCAGGGGCAATTGCTGGCGGAGGTTGCCCTGGCCAAAGCCGCTCGTAAATCCACAGAAAAAGCCCAGAAGGAAGTGGTGTCGGACCTAGCCGGTGAAGTTCGCTTCAAGGATCTGCCGATTGAGGAGAAAACCGACCGGCAGGGGAACGTCACCTCCATTGCTCAGCGGCAGGGTCTGGTATGGGTCCTCTCTGGAGAGGTGTACAACCTACCACCGGGAGCGGAACCGGCAGTTCAGAATGGTCAGTGGGTCGAGGCGAACAGTGTGATTGCTCAGACCACCATTACTACCGAACATGGAGGCGTGGTCCGCCTGCCCAACCGTCAGGATATCAAGAGTGGCCGCGAGGTGGAGATCATCAATGCTTCTGTGGTCCTGGATGCCGCCCGAGTGCGGGTAGAATCCCACCAGGGACGGGAACAGTTTCTCCTCGATACGGGTGCTGGTCAGACGTTTATCCTCAAAACCACCCCAGGCACCAAGGTGGGGAATGAAGAGGTGGTGGGGGAACTGATTGAAAATGAATTCCGCACGACCACGGGCGGCTTGGTGAAGTTTGCTGGCATCGAAGTGGCTCGCCGCGGTAAAGCCAAACAGGGCTTCGAGGTGATCACGGGGGGAACCCTGCTCTGGGTGCCAGAGGAAACTCACGAGGTGAATAAGGACATCTCGCTGCTGAATGTGGAAGATGGCCAGTTTGTGGAAGCGGGTCAAGAAGTGGTCAAGGATATCTTCTGCCAGAACTCAGGTGTGGTGGAGGTGATCCAGAAGAATGATATTCTCCGCGAAATCGTGGTCAAACCCGGAAGCTTGCACCTGGTGGATAATCCCGCTGACATGGAGGTGAAAACCGGAACGCTGATCTATCCAGGGCAAGAAGTCCTGAGTGAACTGGTTCCAGATCGGCTGGTGTACGTGGAACAGGTGGAAACGCCAGAGGGTCCCGCCATTCTCCTCCGACCTGTAGAAGAGTACGAGATCCCAAGTGAGCCTTCTGTCCCCAGCCAGGAATCTCGCAATGAGGAATCCGGTCGGGCAATCCGCCTGCGGGCCGTGCAACGGGTTCCCTTTAAGGACGGGGAGCGGGTGCGTTCCGTCGGGGGAGTGGAGCTCCTGAAGACCCAGCTGGTCCTGGAGATTGATACCGATGCCCCCCAGCTGAAGGCGGATATCGAGCTGGTGAATGATCCCCTTGAGCCTGATGTCAAGCGGTTGCAGATGGTGATCCTGGAAACCCTGATTTTGCGTAGGGATGTGGAGGCGGATCTGACCCAGGGCAGTACCCACACACGCCTACTGGTGCAGGAGGGAGATGTTGTGACCCCTGGAGCAGTCATCGCCAGTACCGAGATCCAGTGCAAGCTGGCGGGAACGGTGCAGGGCTTGCGAGATGGTGCTGAAGTGGTGCGTCGCCTGCTGATCATTACCGACAATGATGTGATTCGGCTGCCCTACGAAGGTCAGGGGGGCCTTAAGGTGGGGGATATGCTGCGGGCTGGAGACCGGGTGGGGGATCAGGTGATCCCAGAATCCGGACAGGTGCTGGAGATCAGTGACAGCCAGATGTCACTTCGGATCGCCCGACCCTATCTCATGTCCACCGGCGCCATTTTGATCGTGGACGATGGTGATCTGGTGCAGCGGGGGGATATTTTAGGTTTGCTGGTGTTTGAGCGGGCCAAAACCGGAGACATTATTCAGGGTCTACCGCGAATTGAGGAGTTGCTGGAAGCCCGCAAACCCAAGGAAATGTGCATCCTGAATCGCATGCCAGGGACTGTCCAGCTCACCTGGCGCGGGGAAGAACCTGATCTGAAGGTGGTGGCCCAGGATGGCACCGTGGTGGACTACACAACACTCCCGGGTCAGAACCTGATCGTCTCGGATGGACAGGTAGTGGATGTGGGGGAACCTTTGACGGATGGTCCGGCCAATCCCCACGATCTGCTGGAGAGTCACTACATCTATCATCGGCAGTTACTGGGGGACGATGAAGCCTCCCAACTGGCCCTGAGGGAAGTCCAGCGCTTTTTTGTCAATGAGGTGCAGAATGTCTACCGATCTCAGGGGGTAGAAATTGCCGACAAGCACATTGAGGTGGTGGTGCGGCAGATGACTTCCAAGGTGCGGGTGGATGACAGTGGTGACACCATTCTGCTGCCAGGGGAGTTGATCGATCTGCGGGAGATTCAGCAGGTGAATTCCACCATGTCGATCACGGGTGGGGCCCCGGCTCAATACACCCCTGTACTGCTAGGGATCACCAAGGCCAGCTTGAATACCGACAGCTTCATCTCGGCGGCCAGTTTCCAGGAGACCACGCGGGTATTGACGGAGGCCGCCATTGAAGGGAAGTCCGATTGGCTCCGGGGTCTAAAGGAAAATGTGATCATTGGTCGCCTTATTCCTGCGGGCACCGGCTTCAGTACCTATGAAGAAATTCCGGTGGAGTTGGAGCCAGAAGAAGAGGAGACCACTTCACCCCTGGTAGCGGATCTACCCCGTATTTTGCTAGAGGATGATCAACTGATCGATGATTCCACTCCCCCCCCTCCGCTGCTGGAGGAAAGTGAACGACTGCTTGATGAAGAAGTGATGTTGGAGATCCTGGAGGAGGAGGAGGAGCCCGATTTGGATGATGAGGACCTGTAGAGATCAGCTGGCTTCCCTGGAGAAGCAGATTGTGTCCTGTTGTCAATGCCCCCGTCTGGTGGAATGGCGGCAGCAGATGGCCCAACAGAAAGTGGCTCGTTTTCGAGATCAGGTCTATTGGGGACGCCCCTTACCAGGCTTTGGGGATCCCCTGGCTCGGCTGTTGGTCGTGGGACTGGCCCCTGCTGCCCATGGAGGCAATCGCACAGGCAGGATGTTTACCGGGGATGCGAGTGGTGACTGGCTGTTTCAGGCTCTGCACTGCAGTGGCTTTGCTAATCAGCCGAGATCGTTTCACAAAGAGGATGGCCTGGAATTGCGAGATTGCTTTATCTCCGCCGTGGTGCGCTGTGCTCCACCCGAGAATCAACCCCGACCCGAGGAAGCCAAAGCTTGCCGGGGGTATTTGGAGCAGGAGCTGGAGTTGCTTGCGAATGTGCAGGTGATCGTTGCTCTGGGAGGATTTGCCTTTACACACCTGTCACGGCTTTTGCCCGCTTCCCCTTCCCCTCGTCCACGCTTTGCTCACTTGCTCCGGATGAACTGTGGAAAGTACAGGTTAATTGCCTCTTATCATCCCAGCCAGCGGAATACATCCACCCGCTTGTTGACTCTGGAGATGTTGGAAGCGGTTTTCCACGAGGCAAGGGAGGCTCTGCAGCCCCTGACTTGAATCACGAAGCAGTATGATAACGCAGGTAGATAACTGTATCCTGGTGCATGCCCCGGCAACCTGAACAACAGATTATAGTGGCTCTGGATACTTCTAGCCTGGAGGAGGCTCTGTGCCTGGTGGAGCAGCTGCCTCAAGTGCAGTGGTGGAAGGTGGGGTTGGAGTTGTTTATTGCCAGTGGTCCCGAGATCATCAGGCAACTCCAGAATCAGGGCAAACATATCTTCCTCGATATCAAGCTGCATGATATTCCCCGAACTGTTGAACGCGCCACGCGGATCGCGGTGAGATTGGGGGTGAACATGTTAACCCTGCACGCCCAGGGGGGACGGGCGATGTTAGCAGCGGCGGCGGCTGGGGCTCAAGGCAGTGGTTGCCAACTGCTGGCTGTTACAGTCTTGACCAGTCTTGACCAGGAACATCTACGACGGGAGTTGAAGGTTGAACCGGATCTTCCCTCCTATGCTCTGCATCTGGCGATGATAGCCCAGGCTGAAGGGATTACAGGCGCTGTCTGCTCTGCCAGAGAAGTTGCTGATCTGCGTCAGTATCTCGGGTCTGGGTATTGTCTGGTTACCCCTGGAATTCGCTGGCAGCAGAGGGAGGGAGCAGCACCCATGCCTGGAGAGGATCAGGTGCGGGTTGTGACTCCAGAGACAGCCCTGAGGGCGGGAGCAAACTATCTGGTCATTGGTCGGCCCATCACCCAAGCCTCTGATCCTGCACTGGCCTTCTCCCAGTTATGCAAGCAGTTGGAGGGCACATGCACCCATGGGGATTAAAATCTATCTGCTGCCTCTGGGGGATCAGTCTGGTTTGCACAGACGCAGGGGGTGCGATGGCACAGGATCTGTGTGGCACCGATCCGCTGTCCTGGGCTCAGGCCCTCACCGCCACGCTGCCCCTCTATAGCAATCTCAAACTTGTACGTAGCGGGGGCAGTTACCGCCTCCTGCTGGTGAGTTTACCGGAGGTGGTTCCACTTTCTAAGGAAGAAGTGCAGCGTCTTGGCCTGGATCCCGCCGACACTGAGGTGGTTCTTCTTTATTTTTCTACCCTGGAACGTCGCCTGGTCAAGGGAGCGGAGCCTGATGTACCCGTCAGTGATGATTTTTCGGGTCGCAGCACTCAAGAGTTGCGTCTTGCTTACCAGGCCTATGTTGCTCGGGAGCAAGGAGCAGAAACTCCCTGGCAACTGCTGAGTTTGTCCGTGACAGGACCTGGGAATCCTCCCCGTGATATTAGTGAGGGTGCGATTGCTCAGGCAATTCGTGCATGGCAAGAGGGGGGGTGCCCTTCGCAATACCCCCAACCCTGGAGTCGCTGAGATCATGGCCGAGGAAAGGCATGCGCAGAACTCGACCCAAACACCAGAGAATCCCCAGCTTACATCCCAGGCGGGGGAATCCCAGCTTTCATTCCTGGCGAAGGATGAAATCTCCCCAGAGTTTTCGGTTGGTTCAAGTGTGGGAAATTCTGATGGTAAGTACTGGAATCGTGGTGCTTTTGGTTCGAAGACTGGGGCTGGGGGTGATCCAACCTCAAAGTTTTTCCCATTGGTGGCGTGCAAGTTATGGTGGGGGTCTGGGCGATTCCATCGATCCTGCCGCAGGTCTCTACGCGCCGGATCCACCGTTATTTCAGGCCCTCAATCGTCTCCTATTTTTGCTCCCCCTTGAGAGATTAGGACTATCGGAGCTGGGACAGATGCAGTTGTTGATGCTTGTGGGGGGAGGGCTCACCCTGCTCTGGTGTTGGGGTCGCGGCAACCTCTGGAGTGCAGGTTTGTGGGGCTTCAGTCCTTGGGTCACCACCTGGATTGTGGAACCCAATGGGGAACTGCTGAGTGGATTGTTGCTTCTCTGGGGGAGTGTAACCGCTTTACCTGGACGGTTTATCTGGTTAGGGCTTGCCTGTGGATTAAGTTCAAGATCCTGGCCCCTGGCATTATTGCTGGCATTGCTGTGGACCAGCCAAACCTGGCCGCGATTTCGGTTTTTGGGGTTATATGTTGTGCTGGGATCCATTGTTCTGGTTTTAATCTGGCTGGGGGCTCCCCCCTGGTTGGGGATACCGGACTGGGAGGGAGCATCACTGCCCTTCTGGACTTCCCTGATCACCGCTTTAACTCCGCTCTTGCTTCCTTTTGGACTGACTCTGGTGCGTTTGGGCTGGCCCTGGACGCAAAGACACCATGCACTGGTGGCTCTCGCTACAGTTACCTACATGGGTATTCCCTTGATCGGGTTGCGACTTCAGCAACCTCAGGACTTGTGGATCCAGAACATCCCCCAGTGGGGTCTCGTGACTCTCCCCTTAATCTGCTATGTGGCAGGAGGGGTACTGGAGGAACTGCCGGTAGGCTGGCGACGGGGGTTAGGCAACCTGTTGTTAGTGAGTTCCCTGGCCCTATCATTCCAGACCTTGGGATTTATACCCAAGCAAGATCTGTTCTCCTCACCCAGTCGGGCTGCAGTCGCATGGCTGCAATCCCACCGTGAACAAATCTCGACGCCGATCATTGTAGAAAGTGCTGTGATTGCCTACAGAAGTGAGTTTGCAACCGAACAATTATTGTCTTCCACTGCGGCAAAGAAGCTATATGGAACCCTGCTCCCGGATTTTGTGGAATGGATTGTGATTGATCAAACTGAAGCCATGGCCTGGCATCGTTCTCCCCTGTTGCAAACCCATCCTGACTTTTGGCGAACCGATTATGTGCAGGGCTGGCAGTTGATGTTTTCCAATCAACAGATCGTGCCTCCAGCAGAAGACTACGAACTGCAGGTTCCGCACACCAGTTCCCTGACGTCAGCCGGTCGGCTTCCAATTGTAAGAATTTGGAGGCGAGTGGATCCATAAACTGATCAACTCGCTCACCAGTACAAAACCCAGGTGTCGTTGCGCAGGAAGGCATGTCCTTGCAGGGTAATTCGCTGATCGCCTGGCTGCAAGTTAACTCCAGGAGCGGCTTGATGCAGGATCTTTCCCGAATGGATGTAGAGATATCCTAGCTGGTAGGGGAGAAACTGCTTATGGTTTTCCAGGTAAGAAAGTTTTTCCTCCCGTGAGAGCGTATTGACTCTCTGGCGAGGCAGATCCCACCAATTCAGGCCACCCCCATACTGGGGTAACGCCGTGACAATTGTGAAAGTCAAGATCCCTGCGATTTCCTCCCCAGGTGTGGCAAATCCCACCAGCTCATGTTGAAGATCGTAATGGATCGAAGCGATAGGTTTTTCAAATAATTTAGATGCGAGATAGATATGAAAACCTGGGAGGGCCAGTTGGGGATCATACTCAACCGCTGTAGCAAGTTTAGGGGAGAAATAAGTCGCCAATTTCTCATAGATCCAGGAAAATGTCTCCCACAAGTAGGGGTTTAACCGGACTGCCGCTTGAAAATATTTTTCTGGAGTTTGGGCAGCATCTAAATAACTGGCAGCCCCGAGTGTATAGTAGGGTTCTGTGGGATGACGCTGGATCCATTGGGGCTTTAGAGAATAGACTGCTGCGCAAATCTCCTCACATTCATGCAAAGAAAAAAAAGGAGTGGCCTGAATTCGTTCTATGGAATTGCTGATCATGACCATTATTGCCTTACTTGTCTTAGCCAACCATTAATTGTAAAGCGGCTGTTCATAAACTCACGGGAAGGACATTGAATTGGAAGAACTTCATGGATAAAATAACTGGGGAAAAAGACAATGCTATTGTGGTATGGCTCAATAGTCACTGAGCGACCGCCTTTCACTGGAGAGCCCAGAAAACTTTGGGTATCATAGATCTTGAGAGCTCCTCCTGTGAATGCTTTAGGTTGACGGTGAAAATAGTAGACATAGGTAAGGATACGGCTGGCAACTGAAGGAGGACCATCATCAGTATGTGCTTTATAAAAGTCACCGTCGTTGTGAGAGGTGATTTCTGCTTCAATCTCATCGATAAGAAATGTAGGAATCGATAGCTGCTGAGTTACTTCATCAAAAACTTGGTGAATCGCGCTTACAATTAAGGATTTAACGTCAGAAGAAGGAGTAGAATACTTTGACCTACGATGATAAGTTGCTTCTGTGGTGGACTCTTTAACCAGTGCCGTAGGAATAAATGCTGGCTGATTACTATTGATAAAGTCAAGCAACTGTTGTACCTGTTCAGATGAAAGAAAATTCTTGATTTGAATCCAGTTTGCCTTAGAGACAGGTAACGCAGGCACCAGTCCCGCCTTTTCAGGATCAAATCCCTCTGGAAAGGTAGTTTCCGATGTAAAAAATGCTCCTTTTAGAGTAGCCAAATCAAGACGCGTTCCTGTGAGATCAGCTCTGGTCAGATTAGACTGACTGAAATCTGCTCCTACAAGATCAGCTTGATGTAAGACTGCTCCTGCTAGATTACTGTAATTCAGCTTGGCAATCCGCAGATTAGCTTGAGTAAGGTTAGCAGAGCTGAGATCTGCGTATGAAAGGATTGCTCGCTTAAAGTTGGCTTGGTGGAGGCTACTCTCTGCCAAGCTCATATGCTCTAGTTCAATCCCCTCAGCTTGAAGGTTAGGGAAAGAACGGCATCCCTGATAATAACTTTCCAGAAGTTCAGAAGTTTGCATGCAAAACAACTAACAGCGGCAATAGTAATCTAGCAAGAAAAGCGATTCTTAGCGTCATCTAATGGTTGTGGCTATGTCTGATCCCGATTAATTTCTTCGATTAACCAGGGATCGACGGGCTGCCCATCACGGCGGGAGAGGAGAATGCGAATGTGCATGACTGCAACCTCCTCAGGATCGGCCATTTCTTCCACAAATTGAATTTCATACTCATTGGGATCCTGCAGGTGTTCCCGCAGCCAAGACTCCACCTTCGGGATCGCGAAGAAAGACTGCCCCTGTTGGAAGAGGCGATTGATTTCCACCTTAATGGCATAGGGATTTAAGCGGGCCATCGAGCTTTCTCCTTAATCAGGACAGGTCAGTTGCCGAAAAGTTTCACTGCAGGGGGACGCTGTTCAAAAACATCACGGGGATTCGCCTGTGGAGATTGATCCAGGGGTTGGAGTGGGGCAATGGGCGAGCCTGTATCAAATTGAAAGAGATAGAGCGGCAAACTGTCCCCCCCCAGACCCAGACTGGCCAGCGTATCAAATTGGGTTAAGGCATTGCGAGTGGCCGGACGGGTGAGATTAAATGCAGAGATCCGGTCTCCCAGTAGGGTCTCTCCTCCCTCCGCCTGCAGATCCAGGGTAAACACTTCATTCCCTTCTGCATTGGGTCCCAATGCCTGGACATCGCCTGCTCTAATGGGATTGTCTTCAGCCGCGATCACCTGAGGTGGGCTGTCCACCGGAGGACGGGAAGATTGAAACTGGAGCGCAACTCCATCGGGGAGAACCTGATAGTCCTGGTAATCATGCTGAATGCTGAGGGAACCGCGAAAGGTGCGGCGGGATAAGCCATCCAGTGTCCAGAATCCATACCCGACGTTGATGCGAGCGGAACTGGGTAACCAGTACTGATCAACTTCGGCAAAGGTAAGCAATACATACGCCTGTCCCCAAACACCCGAAAGAAAGAGCAGGGCTTGTCTGGGTAACAATGTCTCCTGATCCAGCCACAGTTCCCGGATCTGGCCATCCCGACGCGGTTCCAGGAAGAGATGAAACACCTCTCTGTCTCCCAGCCTTTCCTGCTGCACATCGGTAACCTGATACTGACTGAGGGGGGTGGTCAGATTAAAGCCAACTTCAGTCAGCAATGCCTCCGGTTGGGTGACATAGACCGAGTAAAGCTCAAGAATGTCAGACTGGTTGACAATTTTCAGCTCTTCAGAGTCCAGGAGGCGGATGCGATCCCCCTGATTGATCCAGGCCTGCCAGCTACCGTCGCGACGGCGCAGAACATCTAAAGTTGCCAAAAATTCCTGCGAACCAGAGACACGCACCTGCTGACGAAATTGCAGATTGGGTAATTCAGGTAACTGCTGCAGAACCACAAGATACTGAGTCAGAAGTTGGGTTCCATCCTCTTGACCGACGATGGGAGGGGCTGGGGAAGGGGGCTGCACCTGAGCCCGGGTCGCGTCGCCACTAACCCAGGGAGGGATCAGGAGCGCTATGGCGAGAAACAACCGTCGAGCCTGCCAGGCTGCTGACATGGATACCTCATACAGAACGGGAAGGGCAGAAACGGCTACTCAATACTGATGTTCTGGGGACCTTTGGAGGAAGTAGAGGCTGGGGTCTCCTTCCTGTGGACCCCCTGTTGTTCAAGCCAACCTTTGATCGGATCCTGGTTGAGATCCACGTTGAGAATGCCAGCGACAAAGCCAGCCGCGAATGGAATAGGATTTTGGAAGAATTCTGAGAGCAGTGAATTAGAACCCATGACCTGATAGCAACGCTTACGCTTTACTTTGTAGCAAATCTTGGCTCGGGTCCCAAGTTTGGTTTTCTCTCCTGCGAGTCTCTGTCCAGGGGGCAGAAAAGCACAGTACTCTGGTTATCACACGAATTGCTTTTGCCACATGCCTGACATGAGTGAACCCCAGTCTGCTCCACTGTCCGTGGGTACCCCAATTCACTGGTGGTCTCATGTCCATCCCCAACCCTACTCTGCCTCGTATTTTCGTCCGCTCGGGATCAGTGCTCTGGAGGGGATGACCCCCTGGCAGGATCAACTGCTAGCTCTAGATCGAAGCTGGGGCTATCTGCTGGCCTTGCATCCACCGACGGGGGTCTGTCAGCTGGTCAATCCCCATCTAGCCTTGGAGTTAAGGGGAACAACAGCCCTGACGGCCAATCAAGAGGGGTTGTGGCTGGCACGGGATAAGCGTATTTATTGCATTCCTCCGATAGAAGTTGACAAGGCTCAGGATCTGGAAGCCTACTACCGCTTTACTTCTCCCTATGGTTTGGAGGGGCTAGTCCTGGGGGATGTGGGTCTGTTTGCCACCTGTTTTCAGCGGGAGAAGATTCTCCTGTTTGATCCTGAGAGTGGTGCGCTGATCCAGGAGTTTCAGGCTCCCGGGGTGGGGCGGGAACAACTGACCTATCAGCATGGATATTTATGGGTCAGTGATCGGGTTGAGGAAACCCTCTACGTCCTGGATCCAGACTCAGGCAGAGAGCTGGGTAGGATTCTCACCCCTTTTCCATCTCCGACGGGACTGAGTTTCTGGCAGGATCAGCTATGGGTTGCTTATGCCACCGATGAGTCCTATATCCACGACAATCCGAATGCTCCTGATCCGTTATCGGTAGCGATCCGGAATAAGACTTTTATTGCACCTCTGCGCCTTAAGCCCATGGGGTCTACCCCCGGGGATGAGGAGGATGGGGATGCCCCCCCTGCTGTTGCGGCTGCCTGTCCGATTCTTTTTTATCCCCAGGTGCGAGGTCCGCGGGCGACTTATACACTATCCAATGGTGTGCGGGTGGAATTTACCTATCTGGAGGAGCTGGCCCTGGAGGAAGACTGGTCTGTCCCCCAGCTGGAATGGAGTATTGCATTGCCCTGCACCAGTCCCCGCCAGATCTTGCATGAGGTTGTTCCGATCGGAGTCCCCTTTCGGTTGGAACACCAGCAGGGTCAACAGGTGGCCCATTTTTCACTCGGGGAGATCCACAGTGGCGAAGCGCGGCTGTTTGGCTGGAGGGCCATTCTCGATCTCTACAGCATCAAGTACCTGGTGGATCCGGAGGATGTGGAAGATCTGCCTTTACCCCAGGATCTGCAGGACCGCTATCTGATGGATGATGACAACCTGGCCATGGATAGTCCGATAGTTCAGGATGCGGCACGGGAAGCGATTGGGACTGAAACCAATCTGTTGCGGAAAATGGCTCGGATTCGGGAGTTTGTCTATGATCATCTCTCCTATCGGGTCACCCCTCGAATTGAATCGCCGGATGTGGTGTTGCGACGGGGAGAAGGCTCCTGCGGAGAATACGTGGGACTGATCCTGGCCTTAGCGAGGTTGAATGGGATCGCCTGCCGGACGGTGGGGCGGTACAAGTGCCCTCCTTATCCGGAGTACAGGCAGGTGCCCCTCTTTCCTGAATACAACCATGTCTGGATCGAGTTTTATCTGCCCGGTTGGGGGTGGGTGCCCATGGAGTCCAATCCCGATGATCTGGGGGATCGGCCCTACCCTTCGCGGTTTTTTATGGGGCTGCCCTGGACGCACATCGAAATTGCTAAGGGGATCCCCTTTGAGGCCTGTAATGCGGCACCCCTTACCATCGGACAGCTCGCAGTCAATCACGTACAATTTCGGATTCTGGAGGAACTTTAGGGGCGATGCGCATTAACTCCTGCACCGCTTCGGCGTGATAGGAACTGCGAGTCAGGGGAGAGGCAACCACCTGAGCAAACCCCATAGCTTCCCCTTGCTGACGGAGGTGATCAAATTCGACGGGGGTGACATAGCGTTGCACCTGCAGGTGGTGAGGGCTGGGCTGTAAATACTGACCCACGGTGATGATGTCACAGTGAACCCGGCGCAGATCCCCCATGACCTCTAGAACTTCCTCCAGACTCTCCCCCAGGCCCAGCATGATGCCAGATTTGGTATAGATGCTTGGATTGAGATCATGCACCCGTTGCAGGAGTTCCAGAGAGCGCTCATAACGAGCCTGAGGACGAACACGTCGGTAGAGACGGGGAACTGTTTCGATATTGTGGTTAAGGACAGTGGGAACAGCTGCCACGATGGTCTGTAGAGCGTCCCAGTTCCCACACAGATCTGGGATCAGAACTTCAATCGTGGTCAGGGGCATGCGGGCGCGGCTGGATCGGATACAGGCCACAAACTGGCTGGCCCCCCCATCTGGCAGATCATCCCGGTTCACAGACGTGATCACAGCATGGCGAAGATGGAGCCGCTCAATCGCCTCGGCCACTCGCTCCGGTTCGGTGGGATCAAGGGGCAAGGTTTGCTTGTTGAAGTCAATATCGCAGTAGGGACAGGCTCGCGTGCAGGCGGGACCCATGATCAGAAAGGTGGCGGTGCGGTTGGCGAAGCATTCCCCCAAATTGGGGCAGGAGGCTTCCTCACAAACAGTGTTGAGGTGAAGATCCCGCAGCAACTCTTTCACCTCTCCCACATTGACCCCTTGAGGAGCCTTCACCCGCAGCCAAGGGGGCTTGCCGGAGGGTTGAGAGGATTGAGGGGGGTGAGTGAGCATAGAGATCCAAAACGCAAGCTTTGTTCATTCTCGCTCATTTCCTGAGGAGGATTCCTAACCCCTTGTATACAGCGTCTCCCGACCTGGTGAACCACAGTTAACCCATTAATTGTGCACTTCGGGATCCAGAAGTCGCATCGTAAGGGACTGGAAAATGCTGTATGGGTCTAAAGTAGAGGCAGTTGATGGCTGGCGGACGCTGTGATGACCAAATATATCTTTGTGACCGGAGGAGTGGTTTCCAGTATTGGGAAAGGAATCATCGCGGCCAGTCTAGGGCGATTGCTCAAGTCGCGGGACTACTCCGTGTCCATCCTGAAGCTTGATCCCTACATCAATGTGGATCCGGGCACCATGAGTCCTTACCAGCATGGGGAAGTCTTTGTCACGGATGATGGGGCAGAAACCGACCTGGATCTGGGGCACTATGAGCGCTTTACGGACACCAGTATGTCTAAGCTGAACAATGTCACCACAGGTAGTATTTATCAGGCGGTGATCCTAAAGGAACGGCGAGGGGACTACCAGGGTGGCACAGTCCAGGTCATCCCCCATGTTACGAATGAAATTAAAGAACGGATCAAACGGGTGGCACAGGATACCCATCCAGATGTCGTGATTGTGGAAGTGGGGGGGACGGTTGGGGATATTGAATCTCTGCCTTATCTAGAAGCAATCCGGCAATTTCGCAAGGACGCGGGGCGAGGCAATGTCATGTACATCCACGTGACGCTGGTCCCCCTGATCAAGGCGGCGGGGGAAATGAAAACAAAACCCACTCAACACTCGGTTAAAGAGTTGCGCTCGATTGGGATTCAGCCGGATATGCTGGTTTGCCGCTGTGAGGAGCCCCTGCAGCCCAGCTTGAAAGCCAAGATCGCCGAATTTTGTGACGTTCCCGAATCTTGTGTGATCCAGGCTCAGGATGCCCCCAGTATCTACGATGTGCCTCTGATCATGGAGAAGGAAGGTCTGGCTCATCAGGTGATGGATATTTTGAACATGGAACCGCGGTCTCCCGATCTGCATCACTGGCAGGTGCTGGTGGAACGGTTGCATCATCCGCAGCACGAGGTGGACATTGCTCTGGTGGGTAAATACGTGCAGTTAACCGATGCTTATCTCTCGGTGGTGGAAGCCCTGGGCCATGCGGGGCTGGCCTTGAACTGTCGGGTGCGGATCCGGTGGGTATCGGCGGAGAATGTGGAACTGCAGGGACCAGAGGTATTATTGCAGGGGATAGATGGGGTTGTGGTGCCCGGTGGGTTTGGTCACCGTGGCGTGGCAGGTAAAATTCGGACAGTGGGCTATGTCCGTGATCACCAGCTTCCCTATTTAGGACTATGTCTGGGGATGCAGTGTGCGGTGATTGACTGGGGGGTGAAACAGGCTCATCTGGAGCAGGCCAACAGTTCTGAGTTTGATCCCGATACCCCCAACCCGGTGATCAGTTTGCTCCCCGAGCAACGGGATGTGGAGGATCTGGGAGGGACCATGCGCTTAGGTCTATACCCCTGCAAACTGCAACCCCAAACCCTGGCGGCTCAACTGTACGGGGAGTCTGTGATCTACGAGCGGCATCGTCACCGCTATGAGTTTAATAATGCCTACCGGACCTTGTTTATTGAATCGGGGTATGTGATCAGCGGCACTTCTCCTGATAACCGTTTGGTGGAGATCATTGAACTACCCTCCCATCCCTATTTCCTTGCCACCCAATTCCATCCCGAGTTTCGCTCTCGTCCGGATAAACCTCACCCGCTTTTTTACGGCCTTGTGGAAGCAGCTCTTGCTCATCGCCAGCAGCGGCAATCTTCCCCCCTGGTGCATTTGCAAAATACTTGAATGCTTGCTTTCATCTACGGCACTGTACTGGTGGATTGGGAAAAGAAAGTGGCAAACATTTTGTCGTCAATTCGGTTTAACTGCAGCTGTAAATCATTGAGAAACTCATGTAAGCCCTGGTGAATAATTTCATCAATGGTGAGATACCCCAATTCAGACTGGAGACGCCCCAGGGATCGCTCTACCGGATCTCTCCAGGTGCCAGAGGGTGTACCTGTGATCTGACGGAGGGAGTGATCGGCCTGCATGAGGCAAAACATAATCGAGCGAGGAAATTCACGATCCAGAATCAGGAATTCAGCAACACCAGTGGGGCTGATGCGATGGTGTCGGCTTTTTTTGCGATACATTTCATAGGCGCTGGTGGATTTAAGTAACGCAATCCATTGCAGATCATCCAGAACTGATCCCACGTCCTGAGGTGAAGGCAGCAAAATAAAATATTTCACATCCAGGATGCGCGAGGTTTTATCGGCCCGCTCCAGTAGGCGACCCATCTGACCAAAGTGCCAGCCTTCGCTGTGGGACATGGTGGCATCCATCACCCCCGCAAATAAATGACTGGCAAGTTTGATCTCACTGAAGAGGGCACTGACATCTGGCAAGGAGAATTGCTGGGTTCCCTGTTTCACCAGCAGGTAAAAACTATTCAGCTGTTCCCACATTTCGGAGGAGATAATCTCACGAACCGAGCGGGCATTTTCGCGGGCTTTATGCAGACAATTAAGGATGGAATTGGGATAGTTTGGATCAAAGGCTAAAAAATGAATTGTGGTTTCGGCGCTGGCCATGCCGTAGCGCTCTAGAAAGAGGTTGAGATCACCCGTAGCCGCCAGAATCGGATCCCACTGCTGAGTCATGCCTGGGGAAGGAGCATCAAGAATCAGATTGAGATTGACATCAATAAAGCGGGCAACATTTTCTGCTCGCTCCACGTAGCGGTTAATCCAATAGATGGAATCAGCAACCCGGCTCAACATGGCGGATCCTCACACAGCACCCAGGTGTCTTTACTGCCGCCCCCCTGCGAGGAATTCACGACTAGCGATCCGCGTTTGAGGGCCACCCGCGTCAGTCCCCCGGGATGCACATAAATCTCCTTGCCAAAGAGAACATAAGGACGCAGATCCACATGACAGCCCTCCAGGGTGTAGCCTCCTGATGGATCGGGAATTAATGTGGGGACACGGGAGAGACAAAGGGTGGGTTGGGCAATGTAGTTACGGGGATTGGCCTGCAATCGCTGGGCAAACTCCTGCCGTTGATCGGGCGTCGATTGCGGACCCATGAGCATGCCATAGCCACCCGACTCATTGGCTGCTTTCACCACTAGATGCTCCAGATGGGCCAGAACATACTCCCGTTGGGGTGGATCACTGCAGATGTAGGTGGGAACATTGGCCAGCAATTGATCTTCCCCCAGGTAATACTTGATCATCTGGGGAACGTAGGCATAGATCACTTTGTCATCAGCAATGCCAGTGCCAGGAGCATTGGCTATCCCCAGACGACCGGAGCGGTAGACTTCCATGAGGCCGGGGACCCCCAGCAGGGAATTCGGATTGAAAACCAGCGGATCGAGAAACGTATCGTCGATCCGGCGATAAACCACATCCACGCGACGCAGACCCCGGGTGGTGCGCATTTGCAGATAGCCATCCGCCACCACCAGATCCCGACCCTCCACCAGTTCGACTCCCATTTGCTGGGCGAGAAAGGAATGCTCAAAATAGGCGGAATTATAGATTCCTGGCGTAAGAACCACCACCGTGGGATCCGTGAGATGGGCGGGCAGCAGATGCAGGAGGGTTTCCAGGAGGTGACTGGGATATTCATCCACAGGTTGGATCCCCAGGGTCTGAAACAGCGTCGGAAAAATGCTTTTCATCACCCGCCGATTTTCCAGGACATAGGAGATCCCGGAAGGACAACGCAGATTATCTTCTAAAACGTACCAGCGACCATCCCGATCCCGCACCAGATCCGTCCCGGTGATGTGGCACCAGATGTGATCGGGAGGTGTGAGGCCCACACAGGCAGGCAGGAAGCCCTGGGCAGAGGCAATGATTTCCCGAGGAATCACTCCATCTTTCAGGATCTTCTGATCGTGATAGATGTCATCAATAAAGAGGTTGAGGGCATAGATTCTTTGTTTCAACCCAGCTTCCAGGTGCCGCCACTCAGCCGCCGAGAGAATGCGAGGGATGACGTCAAAGGGAAAAATGCGCTCCGCTCCCTGAGCATCGCTGTACACCCCGAAGGTAATGCCCATGCGGTAGAAGGCGGCCTGAGCTGCATCCTGCCGTTGCCTGAGTTCCCCCTCCTTCAGGGAGTGGATCCTTTCCACCAACGGGATGGCCTGGGGGCGCGGTTGATTGAGAGCTGCAAAGAGCTCGTCGTAAAAACCTACCCCCGGATCATAGGTGTCGAAACGCACAGGTGATCAGCAACCCTTTCTCAGAGAACCTGCTTCTACTGTCGATCTGGAGATGCCCTTTTTTTGTCTCAAGAGTTACATTTCGGGGTTGAGAAAAATCTGGGGGGTAAACATACCATGCAGAAGGTATGGAACATGATGCTTCAGGTGGACCTTGGCCAGCGGCCCCTCAGCTAAACGATCCGCGGCAAATATTGCCAGGAACGAGCGACGGCGACTGGCATCAAACACCAGGGTGAGCAGCCAACCCTGATCTTCTGCGGTGGCATCCGGATAAGGGATAAACTCAGGTTCCCCCACATAGCCCCAAGGGCCAAAACTAAAGATCTCCTGTTCCCCTGTGTTGACATTGAATTTAAGCATGGCCTGCAGAGGAGCGTTGCCGGTGGGCAGATGGGTTGCACCCAGGTATACCCATTCATGGGGATGACCAACCACGCGGGGATGAACGGCGGGGAACTCGACTGTGCGCTCCAGCAGTTGATGCCGTTGCACCT
The DNA here is from genome assembly GCA_964392245.1 of uncultured bacterium. Classification (GTDB taxonomy): domain Bacteria; phylum Cyanobacteriota; class Cyanobacteriia; order Thermostichales; family Thermostichaceae; genus JAAUUJ01. The sequence continues at coordinate 31,655 of CAYMOX010000016.1, forward strand.
GACCCTGTTCCAGGTTCACTCGAAAACGGCAGAGCTTGCCCGCAGGCACCTGATCAAAATCCACATCCCGGAAATTCATTTCGGGTTCGAGGGTGGGGAAGCGGTCGTAGACAATCGAATCAAAAAGGATTTCTGCTCCTGATTCATAGCCATTGACATGATGAAAGACAAATCCAGCCTCGGTTTCCAGGGTATGCAGGGTGTAGGAATGATCAAAGATCAAGAGTTTTGCTGGAGACTTGGGATCGAGATACAAACAGGTGCCCACGGGCTGAAAGCCCAGAAGAAACGGGAAAGGGTTGAGGCCAATGGGATTCTGACAGAAAATGCGGTGGGAAGGGGTCCAGACAAAATCATGCAAAAAGGCAAAACCGGGAATCGAATGCTCTCGGCGTTCCACCAGCTGACCCTGAGGATCGAGGGTATAGAAGACAATTTTCGAGTTGAGGCCCGTTTCCACCCCAAAAGCCTGCAAATTGCCGTTGCGGGGATCAAACCGCGGATGAGCGGTGAAGGGTTGAGTGGGGCGAATCAATCCCCCAAAGGTTTCTCGACCGAGGGTATCCAGAGTCGAGGGATCGAGGCGGTAGGGGGCGGCAGCCTCCCAGAGGGCCAGCAGTTTGTCCCCGTGATAGATAATGTTCGTGTTGGCGGGGTTTTTGAAGTTGAGATCAAATAAGTTGCTCCACCAGCCTCCCGGTTTTTGGGTGCCAAACACCCCCCGATAAAGAATTTTTCCAGCTTTCTGTTCTGCCAGATACTCAGGTGTGCGAACAAAACGGTTGGCAAAATGGCATCGCCCTTCGGTAAACGTCAAGGCAATCACCATTCCATCCCCATCAAAAGGATGACCATACTCCTGGCCATTGATCTCCAGTCTGCCGGGGCCATTGCGGAAGAGGGTTCCCTGAAGCTGACGGGGGAGGGTGCCTTCAATCTCATCGATCCAATAGCTGTATTCGTGAGGAAGGGTGGTATAGCCCTGTTCCCAATCTTGATGGGTGAAAGAACTAGCGGCAGAGGTGGTGACCATCGCAATTTGCCTAATCAGACCCTCGTTATTCTCGCTTGAATTTATGTTAAGTGCCAATCAACGGTCGAAATGAACTGATCTCAGGGCTCAAAGATCTGCTCTTTCACCTCGCCAAAATCTCCCATGACGCCCAGGGTTTGATTGTTATAGGTTAAGAGGACACCACCAGCATTGCCCGCCCGGATCACAATCGAACGTTCCGCTGTCCAATTGCGCTGAGATCCGGGTTGGAGTGTGTCCTCGAAAACGGTCTGACCGTCAGCCACCACACGCAGCCAGGAGGGACTGTCTTCGATCTTGATACCAATTTGGACGGGCTGGCCATTCACACCCGGTCCATATAAAGGTGGAGTGGAGGAAGGATAGATGCCATCAATGCGTGTCCAGTCCTGAATAGAAGGGAAAATGCGAGGCAATGTGGTGGGGGTCTCAGGGTTGTTGCCTGCTGTCTCAGAGTTCGTGTTCTCAAACCAGGAGGCGAAAGGGGATACCCGTCCTTCCAATAAAGCGGAGAGCACCCCAACAGCAACCATGACCAGGATCAAATAGGCGGTCCATAGGTGCAGGGGGCGGAACTGAAAAGACCCCTCCAGGCGCTTAGGAGGGAGAGTGGTTGTGGAGATGGGAGTAGAGCGGTGAGTGATCAGAGGTTGAGCACGATCAGCCAGGGCCTGACCATTCAAACCTAAATATTCACCGTAGTGTTTGATAAACCCACGCACGTAGACCATTTCGGGGAGTTTACTCAGATCTCCCTTTTCCAAAGCGATCAGATACTGGCTTCGGATAAATGTATCGTGAGCTACCTCTGCAATGGTGAGCCCGCGTGCTTCCCTTGTCTGGCGCAGGAGGGAGCCTAAAGCTTCTAACGTCTCCATGGGGCTGAAACGGTCCTGTGTAGGTTCAAGAGACATGACTGGCTTGTGATTCGCGCTTGAGAGTAGCAACCTCTGTAGGGAGTAGCAACCGACATTGCCCACATTTTAGATCGCCGAGATGTAGGGACCCAACAGCAATGCGGTGGAGGGTGAGAACGGGGTGTCCGAGCCGACTGGCCACTCTGCGGATCTGTCGTTTTTTCCCTTCATGGAGAACGACTCGTAACCAGGTGGTGAGGGTTGGGGTTGTATTCCTAGAATCCGAAGAGAGCAGGGACTTGGGAATTAACCGGGGATCCTGAAGGATGACCTCGGCGGGCAGGGTGCGATCATCACCCAAGTCTATCCCCTCTTGCCACTGGTGGAGAGTCTGGGGAGAGGGTTGGCCCTGAACTTTGACCAGATAGGTTTTGGGTAGATGATAGCGGGGGTGGGTGAGATGCAGTGTCAAATCCCCATCATTGCTGAGCAGCAACAGACCGGAACTGTCCCGATCCAGCCTGCCAATGGGGTAGAGGCGAATATGCTGCTCTCGATAGGATGCAGGCAGCAAATCCAGAACCGTGGAGCGATCAAAAGGATCCTGGCAGGTGGACAAATATCCTCGCGGTTTATGGAGCATGAGATGGAGCGACTGTTCTTCCTGGAACGGGGTGAGGGGGATGGTCCGCCCGTCTACCTGGACTGAATCATGGTCGGGATCAATCTTGATCCCCATCTGATCGACCGTTTGACCATTCAACTGCACACGCCCCTGGCGAATCAGTCGTTCGATCTGGCGGCGGGAGGCCACCCCTTGTTGTGCCAGAAGTTTTTGCAACCGCTGGAGTTCTGCCATTTCGGGTTTGGAATTAGAGACTGGCTGAGGATCGGGGAGGGGGGGGACTGGACCAGTTGCCAATAAACGAGTAGACCAGATCACAATCAAATTCTTCTGCCAGGCGGCAGACTTCTTTAAGATCGGCGACGGACCAGATGCTCCAGCTCCCCCGGGTTTCATCGTTTACTCTCACCTCGACACGATTGCCATCAATGAAAATCACTCGTCGGCCTTTTTTGTCGATGGGATCGTGGGAAGCCCGAGGTTGTTGAGGATCTAGGCCCAGGCTGGACATGGCCAAATAGAGCTGCGGTAGCGCTGAGAGCAGAAACTGGCTCGCTTGCTCAGGTTGCTCTTTCAGACAGGCTAATAATGCTTCTGTGACTGTTTCATTCAGCTGTCGGAGGGCCTGGAGAGGAGACACCGCTTCCTTACCAGGGCTGGCTTGGCGTTGCCTCAGAGCACTATGAAGATCCATCTAAGAGAAAATTTGGGTGAAGAGAGCTGATTTGGATTGACTTTATCATATCAAGTTCCTGATGGATTAACTCTGAATCCAGGTCAGGTTGGCGGTTTCAAGCACTTTTTCTACTAGGTTGCAGTTGTTTTCTCCTGATAAGAATCAGAGGATTTTGCGATCGGTGATGTTCTGAAGTAGAAAAAAAAGCGCAGCCGTGGCCGCGCTCAGTTTGTAAAGGATCTGAAACGGAGATTAGTATCGAGGAATGGAGGGGTCGACTTCCTCGCCCCAAGCAAGAATTCCCCCCTTCAGGTTCAATCCCTGGATGCCCGCTTCTTGCAGGATTTGCAGGGCTTTGGCGGAGCGAATCCCACTCTTGCAGAGAACGATCAGTTCCGATCCGTTAACCAGGGAGCGAACACGGTTGATCCCCTCACCGTTTTCAATGTCTGAGAGGGGAATCAAAGTGGCTCCCGGGATGCTAGCAATCTCAAATTCACCTGGATTGCGAACATCGATCAGGACATAGCCGCTGCCGTTATCCATGCGAGATTTGAGATCTAGGGGAGTGATCTCGGCCACCTGAGGAGTGGCTGCCTCCATCTGGGGAATGCCGCAGAACTGTTCGTAGTCAATGAGTTCGGTAATGGGGAGGGTATGGGGGTTCTTGCGCAGCTTTAACTCACGGAAGCTCATTTTGAGAGAGTCATAGAGTAGCAAGCGACCACTCAAGGTTGTGTTGACCCCCAGCAGGATCTTGATGGTTTCAGTGGCCTGGATTACACCGATGATGCCCGGCAGAATCCCTAACACCCCCCCTTCGGCACAGGAGGGCACCAACCCAGGAGGGGGAGGATCAGGATAGAGATCACGGTAATGGGGTCCAGGTGCCTCAGGATCATAGAACCAATCCTGCTTCTGCTGGCGCAGGGTGTCCCGTTCTGCTGGAGAGAGGGTGTCCCAGCCTTCAGGACGTTTCCATGTACCTTTGTGGTTAAAGACGGTGGCCTGACCTTCAAACCGGAAGATCGATCCGTAAACATTGGGTTTGCCCGTGATCACACAGGCGTCATTGACCAGATAGCGGGTGGGAAAATTATCCGTGCCATCCACCACAATGTCATAGTCAGAGAAGATCTCAAGAGCATTGCTGGACTGGAGGCGGGTGTTGTAAAGATCCACCTGGCAGTGGGGGTTAATCTCCAGAATGCGATTTTTGGCGGATTCGATCTTGGGCTTGCCCACCCAGGAGGTGCCGTGGATCACCTGACGTTGCAGGTTGGAGCTATCCACCACATCAAAGTCAACAATGCCAATGCGACCTACACCCGCAGCAGCGAGATACAGAAGTAAGGGAGATCCTAGGCCACCTGTACCAATGCAGAGGACACTGCCAGCTTTCAGGCGCTTTTGCCCCTCCAGTCCTACCTCAGGCAGGATCAGGTGGCGGGAAAATCTCTCCATCTCATCACGGGAGAGCGTAATGGAACTGGTATGAGCATTAAGCATGGATCTAGAAACCTCCAGCGATGGATGGAACAATGCTGATCGTGGCTGGACCAGAAATGGGGGTGTCATTCCCCTGCTCAAGGTGACGGATATCCTCATCGTTGAGATAGACATTGACGAAGTTTCTGAGCTGCCCAGACTCGGAGTAGAGGTGACGTTTGAGATCGGTGTAGCGCTCCACCAGGTTGTCCATCACCTGTCCAACACTTTCGCCTTCAATCTGAACACTCTCCTGGTTGTCGGTATAGGACCGGAGAGGAGCTGGAATGAATACAGTAACTGACATAGGTAGGTGTCTCTAGCTGCAGATAACGGGGTAGGTCAAGACAGGGGAGTGAAGCCAATCCGGTGCCTCTAGGGAGAAGCAACCCGTTCAGGTGATCCCAAGTGGATGGGTTCGACTTGAGGATGATCCTGTTCATCCAAAACCCAACTGATCAGGTCCCCTGATCGCCCCTCCTGTACACTCACAATCATGCAGGAAAACCCCCAGGGAAATGCGTGTTGACGATCAAATTCAGAGGGAACGGCAGGATGATTGGGGTGGGAATGGTACGTGCCAATCACGCCTAGCCCCTGCTGATGAGCATAGTCGTGGGCAGCTTTGAAGGCCTGGGGCTCGATGAGAAATCGCCGGTTGTGAGACTCTCCATCAGCAAAGGGATTGTCGCCATCTTCCCAGGTGTTCTCCACCTGCCAGAGTTCCAGTACCTGCTTCTGGTCCCCCTGGATTCGCCCCAAGAGTAAGCCACAACACTCGTAGGGGAAAGCGGCTTCCCCCTGTTTCCGGATAGCGTCCAGATGATCCTGAGTCAGTGAGAGTGTCATTAATCTCGCCTATCCCGATGGAATTACCGTAAATTCATTTTGGCATAGAACTGAAGGCTGCCAATGCTGATCCTGGCAGGAGGTTGCGATGACCTTGGCAAAGCTTAGCCGTTAAGCTTTTGTAGCCAATTGAGGATCAGTGGATTGACAACCTCAGGCCGTTCATCGTGGGGACAATGGCCGGTATCGGGGATGGGAATAAACTGAAAATCGGCCTCAGGGGGGACATGGTTGGCAAAGGTTTGGCCGCGTGTCACCGGCGTCCAGGGATCGGCTTCTCCCCAGAGCACCAGAAGGGGGCGCTGCAGATCGGGAAGGAGCAGTTCTGGGGGTCGGCCAGGTGGAGCCGTAATAATGGAGGCAAAGGCCTGTTGGGCTCCCGGGGTACAGGCAGGCTGATAGAGAATCTCCACCAATTCATCGGTGATGGCCTCTGGATTGCGATAAACCTGCTCCAGGGTGGCCCGAATTCTTTTTTTCTGGCGGATCTGATGGAAGAGGAGAGGGCCCGTGATGCGGGAGGTGACCAGACGATTGAAGGTGGTCATGATCAGCCGAGGTCCCCAGTGGAGTTCTTTGGGGCGATGACTGAGGCCCCCGGCGCAGTTGAGGAGGATGCCCCCGGCGGATAATTGGGGATGCTCCACCACCATGCGCAAACTCATGAGAGCGCCAATGGAGTTGCCGATGAAGATGGTGGGTTCCTGAATATGAGCCTGGCAGAAATCCTGAAGTAGCTCCACCCAAAGATCCAGGCTGTAGCGCACCGAGGGCTTATCGGAGGCTCCAAACCCGAGGAGATCCAGGGCAAAAACACGATAACCCGCGGCGGCAAGGACAGGAATATTTTTGCGCCAGTGGCCAATGGAAGCCCCGAATCCATGGACCAGCAGCAGCGGCGGCCCCGATCCCTCCTGGGTATAACAAATGGTATGACCTTTCCAGGTCCAGTAGTGGCGGCTGAGGCCAGAAGTGGGGAGCGTTGAAGTCGTCACAGCCATGGTTAATGTAAAGTTTTATTATTTCATCATAGCTTTCTCTTCGGCTTTCTTTCTGAGTCGTCTCCTGCTTGAATGGGATGCATCCGGAGAGGAGCCTCCATTCGCGCATACCGGGAGAGAGCATGGAAGCACAGGACAACCGATCTTGGCACGAGATCGCCGGGGGAGTAACTGCCCCACGCGGGTATCGGGCAGCTGGAATGGCCGCAGGCTTAAAACCGTCGGGAGCCCCTGATCTGGCTCTGATTGTGTCGGATGTGGAGGCGGTGGCAGCCGGGGTGGTGACCACAAATCAGGTGAAGGCCGCCTGCGTGACCTATGATCAGCAGATCCTGGAGCAGGGAACCCCTGTACGCGTCATTCTTTGTAATGCAGGCCAGGCCAACGCCTGTACGGGAGAGGCGGGGATTGAAGATAATCTGGCGATGGCCCGATCGATTGCAGAGGAACTGGGGATTCCGTCCGAGCAGGTGCTGACGGCTTCCACGGGGGTGATTGGGCAACGGCTGGCCCTGGATCGGTTGCAGGCTGCTCTGCCGACGCTGGTGGATCGGCTTTCCTACGAAGGCAATGAGTCAGCAGCCAGGGCAATTTTAACCACCGACTTGACGCTAAAAACTGCTGCCTATGAAGGGGTGATTGAGGGACAGACCGTGCGGGTGGGGGGAATTGCCAAGGGCTCGGGCATGATCCATCCTCAGATGGCCACGATGCTGGCTTTTATCACCTGTGATGCCCAGGTGGAGGCAACGCTATGGCGACAGATGGTCCGGAGAGTAGCGGATCTCAGCTTTAACCAGATCACCGTCGATGGAGATACCAGTACTAATGATCTATTTCTGGCTATGGCCAATGGCCAGGCAGGTGGACCTTTAATCCAGGCCGGAACGGATCCAGCTGCTGTTCTAGAGGCCATGCTTGCTGAGGCTGCGATCAAACTGGCCAAAGCAATTGCTCGGGATGGGGAAGGGGCCACCAAGCTGCTGGAGGTTCAGGTCGTGGGGGCTGCTCAGGCAGAGGATGCCCGCAGAATCGCCCGCGTTGTCACCGGATCTCCGCTGGTGAAATCGGCAGCGTTTGGTTGTGATCCTAACTGGGGGCGGGTTTTAGCGGCTGCCGGACGAGCGGGGGTGAGTTTTGCCGGAGAGCGGGTGGATGTGTATTTAGGTCCCTTTCAGCTGATGGCAGCAGGGAAACCCTTGGCATTTGATCGGAAAGCTGCTTCTGCTTACTTAAGAGAGAACGATCCGGTGGTTTATCGTCTGCATCTGCATCAGGGCAACGGGGAAGGGATAGCCTGGGGGTGTGATCTTAGCTACGACTATGTGCGGATCAATGCTGAGTACACCACCTGAGCTGGGGTCTGAGTTGAGATCATGAAAGTTGAGCTGCGCCAGATCTGAAAGTGTTTTGCGGGCGTGGTGGCCAATCAGGAGGTGTCAATTACCGCAAAAGCTTGGACGATGTCTATTTCAACAAGCATCCAATGTGTCAAAGTCAGCCTTTGGCAGGATTGCTAGACGAGATCTGTTGAATACCGCTACGCTAAGCGCAGATTCTACCCCTGGTGTGTTATGCCCTTTGTCCCGCTCCATCTCCACAGTGAGTACAGTCTGTTGGATGGTGCCAGCCAGTTACCCAAGTTGGTGGAACAGGTGGAAGGGATGGGGCTGCCAGGTGTGGCTCTCACGGATCACGGCGTCATGTATGGGGCCATCGAGTTGATCAAGCTCTGTCAGGGGAAACCCATCACCCCGATCATTGGCAATGAGATGTACGTGATCAATGGGGATATTGAGGACAAACAAAAGCGCTATCCTCGCTATCACCAGGTGGTGCTGGCTAAAAATACCCAGGGCTACAAGAATCTGGTGAAGTTGACCACGGTTTCTCATTTGAAAGGGGTACAGGGAAAGGGGATCTTTTCTCGCCCTTGTATTAATAAGGATCTGTTATTGCAATACCGCGAGGGGTTGATTGTCACCTCCGGCTGCCTGGCGGGTGAAGTGCCTCAGGCTCTGTTGCAGCGTCGTCCAGAAGTGGCCCGGGAAGTGGCGGCCTGGTATCAGAAACGGTTTGGAGACGATTACTATCTGGAGCTGCAGGATCATGGCTCCCGTGAAGATCGCTTTGTCAATGTACAGCTGGTGCAGATTGCTCGGGAGCTGAACATCAAACTGATTCTGACCAACGACAGCCACTTTGTTTCCTGCATGGATGTGGAAGCCCACGATGCCCTGCTCTGTATTCAAACAGGAAAAAGTGTGACGGAAGACAATCGCCTGCGCTACAGCGGCACCGAGTACTTAAAAAGCCCTGAGGAAATGCGCCGCCTCTGTCAGGATCACCTGCCCCCAGAAGTGGTGGATGAGGCCATTGCCAATACCCTAGAAGTTCTGGCCAAGATCCAGCCCTACGAGATCATGGGGGAGTCTCGGATTCCGGATTACCAGGTGCCTCCAGGCTTTGATCATGACTCCTACCTGACGGAACTCTCCTGGCAAGGATTAAGGGAGCGCTGTGCAGTCGAAACCGTCGATCAAATTCCTAATACCTATCAGGAGCGGCTGAAGCGAGAGTTAGAGGTGATCCAGCAGAAGGGGTTCTCTACCTATTTCCTGGTGGTGTGGGATTACATTCGCTATGCCCGTGAAAAAGAGATTCCGGTGGGACCTGGACGGGGTTCAGCGGCAGGATCGCTAGTGGCCTATGCGCTGCGCATTACCAACATCGATCCGGTGCATTACGGCTTGCTGTTTGAGCGCTTCCTCAACCCCGAGCGCAAGTCGATGCCTGATATTGACTCAGATTTTTGCATTGAGCGGCGAGGGGAACTGATCGATTACGTCACCCGCAAATATGGGCAGGAGCGAGTGGCTCAGATCATCACCTTCAACCGCATGACGTCGAAAGCAATCCTCAAAGATGTCGGGCGGGTGCTGGAAATCCCTTACAACGATGCCGACAAAATGGCGAAAATGATCCCCGTTTCCCGTGGTAAGCCCGCCAAGTTAAAGGAGATGATCGGGGAAAAAACACCTGCCCCTGAGTTTAAAGACCGCTACGAAAAAGATCCACAGGTGAGACGCTGGATCGAACTGGCTATGCAGCTGGAGGGTACCAACAAAACCTTTGGGGTTCATGCGGCGGGAGTGGTGATTTCCAAGGATCCTTTGGATGAGATTGTCCCCTTGCAACGCAACAACGATGGTCAACTGATCACCCAGTACTCCATGGAAGACATTGAATCTCTGGGTCTGTTGAAGATGGACTTTCTTGGGCTGCGCAACCTGACCATGATCCAGCGAACGGTAGAACTGGTGGAACAAAATCAGGGCAAACGACTGGATCTGGATCACCTGCCCTTGGAGGATCAAAAAACCTATGATTTGCTGGCCAGTGGCATGCTGGAGGGAATCTTTCAGCTGGAATCTTCAGGCATGAAGCAGGTGGTGCGAGATCTGCGACCCTCGAATCTAGAAGATATTTCCTCGGTGCTGGCCCTTTACCGCCCCGGGCCTCTGGATACTGGCATGATCCCAGACTTTATTAATCGCAAACATGGTCGTAGACAGGTCGCCTATGCCCACAGTCTGCTGCAACCGATCCTGAAAGACACCTACGGCACGATCCTTTACCAGGAACAGATCATGCGTATTGCTCAAGATCTGGCGGGATACACGCTAGGGCAGGCGGATCTGCTGCGGCGAGCAATGGGGAAAAAGAAAGTTTCGGAAATGGAAAAGCACCGTGAGATCTTTGTTGAGGGGGCAAAGGAACGAGGGGTCGATAGCAAGATTGCGGAAGCACTGTTTGATCAGATGGTGTCTTTTGCTGAATATTGTCTTACCTATGACACTGAGGTCCTAACGGTTGAGTATGGTCCGATGCCCATTGGCAAGCTCGTGGAGGAACAGATCGAATGTCATGTTTACAGTGTTGATCCTCAAGGGCATCTGTACACCCAGCCCATTGCCCAGTGGCATCCCCAGGGATCTCAGGAGGTTTTTGAGTACCTGCTGGAGGATGGATCCACACTGCGGGCCACCCCAGATCATAAGTTCATGACAACTACAGGGGAGATGTTGCCCATCGATGAGATCTTTGCAAGGGGGCTGGAGCTGAAGCAACTGGTGCTTGCCACGGTTTAGGATTGAGTGATGTCATCCCAGGAATTGCCAATCGATCATCAGTAGCAAGGGGAACAATTACTAGATTTTATCTAGAGATAGTGATGTTATTGATGAAAAATTCACATCAAGGAACACCCAATGATTCATAGTTTACTGCGTGTATGCTTCGTGATCATGCTTTCCATCCTATTAATCTTTAATGTTAGCTGGTTGCCACCTGTGCTGGCCTCAAGCGATCAAGATGCCGTGGAAGTAACAGAAAAGCCACGTACCCTGGTGCAGAAACTTGCAGAGGAAATTCTGGGTCCAGGAGCCTCTGAGGAGCTTAAAGATAAAGAGCAGTCCAGTCACATTATGATCAAGATCAAGGAGGCGCTGGAAGCTTCACAGGAAGATCTGCAGATCCCATCAGAACCAGAACCAAACAAGACAGTTTTGGATAGCAGCTCCATGGTTGATGCTGTCAAATAAAAGCAGAACGAGTGATCTTCCCTTTCCAACTGATCTTATAAGTTCCAACTAGGACTGGATCATCTTTTTGAGATGTTCTCGTTCGGTGGCTGTAATACCCTCAGGATCGTAGCCTTTGCGATGTTGAGTAAGAATTTCCACCTCTTCCTCGACAGAGATGTAGCCCAGACTGAATTGCATTGCAAACCGATCCATCTGAGCTTCATGCAGGGGGTAGGTCCCTCCTGACTCCACGGGATTCTGGGTGGCCACCACAAAAACGGTGCCGTGTTTTAACATATCTAGATTGATGCGCAAATGGGTATTGGCAAAGTATTGATGATAAAAGGTAGATTTACCGCTAGCTTGAATACCCACAAAGATCATGATCTGCATGGTCATCTCATGACCTTATCAACACCTGAAGACTTATGAATCTGAGCACTACTGAATTCTCCTTGCCAGGAGATTAATTCCTCTATCCTACAGTTTGTCGTTGAAATAAAGGTTTACATCCATGCAATAGATTTAACTGCTATACTTGTCAGCTGCTTCTCAATGATGTTTACGAAAAAGTCAACATTGACTCCTAGCTCAACATCAAAGGATCTCAAATAACTATTTGAAACGTCAGGGAGTCAGGAATCATCTCGAGACCCCCTGATCCATACCTAGCTGCCAAATCCCCCTAGCTGATTAAACTGGGCTGCACTTTGGCTGGCTCGAACTGCCGATTGAGAGAACACCTGAAACGCTTGACGGATCTCTTTCTCGCTATCTCCTGGAGTCAAGATCCACTGCGGCAGGATGCCCATCTCTCGAAACACCTGACGAAAATCAGTGTAGCCATCATCGATCCCCATCGCGGCAATGATGTGGTTTTCACTGCGCACCATATCCTCCACAATAGTTTTGACATCCCTGGCTTTTGTGCGAGCAGAATTATCTCCGCCATCGGTAATGATCAGAGTAACTGTCCGCACGGGCACCCCCTGATCCAGAAACTCCTGTGTTTTGGCCAGAACGGTCCCTAGGATCACCACCGATTGTTCGTACAAAGGAGTGCCTTTATTGGGGTCGTAGTTTTGCGGGGTCATTCGTACCGCTTGATCCAGAGGGCAATAGGGATAAAGCACCTCGCCATTGAGATAACGATTGTGGATCAGGATATGGTCCTGTTGTTGGGTAGCAAGTAAGGCATCCAGAATGGCGTTGTGTCCCCCTCGGACCGCCTGAGCATTGCCTGCAGACCGGATCGATCCAGAGTCATCCGGCATAATCGTGACCAGGACTACCTCACTGGCGGTGACGGCATTCACAGGGATCCCTAAGCCCGCCTGAATTTGGAGACCCAGATCGGGAACATTGAGTGCCTGTATCGATGCCGCTGAAAGAGTGCCATCATCCTGAGCCGACTGAAACAGATCCTGAATATTGGGTGTAGAGGTCATGATCATCTCCAAGATAAAGAATGAGAAAAAAAGGTGAGCGATTCCAAGGCTTGAACACAACCAGGCCAAGCCACGAGATCTACCGTGGTGATTTGCAACAGGAGAAAACTGACAGGGGAGAAAGTGAAGGGATCAGCTCTGCTCTCCCCGTGAATCAGAGGGTGTGGGCTGGAGATTAGAGTTTCAGATCGGGCCAGTTGTGAAGGGGATCCGTGGATCGCACCACATGCATACCCGCACTGGCAAAGCGTTGAAAGGCATCATCCGCCTGATCGGTGAAATCCACGACGCCAGGGACTACCACCGCAGAAGTGCAGTCTTCCATCAGATACACCTTGCGCGCTAGGGACGGATCCTGAGACTGGATCTCGGAGAGCAGATCCTCAATCGTCCAGGCAACACAGTGGCTCTTGGCCTGACCGGCAATGATCACCGCATCAAACTCCAGCAGCTTTTGAATGAAGCGGGTGTTTTGCTGGGCAATCGGTTGTTGATCGGCTCCCTGCAGGACCTCTGGGCGCAGGACAGAGTAGTTCTCTGTGAGAGGATTGCCCCCCTTCACCTCATATCCGGTTTGACTGAGACGGGCCAGGTTATGGAAGAAGATCGCCTCCTCCACTGCGGCCACCAGGGCATGACCGATCCCCCCCAGCATCGAGTGATAGGGCCAGATGATCAGGGGAAACTTGCCCCGCTGGGCCAGGGTTTGGGTGTAGTGAAGAGCATGTCGTTGCAGCCCTGCATAGTTACCTCCCGCCAGACTGAAGGCGATTCCTGGATTCACCTTCCAGATCCCTTTCTGCACATCCTCAGGGTTAATGACCGTCATCGGTTCTGGGTGGTTGCCAGCCTCATTCACCCAGAAAATCGGATGAAAGATCTGCATGGCCGTGTGGGTATCCATGGTGGGATAGATAGCTGTAATCACGCCCAGATGGCGGTAGATAAACTCGCAAAGGCGAACATTGTCATCAATTGCACCTCTGCCAGAACGTCCGCCTACAAACAGTTCAAAGTCGGGCAGACAAAAAGTATTCTGGACATCGATGACCATCAAGCAAATACGGGTGTGATCTTTGGCTGCAGGCTGGATCTGGTGCTTTTTTGCCCAGGTTTCGGCCTCAGAAGCCAGGCGCTGGTAGGGAACCCGCCAGACATCTCCGACGCGAGCGGGATCAAAGTGGGCAGGAAGGGGAAGTTGTTGGATTGTGCCTGTTGACATGGTTAAATCTCCTGAGTGATGGTGTTGCAAAAATACAGATTCCGGAGGAGGCGATCTTTCTCGGATCAGGGTTAGGAAAAGGCTCATCTTCATAAAAATCTCTGGTACTTAGCTCATCCGCAGGTGCTGAATGGATTGGGACCTAATCACCCAGATCCCTCCATCTCCGGCCAAGAGCTGGCAGTCTGGATCCACAAAAGGCTCTGTATCTGGAAATGATTTGCTGACAAGCATCTGTCCTTGCTGACAGGCAACCCGTACAATGCCTTCTTCAGTAACTGCCAGAAGTTCATGACCAAAGGCACATTTTCCCTTGAGGCTGCTCAGCCAGGATCCATCCCCTCGTTCGGCGGAGGCACTGGCAATCACCCTTCCATCTGGCTGGATCACCTGACACCAGTGCATTGTCCGCCCCTGTTCCTGAGACGCTAAGAACAACCAGCAGCGATCTGAGCTGAAATAACAGGTGGCTTGCAGCCATTCTCCTCTGCCTAGCTTGAGAGAGACTGTATCGTTCAAGCCCTTCTGATCGGTTTGAAAAACAAAGCCCACTCGTAAATGACTGGCACGGTAGATCCCAAAACCAAAGTTCTCCCCCACCCAGATCTGGGTTTGTCCCTGCAGTACATCTCCGACAAGCTCAGGTCCAAGACTGCCGGATCTGAATAGTTGTCCCGATTGAACCCAGTAACTTTGTCTGGAGTTGGTAGCGACTACAGGCTGATGGGCATAGAGATCGGTACTGATCCTTTGCATTGGCTTGTCAGGGGTCAGTCCAATCACCTGCGATTGTTGACCGATCCACGTCATCCTGCCCTGGAGGTGGTAGCAAACCCTGGCATCCAGATCTCCAGTGATCACAACCTCCCCGTGCTCACGCCGCAGTTTACCTGCTCTCTCATGGTAAAGCCAGAGCAATTGCCCCTTCTGGTAGGCAGCTGTCAGGATCAGGCCTCTGGTTTGAAAGTGAGTCGTGGCTGTTACAGAACCCCGCACTCTGATTACTTGCTTGACTGCTCCAGATTTCAGGCAGGCTGGGCAGATCGAGCGAGCATGTTCAGTGCCACATTGGGTGCAGGTGGTCCAGGTAAGGGAGTTGAGCAGGTGCTGAGGCCAGGGTTGGCGCAGATCTTTTTCAAATACCTGTTGAAAGTGATGGAGCAGATCATCGGGGAGGTTGCGGAAGGGGAGGGCGGAGGGAGGATAGCGAACCTGGGGATGAAAAATTGTGATCCGTTGCAGAGGCCGAGCATGGTGAGGAAGGCGATCGGCTGGATCTTTAGGTTTATAGACTCCACCATAGGGACCTACACAGAGAAGACTCTGAAACAGGAGCACAGAGAATGCATACCAGTCTGACAGAGGTGAAAAAGGCTGACTCAGTTCCACAATGCCGCTAGCCGGATCACACAGTAAAGGATCCAGGAACGTAGAGGTAAACATCCGGCAGGGAAACCCCCGGAACTGAAAGGAATCGGTATCGATCACATAAGCAGCAGTGTCAGAGACCAGGATATTCAGATCATTAAAATCCCCGATCACCACGTCTGCTTGATGCAATTGAACAAGAGTCTGGTGCAGATCCTTGAAGATCTCCACAACCTTCTGGCTTGGAATTCCCTGTTGCCGAAAGCTACGTTCTCCATATCGCATCAGTTTTTCGGCCTGGGCTAGGAGCCGCATGGTGTAACCAATAATGGATCCACTCTGGGGATCCGTCACCAAACCTTGAGGGCTGATCACTCGTTCCGGCAATCCTTGAGGGAACTGCTTCAGCTTGATCTGGTGTTCCTGTAAGCGCTGTCGAGCTCCTTCTTGAGCGATTTGTTGACCAGCATAGTCAGGGTGATCTGCGGGTTTAAACACTTTCACTGCCTGTTGTTTTCCCAGGGCATAGACCTCTGCCTCCCCACCCTGCCCCACCAGATCTTTGGGTTTGAGATGGCGGCATTTACCGTCGATCATGACTTTCATCGGATGTCTTTCCTTCGCTTCAAAACGATCAAGGTCGTGTCATCTGGCAACAATCCGCCTTCCCTCTGCAGGGTTTGGGTGTTCCAATGGGGACGAAGCACCTCACGGTTGATCAAGTTCAGGTAACGACGGATCTGATCAGGATTTTGAAAGTAGCGATCCTCCTGCCAGAACTGGCTGATAGGCCCAACCCGCTCCTTTTTTCCGGGCAGATTGTGAGCCGACACCTGCATCAGATCGGCAACTCCATCCGTGCCAATGAGCAGAGTCTCCACCTCTTGAATCGGCAGATCCACCAAAATTTCCAGGGGTGGCAGATCATCCCTTAGCAATCCATAGGCCAGATAAGCAGGTGCATTGTCTTCACAGGATCCAGAAAGTTTGACGTCGCCATTCAGGATCACAACCCCATCGCCAATGTTGAAGACCACCACTTTTTCTGCAGTCAGGATCACGCCCACCAGGGTGAAGAGCAAATAGTCCTGGAGCAGGCGGCTAGGAGGTCCCGGGATCAGCCTGACTAAATCTTGGAGAGATTGCAGCAGAGCAGATTGCAACCCTGACCAATGCAAATCCCCAGATTGAAGTTGTTGATAGATCACCTGAGCACAGATCCAGCTCCCCAGTTGAGCACCCACCTCGCTATGAGCACTGCTACCGCAGCCATCACTGACGATCCCCACCAGATGATCCTGATCCTGCAAGATCACAAAGGCATCCTGATTGTTTTTCCCCACTCGAGCATGCTCTCTGCCCTGAACAGAACCATAGGCCAGATCCAGATCCCTAAATGTAAGGGGTGTTCTCTTTCCCGATTGGGTAACCAGGCAGTAAGCCTCCCCTGATCCAGACTCAGGATCCGAGACTGGAGGGAGCTGGTGATGATCACTCATAGCGAACAAGTTATTTATGGTTGGATTTACTATAACATGAAACTTCTCTTTGTCTATCCCTGGGCTCTAATCTTCGCTCGGCCATGTATTTTCTAGCCCAAGGAGGGACTCGGGAGTTGATTGACCCGCCTCAGAGATTCAGCAAATATAGTCATCTAAACCATAAATCTTGATTATTTGCTTGCTTTCACGCAACCCCTTGATCCTTAAAATGCTATTGAACCAACCGCCCATAGGCCCTGTCTAACCTTGAGCCTGGTTGATTCCCGGCAAATGATCTAGATACTAGAGGAGCGATTCTGTGATGCGTAAGTTGATGTCCTGGCTGGGGATCTGTGGGGTCTATGTGTGCGCTGCCTGTGGCACTCCTGATCCCGTCAGTCTTTTTCCAGCGCAAGCAGGGAAGGATCAGCAGGAAGTTGCTTTGGCGGTTCATTCTCAGGAACGGACCTGCACCCCAGCGAGGCTCACGGCCTATTTGGATATTCCGTATCAGAGCATCCCAGGGGTTGATCCCAATCTGCTTAGCTTAGATATCTACCCCGCCGGATCCCAAACCTGCGATCAGCCTGTGGTGGTTTGGGTGCATGGGGGTGGCTGGCGCCGAGGCGATAAATCCAACTCGATTGCCGATAAACGCCGACTCTTCAACGAAGCTGGTTACCTGCTGGTTAGTGTGAACTATCGCCTGTCTCCTGATCCTTCACAGTTGTGGAATCCATTTCGGATCAAATATCCCATCCACCCTCAGGATGTGGCGACGGCCCTGAACTGGATCAGCAACAATATCCGCACCTACGGGGGGGATTCAGACAAGATCGCCTTGTTGGGCCACTCTGCTGGAGGAGGGATCGTTGCAGTGCTGGGAACCAATGAGTCATTTCTGCAAGCGCAAGGAAAAGATCTGGATTTGCTGTCGTGTGTGGGTTCTCTGGATACGGAGGCCTACGATATTCCTACTCAGATGGAAACTGCTTCCCTAGGAACTCGCAATCTCTATATCAACGCCTTCGGTGCCCTGCCAAGCATCTGGTCAGAAGCCTCTCCCATCAATCACCTGGAGGCCAGCAAAGGGATCCCGCCCTTTCTGTTAGTTGCTCGGGGTAGTCTGCAACGGCAAGCGATGGTGACCAATTTTGCCCAGGAGCTGGAATCGGTAGGAGCATCCACAACGATGATCCAAGCCCTTGAACTCTCGCATGAAGAGGTCAATACTTTGATTGGGAAACCTGGAGACAGTGTGATGACACCACCGCTAATGCAGTTCCTCAGCCAATGTTTTAGCAGGTAAAGAGCTGGAGATCCTTTAATTGAAGGGGGGCTTCGTAGATCACCTGTTTCAACATTATAGAGAGATAACCCCCAGCCCTGGCTGATCACTGGGCATGAGATAGCCCTCCCGCAATTCAGGACCCACAAAAGGATCGTCCACCAGATTCAGGTGACTATCCAGATCAAGATAATCCACCAACGGACCCAGCTGGGCTGCCGCTGCATTGGCCAGAGCCGTATGACCATAACAGCCGAGCATCACCTGTAGTTCCAGCGCCCGTGCAGTGTGGATCATACGCAGGGCTTCCGTGAGCCCTCCCGATTTCATCAGCTTGATGTTAATGCCATGAACACGGTTGATCAGAAAAGGCAGATCACTGCTGGTCAAGCAACTTTCATCCGCAAAGATAGGCAGGGTGGCCTGATGCCACAGACTCAACAGCTGCTCCTCTTTACCCTTTTCCAGAGGTTGCTCTACCAATGCCACCCCCTGACCTGCCAGCCAGTTGCACATGGGCACAGCCTCCTCCAGGGTCCAGCCACCGTTGGCATCCACCGTCAGCAACGATCCGGTCGGAATCACCTCCTGCACCGCGATCACCATCTCCTGATCCAGGTGGGTTCCCTCAGGGTTCCCAAGCTTTAACTTGAAGGCAGAAATCTCCCCGCGGTCCATCCAGGCTTGCGCCTGTTCCTGGGCTAGCTCCGGGCTGCTGATTCCAATCGTGACGGTGGTCTGGGGGCAGTAGCGCCGATTCAGTCCCCACAGTTTCCAAAGGGGCACTTGGAGGGCTTTCCCCATCCAGTCATAAAGAGCCATATCCACAGCAGCCCGTGCGGCGGAGGGCATCTCCCGTTCCAGCATCAACGCTGTGATGGTTTGTCGATCCCAGGGGGTGAACCCTTCCAAACTGCCCGCCAGGGTCTGCAGAGCTATCTGGATTTCTTCCAGGGTTTGCGGATGTTCATCGACGGTAAAGGCACAGGCCTCTCCCCACCCCTGCAGACCTTCATGCTCTAGCTGCAGCCAGATCACCGCAGTGGATGTTTGGGTGCCTCGACTGATGGTTAGGGGAAACCGTTTATGAACAGTGAAGGTTTGAATGTGCAGTTGCATACAATCACAGCCAAGGGTGATAAGGTCCATTTTGACTCTGGCATAGAGTGAGGGGTCCTGGCGGAGAAGATTTTTGTCAGGCTCAGAATCCGCATACCCTGCCAGCACGGGTGCGGCAGACTACTTCCTCTGGCCAGAATTCACGGTATAACTGGGGCATTGCCCGAGGAGCCGTTGAATGGAGAGCACCTATTTACTGGGATTGGCCTGGATTGCCGGAATGCTCTGTCGCTCCTTGCCTGCTGGATCCACATGGGGATGGATCTGGCCCTTGCTGGTGGGGATCCTCGGTGCTGCTCTCAGTCTTCGTCGCCCCGCCTTGCTGCGCACCTGGTTGATCGCAGGATTGGTGGGGTTAGTGGCATGGGCCTATCTGGGTTTGCGCACCCCTGTCCCTGGTCCTCTAGACATCAGTTTGCAGGCTCCGCAACCCCGCGCTACCCTGGCGGGAAAAGTGCTCACCGATCCGCAGGAAACTCGGAGTGGCCGGGTACGCTTCTGGCTGCAGACCACTCAATTTTTTCCAGAACAGGGTCAGCCCCAGAAGGCTGAGGGCAAACTCTACGTCACCATGGCCTCAGATGTCCTGGAGGACAAGGATGTTCATCCCGGTCAGACCCTGGAAATCCTCGGCTCCCTCTATGTACCCAGTCCCTGTCAAAACCCAGGGGGCTTTGACTTTAAGAGCTACTTGCAACAGCAGGGTGCCTTTGCGGGATTGAGTGCCTATGAGGTCAAGGTGATAGACGAGGGACTATCGTGGGGGGGGTGGTCTTTTCGTCGCCGCATCCGAAGTTCCCTTGTCCAGGGATTGGGTCCCACTCAGGGGGAGCTCCTAGTCTCTATGGTCTTGGGGTCTCGAGCAGCCGACCTTGACTTTGAACTGGGGGATCAGTTTCGCGCCGTGGGAATGGCACACGTTCTGGCGGCTTCCGGGTTTCAAGTCTCTTTACTTTTAGGGGTCACCCTCACCCTTCTCCAAAATGCGCTGCCCTGGCAAAAGCAACTGGTGGGCCTGGGCAGTTTGGGGCTGTTTTTGCTATTGGCAGGCTTCAGTCCGCCTGTGCTGAGGGCTGCCCTCATGGGGTTGGCCTTTGTTGTAGGCATGGGTGAATCTCCAGCGCAAAAGAAACTGAAGCTTGATCCCCTGGGGCTCCTGTTACTGGCTGCTGTATTCATGCTGGTGATTGATCCCACCCAGGTTACGAACCTCAGTTTCCAGCTGAGTTTTCTGGCGACGCTGGGCCTGATGGTGGGGGTCAACCCCCTGGTGGCCCGGATGCCCTGGATCCCTCAAGGAATTGCTGAACCAGCGGCGATCACCCTTTCTGCTCAGCTCTGGACCTTACCCCTTCAACTGAGTGTTTTTGGCAAATTGGCCAACTACTTTCTGGTGGCCAACCTGCTTACCCTATTCTTTGTCGTCATTATTTCAGTGGTGGGGTTTGCGGTCTGTGGAATTGCCCTGATCAGTCCCCCCCTGGGGGCTCTTCTGGCTCGTCCCCTCACAGTGCTGATCGTGCCGATGATGAATCTGGTGGGGTGGATTGCCAGTTGGCCAGGTGCGACCTTCAATACGGGCACACTCTCAACCCTACAAAGCGTGCTTCTCTATGCCCCGCTGGTGGCCCTCACCTTCTGGCCTGCCTGGAGATCCCGGATCCGCTGGCAGGGGACAGCCCTGATCATGGCCGCCATCTTCTGGCTACCCAACCTGGTGTGGCGGGGACCCGCAGTGAAAATTACAGTGCTCGCCACGGGACGGGCTCCGGTCATGGTAGTGCAGTCGCATCAAGAGTCCGTGGTCATCAATAGCGGTGCAGATGAAGTTGTGAGCTATGATCTGCTTCCTTTCCTCCGGGGGGAGGGAATTCGGCGGATTGATCATGCGATTGCCACCACTGCCGAGGGGTTGATCAATGGAGGATGGACGCAACTGCTTGAGGAAATCTCGATCCGCAACTTCTGGGATGGAGGGGGAGCCAGGGTTTCCGGTCCCTACACCCAGGTGCTGGCAACCGTGCAGGCCAGTCATGCCATCCAGTATCAATCCCTGCAGCCAGGGGATCGGATTCCCACAAGCTCACTGCTGGATCTTCAGGTCTTGCACACGGCTCCCCTGGTCTTGAGTCTGACCACTCAACCCCAATCTGCAGAATCCGCCACCTGGCTGTTGCTGGGGACGGCAGATCGGAATGTGCAGACGTCGGTTCTGCAAAATGCGGCGATTCGTCCGGCCCAGGCGAATTGGATCTGGTGGGATGCCAGCGCACTGTCGCGGGAACTGCTGGAAGGACTGCAAATTCAGGGGGGGGTGGCCAGTCAAACAGGGGCGACCCCACCGGAACCCTGGTTCCAGGAACAGGGACGGCCACTGTTGAACACGGGCCAGGACGGAGCTGTCTGCTGGCATCCAGGGATCGACATTTATCCCTGCGGCGCCTGCAGTTGACTGAGATAGGTCTCTAGAACTCGCAGTTGCTCAGAAGTCGGACTGGTGGGGGGATGAACCTGCTTTAACCAGTGCAGCGCTTCTACAACCCGTAGGGATCGGTACTGACAGAGATAAGCCAGACAGACAAGCGGGGACCGTTCCATTCCCCCTAAGCAATGGACATAGAGAGGCATTTGCCTTTCCTGGGCCCGATGGATTACCTCCACGGCTCGGCCAAGCTCCTCTGGTAACATGGGGGCGGGATAGTGGCTGTCAGGTAGGACCAAACGCCCACAGTGGAAGTCGGCACGGACATCTTCGGGTAACTGACCCTCTCGCTCGGAACAGAGGCTCAGAACGGCCATGATCTTAGCGGCCTTGAGGACTGCAGCATCTCCTGGACGAGGGAGATCCCCCACCGCCAATTTTCCTGGGATAACCCAGCTAAACCTCAGTCCCCGAGATCGTGAGCGAGGACGGTGTTGGGGGGCAAATAAACGGATCAACCAATTCCAGATCTTTTGCAGGAGCGATTCCAGGGAAGAGAACGGCCCAACTCCTGATCCGGATGACCCATGACGCTCACCCCCTGCTCCCAACGCGGTGATTGCCAACATCAACGGTGTTGAGTTAAAGGACATGGGCACCGCTACACGACCCATAAGCTTTCATAAAGAGTAGATAAACTTATCTTCAGCATACGTGATCCACAGAGGCACTCTTTTTAGTCGGGCTGCAATCCGTTTGAGAATCTACGCACAGCTGCAATTAATCTTTCAGGGATATCAGTAATAACACCTATTACGTTAGGTTGTTTTAGCAGATCCTGTCCATGATCCAGATCATTGACGGTCCAGGGCAAGAGCGAGATTTGTGAAACATGAGCCTCCTGGAATAGAGCAGGGGTGAGATGCTGCCAGTGGGGAGCCAGGATGGAGGCACCCATCTGCTGGCATCTCTGGCAAAACAGCTGAGCCCTGACCCTTTCATCTCGAGGGCCCACTGATTTGGGGATCAAAAGCCCGGTACTGACCTCCGGATCACAAAGAAGCACTTTTCGCAGAGAGGTGTCCAGAAATGATGTCACGATAAACTGTTCAGGATTCAAATAACGCTTGGTTAACTCCAAAAGGAGAGATTCGTATCCGGTCTCCTTCAGTTCCAGATCCAGGAGACAGTGAGCCTGCAATAGCTGCAGAACCGACTCAAGGGAAGGGACAGATTTTTGCGCCTGCAGTTCAGCAAAGATCCAGTTCTGAATTGGCACACCCCTGAACGCAGGATCGTGGTGAGTGAGGAGGATCCCATCGGCAGAACAGCGCACATCGCATTCAATCATGTCAACCCCAATGGCAAGGGCCCAGCGAAATCCTGCCAGGGTATTCTCGGCGGCACCAGGCTGACCACGGTGGGCCACGATCCAGGGTCTGCTATTCACCTGGGAGAGGGAAGAGTTCGTCCGCAAAACTGGCCAGTTTCACAAACTGAAAGGGTCCCGAAAGTGAACCCCAGATCACCTGATCAGTCGCGGGGTCCAGCCCCTGATCCAGGCTCCAGAAGCGGGCATCAGTCAATTCAAACTCAGCCCGCAGATAGGTTCGCTGTTCCCGACGCACCACGATGCAGGTTTTCCCAGGAATACTTTTGCCTCTATAGGAAGCTCCAGTCCACTCCACCTCAGTAATGCAGCCGGGTAAGACCTCCAAATCTGCAGATGTCAGGTGACGTAATCGCAGCCGATCCTGGCCTGCCCCTGCAAAAGCCTGAGGATCCCGCAAACCGTAATTCTGGATGCGGATGCCAGTGGTGTCCTCCTGTAAGCAAATGACTCGTTGTCGATAGGGTTGTTGTAGGGCGATATCGTAGGCCTGCTCTACATAAAAACTCAATCCCCCCAGCAGATCCACAGACAATGGACACTGAAAAACGTGGATATTGGCAAACCAGACAGGCTCCCTTCTTGCCTGCTCAGCATTGTTAAAATGCCCCGCCATCCATCCGGCCAGTCGCTGCACTTGTGGAGAGAAGGTCATGAGCATGCACACTCGCGGGCCTGTGAAATCCTACAACCATTTGACACTTGAGTGCCTTCCTTGCTAAATTTGTTCTTCGTTGCCGTCTGATGCTTCATCAGGACATCCTGCCAAGCCGTCTATGCCTACCATTCAACAGCTGGTTCGAGAAGAGCGAAGTGTTGCTCTGGAAAAAACAAAGTCGCCTGCGCTTAAAAGTTGCCCTCAGCGTCGCGGTGTTTGTACCCGAGTCTACACCACAACTCCGAAAAAACCCAACTCAGCGCTACGCAAAGTGGCCAGGGTTCGCCTCACCTCAGGGTTTGAGGTAACTGCCTATATTCCAGGGATCGGCCACAACCTGCAGGAACACTCCGTGGTTATGATCCGTGGCGGGCGGGTTAAGGATCTGCCTGGGGTGCGCTACCACATCATTCGTGGCACCCTGGATGCGGCTGGGGTCAAAGATCGTCTCCAGGGCCGCTCTAAGTACGGGGCCAAGCGACCCAAAAAAGATGGCGGTGCTGCTCCCGCTAAGAAGAAATAAGTATTCATTAGTTGAAGACCTTTACGGATTGATCACCCACCCCTATGTCTCGTCGTAATCGTGCCCCTCAACGTCCTGTCAATGCCGATCCCAAGTACGGAAGTCGGCTAGTTTCTATGCTGATCAGAAAGATCATGCAGCAGGGTAAAGGCTCTGTGGCCACCCGGATCGTCTACGATGCCATGTCGATTATTCAGGAACGCACAGGAACGGATCCTCTGGTGGTGGTGGAAAACGCAGTCCGCAATGCCACACCCATGGTGGAGGTCAAAGCCCGCCGTGTGGGTGGGGCTACGTATCAGGTGCCCATGGAGGTGCGAGGTGAGCGGGGAACGTCACTTGCCCTCCGCTGGATTGTCCGTTTTTCTCGAGAACGCCCTGGGCGGAGCATGGCTTCCAAGCTTGCCAATGAGTTGCTGGATGCCTCCAATGATTCTGGCAACGCGATCCGGCGGCGGGAGGAAACCCACAAGATGGCTGAAGCCAACAAAGCCTTTGCCCATTACCGCTACTGATCTGTGCTTGGGACGTTCAAGATTGGCATCGAGGTTATCCACAAACAACGTTAGAATCGTAAACGAAAGTTTAGACAGAGACTTAACCTAATTCCTAGGGATCGAGGAGGTCATTGTGGCGCGTTCAGTACCGCTGGAAAAAGTTCGGAATATTGGGATTGCAGCTCACATTGATGCAGGTAAAACAACAACAACCGAGCGGATCTTGTTTTACTCTGGCATCATCCACAAAATGGGTGAGGTGCATGAGGGCAGTGCGGTAACTGACTGGATGGCCCAGGAGCGGGAGCGGGGCATTACCATCACGGCTGCAGCCATTACCACCAGCTGGCAGGATCACAAGATCAACATTATTGACACTCCGGGACATGTGGACTTCACCATTGAGGTGGAACGTTCCATGCGTGTACTTGACGGTGTGATTACCGTCCTCTGCTCAGTGGGGGGTGTCCAGCCCCAGACCGAAACGGTTTGGCGCCAGGCGGATCGCTATAGCGTTCCTCGTATTGGCTTCATCAACAAGATGGATCGCACAGGGGCTGACTTTTTTCGCGTGGTCAATCAGATGCGGGACCGACTACGCTGCAACGCTGTTCCGATCCAAATCCCCATCGGCAGCGAAGATCAGTTCCAGGGACTTGTGGACCTGGTGGGCATGCGCACCTATCTCTACACCAATGATCTGGGGACCGACATTCAGGTGCAGGAGGAAATCCCCGCCGGTGTTAAAGATTTGGTGGATGAATACCGCGCCAAATTAATCGAAGCTGTAGCAGAAACCAACGAATCCTTAATGGAGCGCTTCTTCGCGGATGATCAATTCACAGAAGAAGAGATTAAAGCGGCGGTGCGTGCTGCCACGATTAGCGGCCAAATGGTTCCCATGTTGTGTGGATCTGCTTTCAAGAACAAAGGGGTGCAGCGGCTCCTGGATGCCGTGGTCGATTACCTGCCTTCCCCGGCGGAGGTTCCAGCGATCAAAGGTCTCCTTCCTGATGGGGCTGAAGCCACCCGTACGTCTAACGATGATGAGCCCCTGGCTGCTCTGGCCTTCAAGGTGATGGCGGATCCCTACGGTCGCCTGACCTTCGTGCGCGTTTATTCGGGGGTCCTGGAGAAAGGAACCTATTCCCTTAACTCCTCCAAGAATAAAAAGGAGCGCATCTCTCGCTTGATTGTCCTGAAAGCGGACGACCGGATTGAAGTGGATGAGCTGCGAGCTGGAGATCTGGGTGCTGTTCTTGGTCTTAAGGACACCTTCACTGGAGATACCCTCTGTGATGATAAGAGTCCCATCATTCTGGAGTCCCTGTTTATTCCTGAGCCCGTTATCTCTGTGGCAGTGGAACCCAAGACCAAGGGCGACTTGGACAAGCTCTCCAAAGCACTGCAGTCGCTTTCTGAGGAAGACCCTACCTTCCGTGTCTCTGTGGATGCAGAAACAAACCAAACGGTGATCTCCGGCATGGGTGAATTGCACCTGGAGATCCTGGTGGATCGGATGATGCGGGAATTTAAGGTGGAGGCCAATGTGGGTGCCCCACAGGTGGCGTACCGTGAAACCATCCGCAAGGCCGTCAACAAGGTCGAAGGCAAATTTGTCCGCCAGAGTGGTGGTCGTGGCCAGTATGGTCACGTTGTCATTGATCTGGAGCCGGGTGAGCCTGGCAGTGGGTTCGAATTCGTCTCCAAGATCGTGGGGGGTGTGGTTCCGAAGGAGTACATCGGTCCCGCAGAGCAGGGGATTAAAGAGGCTTGTGAATCGGGAGTGGTGGCGGGCTTCCCGCTAATCGATGTGCGGGCCACGATGGTGGATGGCTCTTACCACGAGGTGGATTCAAATGAAATGGCCTTCAAGATTGCGGGATCGATGGCCCTGAAGGAGGCTGTCAGACGGGCAAATCCAGTCATTTTGGAGCCCATGATGAAGCTTGAGGTTGAGGTTCCCGAAAACTTCCTTGGGGATGTGATCGGGGATATCAACTCTCGCCGTGGTCAGATGGAAGGCATGAACACGGACTCGAATACCGGCATGTCAACCGTGACTGCGAAGGTGCCCCTGTCGGAGATGTTTGGCTACGCCACGGACATTCGTTCCAAGACGCAGGGTCGGGGAACCTTTACAATGGAATTCTCCCATTATGACGAGGTTCCTCGTAGCGTTGCTGAGCCCATCATCGCTAAAAACAAAGGCAATGATTAATTAGATAAGGAAGTAAGAGCACAATGGCACGCGCTAAGTTCGAACGGAACAAACCCCACGTCAACATTGGCACAATTGGCCACGTTGACCATGGCAAAACCACCTTAACAGCAGCAATCACATCAACTCTTTCAGCCATGGGTCACTCCAAGGCCAGAAAGTATGACGATATTGATGCTGCACCTGAGGAAAAGGCGCGGGGTATCACCATCAACACAGCCCACGTGGAATATGAGACTGATATTCGGCACTATGCCCACGTGGATTGCCCCGGTCACGCTGACTATGTGAAAAACATGATCACCGGTGCCGCACAGATGGATGGAGCGATCTTGGTGTGTTCTGCTGCCGATGGTCCCATGCCCCAAACCCGCGAGCATATCCTGCTAGCTCGTCAGGTGGGTGTCCCCTCGCTGGTGGTCTTTCTTAACAAGGAAGACATGGTGGATGATGAGGAACTGCTGGAACTGGTGGAACTGGAAGTGCGGGAGCTGCTCTCTTCCTATGATTTCCCTGGGGACGACATTCCCATTGTCAAGGGTTCAGCTCTCAAGGCCCTGGAAAAAATGCAGGAGGCTCCTAAGACTCAGCGGGGCGAAGATCCCTGGGTGGACAAGATCTATGAGCTTATGGATGCTGTGGATGAATACATCATCACTCCAGAGCGGGATGTGGATAAGCCCTTCCTGATGGCAGTGGAAGATGTTTTCTCGATCACCGGTCGTGGCACCGTCGCCACCGGACGCGTGGAACGGGGCAAAGTGAAAGTGGGTGAAACCATTGAGCTGGTTGGCCTGGGTGAAACTCGTACCACGACCGTTACTGGAATTGAAATGTTCCAGAAGACCCTTGAAGAAGGTCTGGCGGGAGACAACGTGGGTGTATTGCTTCGGGGTATTCAGAAGAATGAAATTGAGCGGGGTATGGTGCTGGCCAAGCCCAAGTCCATCACGCCCCACACCAATTTTGAGTCGGAAGTTTACATCCTGAAGAAAGAAGAAGGCGGTCGTCACACCCCGTTCTTCTCTGGCTATCGTCCCCAGTTCTACGTGCGGACCACTGATGTGACGGGTACAATCGCAGCCTTCACCGCTGACGATGGCTCGCAACCTGAAATGGTGATGCCCGGTGACCGGATCAAGATGACCGTGGAACTGATCCAGCCGATTGCGATTGAACAAGGGATGCGTTTTGCTATCCGTGAGGGTGGCCGCACTGTGGGTGCTGGTGTTGTTTCCAAGATTCTGGAATAACTTCCAGCTGTCCTAACATGATTGGGGCTAGCTGCGGTCTTGCCTCTTCCAGCCCAACGGATGCAGACCCAGCTAGCCCTGTTTACTTTCTTTCTCCCTCTGCAGTTGACCCATGACTTCCACTCTTCCTCAACAAAAGATTCGCATTCGTCTCAAGGGGTATGATCATCGCCTTCTGGATACCTCCTGTGAAAAGATTGTCGAGACCGCCAACCGCACCCAGGCCGTACCTGTGGGTCCGATCCCTCTGCCCACCAAGCGACGCATCTACTGTGTGCTGCGCTCCCCCCACATTGACAAGGATTCTCGGGAGCACTTCGAAACCCGCACCCATCGTCGCATCATCGACATCTACTCCCCTTCTTCTAAAACCATTGATGCGCTAATGAAGCTGGATCTGCCTGCTGGGGTGGATATTGAGGTCAAGCTCTAGTTCTGTCAGCTTTTCCGCGCCCCTATCTGAATTGTGAAGGAGATCTGGCATGACTGCCTCGCAACCGATCCCTGTTGTCGTGAACGGTGCCCTGGGACGGATGGGGCGGGAAGTGGTGAAGGTGGTTTCTCAGGCCGCTGATATGTGCCTGGTGGGGGCGGTGGATCTGGAGCATGTGGGTGAAGATGTGGGGGAGCTGACCGGGTTAGGGAGGCTGGATGTCCCCTTAACGAATGACCTGCAGGCCCAGCTGCTGCTGCTCAGTCAGGAAGCAAACCCAGGCGTCATGGTGGATTTTACCCATCCGAGCTGTGTTTACGAGAACATTCGCTCAGCCGTTGCCTACGGGATTCGCCCAGTGGTTGGGACGACAGGGTTGACACCGGAACAGGTGCAGGCACTGATCGCTTTTGCTGACAAGGCCAGTGTCGGAGGGCTGATTGCACCTAACTTTGCGATTGGCATGGTCTTGTTACAGCAGATGGCCGTGCAAGCCTGCCAGTATTTTGAGCATGTGGAAATTATTGAGCTGCACCACAACCGTAAGGCGGATGCTCCCAGCGGTACCGCCCTGCACACGGCTGAGCTGATGGCCAATCTGGGGAAATCTTTTAATCCCGCAGATGTGGAAGAAAAGGAAATGGTGGAAGGGGTGCGAGGGGGAGTGGTCAATGAAAATATTCGCATCCACAGTGTGCGGTTACCTGGATTTCTGGCTCATCAGCAAGTGATCTTTGGGGGACTGGGGCAGATCCTGACGCTGCAGCACGACACAACGGATCGGATGGCCTTCATGCCTGGGGTGCTCCTCGCCATTCGCAAGGTGGTGCACCTGCAGTCGCTGGTGTACGGTCTGGAGAAAATTCTCAGTTAGTTAGCTTTGTCAGAAATCCCAGGGGCCGCTTCCACCCGCACATACACCTGACCTGCAGCCAGTTCCAGGATCAGGGGTGTCCCTGGGGGTAGGGAAGGATCTCGCAACCAGGCCCCATCTTGAGTTCGGATCAGGGCATAGCCTCGGCGCAGAACTGCTTTGGGATCCAGGGCCTGTAGGTGAAGCGAGAGGGATTGCACCTGGACTTGAGCCTGCTGTAGGCGTTGGTCGAGGGCAAAGCGAAGCTGATGCTGCAATTGCTTCTCTGCTTGCTTGAGCTTGCTGAGTTGCTGGTCCAAGCGCAAATGCTGGAGACGAGACCTTAACTCCTGATGTCGTTGCCGGGATCGCTGCAGGGCTGTGCGCAGACATGTGTGGAGATCTTCCTGTTGTTCCTGCAGTTCCATCCTTAACTGAGCCAGAGAAGGCACAACAATTTCAGCGGCAGCGGTGGGGGTATGGGCTGCGTAGTCGGCGGCCAGATCGGCCAGAGTCTCATCCCGCTGATGACCGATCCCCGTCACCACGGGGAGAGGACATTCGACAATCGCTCTCACCACCCGCTCATCATCAAAACAATCCAGATCTTCGCGAGCCCCCCCGCCGCGAGACAGGATCACCACCTCTGCCCGGCCATCCTGAATCAGGGTCTGAAAAGCATTGACAATGGACTCAGCCGCCTGATCTCCCTGGACAGTTGCGGGTGCCAACACCACCTGCAGACCCGGATAACGGTAACGCCAGGTGCGCTGCATATCTCCCCAGGCTGCCGCTTGAGGGGAACTGATCACCCCAACCCAGCGTGGGTGGACGGGCAGAGGCAGTTTACGGTCAAGAGCAAACAAGCCTTCATCGGCCAGACGGCGGCGCAGCTGTTCCCGTTGCAGAGCCCGCAGCCCTTCTCCCGCAGGCAGCATTTGCCAGATCTGAATCTGATAGGTACTGGACTTGGCGTAGAGGCGCATTTGCCCCAGGGCCAGAATCTGTTGTCCAGCTTTCGGAAAGAAGGTTAGCCCCAACACCTGGGATTGCCAGACCACCCCCTTGAGCAGGTCGCCCGAAACTGGATCTGCCAGCGTTAAAAAAAGATGGCCATTACGGTGCACGCTGATGCTGGACACCTCTCCCGTGATCCAGAGGTGAGAGAGCACCGTATCCTCCGCAAGCAGATCCTGCAGATAGGTGGTGAGACCCTGAATCGAAATCACCCCTTGAGGAGCAGTACCGGAACCTAGCACCTCAAAACTGTCAAAGCTTGCTTCAGAAAAATTCATAACTCAGGCAGAAAGCGACAGGGTTAGATGCCAATAACCACAACCATACCAGTCCCCAAGTGTGCGACGATATGGCGGAAGTGATGGGTGGACACATACGTGCAGTGGATCGGTGTCGGTCTCCTGATTGGCCTGCTCTGGCTAATCTGGCAACTGCGGGACATCTTACTGTTGGTATTTGCAGCAATTGTGATGGCGGTAGCCCTGGATACCTTCAGTCAGATCCCCCAAAGATATGGGTTTCGGCGAGGACCAGCACTGGCTATGACTGCTCTCACCTTGCTTGTTGGGGCCATTATGGTCGCTCTGATTGTGGTTCCTCCCCTGATTGAACAGTTGAATGGGCTCTACCAGGATATTCAACTGGGTCTCCAGGAGAATCCAGAGGAGTTAGCTAACTGGATTGCACGGGTGCAGGCATCAATTCAGAATATTCTCCCGATCCAGCTGCAAGTCACCGATACCGATGGCAATACCCTTTCGGCGGAAGAACAACTGCGCTCCATCTGGCCCCAGCTACAGCCCACTCTCTCGGATTTTTGGCGGCAGGCTCAGGGTCTGATCTCCTCCTCCCTCACAAACCTGGTGAGCCTATTTCTCGTCATCATCTTGACCATCCTGCTGCTGCTGGATCCGGTTGCCTATACTCGCGTATTCACCCTGATCTTTC
The DNA here is from genome assembly GCA_964392245.1 of uncultured bacterium. Taxonomy (GTDB): domain Bacteria; phylum Cyanobacteriota; class Cyanobacteriia; order Thermostichales; family Thermostichaceae; genus JAAUUJ01. Next base: position 62,911 of record CAYMOX010000016.1, read on the forward strand.
CAGCCTTCTACCGTCCGCGGATTGCATTTATCCTGCAGCAATGTGAAGTCACACTCCGCAGTTGGCTGGTGGGAATCCTGCTGACCAGTGTGATGGTCACGCTTTTAAGTGCCACGGGGTTACTGATCCTGAGGGTGCCTTATGTCCTCGCCAATGCGGTCCTGGCAGGAATGCTCAATTTTATTCCCAACATTGGTCCAACCCTGAGTGTTGTGGCTCCCTTGGCTGCGGCCCTAACCGTCTCCGCCTGGAAAGGGATATTCGTCCTGATCCTCTATGTCCTGATCCAGCAACTGGAGAGTACCGTTCTGACGCCCGTGGTGATGTCACGGCAGGTGTCTCTACTCCCTGGACTGACGTTAATTGCCCAGGTGGTTTTTGCCACCTTTTTTGGGGTTCTGGGCTTGCTGCTGGCGGTACCTCTGGCGGCGGTGTTACAGGTCTGGATCCGCGAGGCGCTGATTCGGGATATTCTTGACCCCTGGACGACCCCTCGTGCTTTAGCTCCGCGGATGTTTCCAGGTTCTCACCCCTTACCTCCCGTCAGCGAGGCTTATCTCGATCAACCCTCTGCCGGTGCTGCTGGGCCAGAAGACAGTGCTGGGGAGCCCCAAGGGCATGGCACAGGAAGCTCCCAAGCAGAGCCTAAGACTGCCCATGAACCGAAAAAGCTGACGTGAGACTGCCTCCCCAAGGCCCTGTCTGCAGATCAGGTCTTCAAGTCCACCGCTCATGGCCACCAAACCCAATCCCTGAAGGCATGAAATCAGGGATCAATTGATGGGCAGGAAATCGTGTATCGCTCTGTTAAAAACCCAGAACCACCTGTGATCTACGGCACTATAGTAAAGAATGTGCAGCCTTACTTCCAGTCAGAGCTCGTGGGAGTTTTCTGCTTCGCCTACAGTGATGAACCCAACAGACCGGACTTTCGAGGGTTGTGCAGCAGTTCTCTGGTGCAAAAGTTGGCTTGCGGCAGTACTTTCCCCTTGTAAAGATCCGAGTCCATAATCTGAAAACTGATTTGTACTCAATTGCGGGAGAAATCTATGGCCAGGTTTGAGACGATCATTGTTGGAGTGGACGGCTCAGGAGCCTCTGAACAAATGACTCAGACCCTACTGAAGTTACCGCTCTTTGCCCATTCCCGGATCACTCTTTTGCATGTTGTCCCCCCTCAAATTTCTGCCGACAAGATGAAGTCTGAATGGGAACGGGGGAAGAAACTCCTGGCGGCCTCCCTGGATTCTTTCCCGGTCAAACCCGGGATTGAAGTCACCACTCAGCTGGTGGAAGGGGACCCCAAAATTGTGGTTTGTGAAGCTGCCGCTGCCGCCGATAATCCGCTGGTCATCATGGGATCTCGAGGGCGGAACCGTATCGCGGCGATTTTTGAAAACTCGGTCAGCCAATATGTGTTTCAGCTGGCCTCCTGCCCCATGCTGCTGGTGAAAGATGGCATTTTTATCAAACAAACCAACCGGATCATGGTAGCGATCAGCTCCGCCCCCTCTTCCCAGAAAGCGCTGGAGTTGGCGATTGAGATAATTAAAGATGTTCCTGGAGGACAACTGTTTCTGGCCCGCATCCAACTAGATCCAGACAGCAGTACCCGTGACGCCGTCGTCGAAACAGCAGTAGCCACCCTCAAGCGCTATAACATTGCACACCAGGTATTCTCGGCTACAGGCGATCCTGGACCAGAAATTACGCGGTTGGCCGCCGAGAGTGGAGCGGATCTGCTGGTCATGGGCTCCCCTGACCGACGCCCGAATGCCGCCCGCAACCTGCCGGATCTGGATCGGTTACTGGGTAGTTCCACCTCTGATTATGTGCGAGTCCATGCCGAATGTCCGGTGCTGATGGTGCGGTCCAAAACGGACACTGACTAGGAGTGGGGATGTGGAAATCAGGGTTCTAAGGAGGCAGCTCCCACTGCAGCGGGTTGAGCTTCCTGAGCATCCTGAGACTTGAGCTGGATCAGTTCAATCTTGTAGCCATCGGGATCTTCCACAAAGGCGATCACTGTGGATCCATGCTTCATGGGACCAGGCTGACGGGTCACTTTACCCCCACGGGCCGCTATTGCCTCACAGGTGCCATAGATATCCTCCACCCCGAGGGCGATGTGACCAAAGGCATTGCCCAGATCGTAGGCATCGGTGCCCCAGTTGTAGGTCAGTTCGATCACCGCCCCCTCGGATTCAGGACCATAGCCCACAAAAGCCAGGGTAAATTCGCCGCCGGGGTAATCTTTGCGACGCAGCAGTTGCATGCCTAAAACATCACAGTAAAAGGAGATAGAGCGATCCAGATCTCCAACTCGCAGCATGGTGTGCAGGATACGCATGGCAAGGCTCCGCTTCACAACGAGATGATCCAACCATTTCAGTTTGGGAGCTGGGATTGATCACTGTCAACAAAGAAGAGGGGACCCACGACGACATCATTCTGGAAGGAGATGCCAGGGGTGACCCGAAGGCGGGCAGTGGAGGGAAGGCCATAGGGATCGGCAGCCTCCAGATCGGTGGTGAAACCAAAATCCTGGAGAGTGGCCAGGGTGATGCGACTGAGAAAATTCTGGCCCACCGGTCCACCTGTGGAAGTCATCAGTTCTGTTCCCAGGCTGCTTTCCCGCCAGTGCCCCAGATTGTCCACCTGCACAGGCACATTCCCCACTCCCCCTAGAGCGTTATACTCTACTACTCCCTGATCACCGTTGTAGCGTGGATCCAATGAAGAGGGAGAACTAATCAGCGTGCGAGGGGACGAGTTCCAGAGAGTCCCGATCCCCAGGACATGAGCCATTTCGTGCAGCGCTACCTCAAAAAGCGCCCCAGCATCATTTTCCAGATCCTGAATATCGGCGGGATCAAACCCAATCCGACCGTAGGTGGGGAGGGCTGATCCAGACCGTAGTCTTCCACACGGACCCGCCTGCGCCACGATCCCACCCTGACCATCACTGAGGTTGCCAGCCAGCAAACTTCTGGCGGTGATCTGGAGCACAATATCGTCGATCGTGCCGTTGATCGGAGCTGGTGGAAAGATGCCATCGTTGCAGGCATTGGTCTTGAGATCCACCACTTCATCGGGAAGATCCTCGGTGATCAGTCGACTCCAGCGCTCCGCCGCCTCCAGGATCCGCGCCTGTTGAGAGGGAGTCAGGGAATTATCTATGAATTCAACCGTAAATTCAAAGGAGGGGGGATTAGAGGGAGGCACCCTCAGACAGCGGCAAAACTCTGAGGTGTTGGACTGGGCATCCGTGGCGGTGGCCGTAATCCCTTGATCCAGGCGGGCTGTGAAGGGTAAGGAGTACGTAAAGCTAGCATTCCCAGAGGGATCGGTGGCGACTGAAATCTGACCCAGGAACCGTTGCCCCTCCCCGAACCCCGAAGCATCACAGCGATCATTCAGATAAAACTCCACCTCGTAGATGGCATTAGGTTGACTGTGCAGACGACCGGTAACCTCCGTGGGGGTGACGGACTCCAGCACCGGAAAATTTTGCAACCCATTCGGACCTGTATCTTGATCCTGATCATCATTGAGAGTGACTCCACGTTCGCCGACGTTGAGGAAGAGATCAATTCCGAGGCGGCCATTGTCAACAATAGAATTACTCTGCACCCGATTGTAATTGACAGGATCACCACTATTGGGGAATATTTCCAGACCATTAAATCGATTGCCCGTGATTTGATTATTACGGATCTGGTTATCACTGCCCAAAATGGCGATCCCAGCCCCGTTGGGATGTTCAGCTGTGCCCAGGACATTGTTTTCAATTGCATTCCGGTCTGAAAAAATGACTATCCCCGCCTGCGCAAAAGTCGAGTCTTCATCAAAAAAGCCCGAGATCTGCAACCCTCTCACCTGACTCTCTCCCCCAGCCAGGATCAACCCATTCGCATTCAGTCCGGCCCGATCACCATTCAGTTCAATCACAGGTGTATTGAGGTAGCCAGGTTGAGTTCTCGCATCAATTACGATCGGATCAAAAAGGGTTGACAATCGTGACAGGGGTTGAATTCGATACACGCCAGTGGTGGGATCGTACCCCGGATCAGTGGTGGGAATGGCAAAGCCGATGGTTTGCAATCCAGCCTGAGACTCAGCCGTGAACAGGGCATCCCGCAAAGAACCCGGCCCCTGATCTGCTGTATTGGTCACCACCAGATCCACGGTGCTCACCCCAGGAATCCCTTCTCCAGGGATCACCAGGATATTCTCTAGACCGACAAGATCAGGCCGCCCCAACAGGTCGTTCATGCGATTAGCCATCTCGGTGGCATCCGGCCCCACCTGAATTCGAGCCAGAATAGCGGCCAGATCAAAGGTGTTGAGGCTGCCCCGCCCCAGATCCACAAAGTCGGTATTGATCAGGGTGGGGATGGGATCCAGTTGCTCAGCACTAATCAGATCTGGTGCCCCCAGCAGTTGGTTAGCTCGTTCAGCAATCGTGTCAGCAGTTTTAGGATCCACCTGAAGGGTGGCCAGCATCAGCGCCAGATCCTGGGTGGTTACCTGAGTGGGGTTGTTCAGATAAATCAGTTGCGTCCCCGCCGATGGAAGGGTTGAACTCTGGTCAATCAGTTGAAGGGTACTTCCCTCCAGCTCTGGTACATTCCAGGCTCTCTGCAGATCCAGTTGCTCCAGTGCGGTCTCCAGGGTTGATCCGTAAGCGGTGAAGTCTGATGCAGCCGTCTGGGGCAATCGGGTAAACGTTATGTTCCCAAGGTGAACTGACTCAGGCGGATCGGCGAGTTGGGACAGCTCTAACCTGACATCTGCACCATAAATCGATTGAGCAGTCTCTGTTGAGAACTGCAGGATCCCGTTTCGCACCGCACCCGAGGCCAGGATCACTGGGGATGAGGATTCTTGAATGGTGGTTGTTGGGGTGAGACTTACTGGATCTGACCCACCTCCACAGGCTTTTAACGCCAGGATCAAACTCATGCCCAGACAGAAGGCGATCCCTATAAGAAGCTTGTGCATAGGGTGCGGATGATGGTTGAACATCGATTTAAATTCATCAGGATCCGGTTCGGACGTAGGTAGTATATCGCACAAGAACGGTTAGGTTTCTTAGCAAAATCAGTATCCTAATCTCCTGCAAATTGGCTCGTTCTGCCTCTTCCCTGACAAGACTACGCAGCCAAATGTGGGCCGGATCATAATGTTGCCGCTCGTGCCAGACTTGCGATATCTGAATGCAACCCAGCTTCATCGGCAGCTCAAGGAGTGCCAGGTTTGCCAATCCCGTCAGTTGAATCGCGAGACGATAGGGCAGGGTAGCAACTCAATCCGTTGTTGCCACACTTCCAGCGGATCATGGAAGAGTTTGCGCAATCGACCGAGGGCTCGACTCATGGCCAGCGGACTTGGCCCAATTTTTTCAGCACTCGTCCTGATCAGGAGCGGATTCCACCGACGCGTTGCAAACTTCGTAGTCTCAAGAGATTGGTGAACCGATCCCCTTGACAGTCTGTAGTACGTTATGTAGTATAAGTTCAGTCTCGTAATTGAGTTTTGCTTTAGGGAAGGTACCGCTAAGTGGTTAGTGACTGGCCTTGAAAGCGAGGGGTAGCTCTGCTGTAGGGGTTTAATTCCTCCACCTTCCTCCTCTCATTTATACATAGTTGATCGGGTTGGATCTCTTCATTGCGGATCGTGCTCGACAATGCAGGAGGTTATGATGGTTCACGTGCGTTTTGAAGGTCGGTCATTTGACCTGGTAGAACAACACCTGCAGATCCACCCAGGAATGGATGACACTGCCATAAAAAAGCAGATTGCTCAACATCTGGAGGTCCCATTGAATCGCCTCAATCCCTATGTGGTGGATCGGCGTCCGAGTGGAGATCTGATCATTCGACCTGAGGCTGTTTACGGTTAGCCTTTCCACTTCCGTGCCCTCACCAAAAAAGCCTACATACTCTAGATAACGGTCCTAAGGTAGCGATATTCGAGCGATCGAATTAGTGAGTGTGATTCCAGATCTCTAGTAGAACTGGCACACATATCCACTGCCAACTGCAGGGAGGTAAGGATGACCGTAAAGTAAATCAGCTTTTTTCACTTGCACGGAGATAAGGAAGTTTTATTCCGTACTCTGTCAATGTTTTGAATTGTGCAGTGTCCTGTCGTGCCCTAATCGGAGAAGCTTACATATCCGCCATCTAGTATGGCACTTGACTGATAATCAAGGGATAAGCAGGTTCATTCCTGTGTATGATCAACGGCTTTTCTAACTTGCACGATGGGAAGAGATCAGATTGCTTCGTGTCCTAACTGGTGAAGCTTACATACTAGCTCAACGGTAGAGCACCACCCTTGTAAGGTGACTGTTGCGGGTTCAAATCCCGTGTATAACACAACAGCTTTGTCAACTTACATGAGGTGATCTCGATCTCAACAAACTTTATGGGCAGTTTTGCCGCGCCCCGATCAAGGAAGCTTACATACTCTCAACACCATGGTGCGCTACGGGGTTTAGCGCTGCAAGCCTGAGACCGATAGCAAGGCACCTCGATTAATCCTCATTTTTCACCTTCAAGTGTAGAAAAAAAGGTCCT
>CAYMOX010000017.1:0-69423 GCA_964392245.1 uncultured bacterium
TGAAATCGCTACGATCCCTACTGGCTGTGCTTTCTAGCTTTTCTCAGCAAGCCCTTTGTAGACATCGTCATCGGAGGCAGCCGGTCCCCCGGAGAAAATCACAATGCGGCGGCCATCAAAGGCACACTGGACTACATGCCGCACCCGATCCGCCAGAGTACTGATAGGCACCTGGGCATCTGCATAGACTTTGCGGGCGGCCTCTTGCTCAATATGGGCACTGGGCAGTTTCACCTTAATGATATGAGCCCCGAGCTGGGCAGCAATGTGGGCGGCATACCCACAAACATCGATGGCGGTTTCCCCCTGCTTGCTCAGACCGGATCCCCGGGGATAGGACCAGATCACCACCGCCAGACCATGGCGTTTAGCCTCTTCGGCATAGGCGCGGATCTGCTCGTACATCTCAAAGCGGTGGGAGGAGCCCGGATAGATGGTAAACCCGATCGCTACACATCCCAGGCGCAGAGCATCCCCTACACTGCCCGTGAGGGCCTGGACCGGATCGGACTCATTGTTCAGGGCATCGTGGTCATTAACTTTGAGAATCAGGGGGATCTGACCGGCAAACTCGCGCGCGCCTGCCTCCAAAAATCCCAGCGGGGCCGCATAAGCATTACACCCTGCCTCCAACGCCAGTTGAAAGTGATAGTGAGGATCATAGGCCGGAGGGTTGGGGGCAAAACTGCGGGCGGGACCATGCTCAAACCCCTGATCCACAGGCAAGATCACTAACTTTCCCGTTCCCCCCAGATAGCCGCTGTTCAATAACCGCGACAGATTGGTGAGTGTCCCAGGGTTGTCGCTCCCATACCAGGACAAAATTTTGCGGGTAATCTCAGACATATCGCAACCTCCTTGTGGGGCAGAAGATCCATACTCTGGTTCGAGATCACGATAGCCTGCAGCAGCTGAAACTGTCCTGAAGAGTTCCTGAGGGCTACAAACTTTTTCTCCCAGACTTCAGATCCTTGAAGTGATGGCGGGGCGCAGCGGCAATGACACCTGAAAGGTTGTGCCTTTACCCACCTGACTGATCACCTGAATCATTCCCTGATGTAGCTCTACACATTGCTGCACAATGGATAGACCCAGCCCTGTGCCAGGAATTTGTCCGGCGTTACTACAGCGGTGGAAGGGTTGAAACAGACACTCCAGATCTGCTTCCGGGATGCCGATTCCCTGATCCTTGATCTCAAAGATGGCAATCTGCTCCTGTTCCTGCAACAGAAACTCGATCAATCCCCCCTGAGGAGAATATTTAATGGCATTGGACAGCAGGTTGGTCAGAATATGACGTAGCAACACCTTATCCATTTCTGCTCCGGTTTTCAGTCCGCTACAGGTGAATTGAATGGTATGGCTATGACCCGCATTGAATTGAATCGTCTCAGCCAGCTCTAGACAAAAAATCTCAAGGTTAAATAGAATCGGTTGATATCGCAATCCTCCTTTATTGACCCGATCTAGCAACAGCAACTCATCCAGTAGCTGGATCATTTCATTGATGGAATTCTGGATGCGTTGAAAATAATCGGCTCGCTTTTCATCGGTTAGATTTCTATTTTTTTCCAGGAGACTGGCGGCCATCCGAATGCCGGTCATGGGAGTCCGAAATTCATGGGAGACGGTAGCCATGAAACTGGATTTTAACTGGTTTAATTCGCGCTCTTTCTCCAGGGCTTTCTGGATCTCTAACTGCGCCTGCTTGCGCTCCTGAATATCCCGCACCAGACAGATGTAGCTGCCCTGATCAAAGCGGGTGATGGAGAGGGCCACATCAAAAGCAAACCCACATCGACCCACCCCACTCACATCGCCGATCCACTCACCACACTCAAGGGCCTGCTGGATAGCTAGGATCGACGGTTCAACTTTGCTCGCGTCCCGCAGTAGGGTCCAGGGATGCCCCAGCAATTGTTCCACGCTGTCATAGCCGAAGAGAGCAGCATAGGCTCGATTGGCGTAGAAGTAAAGACAGTTTTGATTCAATAGGGCAATCCCTTCACTCGACGCTGCCATGGCCGCCGCCTGCTGACGCATGATCAGTTGACTGGCCGCTCGCTCAATGGCGTAACGAATGGATTTGATCAAAAGGTTAAGATCCAGCTGGCCTTTGACCAGATAATCTTGCGCTCCCTGCCGGACTGCTTCCACCCCCATCGATTCATCATCCAACCCTGTCAGGACAATCAGGGCCAGATCAGGAAAGCGACTGTGGATCTGGACGACAATATTCAGTTCACTGGAATCCGGGAGCGACAGATCCAGTAAGGCGACATCAAAGGCCTCCTGGCTCAGGTGTTGTAAGGCCAGACTGAGGCGCTGCACATGGGTGATCGCCCACTCAGATTCTGAATCCGATAACAACTCACGAATGTAAATGGCGTCCGCCGCCAGATCCTCCACCAGTAAGACTTTTGTCGGTTCCAATCTCATCGTCTTACCTATCTCTGCGGTGGAAACTGAACCAGGGCCAGCCAGAACTGCTCAATCGACTTGACCACATGCACAAAGCTATCCAGATCCACGGGTTTGGTGAGATAGCAGTTGGCGTGCAGTTGATAACTTCTCAGGATATCAATTTCGTCTGAAGAGGTTGTGAGAATCACCACTGGAATAGTTTTTAATTCTTCATCAGCCTTGATCTCCTGCAACAGTTCCCGCCCATTTTTGCGGGGTAGATTCAGATCCAGCAGGATGAGATCCGGTCGGGGACTTTCGGCAAATGCACCTCGCTGGAAAAGAAACTCGGATGCCTCCACCCCATCCTTAACATGATGCATTTCATTTAAAATCTTGCTCTCACTCAAGGTTTCTGAGATTAAGATGGCATCGCTGCGAGAGTCTTCAACCAGCAGAATGGTGAGCAGTTTCACGGCTGGACCCGTTGGATCAGTTGACATCTCTGTCCTCCTGCTGCAGGGGGAGTGTGAAGTAAAAAGTTGCACCCTGTCCTAGCTGTGATTCTACCCAAATGCGGCCCCCATGACGTTCCACAATCTTTTGACAAATGGCCAATCCCAGTCCGGTCCCTGGGTACTCTTCGCTGGTGTGTAGCCGCTGAAAGATACCAAAAATACGTTCAGCATATTGAGGTTCCAGGCCGATCCCATTGTCCTGAATTGAAAACAACCACTCATTTTTTGGGGGAGAGGTATGCAGATCCTGAGGAGGGCGAGGTGGATTCTCCTCCTGTGCAGTATTCTGTTGACTGGCATGCACCCAAATCCTGGGGATGGCCGCACTTCTGTACTTGAGGGCATTGCTCAGTAAGTTCTGCAGTAGCTGGCTGAACTGGGTGGGATCGGCAAACACAACAGGCAGGGGATCCACAAGGATCTGAGCATTGGCTTCCGAAATCGCCACATGCAGATCTCGCAGGACCTTTTCCATCAGGTGATTACAGTCCACCCACTGCAGTTGCAGTTCATGCCGTCCCACGCGGGAGTAGGCCAGGAGGGCGCGGATCTGTTGCTGCATCCGGGTGGCCCCATCCACCACCAGGTCAATGTACATATCCGCCTTGCTATCCAGCTGATCACGATACCGCTTGGCCAGCAGTTGCACAAAACTGGTGACGGCTCGCAGGGGTTCCTGGAGATCATGGGAAGCCACATAGGCAAACTGTTCCAGTTCACGGTTAGAGCGCAGTAGAGCATGATTGGACTTTTTTAGATCCCGAGCCAACTGTTGCAGTCGCTCCTGGTTCAGTTTTCGCTCGGTAATGTCCTGGACCGTTCCCACCAATTGCAGCGGCTCACCGTGGCTGTCACAGATCGTCTCTCCCCGAGCGTAGATGTGAACCACTTTGCCATCAGGACGAAGAATACGACATTCAATCTTGTAAGCCCCTCGCGCCGCCACGGAGTCCTGCACCACCTGATCATGCCGCTCCCGATCTTCCGGATGGATCAACTGCAATAGCTCAGCATAGGAAGGGGGCTCCTGCTGAGAAGAACGACCAAAGATGTGGAACACCTCATCTGACCAGGAAATGGTTTGACTGGGTACATCCAGCTCCCAACTTCCGATCTGCCCAATCCGCTGAGCCGTTCGCAGGTGGATCTCACTTTTCCGTAGCTGGATCTCGGTGTATTTGCGCTGGGTAATGTCAATGTGGCAACCGATCATGCGCAGGGGATGACCCTCAGCATCCCAGTCGATCACCTGACCTGAACAGATCACCCAAACCGTGGAGCCATCGCGATGGCGGTAACGGGCCTCATGGCAAAAGGGAATCTGACCTCGACTCTGGACATGCCTCTCAAAACAGGCCATCACCTCTGGTAAATCTTCTGCAAAGATCAGATTCTGCCAACGGGTCGGTCCATCTTCCGCCTGAGCATCGCTATACCCAAACATGCGCTGGAAGCCGGGACTTAAATATTGACGATCCAGTGCGATATTCCAATCCCAATAGCCTGCCAGCACCACATCAAGGATGTCTTCTAGCAAGTTCAGTTCCAACTGAATCTGTTCCGCCTTTTTTTGCTCCGTGATATCAAAAATTAACGTTGTCCAGACGATGTCACCATTATCCTGTCGTTCCGGTTTGCCGGTGCCCTGCACCCACTTCTGGGTTTGGGTGAGCTGGGTGTTAATGCGCCATTCCCAGTTCCAGGGTGAAAGAGTGCGAGCCGATTCCAGGACCGACGCCTGCATCCCTGGCAGATCTTCAGGATGAACCAGATTCCAGATCAGTTGGGGGTTTTGTTCCACCGCCGCTGCTTCTAGCTCCCAGAGTTCCAGACAGCCCGGACTGAGGTAATTCACCTGATCCAATCCATCGGGGTGGAGCACATACAGAATGATCGCTCCAGGTAAACTTTCGGCAATCTTGCGAAATCGGGCTTCACTGACCTGCAATGCCTCGAAGGACTGCTCTAGCTTTTGGGCCATTTCATTGAAGGAGTGGGCCAACAGGGCGGTTTCTCGGATGACAGAGTTCTCATTAACACGGAAATTGAGGTTCTGCTGGGACAGCCATTGAGATGCCTGACTGAGACGAAAAACGTGAGAGGCGATCCAGCGGTAGATCAGCAAAGCCAGGATCGTGGCCACCCCGATCTCCGCCAGACAAAGCAGCAATGTATAGCGGGTATGCGCCTGGATCTGGGCCATGAAATCCTGTTCTGGCACCACCGTCACAATCAACCAGTCCAACCCCTCCCCTCGCGAAAAAGGTGTCACCTGGAGGAAATAGCGATCTCCCGCTTGAAAAAACTCCAGCTGCTGGGGGCTTTGAATGCCCTGTAAACGATTAAACTCCTCTTCCAAATAAAGCGCAGAGGTCTGAATGAGAGGGTTAGCACTCTCCTGCGCCAACCGCTGTCGTACCTCACCACCGCTCACCTCAATTGGGCTGCGGGAAGTAGAAACACCAATTAACTCCCCTGTGGGCTCCATGATGTAGATCTGTCCTGAGGCACTGACCTCAATCTCCTCCAGAAATTCATTGATCTGCCCCAGATCTAAAATCACGCTGATCACGCCCTGGAGAGTGCCCTGGTCATCGTAAATGGGGCGAGACGCATTGATCAGCAGACTGGGTTCCGCCGACTTACTGATGGAAAGATAGACGTCTGTCCAGGTCAAGTCCCCCGCTGCCACTGCCGCTTTATACCAGGGTCGTTCTCGGGCGTCAACTGGACCAGGGAAAAAGAAGGAGCTCACCACCTGGCGATCCCGACCCAGTTTGCGACTGATGTATTGACCATTGGTTTCAGCGTTGGAGTATTCCAGATAGTAGTCAACCGATCCGTGATCCTCCTGTCGAAACATAGCCATGATGTCACCGGAACGGTTACCCACCCCCAATCCATTCATAAAGTCAAACGAGGTGACGTAGGTCCAGTACAGATCTTCTAGAGCCCGAATATCTGTTAAATCAATCTGGTCCGACTGAATTGTATTGGTAGTTAATTCGTTCAAACGTTCTGCTGCCACCAACAGATCAGACACGCGGTGCTCTGCAGATTGACTGATCTCTTGCCGCAGTTGACTGGCAATATCATTGACGGATCGGCGGCCATTGCGGATCAGGAGCCATGCCGTGCCCCCCACCAGAGCCACCTGTAATAGAAAGGGAAGGACCAGAATCCATCCCAGTGGCAACTGCGGTATGTGGCGATCCCCGGAAGGAAAGGCGTCTTGACCTGGCATGAGCGTGGACCTACCTCTACAGCGATCTCAAAAACAGATCAGGTGATGCTTCCATTTTCCAACGGCTTTTTCACCTTGATCAAGGCCATCACTCAATAGAATAGTTCATCCCAATGCTCACTGTTATCTCTGAAGCTCAGTTCAATCGTGCCAGTTGTGATCTATTGGCATCCTCGCTCAGTGGTGGACCTACCTACGATCCCATGCCCTTCACCAGCTGCCATTGTCATATTCCCCACAATCTCTCCCCAATGAAAATCCCTCCATCAAAGGAGGGGAAGACGATAAAAGAATCAGGAGGTGGTCACGCTAACTAGCGCGTTCAGAGATCGGTAGTTTGAACTCACTACTTGCCGTCATAACGGTTGGGATCCTTCATCTTTTTATTGACTTTAGGTTGCTTAGGCTTTTTAGCTTCTTTGCCATTTTTGCCTTTATGAGACATGGTTGATTCTCCTGTAGAATTAATCAAGGATTTGACTAGTAGCCCCACTCGCTATGACATAGCAGGACCAACTCAAGAAGGTGTTCCCCTTATTTTCTCTCTCGTAAAGAATCAGGATCCACGTAATGGCAGGACTGGTTCCTAGTGCAGATAAAAGCCCAACCTGAATCGGTCACCTCAACCAAGGTATAAGCAGTGTTCAGGATCGAGTGGCCCTTGTGATTGCGAGTCCTGGCAGTGACTCCCGTCGTGTAAAGATCATCGTTCATAGCTGTTCTCCTAGAAGGGATAGTGTTTCATGTAGCATCAAGAAGATAGATTTCTTGTGACCTCAAGCTTAACCACTAACAGTTACAACTCCGAAAACAAGACAAAACTTATTAAGTCGAGGATAGATTCAGATTTGGGTGTAGGCACTCTTTTTGCTACATGTGCTTTGCAGAGAAAGAAGACCTAATGATATACATAGATGGCAAATATGGTTTAGCTAATGGTCTTGTTGCAATATTAGCTTGTTGATTACTAATTTCTCAACAAACCAATTAACTATTCCTCCCTGGAAAGATTTAGAGATCCGGATGACATCATCTCTTGGATATTCGTAATCACGAAAGCTTATGATATTACCATACACAGCATCAGAGGGGAAAAGGTCATCAGTTTCCAAAGAGTGTGATTGTAGGTCTAGGAATTGAGCTTGGGCTTTGTAAGATGAATCAATCATGATGCTAAAGCCGTAGCCACAGTATTGCAGAGTTCTTAAGCAGGTTAGTGTTCCTTTTATAAAGGATGGAGTCCAACCTTTTCTCCCGTGATGACGCGGACCTCCTCCTCCATATTCAAACATGATCACTGCGGGTAAATGTGATGGCGGCAAATCTACTAACTGCTGAATAATGATAGATTCCCAACCCTCAACATCCAGTTTCAAGCATGTTATTTTATGAACCTCTGTTATCCGCAGAACCTCAGACAAATCAAGAGTAGTCACTTGTTTCGTTTGAGAGGATGATCCGAACCACTCGGCATGTAGAGAGTTAAAGTTCTGATTGGCAAAGCGACTAAATTTCCCCATGTATAATGTCTGGGTTCCATTATGGTCAGACAGACAAGCTTCAATCAACTGAATCGAGTATCGATCGCATAATCGTCGCAAGTGCTGCACAGGTGAAGGTTCGACAGCGATAGTGGGAAATCCTTGTTTAACAAATAGTTCACAATAGAATGCGAAAGTTCCCACACCCACATCCAAACAATATCCATTCCTATGGGGATCGATGTCTGGAAGAATCTCCCTGAGGAGTGCCTGGCAACAATCTTCGACTCGCATTGATCTCCTAGATTTCTACAGGATTTTCTACCTAATTTACCAGATAACAAATGGAGTCTCAATCTCTTGGTCTCCTTGGTATAGCGATCAGACATCAGATGGAAGACACAAGTAGGCTTAAATGCTTGTTTTCCAAGGAAAGCCGCCTCAGGAATCTCATGAGTCATGCCTGATCGCTATAGGTATAGGCGGGGGAAAGATCTGTGACTGAGGCCGATTCGCCCCATCGGCTCCTTTGGGGCAGGGAATCCAGTTTTAGATCTGTCAATATTCTGGCGACCAGTTACTAAGCTTTGCCACCACATGGATAATGTAGACCGATATGAGTGCCGCAAAGAAGCACCATACAGAGACAAAAGCATAGTAAAAAAGTAGTCGACTGATCAGCGCAAACAAGGCGATTACGATACCCCATATCCTGATATCCAATCTCGAGGATGTACACAGGGGGATTAAAACTGTCATTGCATAGAGTAGGCGGGATAGTGCTACTGGAACAGAATCTCCTATGAACCTAGCTTGATACTGAATAGATCCGCGAACAACATCCACGAACAACCAGTCACTATTAAACAGCAATGGGATGTATAAAAAAGCTCCATAACAGACTCCGACAATAACAAAAAAGTCAGCAATCAGTCGTATGATCCGATGATGCTCTAGACATGAGACCATAAAGGGAACCCAAAAAAGCCAAAACCAATGAGAGAAAAATAGGAAAGTCATAGCACCAAAGTAAACAGTGCTTGAACTGCCTGAATTAATCCCTCCCCAGACAACACCTTCAAATACCTGCTGGATACCAAATACCAGAGGCACACAAGCAAGAGGTAAATATTCTCTATTTGGTAAAGCCTGTTTTATACAATATATGCCAACAGAGATTAATATTGCGCTAGTAGTTAAACTAACCGACTCAGAAAAACACACAGAGTCCTCATATACTGGTACATTGAGAGTTAAGAGCTTTGGGATCTCTGCACTCTAATCTTCATGATCAGCGACAATGTTGAGACAACCAATTCGCAGAAAATATAGATTGACCATTGATTCGGGTACGGGCTTGCTTAATGACAGTTCCTTGTCTCATCCAATCGGAATCTTTGAGAGCCCTAATTGCTACTGCCTCCTCAGCATCACTTTTCATATCGACAAAAGCAAAACATTTGGATCTATCAGTTTCTTTCTCAAAGAAGATCTGAACCTGCTTTACGGAACCATATTTCCCAAAGATATCAGCAACTAGCTCCTCTTTAATATCACCAATGAGGTTGCCAACATAGATACTCATAGCTGTCTCCAAAGTCTGAATGCGTCCCCAAAAATCAATCAATGATGTAAAGGCACTACTACTTTTCGAGCTAAACCCAGGAATTGAAAGAATTGAATCACCCACCATGTGGGATCGATCTCCCACCATTTCCACCCTGCCTTTACAACCCTGGGATGGGCATGGCGGTTGTTGTGCCAGCCTTCCCCATAAGTAAGGAGAGCTACCCACCAAAGGTTAGGAGAGTTATCGGCAGAAGGAAAACAACGATAACCTTTCCAGTGTGTGGCTGAGTGGATCAGCCAGGTACTATGCCAAAGCAATACAGATCGGACAAACACACCATAGATGACAAATGACCATCCTCCTAGACAATACAATAAAATTCCTAGAGGGAGCTGTAGAAGTAAATAGTGACGATTGAGCCATCGGTAAAATGCTTCACGGCTTAGATCTGGGGCATTATTTTTGTATATAGTGTAGTCAAAAAAGCGATCGCGTTTGTAGAACAACCAAGCTATGTGACTCCACCAAAACCCTCTCTTACCAGAGCAAGGATCAAGTTCTTTATCCTCTGTATAGGCGTGGTGCTGGCGGTGTCCAGAAACCCAGAAGATCGGTCCCTCCTGTAAAGCTAAGGCTCCACTGATCGAAAGTATGTATTCAATCCAATTTGGGAGTAACAAGCTACGATGTGACAGAAGGCGATGATATCCCAGACAAATTCCTAAGCTGCCCAACCACCAATGGAGAAAAATAGTAATGGCCAACGCTGACCAGGAAAAAAACCAGGGTGCTAAGAGTGCCAAGCTATGGAAAACAGCAAAGAACGTTATAGATATCCAATTTAGAGGATAGCGTTGAGCATCCTCTGCTGAAACCTGGGTGGACTGCCCACCCATAGAACTCGACATCATTCATCTCCATATTTGGGTAAAAAGTTTGGAACTATGGAGAGAATCGATCCATGGGCCTGATAAAGCTTATTACCAATTCAAATCCCTACTCATAAAACTAACACGTCTCTTTAGAACTTACAAGGAAGACTGAGTTGTTCACCTAGGTGCCATGGCAAGAGTTGTGATTTAAATGTCTGCTGTGTTCCGGTCTTCCAGATCCACTCATGTCACGGATATGCTGCAAAGTAAAAATGTGAGGTTTTATAGATGGGGCTCAGTAGATGGGTTGTTGGTCTGTATCTAGAGACATGGCAGGGAACCGAGGCAGAGATCACCACGCTCTGATTGCATTGGTAGGATTCCCAGGGACATTTACTGTTGTAGGGAAGTGAACGGATCTCGCCCTGGAACAGCAACGCGCGGATCAACTAGCCACTAAGCTGCAAGAACTGGGCGTTGATCCCGATCATCTCTAAAGATCACTCAGGACACATCGGCGTGCTCCCGCACCAGTTGTGCAGCAAAAGCAGACTCAGAGAAGGTACAGCCCAGATGTTGGGCAATGATCTGGGCATCCTGTTCCGCATTCCCCAGACAGTAGGTGGCCCCCGGGGAAGGGGTGACATTAAATATCAGACCAGCGCCTGGATTGATCTTGGCCTGCCCCAGAATCAGTTTTTGCTGTTGCTTATCAATTAGCTGAGGTCGTACACCGCCATACCCCTTGGCAAACTCCAGATCCTCTAACTGCAACGTGGGCACAATTTTGCGGGCGTCCTTCAAAAAGAGGTGCCGATTCAATCGGGGGATCTCGAAGGCCATATTCTTGAACAGATAGTTGCGAATATCCCTGACCTTAAATAGATCCCAGAACACCTTGGCCACCGCTGCATCGGGTCGCAACACTCGCAGAAAGTCCAAAAGCGTGCCGGGGTTATAGCGCTCCAACAGGGGCAGAGGCAGAGCCGTGGGGCCGAAGCGAGTCTTGCCGGGCACCAGCACATCCGGATCGCCGTGAATGGCAGCAAAGGGAAGGTTGTCATTCTGAACCGTGTACACCTTGCCATTGAGAACTGCCGGGGTGAAATAGAAGCTCCCCGCCATGGGCAGACAGGAATAGTGCAGTCCATGCCCCATCTGATGGGCCAGCAGCAGGCTATGCCCCCCAGCACAGACCACAACCATCCGTGCCCGTAGCCGCCGATCCGCGGTGATCAGCTCATAGCTCTGCCCCGAAGCTTCCTCGATCCGCAACACCTGGGTGCGCAGACTCAGATCAATCTGCTTATCCGACTGCTGCGCCATCTCCAGAAAGGAATGGGCCAGGGCCCCATAATTGACCGCCGAATATTCACTTGTTACCCCCAGGGCCACCAGGTCTTCCGGTCGCTCTCCCCCCTGACCCTGCACCACCTTTGGCTCCAGAGCCTGGATCTCTGCTTTCTCCAGCAGCCTCAACCCAGGATAATGGGGTCGAAAATCCTCAAACCGCTGTCTGAGCAAATCACACTCACGGGAGCCCACCCCCAACACCATCTTTGAGTAGGGAAACACGATCTGGGATCGTTGAGCCGCAGGCAGTTGCTTGGCATAGTGAGTGATCATGGAGGCAGCCCGCCGCACCGTCAGCGCCTTTTGCAGCGAGTAATTGGTTTCAATCTCCCCACAATGGATCGTCTGGCTATTGCTACTGGCACGAGAATTGACGGTGGCTACATCGGCATACTTTTCCAGCAGGGCCAGCCGTTTGAGATCGGTGAAGGCGGAGAGGACGTAGAGAAGGGCCGTGCCCGAGACCCCTCCCCCCACAATGACAACATCGTATTGCGCCTGCGAATTCAACCCCATGAGTTCTGAGCATCCCAAAGTCTTTTCTCCAGCCTATTGCATTCCTGAAGTAAATCTGTAACTCTGCTTGCTTTCACAGTATTTTCAGGCAGTCTACGTAGCATGGAAGCAAAAGGGTATTTTCTGCATTCCTCATGATTTCTTCTCCCCTCTCCCCTCCCCTCAGCTCTACCGATCAGGAAATGTCGCGCGATGTCATGACCCTGTCTCGCCATGTGCTGCAGCAGTTTGAGTCCTTTAGTGCCGATGCCCAGGACTTCAGTGCCCTGATGACCCGCATTGCCCTGGCCGGAAAGCTGATCGCCCGCCGCCTCAGTCGGGCTGGCCTGGTGGAAGACACGCTGGGGGTGACCGGCACCGTCAATATTCAGGGGGAAGTGCAGCAACAGATGGATGAGTATGCCAACAACGCCTTCATCCGCGTGCTCGAGCAAACGGGACTGGTCTGTCGCCTGGTTTCCGAAGAAATGAAGCAACCTGCCCGTCTGCCGGAAAACTGTGCCCTCAGCCGTTTTGCCCTCGTCTTTGATCCCCTGGACGGCTCCTCCAATATTGATGCAGATCTGACCGTGGGCACCATCTTTTCAATCCTGCGGGCCGAGGGGTTGGATGAGGGCCAGAATGAAGATCTGCTCCAGCCGGGGGTGCAACAACTGGCGGCAGGATACATTCTCTACGGTCCCAGTACCCAGTTCATCTACTCCATGGGCAAAGGGGTGCATGCCTTCACCCTCGATCCCAGTTTGGGGGAATTCATTCTCTCCCAGAGCCACCTTCAGATTCCCGCCCAGGGATTCACCTACAGTGTCAATGAAGGCAACTTCTGTCAGTGGGCTGAACCGATCCAGCACTACATTCGGCATGTCCACCGTCAGGAGGGCTACAGTGCTCGCTACAGTGGTGCCCTGGTGGCGGATGTACATCGCATTCTTCTCAAGGGGGGCGTCTACCTTTATCCGGGAACCCTGAAAAAACCTGAGGGCAAACTTCGGCTAATGTATGAAGCATCTCCCCTGGCTTATCTGGTAGAACAGGCGGGGGGATTGGCCTCCACCGGGCGGGAGCGGATCCTGACCCTGCAACCCCAGAGCCTGCACCAACGGGTCCCTCTCGTGATCGGAAGTCCTGACAATGTCAGGGAAGTGGAACAGTTTTTGTCCTCACTCCAGGCGTAACCATCTATCGTTTCTTTTTAGGGTGAACTCTTCATGCTGCTGACACAGAATCCTCTGCGCGTTGGACTCAGTCAAGAACGGACCCCAGGTCCCTGCATTCTCGTACAATTTGGCGCATCTGGGGATCTAGCAGCTCGCAAGTTGATTCCCTCCTACTACCGCCTCTTTTTAAAGCGACGCTTGCCCCCCGAGTTCACCTTGGTGGGAGTGGCCCGCCGTGACTGGAGTCATGAAACCTATCGCGAGAAAATGCGGGCCGCGATGCAGGAGTTTGCCCCTACTGATCTAGGCCCCGAAGCTGCCTGGGAGGACTTCGCCAGTCGGCTTTTCTTTTGTCGTCTGGATATTAATGATCCCGAGGCCTACCGCGCGCTGGATGAAATGCTCACCCAGCTGGATCAGGAGCGAGCCACGCGGGGAAATCGCATCTTTTATCTGGCCGTATCTCCAGACTTCTACGCCGAGGCTGTTCAGCAACTGGGGACCGCAGGCATGCTGACGGATCCTGAAAAAACGCGCGTGGTGATCGAGAAACCCTTTGGACATGATCTCACCTCCGCCCAGGAACTGAACCGGATTGTGCAGCAGGTGTGCAAAGAGGAGCAGATCTACCGCATTGATCACTACCTGGGTAAAGAAACTGTCCAAAACCTGCTGGTCTTTCGCTTTGCCAATGCCATCTTCGAGCCCCTCTGGAACCGCAACTACATCGATCACATCCAGATCTCAGTGGCTGAAACCGTGGGTGTGGAAGATCGGGCTGGATACTATGACTCCTCCGGCGCCCTGCGGGATATGGTGCAAAATCACCTGATGCAGATCTACTGCCTCACCGCCATGGAACCTCCCGTGAGTCTGGGCAGCGATGGAGTACGGGATGAGAAAACCAAGATCCTGCAGGCCACCCGCATTGCCGATGTCCGCAACATTACCAATGCCGCGATCCGGGCTCAGTATGCTGCGGGCTGGATGGGGGGTAAGGGAGTGCCGGGATATCTGGAGGAACCCAATGTCAATCCCGATTCCACCACCCCCACCTATGTGGCCTTGAAGCTGGAATGCGATACCTGGCGCTGGCAGGGAGTGCCCTTTTATCTGCGCACGGGGAAGCGTCTGCCCAAGAAGGTGTCCGAGGTGGCAATCTTCTTCCGGCAGGTGCCCCTCTCCCTCTTCCCCACGGTGGCCCACGAGGTCAGTCCCAATATTCTCGCCCTGCGGATCCAGCCCAATGAGGGCATTTCCCTGCGCTTTGAAGCCAAAGTCCCGGGGCCCGAGATCCGCACCCGCTCGGTGGATATGGACTTTCGTTACGGCACCACCTTTGCCGGGGGCACCCCTGATGCCTATGAGCGGTTGCTGTTGGACTGTATGTTGGGGGATCAAACCCTCTTCACCCGTTCCGATGAGGTGGAAGCCGCCTGGCGAGTTGTCACCCCGATCCTGTCAGCCTGGGAAACGGAAGGGAATGGTAGTACTCCACCCCCGCCTGTCCATATCTACGAAGCCGGAACCTGGGGACCCCAAACTGCTGAGGAACTGCTCACCCGTGATGGTCGTCGCTGGCGTCGCCTCTGATCAGCGAGCCCAGTGAATGAAGTAACGCTCTAGGGAGGCAAAGAAGCTGTAGAGCAGGATCCCCATTAGGGAGAGCACCACCAGCCCCAGAAACACCAGCGGCACATCCAGCGAGGAACTGGCGGAGACGATCACGTAGCCAATGCCGCCATTGGACGCCACGGTCTCTGAGATCACGGTGCCAATAAAAGCGGACGAGATGGCAATCTTCAGCGAAGCAAAAAAGTAGGGCAGGCTGTGGGGGAGGCCCACCTTCTGGAACATTTCCCATTGAGAGGCCCCCAACGCCCGCAACACGTCCTGCATTTCAGGCTCAACGGTATCCAGACCCACCGCCACATTCACGGCAATCGGAAAGAAGGCCAGCAAAAAGGAGGTGATCACCGCAGGCACCGTGCCCACCCCAAACCAGATCACCAGCAGGGGCACCAGGGCCACCTTGGGAATGGTATTGAACCCCACCAACAGCGGGTAAAAGGTTATGTAGGCCAGGCGGGAATACCCCAGCAGGAACCCCAATCCCATGCCTGCCACCAGGGCAGCTCCAAAGCCGATCAGGGTGGCCAGTAGGGTGCGCAGCGCATGCTGCAGGACCACTTCACCGTAGTCATCCACCGTCCCCAGAATGGCAGTGGGAGCTGGCAAAATAAACTGGGGAATCTTCAACACATGCACAATCCCCTCCCAGATCAGGAGCAGCAAGATGGCGGCAGCCACGGGTAGAGCAATAGCGGCCTGACGACTGCGCAGAAAGCGACCAAGAGCAGATCTGGACATACGGTGATCCCTGACTCAATAGCTGCGTTGAATATGCTTGCGAATTGCCGCCACCCGGTGGTGAAACTCATCCGACAGACACATCTCCAGGGTGCGGGGGCGGGGCAGATCCACCGGCAGACGGAAGATGATGCTGCTGGGGCGAGGGCTCATCACATAGACCGTATCCGAGAGAAACACAGCCTCCCGCAGATCATGGGTGATCAGCAAACTGGTGCAGGCGGTGCGCCGCCACAACTGCTGTAACATCTCCCACATGTCTTCCCGTGTAAAGGCATCCAGCGCCCCAAACGGCTCATCCAGCAGCAGGATCTCCGGCTGATGGATCAGGGCCCGGCAGAGGGAGGTTCGCTGTTTCATCCCGCCCGACAGCTGCCAGGGATAGCGCTTGAGAAATCCTTCTAAACCCACGGTGGCCAGCAACTCCTGAGCCGCAGTTTGGTGCTGGGGAAGCTGTTGCTTGAAAGTGCGCTTAAAGGGCTCCACCACTTCCAGCGGCAGCAGCACATTTTGCAAGGTGGTGCGCCAGGGCAAGAGGACTGGATTCTGAAAGGCAATCCCGACACTGCGCAGCGGTCCGGTAATCGGTTGTCCTTGAAACCGGATCTCACCGCCATGCTCAGTGTGTAACCCAGACACCATGCGTAGGAGCGAAGTTTTGCCACAACCACTGGGACCGACAATAGAGACAAACTCGGCGGGGCGCAGCGCAAAGGTGGCATCACGGATGATCTCGATGGGATGTCCATCCGTTTGAAACTGTAAAGAAACCTGTTGGAACTCCAGCACCGTGCCGTCGGTTCCTGGCGCAGCGGCCACTGTCAGGGGAGACTCCAGCATGATCTGAGGGTTGCTCTGGGCAATTTTTCTCCACTAGACCAGAGTCAATCCTGGCCATCTGTATTCAAAGATACGGCGATGGACTCTGATAAGAAAAGTTAGGAGCCGCTGTCGCCACGCTAATCTATATAGCGGATCCTGATGCCTGCACCCTAAGGAGAACGCCTTGGATGTCCAAAGTTTTAATCTGAAAGAGTACCTAGCCGCCCGCAAAGCGCTGGTGGAGCAAGCATTGTCGGATTCCCTTCCGGTCAGCTATCCCGAGAGTCTCTACAACTCCATGCGCTACAGTTTGCTGGCAGGAGGAAAACGACTGCGTCCGATCCTCTGTCTGGCGGCCTGTGAGTTGGCTGGGGGAGACGTGGCTCAGGCCCTGCCCACCGCCTGTGCTCTGGAAATGATCCACACCATGTCGCTGATCCATGACGATCTGCCCGCCATGGACAACGATGACTACCGGCGGGGCCAACTGACGAACCATAAGGTTTTTGGCGATGCCATGGCGATTTTGGCGGGGGATGCCCTGCTGGCTTATGCCTTTCAGGTGGTGGCAGAGGAGACCCAAAATGTCGATCCTTATCGCCTGCTGCAGGTGATCGGTCGCCTGGGGAAAGCGGTGGCCGCCAGCGGCTTGGTGGGGGGACAGGTGGTGGATCTGGAATCCGAGGGCAAGCCCATCCCCCTGGAGACTCTGGATTTTATTCATGCCCACAAGACGGGTGCTCTGCTGGAGGTTTCGGTGGTGTCGGGAGGACTGCTGGGGGGAGCCGATGCGGAGATGGTGCAGAACCTGACCGACTATGCTCATGATATTGGCCTCGCCTTCCAGATCATTGACGATATTCTTGATGTCACCGCCACCAGTGAACAGCTGGGCAAAACCGCAGGCAAAGATGTGGTGGCGGCCAAAGCCACGTATCCTAGTATCTGGGGAATAGAGGTGTCGAGGCAAAAAGCGGAAGCCCTGATCCAGTCTGCCAAACAGCACCTGGCCCCCCATGGTCAGGCAAATGTACCGCTACTGGCCCTCGCTGACTTTATTACCCAGCGCACCCATTGAACCGCAGCAGTTGCCCTCCCTATCTTTACGGATCCCTTGTCTATGCTGCAGCAGTTGCTTGCCAATCAGGTTCTCTGGACCGCTCTGCTGGCCAGTGGTGCCGCGCAGTTGTTGAAGTTGCTTCTGCTTTATCTGCGGACGGGCAAGCTGGATTTTCGGGTCCTCACCCAGACCGGGGGCATGCCCAGCTCCCACGCCTCTCTGGTCAGTGCTCTGGCGGTGGGGGTGGGACTGCAGGAGGGATGGAACAGCCTGCTTTTTGCCACCACTGTTGTCTTTGCCCTGATCGTCATGTATGACGCCGCTGGCATCCGGCAGGCAGCAGGTAAACATGCCCGCGTGATCAACCGGATGGTGGACGAGCTATTTGAGGGGGATACTTTTCAGGAGCCCTATTTAAAAGAACTCCTGGGTCACACCCCTTTGCAGGTGGTCGTGGGTTCTCTTCTCGGGATCGGCTGTGTTCTCCTGGACTTCATCCTACGAACCCGCTGATTGAGTCGCAATCCCGAAGGTAACCTCAAAGGTCTTCAGCCGCCGCAATGCATCCGTGACCTCCACGAATTTGCCGTGGGTGATCGCCAGATCGGCACTGATCAGTACCAGTCGCTCCTGGTTCTCATTCTCGGCAGTGGTGGTTTCCTGCAGGATCTGCTCCACTTTGGCCACCAGCTGATCGATGGGCACCGTCTCTTTATTGACAGCCACCTGATTGTCCCTGGTAATGCTGATGGTCACATCGGGCTGGATCTGCTTCTGGGCCGTACCGGCCTCCGGTAGATCTACATCCAGGGACTCAGCCCGCGTCAGCACCAGACTGGCGACAACAAAAAAGACGAGAATGGAAAAGATCACATCAATGAGAGGCACGATGTTGATCTCGGCTGGCCGCAAATTTTCCTCTGGAAGCCGCATATCCTAATCCTTTACAAACGATTAACGCAATACTTAAACTTCGCCAAAATGCTCCAGCCGCTGGCGATGGAGAAGTTCCAGCTGTCCTCCATACTCCTGGATCTTGGACATCTGCCGCAGGTAGAGCGAACGAAAGACATTCGAAATCAGCTGCGTGGGAATGGCGACAATCAATCCAAAGGCGGTGGAGTAAAGTGCCTCAGCAATCCCTGCCCCGACGCCCTCGGTATCAGTACCACCAATATTCCCCAGCTGAATCGAACCCAGAATCGTGATGATCCCCAGTACAGTCCCCAAAAGCCCCAAAAACGGTGAGAGAGTGATGATCGTGTCAAAAACCGTATTGAAGCGTTTGAGCAATGGGATCTCTGCTGAAACTGCCGTTTCTAAAGCGAGGCGAAAATCTTCAGGACTGGCATTGTCCATTTCCAAACCGGAGAGAAAGATCCGGGCAATGGGCAGATCAGCATTCTGCTCTAACTTAAACAGAGCGGCGCGGGGATTGCGGCCATAGAGGCTGAGACATTCCTGCACCACCTGCTCCTGCCGATGGGTGATCTTCCACCAGAACTGAGCCCGCTCCAGGATGAGAGCTACGGAGATCACCGAGAAGAGTAACAGCGGCCAAGCCACTAGCCCCACTGCCTCAAAAGTATTCCACATTGCTTCCATCTCAGCCTCCTACCACTCTACCCATGACAATCATCGCCCTGTTGCCCCGTCCGAGGCATGCTTCCTAATTTTCCACACCCACCACCCTACATCGTCCCTGGCCTGGATGTGCAGTTGAATTCTTCCTGTAATAGCATGCTCACCTCAGCCCTGACACGGAGGGGGAGCGTGCATCTCGTTACTGCAAGTGGCACTTCCCACATCAGCAACTGCAGTGACCTCGTCATTCCCCGCAACAGAGGGCATACTGGTTGCAAGTCTGACGCCTGAGGCAAGCACACGATGAGAATTGGACGCTGGTTTGGGTTGTTGGCAATCTGTCTGATGGCAGGTCTGCTGACGGCCTGTGGATCACCTTCACCCTCTTACCAAAGTATTATTGTCAACTTTGTTGACAGTGCCAGCCCCCATGAGGTGGCGGCGGTTGCTAATAAATATCACCTGCAGCTGCAGTTAAACAGTGCCAGTCCTTATGCCCGCACTGAGGAGCTCTATCAGTTTCATTACGATCCCCAAGATCAGGGAGCACCGCGGCGACTGCTGAAACAGTTAACCGCTGAGAAGGCCGTGGAATATGCCGAACCCAACTATTTATATTCCGCTTCCTTCGAGCCCAATGATCAATTCTTCTCGCAGCAGTGGAACTTCCAGGCCATTGCCATGCCTGCCGCCTGGGACATCACCGCTGGGAAAGGCGTCACGGTAGCCGTGATTGATACCGGGGTCAGCCAGGTTTCGGATCTGGCGGAAACCCAGTTTGTGGATGGCTACGACTTTGTGGATGACGATGCCGATGCCTCCGATCTGCATGGTCACGGCACCCACGTGGCGGGCACGGTGGCCCAGTCCACCAATAACGGTCTGGGGGTGGCGGGCATTGCCTACCAGGCCAGCATCATGCCGATTCGAGTGCTGGATGCCAACGGCTTTGGCAGTGTGGCGGACATTGCGGAAGGGATCCACTTCGCTGCCGACCATGGGGCCACGGTGATCAACATGAGTCTGGGGGGACGCATGCCCACCCAGTTGCTCCAGGAAGCGGTGCGTGATGCCCACGACAAGGGGGTGACCGTAGTAGCAGCGGCTGGCAATGAGAACTCAGACGGGGCCAGTTATCCAGGTCGCTATCCCCACGTGATCGGAGTATCGGCTCTGGGTCCCACCGGAGAGAAGGCTCCCTACTCCAACTATGGGGTGGGCGTGGACATCTCAGCCCCAGGCGGTGCCAAAACTGCAGATCACCCGGAATGGGGGATCCTGCAGCAAACCGTCAACCGTCGCAATCCCCACCAGCCCGAGTTTGCCTTCTTCCAGGGCACCAGCATGGCCTCTCCGCACGTGGCCGGGGTGGCAGCGTTGATCCAGTCCCAGGGCATTACCGATCCGGATGAAGTGGAGAAGGTGCTAAAGCGCTCTGCCACCCCTGTTGCTGATGACAAACTTAATTACTTCGGGGCGGGTCGTCTGAATGCCCAGCAGGCTTTAGCACGGGCCACGGGTCAGGAGCAGGAAAATCCTCTCATGCTCTGGCTCAAGGACTTTGTGCAGTACCTGGCCCAGAACGGCTATTTGAACCCCCGCTTCTGGCTGGATGGGGGTGCCATTGCCCTGATTCCTAAACTGATCATGGTTATTGGTGGCTACATCCTCCTGGTGATTATTCGCTGGTGGTTGGCTCCCAAGCGGCTTGGCCTATCTCTGCCCATGCTGGCGGGTCTGGTGCTGGGCAGCTCAGGTTTATTTGTGCTGCCGGGTCTGGCGATCACAGGCTTCCCCCGCTGGCCACTGCAGGTGCTGGGTAGCTCTCTGCCGGAGGTGGGCACCGCCCTCGCTCAAACCTCAGCTTTGAACCCGATCTTTGCCAGTGCCCTGATCCCATTAGCCTTGGTGGTGTTCCTCCTGGGCCACAAGCATCTGCGCTGGCTGGCGATCGGGGTGGCTCTGGGGATGGCGTCGCATCTATTGCTCGCGGGTACCGTCTTATATGAGGGGGTTCTATGGTTTGGATCTGCTGCCTGGTTTGGGCGCAGCTTCTTGGTGCTCAATGGCTTGGTCTCCCTCTGGCTGGCTTATCTGGCCGCCCAGTCGAGTCTCCCATCCCAGTCGAACTCCACAGCCCTGACGGTGCGCTAATGCAACAGTTCACCGGCACAATTGAGTTTCTGGATCTGGAAGGGGGTGTTTGGGTGCTAAAAACCCCAGATGATAAAACCTATGCTCTCTTCCGTGCGCCCCAGGAGCTGTTGCAGGAAGGCTACGCGGTGGTGATCACCGGACAGCTGAAACCGGAGATGGTCACAGCCGCCCAGGTGGGTCCGGTGCTGGAGGTCAGGTCCTTCACCGCCCAAACTCCTTAGGTCAGGTCAGGATGCCGCTCCTCCGATGAATCCTTATCCTCTGGTCTGGATTGTCATGGGGGTGGCGGGTTCTGGCAAGTCCACGGTGGGTCGCCAGCTGGCGGCCCGTTTTGATTGTGATTTTCTGGAGGGGGATCGGCGTCATCCCCCCAGCAATATTCGCCGCATGCAGCAGCACCTGCCGCTACAGGAGGGGGAACGGGATCGGTGGCTGACTGCACTGGTAGAGGACATTACCCGCGAGATCGAGAGAAAGCAAGAGATGGTCCTGGCCTGTTCTGGGCTGAAGGTTGCCCACCGCCAAAGACTCACAGCCCCAGGTCGAGTGCAATTGCTGCTCCTGGTTGTCCCCCCTGCCATTCTCCAGGACCGCTTACGAGGACGACAGCACTTTTTTGGACCTGATCTGCTCTCCAGTCAACTGCAAGCCTTTGAAGACCCTCAACCTGAAGAACCCCTCTGGCACATCAATGGGGTGGGGGACCCAGAAGCAATTGCGCAGAGGATCCTGGAACAATCCCGGCGCAGATGGCCAATCCTACAGCAGCCCTGGTGGCAGCGACAGGAACACAACTGAGGCCCAGTCAGTCTCTTGCTGTATGATGACATGGGCCAATTGATTATTTCCCCTTGAATATCTTGCAGGAGATCCCCCATGACCTGGACCTGGATGTTGACTCGGCGGCGTTTGCTTCTCGCCACGGCTGCAGTTTCCTCAGCCTTTGGGAGTTTCTGGATAACTCGTGGCCAAAGGTCAGAAGCCCAAGAGGCCTCCGATGAGTTTGAAACCATTGTGGGACCTGCCGATCTGGTGGAAACTCAGGGCAAGGTCCTGACAGACAAGGTTCTGATCGTTCGCAACACGGAGACCAATGAACTGATCGGGGTCAGCCCCTTCTGTACCCATGCCAACTGTGTTGTGAACTGGGTTCAAGAGGAACAGCAGTTCATCTGTCCCTGCCATGCCTCTGCCTTTGCTGCTGATGGATCGGTGGTGAATGGCCCGGCAGAGACCCCCCTCATCTCTTATGAGGTTCAAATTGCCGAAAACCGCTACCAGATTCGGCCCCGCCAGTCCTGATCCCTTTAACCCTGACTCTGCAGACGGGACCAGGTGCGGGTGGGCAGCCCCCAGACATAAATAAACCCTTCCGCCGCCCGGTGATCAAAGGCATCCTCCTGTCCGTAGGTGGCCAGCGCCGCATCGTAGAGGGAGTAGGGGGACTGGCGGCCCACACAGATGACCTGCCCTTTATACAGCTTCATGCGCACCGTTCCCGTCACATGATCCTGGGTGGCTTGCACAAACCCATCCAGAGCCTGCCGCAGGGGGGAATACCAGAGGCCGTTGTACACCAGCTGGCTGTAGGTGGTTTCGATCCCCAGTTTGTAGTGGGCCACCTCGCGGGGCAGGGTCAGACTTTCCAGCTCGCGGTGGGCCTGGATCAAAGTAATCAGGGCAGGACATTCATAAATTTCGCGGGATTTGATCCCCACCAGCCGATTCTCAATCATGTCAATGCGGCCCACCCCATTCTCCCCCGCCAGCT
Source organism: uncultured bacterium (assembly GCA_964392245.1). GTDB lineage: Bacteria > Cyanobacteriota > Cyanobacteriia > Thermostichales > Thermostichaceae > JAAUUJ01. The sequence continues at coordinate 22,879 of CAYMOX010000017.1, forward strand.
GGTTTAAGCGTTCCAGCAAGCTTTTGGGATCCAGGCGCTGACCCTCCAGACCCACCGGCACCCCCTGCTCAAACTCAATCTCGACATAGGTGGGTTGATCCGGTGTCTCGGCAATTGCACGGGTAAGGGCATACACCTCCTCAGGCGGTTCGCGGTTGGCATCCTCCAGCTCCCCAGCTTCAGCACTGCGACCGAGGATATTCAGATCAATGCTGTAGGGACTGGATTTTTTCACCGGGACCGGAATGCCGTATTTTTCCCCATAGGCAATGGTTTCTTCACGGCTCATCCCCCATTCCCGCGCCGGAGCCAGCACCTTGAGACGAGGATTGAGGGCGGCAATTGCCAGATCAAAGCGCACCTGATCATTGCCTTTTCCGGTACAGCCATGGGCCACCGCATCGGCTCCCACTTCCTCCGCCACCTGCACCAGCAATTTGGCGATCAGGGGACGGGCCAGGGCCGTTGAGAGGGGATAGCGATGTTCGTACAGGGCATTGGCCTGGATCGCCGGAAAGGCATAATCGGTGATCAGGGGGAGAATTGCATCCTGCACCAGGGATTGCACCGCCCCCGCCTGCAGAGCTTTGGCCTGGATCGCCTCCAGCTCCTGGCCCTGTCCCAGATCCACCGCCAGGGTGACAACGGATTCCACGCCCCACTCATGCATCAGGTAAGGGATACAAACAGAGGTATCCACACCACCGGAGTAGGCTAAAACAACCTTTTGAGCTCGCCCCATACGTTCACAACTTTGGTAATCAGTAAAGCATGTCTGATTATGCCTGCTGCAGGGTCAGGATGACCAGACACATCCCTGCCCCTCATGAAATTAACTGCGGTTGCGGCAGGATCGCTTTGGATAGCATCCCGTGTACCCCCTTGTGGGGCAGATTCACCGCCTGTGTAATGTGAAAGTGAGCGGCCAGGCTGCAGAGCACATAGGCATCCTCCGCTGTCAGCCCCACCCACCGTTGCAGAAAGGCAATCATGCACCGCAGGGCCTCCGCAAAGGCCTGATCCAACGTCTCCCCAAACCCCATCACGATCCAGTCGCTAGAGGTTTCCACCAGGGGAGCAGTCAGCTGAACATCACGCCGAATCTGCAAGCGCATCCGCCCATTCATGGAGGTTTCGATCGCAGTTACATCCACCTCGCCATCCCCCTGGGCCGCATGGCCATCGCCAATGGAAAGCAGCGCCCCCGGCAGGAATATGGGGAGGAACAGTCGTGATCCGGGCTGCAAATGGCGGTTATCCATGTTGCCGCCATAAACCCCCGGCGGGATCGAAGAGCAGACGGTTTCGGTGGCCACCCCCAAAATGCCAAAAAAGGGCCGCAGAGGCACCCGAATCCCACTTCCCACCGGAAATTCAGCCACCTGCTGCTCCAGATCCAGATCGATAAAGCGTAAGCGGGGCTGTGAAAATTGCTCCGGCAGCGATCCTTTGCCCGCCCGAATCGCATTGAACCCAACCGGCAACCGTGGCCAGATCGCCTCCAACTGGATCTCCAGCACATCTCCAGGCATCGCCCCCTCCACCTCGATCGGTCCCGTGAGCAAATGGGGGCCCGGTCCCACGATGCGATCTGGTGACAACGTCTGGCAAATGCGAGTGAATTCCACCGTGCGGAAATGCGGGGGAGACTGATCGTGAATCTTAAAGCCGGTAAAGGTCTCCACCTCAAGCGTGTCTCCTGACTGCAGCGTTAGAGCCGGGGGCAGGTGGGGAGAAAAGCCGCCAAGGTGAACGGTCTCACAGGTTGCTTGCAGGGTATGGTGGGCCATCAAAGCCAGGTGTATAAAAATGCAAAAAGGGATCCCCAAAGAACAGGGATCCCAGATCTTGGGCTGGGATATTCCCAGAGGGTAAGAATACCACTCAAATCTTTTCAGGAAAGTGCGTTAAGCTACCCAAGATCAAAAGGACTGGACGTCGCGGGTCGGGGGCGGCCATCGTAGGTCCAGGGGCGACTGTAAACGGATCCCCAGATTGCTTTGCTGGCATCCAGAATCCGATAGGTTCCCTGCCTATTAAATTCCACCAGCCAGAAGTTATTTTCGTCATAGCGCGTTGCCCCAATCACAAAATGGGGAACCTGAAAAAGGTTGAGAAAATTCAGCCAATGGTGCGCATGGCCCGTCAGAGTGAGTTTGAGATTGCTTCCGCCATAGGCTTTGACCAGCTCGGGCAAATCCTGAGGGAATGCCTGGGGGTTTTCGCGGCGAGCGGTGACGCCCTGGATCAAAGGGTAATGGAAAAGCAAGACTGAGGGTTTGTCCTCCTCCAGCTCCCGCCGGATCCACCGCAGCTGCGCTGGACCATAGGAGGCCAGGCCTTGATCGTAGAGGGCACTCTCCGGATCCCAGGTGGGTCCCAGTTCACTGTTGGCCAGAATAAACTTCCAGCCCTTGTGATCAATGCTGTAATAGGGATCAGTCTTGAAGAATTCCTGAAAGATCTGGTGGCTGAATTCCTGAGAGACGGCGGGGACATCGTAATCATGATTGCCCCAGAGGGGGTACACAGGCATATTGAAGCCTCTGAGGATTTCAGCCGCTCGACCCATGGCGGTGGAGCGTCCCCGATAAGCATTCAGATCCTCGGGAGCCCCCGGCACATACCCATCATGAAACACATCCCCCAGGAGAATGACAAAATCCGGAGGAGGGGTGATCGCATTGATCTGGGCCCGTGCTTTTTCCAGCCGCTCTGCCGTCAGATAAATGCTTTCAGTATCCCGAGGAGAATTTTCGCAACATTCGTAGTAGCTCTCATCAATGATGTGCGTGTCGGCAATAAAGGCCACTCGAAACCGATCATCTCCAGGTTGCCCCTCTGGTAAAAAGGCACTCACCGCCTCCTCACTGACCGCAGAAGGAGCCACCCCAGCTGTGGGGATGGAACTGGAACAACTGCTGGTGATCACCAGCAGCACACCCAGACACACAGCCAGCCAGCGTGCAAGCCAACGGAACCCAGTCAAGCCCATATCCGGACCAGAGATGACGACGGAAATACCCTATCGCAATTGCCCCAGGGATCCTAGAGGCTGTCAGGGGATTTTGACTTCCCGTCAGATCCTGTCAACCTCCACAAAGGATCAATTTTGGGAGGATGCTAGAACTAGCTCATCTGCAAGGACAGCTTATCCATGACTTCATCCTCATCCACCCCGGAACCCGAGACCCAAGTCGACTCCGGATCCCCCTCCATCCCTCTGCCTGCACCCACCTCTTTCTGGAAAACCCTCCTGGGGGCAGGGATAGCCTCGGGTCTGGGATATGGGTTCTATCGTCTCCTGCAAACCATCAGCCAGCATTTGCCCGCCATTCCAGTGGATGCGGCCCCGATTGCCCGCAGCCTCAGTTTAGTGGTGCGCTACTTTCTGGTGGGCTCGATCGCCCTGATGGCCTTTATGTTTGCCGCCGTGGGTCTGGGCCTGTTGGCCTACAGCGTTCAGGTGTTGATCCAGCGGTTAGTTCCCGCATCCAAAAATTAGTTCGGAGACCGACATTAAGCAAGATTACAGTCGTTCAGCGCTTCCCCCCTTGCGCAGGGGACGCTATGGTAGGATAGAGAGCAATACCTAGCAGGAGTTCCGTGAGTATGTCCGCAGCAGCCGATATCGCTGACGCCACCTTTGAACAAGAAGTCATCAAGAGCGAAATCCCTGTGCTGGTTGACTTCTGGGCTCCCTGGTGTGGTCCCTGCCGCATGGTTGCTCCGGTGGTGCAGGAGATCGCCGAGCAGTACGAAGGCAAAGTTAAAGTTGTGAAGATGAATACGGATGAAAACCCCCAGACCGCCAGTCAGTATGGCATCCGTAGCATCCCTACCCTCATGATCTTTAAAGGTGGGCAAAAGGTGGATGTTGTGGTGGGTGCCGTGCCCAAGGCCACACTTGCCAGCACTCTGGAGCGCCATCTTGAGGGTAGCGGGGAAGCCTGATCCTCCCTGGTTGTCAGTGTTCCCCCCCACCAGACCTTGATAAACTTTTGTTCTGCCTCTTTCCGCCATGGGTGCAGTTGTCTCTGTCTGGTTCTAAAGTTAATTACAGTGAACTCTGCTTGCTTGCTTGACGGAAGACCTTTCAAGTGAACTGGATACATTGCGACAAGATCTGGACCTTCTTGAGCAGGATCCTAATGTCGATATCTGGCTTCGGGCGTTGCGCAGCTTAATTCGCCTCGGATCAGATGGATTGAGTCGTCTGGATGCAAAAATTACGGCGGCCACCCTGGACGATATGGAGCAGGGGTTCAGGGCCTTTCGCAATTATCAGCACCAGCGCAAGATCACCGTCTTTGGATCGGCGCGACTTTCCCCAGATAGTTCGGAGTACAAGCAGGCGGTTCTTTTTGCCCACAGCATCAGCCAGCGAGGCTTCATGGTCCTCACGGGGGGAGGAGGGGGCATTATGGAGGCAGGCAACCGTGGCGCAGGGCTGGAAAATACCTTTGGCCTCAATATCCAACTTCCGTTTGAGCAACTGGCGAACCCGGTGCTGGCCAGCAGCGATCGGGTGATCAACTTCAAGTATTTCTTCCTGCGCAAACTTTTTTTTGTCAAGGAAAGCGATGGGGTGGCGCTGTTCCCCGGCGGATTTGGGACGCAGGATGAGGCGTTTGAGTGTCTGACTCTGATGCAGACGGGCAAAACCAAGCTATTTCCCCTGGTGTTAATCGATAAACCGGGGGGTCGTTACTGGCAGGAATGGGACCAATATATTCGCGAGCATGTGCTGGTGCGCGGCCTGATCAGTCCCGAAGATCTCAATCTTTATACTCTCACCGATGATGTCCAGGATGCCTGTAATCAGATCATCAGCTTTTATCATGTGTTTCACAGTAACCGCTATGTGCGGGATCAGCTGGTGTTGCGGTTGAAGGCAGAGCTCTCTGACGAAGTCCTGGATCAGCTGAACCACGATTATGCAGACATCCTCACCCAAGGCCAGATTGAACAGCGTGCTGCCTTGCCAGAGGAAGATGAACCCAGCCTAGCCCACCTCCCGCGGTTGATCCTGTATTTCAACCAGCGCCACTTTGGACGCCTGTGGCAATTGATCCGGTTCCTTAACAGCCTGAATCCTGCCCACCTGGAATGGTCGGGGATCCCACCAGAACAGCGATGAAACCACTTTTCGTCAAGATCTGTGGCCTCACCCAGCCCGACGAGGCTCAGGCCATTGCCGCCATGGGGGTATCTGCCCTGGGCTTCATTGCTGTCCCTCAATCGCCACGGTTTGTTCCCCTCACCAGACTGGCTGCCCTGACCCGCGATCTGCCACACGCTGTGGAACGAGTGGGGGTGTTTCAGGATCAACCCTTGACTGAGATCAGGGCCTGGGTACAGGAGGGACATCTGAGCACGGTGCAACTGCACGGTCAGGAATCTCCCCAATTTTGTGCCCAGCTGGCCGAGGTCCTACCTGGGGTTAAACAGATCAAGGTGTTTCGCCCGCAGCACCCTTCCGATCTAGATCCCATCTCTGCCTATAGCCAGGTGGTGGACCGTTTCTTGATTGACGCCTTTCATCCCAGTCAGGGGGGGGGCACAGGTCGCACGGTTGATCAGATGCTGTTACAGGGGATCTCGTTTCCGCTACCCTGGGTGCTGGCAGGGGGATTGCAACCTGAAACCATTGCCGCAACCCTGCACATCCTGCATCCAGATGGGATTGATCTTTCCAGTGGCGTGGAGAGAGCTCCGGGTCTCAAGGATCTAACGCGGGTGCAGAGGTTACTGGATGAGTTGTGCCGCCTGCAGGGCTTTCGACCCTGAACCGATGCACACCGCCCCATTTTGTGCAACACTCTACCTTGATAGGGACGACTCAGGGATCGGGATCATCAGTTATGCGGATTGCCCTGTTCACGGAGACATTTCTGCCGAAAGTGGATGGAATTGTCACTCGGCTTTGTCATACCGTTCGCCATCTCACAGCCCGTCAGAATGCCGTGGTGGTCATTGCACCCAAGGGAGCACCGCGCCGATTTGCACAGGCCCGCGTCTACGGCATTCCTGGCGTCCCGTTACCGCTTTATCCAGAACTGAAGCTGGCGGCTCCTGGTCCTGTCATTGGACGCCTGCTGGAACGTTTTCGGCCCGACCTGATCCATGTGGTCAATCCTGCCGTGCTGGGGCTGGGGGGCCTTTACTACAGCCAAATGATGGGAATTCCCTTAGTGGCCTCCTATCACACCCATCTGCCTCAGTATCTGCACCACTATGGGCTGGGATTTCTGGAAGGGGTCCTCTGGAACCTGCTTAAAACGGGGCACAATCTGGCGCGGGTGAATCTCTGTACCTCTACAGCCATGGTGCAGGAACTTAGCTCCCACGGGATAGAACGGGTGAAACTCTGGCAACGGGGAGTGGATACCGAACTTTTTCATCCCCAGGCTGCTTCCCAGGAAATGCGTCACCGTCTATCGGCGGGTCAAACCGATCGCCCGCTCCTGCTCTACGTGGGCCGCTTATCCCCGGAAAAAGAAGTGCACCGCATTCGTGTGGTTCTGGATCAGATCCCGGAGGCTCGCCTGGCGGTTGTGGGGGATGGTCCGGCTCGACCCGATCTGGAACACCATTTTGCGGGCCATGATGTGGTCTTCACGGGTTATCTGCAGGGAGCCCAGCTAGCCTCGGCCTTTGCCTCCGCCGATCTTTTTGTTTTCCCTTCCCGCACAGAAACCCTGGGGCTGGTGCTGTTAGAGGCCATGGCGGCGGGCTGTCCGGTGGTGGCACCCCGGTCGGGCGGGATTACAGATATCGTGGCCAGTGGTGAGAATGGCTACCTGTTTGAGCCCCACTCCGATCCGGATTTTATTCGGGTGACGCAAGAACTTCTACAACAGCGGCAACAACTGGATCGCATGCGTCAGTCAGCCCGCCAGGAGGCCGAGCGCTGGAGCTGGGCCGCCGCCACCCAACAACTGGAAACCTACTACCACGATGTGATTCAGCAGTGATCATCCCTGCATCTCTCCATAACCCACTAAGATAATCCTAGGCATAAGCACTATAGGGCCGATCTTTCCTCCGAGAGCCTGTTGTCGGTCAAGGAGCCTGTTTTCTGTGAACCTGATCCCCCGATCGATCAAAGAAAAAATGATGGTGGAGCTGCAGCGCTCCTACATCACCATGACCCTCCCCCCCCTCCTGGAAATGCCCATGACCTGGCTGGAGGAGTCTCTCTACGGTGTCAGGCTGGATGAGCGGCCCATTGATCGCCCGATTTTTATCATTGGCTCCCACCGCTCCGGCACCACCGTTCTCTACGATTCCCTGGCCAAGCATCCTGAGGTAACCTACTTTACCAACTCCACGGCCCTGCTCCCCGAGATCCCGATTCTCAACCAGCGGCTGGGGGAGCTCATGGGTCTGGATGATGTTGTGCTAGAACGGTTTTTCAAAGATGGTGTGAATTACAGCTACAAGAGCCCCAGCGAAGGGATCCGCATCTGGGAACACTACACCGAAGATGCCGAGGATCACTGTCTGGATGAGACCCATGAGGATCCAGAGATGGCGGCCTATCTTAAGAAAACCATTATCAAACATTTGAAATACTTCAATAAACCCCGCTTTCTGAATAAAAATCCTGACAACTCAGTGCGTCTGCGCTATCTGCATAAACTATTTCCCGATGCCTTCTTTATCCATATCATTCGTGATGCACGAGCGGTTTGTGCCTCGTATCTGAAAGCGCAGGAACGGGTCCATGAATTTTTTGGTCCGGATCACCCCCATGCCCAGCACGGCACCAAGGTCAAAGGTTGGGAAGCCATGAAGCAAACTTGGACCGAAGATCAGGTGTCGGGGGCAGGCCATCTCTGGGTCAAGATCATCGAAACCATTGACCAGGATCGGCAGGTGATCCCCCCCGAGCGCTTTCTGGAGATCCGTTTTGAGGACTTTGTCCTGGCGCCCCTGGATTATTTTCGTAAAGTGATCCAGTTCTGTCAGTTGTCCACGAATACCGAGATCGATGCTCTCTTTGTGGAAGAAGCACGCCCCATTGGGTTGGGAAACCGCAACAGTAGCTGGCAAACCTATTTTCAGGCAGAAGATCAGCAGCGGTTGCTGGAGATTATTCGGCCCAAAATGCAGGAGCATGGCTATCAAATTGAGTTGGATCAGTGCAGCTTTTCAGGAGAATAGGGGTTCACCATGGCAACCTATGACATTTTGATCACGGGCTGTTCCAGTGGCATCGGTCTGCGGACCGCCTGCAGACTTGCAGCCCAGGGCCACCACGTCTACGCCACCATGCGCGATCTGAGCAAACAGGATCGGCTACTGGCAGAGGCAGCCAAACGCAAAACCTCGGTTGAGATCCTGCAACTGGATGTCACGGATGAAGATTCCGTCCGAGAGGCAATGGCCGTGGTGGAGGAAGGCTCTGGCAAGCTGGATGTGCTGGTCAACAATGCTGGCTACGGTCTTGGGGGGGCCTTTGAGGATCTGCAGGAGGAGGAGATCCGCGCCATCATGGAAACCAACTTCTTCGGGGTGCAGCGCGTCACCCGCTGGGCTCTGCCTCTGATCCGCAAGTCCAGTGCTGGAAAGATCATCAACATATCCAGTGTGGCTGCCCTCTTTGGAGTCCCCGTCCTGGGTGCTTATTCCGCCAGTAAGTATGCCCTGGAGGGATTTTCAGAGTCTCTCCGCTTTGAGCTGCAGCGCTCTGGTATCTATGTAGTCCTGGTGCAACCGGGCAGCTTTCAAACCCGGATCTGGCTATCGAACCGTCAACTGGCGCAGGGATGGAACCGCCCCGAAAGTGCCTATGGAGACTATGCGCGGCCACTGGTACAGAATTCGATCAAAAACTACGACATCATGAGCGATCCCGAGATCGTGGCCCGCAGGGTTGAGCAGGTGATCCGGACCTCAAAGCCAGCGCTTCGCTACCGTGTGGGCTGGGACTGCCATCTGATTTACTTCCTGAAGCTGCTGCCCTTTGGTCTGTTCCGCTGGCTTGTGGATACTGGAATTACCCTCAGGCCGGATACCCTTCGCAAAGTCAACCCGATTCCAGAGGATCTGGAGGAGAACGCCAGGAATACAGTAGAGCATCTGGAAGCACTCCTGCAGCAGGATATGGCAGCTCAAGAGGCAGTGGGTCCAACCAGCGAGACCGCTGAACGTTAGCGCGGCAGTTCCTGTTCTCAGCCAAGCCTCAGAAACCCATTGCTCACCATAGTGGCTGCTCGAGGTTTAGATGACTTCGAGGCTGACTGCCTGCGGAGCCCAAGATCTCATGTCAACGCACTTTTAATTCTCGCTGCACCTCACGATTCACCTGCTTCTCCTTCAGAGACTGCCGCTTGTCATAGAGCTTCTTACCACGGGCCACCGCGATATGTGCTTTGATCCAGCCCCGGCTCAACACCAGCTTCAGAGGGATCATCGTCAGTCCCTTCTGTTCAATGGTTCCCCGCAGACGGGTGATCTCACGACGATGCAACAGCAGTTTCCGACGCCGGGTGGGATCGTGGTTGAAGACTTTGCTGGCGGTGTTGTGGGGAGAGATGTGCATGTTCAAAAGCCAGGCTTCTCCCTCGCGGATCAGAATGAAGGCATCCTGCAAATTAGCCTTACCTGCCCGGATCGATTTCACCTCGGTTCCCGTCAACTCCAACCCCGCCTCCAGCGTTTCCAGGATCTCGTACTCGTGGCGGGCACGACGATTGTCGATAATCACTTGACCAGTCAGAGTCTGGGCCATGGCATTGAATGGAGAACAGGATCTCCAGCTTAACGAAGGAATGGCAAGATCTGAAAATTAACTGCCCGACCGATTCCCCAGAGCACGGTTTTGTGCTGTTACCAACTGGCTGCGTACTTCTTCTAAAGTGTTGACGGGATCCAGACACTTGAGTCCGACACAAACCATGCCCCCATATTCAGGGGGTAACGGAGCAGTTGGATCATCAGGAGGGGCAAAAATCGTTGTCGGCCAGTATTCCTTTTGCAGTTGAGACAGGTGATCGGTGAGGGTGGTGACCTTAAGAAAGTTACGGTGCCAGTCTAAAGCCGCAAAGAGGCTAGGACAGGAACGGGGTTGGGTGGACATCATTTCCCCAAAGGTTTTTAACCCCTGCTCCGCTCGATCCAGGTAGTCCAGTTCTCCCGTTAAAGAGGCTAAACGGGTTAGGTTGGCCAGAGCAATGCCATTGGCAGCCGGAGTGGCGTGATCTTGAAATTCCTTTTCCCGCAACAGCAGTTCGGAATCACAACTGTCATCGCTGACAAAATAGCCCCCGTGAGTAGCATCCCAAAGGCGTTCATCCATCTGGGCCTGCAGACTTTTAGCCTGAGCCAGCCAGTACTCAGCCGAGGGTTCCCCCACCAGGGTTAGGCAGGTTTGCTGCAGGTCCAGCAGGGCCTTGATCAGGAGAGCATAGTCTTCGGACTTCGCTGCCACCGTCGCCACCCCGTCGTAATTGAGGCGCATCAGTAGACCATCAGGCAACTGCGACTTGAGGATGAAATCTGCGGCTTTTACCGCCATGTTCAAACAGGATTCCCAGCCAAACACCTGGTAAACTCGCACCAGTCCTGAGATCATCAGGCTGTTCCAGGCCACAATCATTTTGGTGTCCGTAACGGGAGGGATCCGGCCCGGCCAGGCTGTTGCCTTTGCCTCCTGAGCAGTACAGGCTGGAGGGAAATAAGCTTCTGCATCAGGACCGTAGCGCACCTGAAAGAGTTTCTGCGTCAGGGCCTGCTCCACCAGGGGATCCAGGTCTCCCCCCACCAGCCGCTGCAGCACCAGGTACCCGGGTCGATCGGGAAAGTTTCCCTGAGAAGCAATGTTGAAGGCCCTTTCCAGCTGATCGAATTCTTCTCCCGTCAGAACCTCATGGAGGGTATTCGCCTGCCAGACATAGAATTCTCCTTCCTCAGGCTCAACGGCTTGAGCATCCCCAAAGCTATCGGCATCCTGAGCGGCATAGAAAAATCCTGCTGGGGCTGTCATTTCTCGGCGTAACCAGCCCACTGTCAGGTTCACAGCCCGCTCGATCGCAGGATCCTGCACCCCGGCGGCCCAGATATCCGCCAGAAACTCCAGGATCTGACCGTTGTCGTACAACATCTTTTCAAAATGGGGCACCGTCCAGGTGGGATCCACAGTGTAGCGGTGAAACCCCCCGGCGACATGATCAAAAATGCCCCCCAGCACCAGATCCATCGCCCGCTGTTGTACCCGTGCCAGGGCATCTGATCCATCCAGTTTTAAGACCTCATCCAGCGGAATCGGCGTGGACAGACGTGTGGCTCGCAGGGCCAGTTGAGCATAGGGCATCATCGGGAATTGCTGACCCATCCCTGTATTGGCGACGATCGGCAGATTTTTGCTGAACCCCTGTGGCAGTAGATCGGGGGTGAGGTGGTTCTTGGGGATGTGCTGGCTGAGGGTGCTGAGGGCCTCTAGCAGCTGGGTTTTATGTCTGGCAATGGAGTCGCGTTCTCGCTGGTAAAACTGCTGAATTTTTTGTAGAACCTCCAGAAACCCAGGTCGTCCAAAGCGGGGCTCAATGGGAAAATAGGTGCCAGCGTAAAAGGGGACCAGATCTTCAGGGGTGAGAAAAACGTTCAAAGGCCAGCCCCCCTGGCCACTCATCAGCTGTAGGGCCTGCATGTAAATACTATCGAGATCGGGGCGTTCTTCCCGATCGACTTTAATCGGCAAAAAATGTCGGTTCATGAACTCGGCAATTGCCGGATTGGAGAAGGCCTCTCCTTCCATCACGGTGCACCAATGGCAGCTCGAGTAGCCAATTGAGAGAAAAATTGGTCGATTCTCTTCCCGGGCCTTGGTCAGAGCTTCAGGTCCCCAGGGCCACCAATCAATCGGGTTCTCGGCATGTTTGCGCAGGTAGAGACTGTGGCAAGCAGCTAAGCGGTTAGTCATAAATCCTCAGAACCCTGTTCTATCACCTTAACGTGTAGGGTGATCCTCAGAACAGTTTCGCGAGAGGGGGCTCACTCCAAGGCTTGTGGGGTCAGGATCTCAGGATAAGGGCAGGGTCTTGAGCGTTCTGAGCATGCGTTCCGCTTTGTGGATCAGATGGCGGTGCTGACGGTAGTGAAACTGGGGGCCTCCCCGGAGATTGGTGATCAGGGTTTGCAATTGGGTACGGGCCGCTTCAGGATTGCCCTGCTGAATGGCAATTTCGGCCATGATCATCCGCCCTTCTGGACTGGTCCAGCGCTTCAGGTGATGCTCCAGGTGAGCTCTGGCTGCTTCCAGATCCTCCAGCTGATAAAGCACCTGGCCATAGGCTGCAGAGGCATCTCCGAACTTGTGATCAGGGTCAATGTTCAATAGGGTTTCCAGCGTCGCGCGCGCTTCACTAAAGTTTTTCAGCAGGATCTGGGTTTGGGCAAAGCCCCAGAGAGCCTGGATATTGGTCCGGTTGCTTTTGTCTAATGCCGTCTGATAGGCTTCGGCAGCCTCCTGAAAACGGCCCATATCCAGGTAGACATTACCCAGTTCAAGATACTGGTGATCCTTGCCAATGGTTTGAGCGGCAGCCTGAGCGTTCCACAGATCTTGTTTGCGGGTGAAACGCTTGAGTTGAAATAAAGCAGGTAATGCTGAGAGATTCAAGCGCGGTAGATACCGGACTAGGCAATAAATCAGAGCCCCGATCCCGGGAAAGAAAAGAATAATCAAAAACCAGTAGGTTTCCCGTTCATTGCGGGCACAGTCGATTAGCATCCAGATCCAGAATCCGGTGGATACAGCCCAGAATGTAGTTGAGACAAAGGAGAGCCAGGCCATACTGCTGCGCTAGACCGTTCAGTAAAACTATATCGCGGTCACCTGCAGTGCGTATTCCTCTCCAGGCCATCTGGAGGCATCAACCACCCAAGCATTGGGTTCCCAGCGGATCGGTGTGTTGCTGTTTGATGCTGCGAAACTGAACTGGAGGCAGGGAGCGTTGCTGTTGGGGAGAGAGCCCGGAGCGAACAAAGTAGGAAATTCTGACCTGCTTGCCCAGGCTCAGGCAGTCGCCATTTTGGAGTTGATGCAGTCGAGTCCGCTGTCCGTTGGCAAATAGACCGTTGCGACTGGGTTGTCCGCTGGCATTGCCGTCCACAATCTGATAGCGATAGTGGCGGGAGATGGGATCAGGAATGCGCAGTAACAGGGCGTGCTGGCGAGAGACGGAACTGGACTGAATGCGAATGCTGTTGGTCATGTCACGCCCCAGAGAGTAGGCGGCAGCATCAAGATGCACCACCCGGCGGCCTTTTTCATCTTCAATCAGAAGAAAGTGCTGTTGCTCCGGGGTGGGTTGGGGCAGAACGGGAGTAGACAGGGAAGCGGTAGGCATGATCAGCTGCTGGTAAACTTGATTACCTTAATCGTGCCGTGAGCTGCCATTCTCCTCAGTGATTTCCGTCAGGTGTCTGCGGTGATCCTGTCCAGTGGGGATGGGAGGGTCAAGACTGTTGCTCCATCCATGCCAGACATTGTTGCATCTGGGCTTGCATGCTGGCGGGATCGGCGTGGTAGCGACGGCCATGACCGGGCAGTACCCAGCAAAATCGATAGGTGGCCAATCGCCGCATCGACTGCAAGAGTTCTGTCCAGGAGTACCAGCAGGCGGATCGAAAGGCGTAGAGATGCTGAAGGCGCTCCGACCAGGCCAGGTGATCCCCAGTGAACAGATACTCCTGACGGTAAAGCAGCACGGTGTGACCGCGAGTATGACCCGGAACTGGAATAATTAGCAGGTCGGGGGTGAGGGGATAGGGCTCCTGACCCTGCAATGGCACTTCCACCTGTTGGGTGGCAGCCGTCATGTCATCAGCATGGAGAATGCGTTCACAACCAAAGTGATCATGAAATTGCTGGTGATCGGCTACATCATCGCGGTGAGTCAGATACAGATAGCGAATGCCACCCAGATCCTGCAAACGCCTGACCAACGGAGCTGCAAAGCGGGGGGAGTCCACCAAGATATTCCCCTCTGGATGTTGAATGAAATAACTGGCCGCGCCAAAAGACTTCTGGGAGTGATAGCCGCAGTGATACACCCGATCAGCAATGGGGAGGGGGAAGCTGGCCTGGATGTCTTTGATGTGAGGAGGAGGATCCACCGTCCCAATGGAAGCAGTGGGACAGGCCAAAAGCGCTTGCAGGGCTCGCACCTCTTGATCGGGGGTTTCTGGTTGGTGATAGACCGCCGATTGCTCCTCCTCTGCTCGGAAGATCTCCGGTGCCATCCAGCGGCAGGTGTCACAGTCAATACAGGAGCGATCAACGTAGAAATTGCCCTCCACATTCTGGGAGCGGCGGTGTTGCAGTCGGGCCATAATTAGGGAATGAAGAACACGGCTATGGCCAGAATGGCATAGGTGGCCAGAAGCAGCAGTCCCTCCAACCAGTTTGACTGTCCATCACTACTGACGGAATTGGCCAGCCACACTGAAGCCCCCACCGCCACCAGCTCGATCAAGCCAAACTGAAAATCCATCGGCTGATGCAAAGCGGCTCCCACCAGCACCAGCACCGGAGCCACAAACAGGGCAATCTGCAGCGTCGATCCCATGGCCACGGAGAGGGAAAGATCCATTTTGTTTTTCATGGCCACCGTCACCGCTGTGGCATGTTCGGCTGCATTTCCGATCACGGGCAAGAGGATCACCCCCAGAAACAGTTCCGTGATGGGAAATGCTTCTAAGACAGCTTCCAGAGATCCCACCAGCAATTCCGACTCCACCGCCACCAGAGAAGCCAACCCCAGCAGTGCCAGCACCCAGACCCCCACTCCTTTTCTCTGGGGAGCCTTCAACACCTGCGGAATCGATCCGCGTGCCTCCAGAACTGGATTTGGCTCATGACTTTCAGCGGCTGCAGCTTCCTCCTCTTCCACTTCATGGATCGAATACAGATAACTGTGGGTTTTTAAGGAAAAGAAGAGGGTGAGTCCATACACACCTAAGAGAACCAGGGCCACTGCTACAGACAGCTCCTGAATCGATAGTTCTCCCAGTGTGGGAGCAGTGTAAGCAACGACCGTGGGGAGGAGTAACGCCACCACCGCCAGATTCATTGAGGAGGCATTGACCCGCGCCACCACCGGATGAAAGTCCTGTTGTTTGTAGCGTACGCCCCCCAGAAACATGGCCAGACCTGCCACCAGCAGTAAATTACTGATGATCGATCCAGTAATCGTCGCTTTGACCACATCCACCAAACCCGCCCGCAGTGCGATCACGGCGATGATTAACTCCGCGGCATTGCCAAAGGTGGCATTCAGCAATCCCCCGATCGAGGGACCCGTGAGGACCGCAATCTCTTCCGTGACCTGGCCCATAAACTTGGCCAGGGGAATTAATCCCACCACTGCAAACAGAAAAACAAGTTTCGCGTCCCAGTTGACAAAATGACCGATCACAGACGCGGGGACAGCAGCCAGAAGAACTAACATCAGTCCATTAATTAGTGACGAAAGCCACTCACCGGATCTCCAGGATTCTGCTGAGTGGGTATCTGCATCTGCAAGTGTCATAGAAGTGCTGCTGAGTTGAACAGGTTAAAGATCATGGAAAAAGTTCCGTGTGACCATGGAACCACTCCGGCTATCATGATGCGGCCAATCTCTTCAGGGATCAAGGGTTATTCCCTCCGTCAGGAAGTTCAGACAATCACTTTGGCCTTCTGCAACTGGCGAGTGATGTGCTGGGTCAGCTGAGTCTGCAACTGTTTGGCATCCTTGACCAGGAGATAACTCCCCTCTGCAATCTCGAAGGGGAACTGTCCGTCATAACCCTCCCGGTACATCTGGACTAGCAAAAGATCTTCGGGGCGCTTACATTGCAGGGCGTATCCCACCTCCACACAGACTTGCGGACTGGGCAGCGAGAAAGGAATGGTTTCCTGCACGGTGGCAATCGGAGTAACATCCGCCACCACGAAGAGAGAGTGCTTAATCTTGCGGATCAGGGCGGCATCAATCGGGGTGCGTCCGGCCCCCCCTTCCAGGGATTGTTCCAGTTGCAGGGGTAAAACAGGATCCTGTTTGCGGTTGAGGGCATCCACCAGCTGCTGCAGCACTTTAGCCATGGCCTGGGTGGACGCTGAGTAGTGAGTTTGACCCGAGAAGAAAATGATCGGTTCCTGCTGGCTCAGGGTATGGCGCTTGTTGAAATACATTTCACGGCTGATCAAATCCAGATTGGAAATGCTGTAAGTCCCACTACCTTCGATATAAAACTCGATCGGCTCTCCCTCAAGGTAGCGCTGGAACCAGAGGGAATTTTTCACCTGCTCCACATCATCTAAGAAATCGGCCCGCATCCCCGTTTTCAAAAGACCGGTGCGGCTCAACCGCAGATCAGGTACCCTTTGCCCCACCTGCGCGACGGAGAGTACGGAATCCAGGTACCAGGCCTTGAGAACGATGATCGCCACGAGACTCCCTCCTGTATCTGGGGCTAGCCGATACGCACCCTGAGATGGTTCAGGTTGATGCAAGTGCAGATCCCACCTGATGTACTGCCTACTGTACTGGGTCAGGCGGGGAAACGCCACTGCTTTTCAGGTGGGGGTGGGGTGAGAGGGGGATCCGGCAGTGGATTCCGGAGGTTGTGCTCAGGGCCACACCGATTGAGATGCTTGGGTCTGCTGGGATTGCGGGTAGGTGAAGGGCAGATCGTCAGGAAGGAGTGCCCCGGTGGCTAGGATCATGATGCCCACGAGCAGCAAGGGGACACCGGAGCTTTTAGCCCATTCCAGATCGGCATCGGGGTGGTGAGGGGAGGAGTGACGGAAGTTAACCATGGTGCTTGAGGATGAAGTGCAGAACTCATGTACCAGAATGACGGAATCCTCAGATTTACACAGGAGGGATCTGCGTGGCTTGGACAGGGGATGTGCTCAGAGGGGATTGCGGACCTGCGAGCAGAGCCTTTGCCACATCCGCAGGGGTGACTGCGCTGATGATCAGGAGTGTGAAGCTCAGGGGAAGCCCCACCAGAACGTAGGGCAGCAGGCGAGTGAGCTGATCAACCCAGTCCAGCTGAGGTTGGCACCGATCAGAACTGCACTGCTGGGGGACCGTGGATCCAGGATATTGAAGGATCGACTGCATAGAAATCTCCCTTTGGCATCAGCAACCATTGATTTAGATCTACCAGGTCATCCTTCTTGACCCCAGGTGGTCTTGATCCCTGGTGATCGCTGGATCCAGCAGGAGTTAGACGGGAAGAAGGAACCCTTCATTCACCCTAGAGGGGCTGGCGCTTGCCGGGCTGAGATCAACCTGAGGATCTCTTCAGCAAAGCAGCTGAAAATGAAATGAAGACAATCCTATTCAGAGCATTCAAAGGGCTGCATCCTGGGCTTGCATCTGTCTGAGTTCCAGTTGTCGGTAGCGGTTGATTAATCCTGGATAGTTGCTAGCAAACACCACCAGTCCGATTCCACCCGTTAAAAGTAAAGGATAGAAAACGCCATAGGGCTGTCCGATCACCACGGCATAGATGCCCACCAGCAGCAGCAGTCCCGACCCTGCCATCGTCAATTTCACCACCAGCAAGACGAGCGCGCGACTGCGTCCCAGTCCTGCCAGCGTTCCCACGAGTGCTCCCACACCTCCGATCCCTGCTCCCAGCAAGCCTCCGATCCAGCCCCCTTGCGGATCCGTCCACCAGGCGTTGGCGGAGTGATTGCTAATGTTGGACCAACCATTGTGCAGACTGAGGGGGCCGATCTCCACTACTCCCGGTCCGGGAAGCACCAGATCGACTTCCAGTTTTTCAGGCCGAATCTCAGCCATTTCTCCACCGCCCGTGGCATCAAAGGCCAGAACAACGGGGCGCCAAGGTGAAGATCCTGTAATCGTTCTCCAGGGGCCTGACTTTGCTAACGTCCGACTGAAAAATGTTCCTTCGGGTAGATGACTGGAGAGTTCCAGGTAGGCCTCTCCTTCCACCCCCTCGTAGCGGATCAGGCCCTCCACACGCCATTGGGGCTGACTGAGTTGGGGATCTTCAATCTCCAGAAGGGGGAAAGTTTTGGCAGCTGGTCCTGCATGAGTCAGGCGCAGACTGGTGAAATTCTGTTCTGGTGAAGGCGGGATCAGTTCACCCTCCGGGATCTGCTCTAAAGTTTGCCGCTCGGTCCAGGGGTATTCCTGAACCAAAGTTGGGCTCTGGGCCACTGCAGGAGAATATCCTTGAGCAGCCAGGATCAGACCGATACTGACAATGAAGCAGCGGTTCATGATAGGGAGACTCCTTGTTTTTCCAGGTCTTCTCGATGAGCTGACAGTAAAGAGCGCAGGGTTTCCATATCCAGTCGCCCCTCGGCATAGTGGAGGCGGAGGATCCGTTCAAACTCACTCATGGAACTCTGCTCCTCAATGATTTTGATCTTTTCAATTAGTCGATCCAGTCGCAGTCGCACCGTTGGGTAGGAAATGCCATAGGTGCGGGCGACCTCTTTCAAGGAACCTGAGCACAGAATGAAGTTGCGCACAAAGGCCAGATCCTCGGAACTGAGGTAGTCCGTCCAGAAACGCCGCGATGGGGAGGGCATGGGCTCAACCTTAATTTAGTGAAGCCATACATTGATCATAGTATTAACTATGTAAAAGTCAAGATTAATATTATTTATATTTTGCTCTGCTGGCGCGTCTGCCGCAGGATCCACCAGGAGATCAGTTGTTGCTGCAGGGCATACCGTCGCTGTGGTTCCGTCTTCAGGACAAAGAAAACGTAGAACCCCAGGACCAGCAGACTGCAGATTAGAAACACCCCCTGGCAAAACTGCAAGATGTCGCTGAAGGACCACTGCAACTGAGCCATGAGCCACTCCAGATCCAGTACAGACCAGATCCCCATCAATTCACTGGCGGGAGTGCCCGGAATGGTTCCCCACCACAGCCTGAGGTTTTGCCAGAATCCACAGGCAGCCAGGAGCAGAAAGGGATAGCGCCAGAAATCCCAGCGGAGATGATCCGGGAAGCGGTGATAAAAGTTGATCAGGATCAGGGTGCTGAGCAGCAGTTCCCCACACAATCCCCCCAGGCCCGCCCATACGGCAAAAACTGAGTCAGGGATGCCAAAGGTTAGGAGGCCCTGCAAACCAATCAAACCCACAGCCAACCCCATGGACCAGCGCAGATTTTCGCGGCGGCTATGGAAGAAAAGGAAGGCCAGCAGTGCAAAAACAAAGGGATAGAGAAACAAGGAAGGCACAGGTGGGCTGGATCCCATCAGCTCAGGAAGTAAAATCAGGCGGCTGCCCAGAAGCAGAATCCCCAACTCGCCCATGAAATGCATCCAGAAGAGAAACGGAAACTCCAAAAGATGAATCAGCCCTGTGAATTGCAGAAGTCCGGCTAGGGTAAAGGCGCAGGGAAGAGCTAGGAGATTAATTTCAAACCGATCATAGGCAAATCGGGAGATGGACTGGGGGACGATCTCCTGACCAGGGGCCGGAAAAGTTTTGCTCCATACCACCTGATGCTGAGCACGCAGGCCGTAAATCTTGACGGTGTGGAGGCAACGCAACTGCAGTTTCTGCAAAATGGTGTGGATCAACGCGGTGGTGATCAGGGCTCGAGGAGCCTGCTCGGCGTTGAGCCTAACTTTGAGCAATCCCTCCTGATGCTGCGCCTGCACTCGCCAGTTCCATCTTTGCAGTTCCTGATTGATGAGGGTGGCAATGGCCGTCTCATCTCCTGCCTGGGCCAGATCTTGAAGGGTGGGGGAACGGCGCTGGCGAGATTGAGAATGGGTCTGGTGATGGGGTCGAGGGGGGGACGCCGCGAGGGGGTGGGTGGGGGTGGGGATACAGGTCGGTTGAGGTGCTGCTGCAGTCCTTCGTAGGCTTCGTTGATCTGTTTTAGCTTCTCTTCGGCCTTTTGTTTAAGCCGGGGTTTCTCTTCCGGATAGCGGTCCGGGTGCCAGACGAAAGCCAGATCTCGATAGGCCTCTTTGACCTCCGCAAGCGTTGCCCCGAGAGGCAGATCCAGGATCCGATACCATGCGGCAATATCTTGCTGCCCCCGCATCCCTCAGGTCCCCAGCCATCAGCTCCTCTAGGCTAGCAGGAATGATTCCGTTCTTTGCCCAGCACCGTAGCCAGGATCGATCCATTCAAGACAGAAATGTTTTCATGACTCTAACCCTTAACTCCGAATCATTGCGGATCGATTTCTATCTCTAGACTGAAACAGTTTGATACAAAAATCCCGCCCTATGGTCTCTGCCTTACAATGAGGATGGTGGGGCCTACCTGGTCAAGAAAATTTCCTGGATTCTTTCCCGGGAAGGTCTTCAGACTTTCTTGTGATTGTAAAAACAGATCAAACATCAAGTCATTTTACCCTGAAACAGACGCGCAGTTGGAGGGGCTCATGTTGCCTGCCAAAACTCTGGAAACGCCTCAATCTTCAGCACCTCAATCTTCCCCATTGGTGCTCTGGTTTGAGGAGGTAGGAATTGCCGATATTGCTCAGGTCGGAGGCAAAAATGCTTCATTAGGGGAAATGATTCGCCATCTCGGGGCCAAAGGGATCCGCATTCCCTCCGGCTTTGCCACAACA
Source organism: uncultured bacterium (assembly GCA_964392245.1). Taxonomy (GTDB): domain Bacteria; phylum Cyanobacteriota; class Cyanobacteriia; order Thermostichales; family Thermostichaceae; genus JAAUUJ01. The sequence goes on from CAYMOX010000017.1 coordinate 43,464, forward strand.
GCAGCAGCATATCGATATTTTATTGAACAGGCAGGGTTACAGCCACGGCTAAGGCAGATCCTGATAGATCTGGATGTGAATAATGTTAAAGACCTGCGGGAACGGGGGGCAGCGGCGCGGGCTCTCATTCTGCAAACCCCTTTTCCTCTTGAAGTGGAGGAAGCCATTATCAGTCGTTACTGGCAGCTGTGTGAGCGCTATACCTCCTCTTCGTCAGAGCGATCCGATTTGCGAGAGGTGGATGTGGCGGTGCGCTCCAGTGCGACAGCCGAGGATCTGCCGGATGCTAGCTTTGCCGGACAACAGGAAACCTATCTGAATATTCATGGGGCCCAGGAGGTTCTGGCGGCCTGCCATAAATGTTTTGCCTCTCTGTTTACAGACCGTGCCATTTCCTATCGAACCATCAAGGGCTTTGATCATTTTCAGGTGGCTCTGTCGGTGGGGGTGCAAAAAATGGTGCGCTCGGATCTGGCCAGCTCAGGGGTGATGTTTTCCATTGATACCGAAACCGGGTTTCGCAACGCTGTCTTGATCAATGCCGCCTATGGGCTGGGCGAAAACGTGGTGCAGGGGGCGGTCAATCCGGATGAATATTTTGTGTTTAAGCCCACGTTACTGCAGGGCTACGCCCCGATTTTAGAGAAGCGGCTGGGCAGTAAAGAGATCAAGATGATCTATGCCCTGGGGGGATCGAAGTCTACCGTGAATGTGCCCGTGCCGGTGCCCGATCGCCATCGTTTTGCCCTCAGCGATCCAGAGATCCTGCAGCTGGCGCGCTGGGCCTGTGTAATTGAAGATCACTATTCTCAGCTGCGAGATGGTTTCACTCCGATGGATATTGAGTGGGCTAAGGATGGGCTCACGGGAGAGTTATATGTGGTCCAGGCCCGCCCGGAAACGGTGCAGTCTCAGAAACAGGCAACACAGCTACGCACCTATCATTTGCAAGAGCAGGGAGTCATCCTCTGTCAGGGACGCGCGGTTGGGGAGATGATCGGTCAGGGACGTGCCTCTGTCATTCTGGATGTCCATGACATTCATCAGTTTCAGCCTGGGGAAGTTCTGGTCACTAACAAAACTGATCCCGATTGGGAACCGATCATGAAACAGGCGGCAGCCATTGTCACTAACCAGGGAGGGCGCACCTGCCATGCTGCCATTATTGCTCGTGAGCTGGGGATCCCGGCCATTGTGGGTTGTGGGGATGCCACGGCGCAGATCCCATTCGGTATGGACATCACCGTCTCCTGTGCTGAAGGAGAAGCAGGCAGGGTCTACCGTGGGTTACTGCCGTTTACGCTGACCGAAACCGAGCTGGAGTCCCTTCCCCGACCCCGCACTCAGATCCTGATGAATGTGGGCAATCCTGAGGAAGCCTTTGGTCTGGCGGCCATTCCCTGCGATGGCGTGGGGCTAGCCCGTCTGGAGTTCATCATCGCCAACCATATCAAGGTGCACCCCCTGGCCCTGATCCACTTTGATCAGCTCACCGATGCAGCAGCCAGAGCCGAGATTGCCCAGCTAACGGCCATCTACGCTGATAAGCCTGCCTACTTTGTGGATCGTCTGGCTCAGGGGATCGGTATGATTGCGGCGGCCTTCTATCCCAAACCCGTGGTGGTGCGGCTTTCGGATTTCAAAAGCAATGAGTACGCCAATCTGTTGGGGGGCAAGCAGTTTGAACCCGAGGAAGAAAACCCCATGATCGGCTGGCGAGGGGCATCCCGCTACTACGATCCCAACTATCGGGAGGGGTTTGCCCTGGAATGTCAAGCACTGAAGCGGGTTCGGGATCAGATGGGTCTGATCAACGTTATTCCCATGATTCCGTTTTGCCGTACCCCTGAGGAAGGGCGACGGGTGCTGGCGGAAATGGCCGATCATGGCCTGCGTCGCGGTGAGAATGGCCTGCAGGTGTATGTCATGTGTGAGATCCCCAGCAACGTGATTCTGGCGGATCAGTTCAGTCAGGTGTTTGACGGTTTCTCGATTGGCTCCAATGATCTGACCCAGCTGACGTTAGGACTGGATCGCGATTCAGCGCTGGTGGCCAATTTATTTGATGAACGGAACCCCGGGGTGCTGCTGATGGTGCGGATGGTGATCGAGCAGGCTCACCGTCATGACCGCAAGATTGGGATCTGTGGACAGGCTCCCAGCGACTACCCCGAGTTTGCCCATTTCCTGGTGGAGCAGGGGATTGATTCCATCAGTTTAAATCCTGACTCCGTTCTAAAAACTCTGCTGCTGGTGGCCCAGGCCGAAGCTGAATCTCGCGGAGCCTCTGCGTCTGAAACTCATTGAAGGCAATACCTGAGGAGAAATACAATGTTCAAAAAAATGCTGGTTGCATTAGATACGTCTACCCCGAGTGAAGAGGTCTTCCTGACGGCATTGGACCTAGCCCAGGTGCATCAAGCGTCGTTGGTGTTGCTCCATGTCCTCTCCACACAAGAAGATGGTAGCCCCAATCTGGCGGATCTGAGTGGACTGGGCTATTACCCCATGGCAGATGAACAGATCCTGGAGGCCTATCAGGCGCGCTGGCAAGCCTACGAAAAACGAGGCTGGGATCAGCTGCAGTTCTGGGCAGAAAAGGCACTGGCGCTGGGAGTTGCTGTGGAAACCACCCAGACTCCGGGACAACCCGGCCCCTCCATTTGTCAGATTGCTCAGGAGACAGATGTGGATTTGATCCTGGTGGGACGACGCGGGCGTGCAGGGCTGACCGAATGGGTCTTGGGCAGTGTGAGCAACTACGTCTTGCACCATGCTCCCTGTTCTGTGCTGGTGGTGCAGGGAGAAAAAGCAAGGGCCCGTGCAGCAGCGATGCAAGATTCTTCCTCCGCTGTCTAAGCCAGGGGAGAAGTTCGCAGGAGACGCTTCCCTTCGCGGCTCTTGAATCGGTTGTGGAGTGGGACAGGGGTTGGAAGCAAGGGCTCTAGGGGATTCGGATGGGATTGAGGGAGGGGAGTTTGTATAATGGCAGGACTTTACGTCTATTGGCTGATTCCATGACTGCTACCATTGAATTTACTCGGGGAATTACAGAAGTACCCACGAATGTGAAGGTGTTGAAGTCAAAGTCTGGCAGTCGTTCTTCTGCGGTTTTTCGCTTTGAGGAGCTGAATACCGATGCCCAGAGCATTATCAGCATGGTGATGAGTGACGAAGAGGGAGAGATCACCTGCCGTGAGTTACGGGCGAAGTTTGTGGATGGGCAGTTTAAAGCAATTGAAGTGATCTACGAAATGGAAAGCCCAGAACAGTGGGATCGGTTTATGCGCTTTATGGATCGCTTTTCCACTGCGAATGAAATGAGTATGTAGGAGGCAAGACCTCAGGTCCGATCGTTCCCTGCTGCACCCGTAGGATTTGGGCAGAACTGAGCCAGCGGGCATCAAAAGAACCCAGATGCGTGGTCGTCACCAGGGTTTGGACCCGATCCTGAATGGCATCCAGCAGCTGATCCTGACGCCGGGGATCCAGCTCTGCCAGAACATCATCCAGCAGCAACAGTGGTGTTTCCCCCACCACCTGCTCGATCAGCTCCAACTCCGCCAGTTTCAGGGCCAGGACCAGTGTGCGTTGTTGCCCCTGGGAGCCGTAGGTGCGGGCTGGTTCATGATTGATCCGCATTTCCACATCATCCCGATGGGGACCGACCAGAGAACTGCCATAGGCCTGCTCAGCGGACACCTTACGTTCCAATTCCTGCTGGTACAGGGCCTGCACTTCTGCTGCATCCGCATGGGGATCGGGCAGGTGCACCTGGGGCTGGTAGGTGAGTGTCAGGTGCTCGGTTCCTCCACTGATGGCCTGGTGCCATCTGGCTGCTAACGGTTCCAGCCGATCTAGAAGCCGGGCACGCCGCCGCATCAGTCGACTTCCGGCTCGGGCAAACTCTTCATTCCAGGCCGCCAGTTCAGACGCATGGGGATGGCTGGGCAGGACTGCGGGGGTGGGGAGCGATGGTGACTCTGTCGCTTTGAGAGAGCTGTAAACCTCTACCTTTTCGGCCAGGCGCTGCTGCTCCCGCCGATCCTTCAGGATGGTGTTGCGTTGCTTGAGGATGCGGCGGTACTGGGCCAGCAGATCAGCATAGACCGGTTCCAGTTGGATCAGGACCGCATCCAGCCAATCCCGTCTCTCTTCCGGTCCACCCCGAATCAACTGCATGTCCAGACTGGAAAAGAGCACTGCATTGATCTGTCCCAGAAACTCCACCTGCCGCCGGACATTCTGACCATCCACCTGCAGAGTGCGGCGACCATGGGTCCGCAGAATGGCTTGCAGTTGATGGCTAATTCCCAGACGTTCACTCAGGGCCAGGATCCCTGCCTGCTCATGGGGATGCTGAATCAGATCACTATCACAGCTGCAGCGGCGAGATTTCAGGCAGGCCAGCAGCTCCACCGCTTCCAGGACATTGGTTTTTCCCTGAGCATTATCTCCCACCAGGATGGTTTTGGGGGTGCCAAACTGTAGAACCTGGTCGGTATAGTTGCGGAAATGATGCAGATGGAGGGAATGCAGAAACACAAGCGACAAAGGAGAAAATCATGGTTCGGCAAGCTGTTTGCCGCGTTTACACAAGGATAAACCTTCAGCTGACGTTGGTCCCAGGATCCCCGCAAGTCTAGTCAGGTCATCAACATGGGAACAGCCTCTAAAGATCCTCAGATTTCACTGCATCCAGTTTAGAAATTCTATCTTTCATAACCCAAGAATCTGAGGAGCAGGATCAAAGAAGAATCCCAATTCAGATCAGCTTTAATCCCAATCAGGCAAGGGATCAGATGTGACATGACTCAGGTGAAATGGTAAACTCCAGCTAAATGAAATCTAGATTTACCTGACTGCCAAGATCAGGACTCAGATCCATCCTCTCCCCTTCTGCAGAGATTCACCCTGTGATTCCTGTTCGCCTTACCTTGCATTCTTTCCTGAGCCACCGGCGCACGGTTCTCGATCTGAGGGAGATCCATACCGCCTGTATCTGCGGAGCCAATGGAGCCGGGAAATCCGCCCTGCTGGAGGCCCTGACCTGGGGATTATGGGGACGGTGTCGGGCCAGTAACGATGAAGATGTCATCCATACTGGAGCTGCCGAGGCGCAGGTGGAGGTGATCTACGAGTGTCGAGGCCAAACTTACCGAGCGATTCGCAGTCGCTCCCGCTCCGGCAGCACGGGCTTGGAATGGCAGATCCAGTCCGCCAATGGCTGGCGGTCGTTAACTCAGAAGGGGGTACGAGCCACCCAGCAGGCCTTGCAGGCCCAGCTCCGTCTGGACTACGAGACTTTTATTAACTCTGCCTATCTTCGCCAAGGGCGGGCGGATGAATTTACCCTCAAACGGGCCAGTGAGCGCAAACAAATCCTGGCGGAGATCCTGAAGCTGGGGCAGTACGATTTGATGGCAGAACGATGTCGAGAACGCGCTCGCACCACCCGAGTGCAGGTGGATATGTACCAGGGGCAGCTGGATCAGATACAGGCTCAACGGGCCCAGGAGCCTCGACTGGAGGCAGAACTGATGCGATTACAGGCACGGCAGCAGCAATTGCAAGCCGACCAGGATCGCGATCAAGCCCTGCATCAGGAGATGCGGGATCAGGAGGAGCATCGCCGCCAGCAGCACCAGCGCTACCAGGAATTAACTAGGCAACTGACGGATCTCTCGGCAACCCTCAACCACACCGAAGGCCAATGGCGACAGCAACAGCAGCTGCTGCAGGATCTGGAGATGCTTGTGGGGCATGCAGACTGGATTCAGGAGGGATACCAGGCTTATCAGCAGTTGCGTCGTCATGAACAGGAGTTGAATCAGCAGTTTCAAACCCACCAGCTGCTCATGGAAAACCGCCAACAGCTGCAGGCCCAACGGGCCCAACAGCAACAGGACTTTCTTCTCGATCTTCAGGGATTGCACAATCAGCTCACCACTCTGGAAGCGCAACAGGAGGCGGATCGGGCTCTGCTGCGGGAAGGAGAGCGCATTGAAGCCGCTTTAAAAAAATATCGCCAAGCCCAGAAAGATCTGGCAGATCAGGAGCAACGGCAGGCTCAGGCCCTTCCGCTTCTAGCTCAACGACAGGATTGTCTGCAACAGCTGCGTCACGAAAAAGAGCAGCGCCAGGCCCGACGGGATCTGTTGCAACATCAAATTGAACACCTGCGTGAGCAGCAGCAGCACCTCCTCTCCATCCAACAGGCGGTCCAGGGGGTGGAGGCGGAGATCCAGCAACTAGAACAGCAGCGGCGGCAGCAACAGCAGGTGGGGGAAACCTTACAGCAACGTCGTTTGCTAGTCCATCAGTTGCAGGACCGCTTACGGACGTTAGAACGGCAATGGCAGCTGCTGCAGGAACAGCAAGACCTGTTGCGGGAACAACCCGCCGATACTCGCCAAGCTCTGACCTGCCCCCTTTGCTATCATCCCCTCACCGATCAACACCGAACTCAGATCCTCACCCGACAGACCCAGGAACAACAGGATCTGCAAACCTACATTTTTGTCACCCGTGAGCAGCTCGCCGTGGCTGACCGCGAAATTGAAGTGTTGCAGTCGGAAGTGCAGCGATTGGGCGAGATCCTGTGTTCTCTGGATCAGCAACAGCAGACCCGAGGACGTCTGCAGCACCAGCTGGAAACCCGAAGCAATCAGGAGGAGCAATTAAGGTGCTGGCAACAGGAGGTCCTGCAACTGGAACAGATCCTGGAGGCAGAGTCCTATGCCCCTATCCTGCGGCAGCGACTAACAGAGCTGGAGATTGCTCTGGAGCAGATCGGCTATTCGGAAGCGGAACATGCCCTGTTTCGCAGTGAAACCCATCGCTGGCGCTGGGCTGAAAATCGCTGGGTGGAGTGGCACAGGGCACAGCAACATCAGCAACGGTTAAATCAGGAGTTGCATCTACTGCGCCAGCAGCTCCAGACGCGGGAAACCGAGGGCCAGACCCAGATGCACCAGCTAGATCGGCAAATTCATGCCCTGGATCAGAAGCTGGCGGCCCTGCGCTACGATGTCAAACAGCATCAGATCCTGCGGGAACGGCTGTCAGAACAGCAACATTGGCTCAGGCAATGGGATGCCCTGATCCAGGCCCAGGAACAGATTGCACCCCAGCGGGAGCAGGTCGAGATCTTAGTGAAGCTGCTGCGGCAGCAACGCCAGACCTTTGATCAGGCGGCTCAAGAGTTGGAGGCAGTGCACACCACCCTGTCCAGCCTGACCCCAGTAACCCAGGCCCAGTTGCAGGGACTCGCCACCACCTTGACTGAGCGGCGGCAACAGCTGGATGAGGTGATTGCTCAGATCGGAGCCGTACAGCAACAACTGCAACAGCTGGAACAACTGCGGGAGAAGCAAGATAGCCTGGTCAAACAGGTGCAACAACTGCGGCGGCAAACCCAGATCTACCAGGAACTGATGGGAGCATTCGGTCGCAATGGCATTCCTGCCCTGATCATCGAAAATGTCCTGCCAGAAGTCGAATCAGAAGCCAACCAGATCCTCAGCCGACTTACCAGTGGTCAGCTGCATTTGCAATTCATCACTCAGCGGTCAGGGCGGCGGTCCTCCAAACTGATTGACACCCTCGATATTCTGATTGCCGATGCTCGCAGTACCCGTCCCTATGAGACCTATTCTGGAGGGGAAGCCTTCCGCATCAACTTTGCCATTCGCCTGGCTCTCTCTCGCCTGCTCACCCAGCGATCGGGGACCCAACTGCAAACCCTGTTGATCGATGAAGGTTTTGGCAGCCAGGATCAGCAGGGGCGACAGCATTTGGTCGGGGCCATTAATGCAGTGGCCTCTGACTTTGCTCGGATTCTGGTGATCACTCACATCCCCAGCCTGCGTGATGCTTTCCCCACCCGGATCGAAGTCAAGCGGGGTCCCCAGGGATCGCAACTCCGGCTGCTGGACTAGAAATCAAGATCTTCATCTGTTGGGGTAGAGGCGGGGCTTTCCAGATCCGAGAGCTCTTCAATGATCAGCTCCACCTGGTTTTGTTTCTGGGTTAAATAGGCGTCGCATTGCTTCAAGGTATGGGCTGCAGTCTGAAACTGCTCGATCACCTCCGAGAGATCCAGTTCCCCCGATTCAATCTGTTGAATAATGGTTTCCACCTCCGCAATCGCCGCCTCATAGCTCCAGTTGTCCGTGGGTTGCCACGCTGTCATTGCCTACCCCCTTGATCCTCAATAAACGGCAGCAGTTCTGATTCGGAGAGAAAGCCTTCCAGCAAACCCGGAGGCGGGATCACCTCCAGATACCCTTCTTCCAGCTTCACTAGAGGGACTATGGCTTTGACAAACGGGATCAGCAGTCGTCCCCCCTGTTCGGTCTGGACCTCCAGCACATCCTGACCCAGCGGCAGGATCCCCACCACCTGACCCAGCGATTGACCCGACGGTTGATGCACCACCCGGATCCCGATCAGATCGGGCAAATAAAACTCATCCTCCTGCAATGGGGGGCGTTGCTGACCACTGACCAGGATCTGGGCCTTGACCCAGGCCTCAGCATCGTTGCGATCCTGCAATTCGGCAAACTTGACCAGGTAGAGGCGTTTATTGGGGAAAAACTGTCCCCGTTCTAACCGCATGATCACAGGGTGAGGATCACGACCCGGACGTTGTAGCCAGCGGTGCCCCGGCTCTGTCAACCGTTCAGGAAAATCTGATAGGCAATGGACCCGCACCCATCCCTTCAACCCATGGGCCGCCACCACCTGACCTACAGGTTGCCATCGAGGAGCTGATGGATTCTGATTTAGATCGATCAAGATCCTTGACTACTCCAGCCGTGGAAAATCCGCAGGATCAGGATCGGCCAAATAGGACGAGGTGGAAAAGGGTCGGTAAGACTTTTCGCTGGATCCGGATTTGGGGCCCGGGGTCTCCAGCATCGACATCATGCCCTGGAGGGTGGCAGGGAGAGAGCTGGGATCCATAAAGATGACTTTGGAGCTGGGCTGGCTGCCAACTTTCATCCCCATATCCATATAACTCTGGGCCATGAGAAACTGGAGGGCATTGGCCGCTTGTGGATCCTCTTTCAAGGCGTGGGCAATGGTGCGTAACGCTTCCGAGGTGCCTTCGGCCCGCAGCAGTTTTTCTCGCTTTTCTGCTTCGGCCCGCAGGATCTGGGCTTTGGCGGCCCCGGTGGCCTGGTTGATGCTGGCCTGTTGTTCCCCTTCCGACTTGAGAATGGCTGCCCGCTTTTCCCGTTCTGCCGCCATCTGTTTTTCCATGGAGTCCTGAACAGTCTTCGAGGGTTGAATGTCCTTGACCTCCACCCGGGTTACTTTGATTCCCCAGGGATCGGTGGCTTCATCCAGTTCCAGTAGCAGCCGTTCGTTAATTTCTGCGCGAGATGAAAAGGTCTGATCCAGTTCCATGCGACCGATCTCCGATCGGAGGGATGTTAACACCAGATTGGTCAGGGCTCGTTGCACATCCTCCACGGCATAGCGAGCTTTCACCAGATCGGTGATCCGCCAGTAGACCACCGCATCCGCCATTAAGGAAACGTTGTCGCAGGTGATGCATTGCTGGGGAGGTACATCCAGCACCTTTTCCCGAATGGTTTCCTTCCAGACAATATTGTCAATAAAGGGAAAAATAAAATGGAGACCAGGGGTCAGCTTGCCTTTGTACTTTCCCAACCTTTCCACCAAGGCTTCGAAGCCCTGATTGATGATCTTGACCGAACTGAATGCGTAGCCAATGCTGATGATGACGAATGCCGTGATGATCCCAGGCATAAGGGCAGTCCCTCCTGATGAGCTCAGCTCCATCTTAGACAGTGGCAGGAAACAATCTGCGAAGAAAGCATAAGGTTTTTAGCATTTCTGCGCTTATCCCTCCAGCAGGCGAGTGGGCATGACCACCAAGGTGTTGCCTTTCCGCTCCACCACATACAGATCCTGGCCTGCACCAATCTCCATTGATGGGATACTACAGCGCGCATTCCAGGTGGATCCCTGATAAGCGACTCGTCCCAGTTGTCCCGCCGGGATCGTTGAGAGAGCCCGAGCTTCCCGCGATTCTTCGAGCTGGGAGGTTTCTTTGGGCACCAACCGCCGTGTCCCGAGAATCAACAGGCTAGAAAGCCCCACCCACACCAGTCCCTGCACCCAAACCGGTACTCCTAACCAGGCTACGCCGGCTGCCACCAGAGCGGCTAAACCAACTGAGGCCGCCACCAGAGCAGGCAGGAAAAATTCGCCAACAATCAGGCCCAGACCAAGGATCAACCAGAACCACATCATTGCGACATACCAGGTCTTTTTCTCCAGTATGACGCCTGCAGCTGTTCAGAAATTACACCACCACCGAAGTTTCTACCTGCGGCAGCATATCTTCCTTAATCATGTCCGCCAGTTCCTGCAGCTGCCGGATCGCTTCCGTCCCTTCCAGTTTGAGGAGCTCGCGATCGTCCCGCATTTCCGTCCAGGTAATGGTGCACTCAGAAACGAGGAAGCGGATCAGATGACCCTCGCGCAGGCTGACCATGAATGAGGCACTCTCAAAGCTGTCACCACAGGTGTAGCAAGAGGCCATATAACCCCGCCGTTCCAAAACAATGGCCAGAGCTTGCAGGCTCATCACCAGATCCTGCACATAATGGCGGTACTGTTCCGCTAACCTTGAGAACATCGCACTCCTCCTGAATCGGATCCCGCTAGCTGTTCGCTAACATGCTAGTAATATTTACTCATTAATGCGACGATTGACCTTCCTCATTGTGCCCAAACTTCAAGATTTAATAACCGCTTCTCATCATAAAAGCAGATTAGCCAGGGAAAGTGTTAAATAGCATACGCATATGCGCAGTCCTTATGTAGGGGTTCGTTACATTCCTGGAGAGGTATCCAACAGACGGAGACCAGCTGAAACGCCTGCCAATGGTGGGTTTTGCCCATCGTTCCCTGGAGGTTGCTCTGCCTGTCGGCCTGAGGTGCGAGCGCTTCGAGTTCGTTATCCCAGGATTTCTGAAGAAATGTGAGGGAATGTTGATTTTGTCTGGGTTTCTTGAAGATTGCAATACAGAACTCCAGATCCGTCACCTGGGGGTGGCAACAGCCTGGAGCTGGGTCTTCTGCAACACCAGATCTCGGAGGGCTTGACGAATCGAGGCGATGGGCAGGGTCTGGATAATCTCGGCAGCGAAGGCATAGGTGAGTAGTTCCTGGGCCTGTTCACGGTTGATCCCGCGGCTCAGGAGATAGAAGATCTCGTCTTCCTCCAGCTGGCTAACAGTGGCTCCGTGGGCACATTTGACGTTGTCCGCAAAAATCTCCAGTTGCGGTCGTGTATCCACGCGGGCCTGCTTGGCCAGCAACAGATTTCGGCTAGACTGAGCCGCTTCGGTGAGTTGGGCGGCCTGCTGCACCAGCATTTTGCCATTGAAGATACCATGGGCCCGCTCATCCACAATCAACTTATGGATCTGGTGACTGCGGCCATGAGCAGCTCGGTGATCCACAACGCTGTAGGTATCCCCCACCTGCTGTTCAGCTAACAATCCCAGGCCCAGTAGGGTGCTTTCCGCCTGTTCTCCAATCTGGGTCAACTCCAGCGTATGTCGCGACAACTGCCCTCCCCAGGAGAGGGTGCTGGCTTGATAGCGACTATCACGGGCCTGGGATACAGCCGTTTTACTGATGTGAAAGGCCTGATCCTGCTCGCGGTGCAGCTTCAGGTGCTGGATCTGAGCATTGGGCTGCAGGGCGATCTCAGTGACGGCATTGGTCAAGCTCAGACCGGATCCCAGGGTGCAGAAGTCTTCAATCACAACAGCGGCACTGCTGGTCTCAGCCACCACCAGGCAACGGGGTTGGCTCAGGAGGGAAGGGGGTCCAGGAACATTGAGGTACAGAATGTGCAGAGGTTGATGCAGTTGGAGTTTGCGGGGCAGGATCACCCCCACTCCATCCACCAGGCAAGCGGTGTTGAGGGTTGTAAACGTGTCGGCAGCAGCGATGCTCTGCAGATAAGGTTGCAGTCGGTCGGGATCCATCTGACTGAGGGGCCGGATCAGAATCGAGTCCGGTAGACCACGGAGATCGGAGAGCTGAGGCATCCAATGACCGTTCACCAGGACCAGCCGTGACGTTTGCGCCTCTGGCCAGACATAATTCTGGAGCGCAGCTTGAGTCAGATCAGGTGGCGGAGATTCAGGTTGAAAGCTGTGCTGCAGCAGGTGAGAAAGATCGGTGTACTTCCAGTCCTCATCGCGGGTCGTGGGCATCGTCAGTTCTCCCAGTCGGGCTTCAGCCTGGGATCGCAGCGTTTCCAGATAGGGGGTTGCCGCACCGCGGCTCAGAGGAGGACGGTGACTGAGGATCTCCTGCAAAAACCGCTGTCCACGGGAGCTGCTGGTCTTCTGGGTCGATAGATTGGTCATGGTTGTTGATGTCCACCCCGATGATTAAACCGCTGCTGGATCGGTGTCACGCACCCACTCATACCCCTTTTCCTCCAGCTCCAGGGCCAGATCCTTGCCGCCCGTAATTACAATGCGGCCCCCTTCCATTACATGCACATAGTCAGGAGTCACGTAGTCCAGCAGCCGCTGGTAGTGGGTAATCAGGATCATGGCATTGTCGGCATGGGCCAGCTGATTGACACCTGCTGCCACAATCCGCAGGGCATCAATATCAAGACCGGAATCGGTTTCATCCAGGATCGCCAGGGAAGGCTCCAGGATAGCCATCTGCAGGATCTCGTTGCGCTTTTTTTCTCCCCCCGAGAAGCCCTCGTTCACACTCCGATCCAGAAAGTTGGGATCCATTTTTACCACCTGCAGCTTCTCCTGCACAAAGTCATCAAACTCCAAGGCATCCAGCTCCGGTTGACCTAGCTGGCGGCAGCGGGAATTGTAGGCAATGCGCAGAAAATCGGCATTACTCACGCCGGGGATCTCGGTGGGGTATTGAAAGGCGAGAAAGATGCCAGCGCGGGAGCGATCCTCCGGTTCCATCTCCAGCAGGTTCTGGCCCAGGTAGCTCACCTCACCCCCCGTCACGGTATAGCCGGGGTGGCCCGCCAACACTTTGGAGAGGGTACTTTTGCCCGATCCGTTCGGACCCATGATGGCGTGAATCTCACCCGCCCGGATCTCCAACGTCAATCCCTTCAAGATCGGAACCTGATCCACCTCTGCCTGCAGATCTCGCACAGAGAGAATCACCTGACTATCGGCAACAATCATGAATACTGTCCTGAAATGGCTGTGTGCGTTTAACCTACGGATCCTTCGAGCTTGAGGCTGAGCAGCCGATCGGCTTCCACCGCAAACTCCAGGGGCAGCTGGTTAAAGACGTCTTTGCAGAAGCCACTGATGATCATGGAAACGGCATCCTCAGCAGAGATACCCCGCGACTGGAAGTAAAAGATCTGTTCTTCCCCAATCTTGGAGGTTGAGGCTTCATGCTCCACCCGAGCCGTATCGTTCTGCACCTGAATGTAGGGAAAGGTGTTGGCACTGCACTGATCTCCAATCAGCATGGAGTCACATTGGGAGTAGTTGCGGCTGCCTTCGGCTTTGGGGGCCATCTTCACCAGACCACGGTAGCTGTTGTGGGAATGACCCGCGGAGATCCCCTTGGATATGATCGTGCTGCGGGTATTGCGGCCCACATGGATCATTTTGGTGCCCGTATCCGCCTGCTGGTAATTGTTGGTCAGGGCCACTGAGTAGAACTCACCCACCGAGTTATCCCCCACCAGCACGCAGCTGGGATATTTCCAGGTAATGGCGGAGCCGGTTTCCACCTGAGTCCAGGAAATTTTAGAGTTCACACCCTGACAGAGACCGCGCTTGGTGACGAAGTTATAGATGCCACCCTTGCCATTTTCATCCCCAGCGTACCAGTTTTGAACTGTGGAGTATTTGATCTCAGCGTTGTCCAGCGCCACCAATTCCACCACCGCCGCGTGCAGCTGATTGGTGTCAAACATGGGGGCCGTGCAGCCCTCCAGATAGCTGACATAGCTGCCCTGCTCAGCAATGATCAGGGTGCGTTCAAACTGGCCAGACTCCCCATTATTGATCCGGAAATAGGTGGAAAGTTCCATGGGGCAGTGCACCCCCTCGGGAATGTAGACAAAGGAACCGTCACTGAACACCGCAGAGTTAAGCGCAGCAAAATAGTTATCCGCCACAGGCACCACACTGCCCAGGTACTTCTGCAGCAACTCCGGATACTCACGGATCGCATCGGACATGGAACAGAAGATCACCCCCTCGCGGGCCAATTTTTCGCGGAAGGTGGTGGCCACAGACACACTGTCAAAGATGGCATCCACCGCCACATTCGACAGCCGCTTTTGTTCTGAGAGAGGAATTCCCAGCTTCTCAAAGGTTTCCAGAAGGGTGGGATCCACCTCCTCCAGGCTATTCAGCTTCTTTTGCTGCTTGGGAGCAGAATAGTAGACGATGTCCTGATAGTTAATTGGGGGATAGTGCACATTCGGCCAAGTGGGCTCCGCCATTTTCAGCCACTGTCGGTAAGCGCGCAGACGAAAATCCAGCATGAACTCGGGCTCTCCCTTTTTGGCGGAGATCAACCGGACCACGTCTTCATTCAGTCCCCGACCAATGGTTTCAGACTCAATGGAGGTGACAAAACCATATTTGTAGGGTTGATTGACAAGGGCTTTGACAGTTGCAGTCATGGGCGGCAGCTCAAATAAAACAACTAGGTTGTTGCTTAACCTAATTGCAGGTTACTTTAGAAACGAATTAATTGTCAAAATAACTGAGCCGCCAATTTTCCTCTCTGTTCGCTTCCGCAGGTGCCCCCCATGATTTCCATGCAGCAACCTTCCACCAAGCAGTCCATTCTGATCTTTTTGCGCAAACAGGGGGCAGCCACGGCTCAATCTCTGGCAGAGCATCTCCAGATCACGCCACAGGCCATTCGCCGCCACCTTAAAGATCTGGAAGAAGAAGAGTTGATCTCCCACCGTGCCGCCACCGTTGGGATGGGTAGACCCCAGCACCAGTATTTTCTTAGCTCTCGGGGCGAAGCCCAGTTTCCCGCTGCCTACGACGAATTTGCGGTTGATCTCCTGACTACTCTGGCGGATACGGTGGGACCGGATCAGATGGGATCCATCCTGCAACGTCAGTGGGAACGCAAAGCTGAAGACTACCGGCGCAAACTGGGAACCGGATCACTGGAGGAGCGGGTGGCGATGCTGGTGGATCTGCGCCGTGCGGAAGGCTATATGGCGGAATTCTATCCGATCACTGCTGCAGATTCCGACCTTCAGCAATTTATGCTCACGGAACATCACTGCGCCATTTCCCAGGTGGCCCACAGTTTTCCCAGTGTCTGCGGCCATGAGCTGGAGATGTTTGCCTTTGCCCTCAAGGACTGTACGGTGGAGCGTATTAACTGGCAGGTGGATGGGGAGCACGCCTGCGGCTACCTGATCTCTGCACCCCCGGCTTCCCCAGTCCAGAGCTGATGCTGTGTTCCCAACCGTTCTTCCTTTCACTATGATGGTGGGCGGTGGTTTCTGGTGATGGTATGGGGAGGCGGATGGTCAACAGACTGGTCCGGCTTTTGGATGTTGGAGCCCTGGTCCTGATCGCCCTGACGGTGGTAGTTGTGCTCTTGTTGCCAGGGGGTCAGGTCAGTAGCGTGGTGCAGGTGGGATCCAGTCAGAGTGGTCGCGCTGAAATTGACATGATCGTGCGGGGGATGAGTGTCCGCTCTCCCGAGGTGTTTCAGACGGGGGTAGAGGCGGAGCTGAAAGTGGATAATCAGTCGTCCACCGAGGTCCAGGTCACTGGCGTGGAATTTTTTGAAAAGGTGCAGCCCCTGTCTTTTCCCGATGGACGGGTGGAAAAGATTTACTATACAGAGCCCTATCGCGTCGATGTGATCCTCACCCTCTCCAGTCCGGTGCAGATCTCCAATCAGATCGTCACGATTGGATCCAGCAAAGTCAAGATTGGGACGGCGCTGGAAATTGAAACCTTTGATTACAAAATGCGTGGAGCAGTGCTGGATGTCCGAGTTGTCTCCACCTAAGCCTAGGGTTCCTTTCCTCGATCAACTTCAGCTGCTGGGGGATACTCTGGCCCTTGTTCGTCTGGATGCGCAGCGCTGGTGGCAGGCCAGTCTTCTGAGTCGGACCTTGGGCTGGCTCCATCCCTGGGAACAGGAAAGCTGGCTACTGCGCCTTCTCGATCCCCTGCTTGCCCTGACGACAAGTGTGTATTTCCTTCTCTCCTCCCAGGCCTCCACCACTCCTCTAGGCTTGTTGTTGCTCCTCTTAGCAGCACTGGTGATCCTGCTGGGGATGAAACAGCCTCCGGCTCTCACGGCTGTGCATCTGCTCCTGGGGGGATTCTGGCTGCTGGCAACCCTGGCAACCCTAGCTTCTCCCGTGCGGGCTGAGGCCACGGAAGGCTGGATCAAACTCACTCTTTACCTGATCGGGTTTCTGGGGTTGGATCACCTGCTGCGAGATCCGCGTTACCGCACCTTACTGGTATGGGTCCTGCTGTTCACCAGTCTGTTCCTCAACCTCTACGGCTTGCGGCAGCATCTCTACGGTGTGGTGCAGACGGCCACCTGGGTGGATCCCAACTCCCCCCTGGCGGACATCACCCGCATCTACAGCTATTTGGGTAACCCCAACCTCTATGCCGGATTTCTGGTGCCCCTGATCCCCCTCTCCCTGGGGGCCGCCCTCTACTATCGTCGCTGGGGTGTACGGCTTCTGGCTGTCTGGATTGGGGGGCTGAATCTCCTCTGTCTGTTGCTCACCTATAGTCGGGCTGCCTGGTTGGGAGGCATGACGGCAACGGCAGTGATGGTGGTCATGAGTGTTTTCTGGTTTACGGTGGATCGGCCCCCCGCCTGGCGCCGCAATATTTTGATCAGTCTGGGAGGGGCATCGACAGTGATGCTAATTGCGGTGATCACGCAGGTGGATTCCTTGCGGGTGCGACTGCTGAGTATCTTTGCGGGGCGACAGGACAGCAGCAATAACTTCCGCCTCAATGTCTGGCTCTCCTCTCTGGACATGATCCGCGATTTTCCCTGGCTGGGGATCGGTCCGGGCAATGATGCCTTTAACCGTGTCTATCCCCTCTACCAGCGGGCGGATTACTCAGCCCTGAGTACCTACTCTCTCCCCCTGGAATTGGCGGTGGAAGTGGGGATCCCCGGATTGCTGGTGTTTGGCTGGATGCTCTTTGTGCTGGGGTGGCAGGGGTGGAAACAGTGGCAGCTGCTGTTGCTGCAGGATCGGTACCAGGCCCTCTGGATTGCGGTGGGGTTGGCGGCGATGGCGGGCATGCTGGTGAATGCCCTCTTCGATCCCGTCTGGTATCGGCCCCAGATCCAGATGCTCTGGTGGTTTGCGGTCGCCCTGGTTAGTTCCCTGTTGCCCATTTCTATTAAGGGAGACGATGTCCAGGCCAGCACCTGAGGGACTCTGGATCCGCCGCCTGCCGCTGATGGCGGGTATTCTGGGGGGAAGCCTGTTGCTGATCAACCGGCTGGTGTTTACGCCCGAGCTGGTCAACAGCCAGTCCCGCGCCGATGCCCTGGGGGTGATCCTCAGTGCTCTCCTGATCTTGACAGGATTACTCTGGCACCAGATCCAGCCCCTGCCCCCAGCATCCACCGAGTTGCGAGGAGACTATCAGCTGTGCTTCCGGGGTGTGTTCACTGCCTCCCAACGACTGGAACTGGGCTGGAGTTCCCACTCACTTCTAGAGTTAACGGCGGCCCGCAGCCTGTTGATCCTCTGGCAAGGGCAGGAGATCCTGCGGCGAGGGACCTTTCCCAGCGCGGAATCAACCCTAGAGCCTGCCTCCATCGTCACTCGCGTACAACAAACGCAACGGTCTGTCTATCTGGTGGATCTAAAGCTCTTTCCGGCTCGATCTGAATTTACAGAGGTTTTTCCTGAAAACACGCAGGCGATTCTCTGTCAGCCTTTACAGGAACACGGGGTCTTGATTCTGGGAGCCGACACCCCCCGCAGCTTCAGCCCTCGCGATCAGGCCTGGATTGCTGCCATCGCTGAAAAACTTACCCAGACTCTCCTCATGGAGGAGGAGCCCAGTCCCACGGCGACGTCCACCTAAGCAAAGATGCGGTAACCTTGCTCTGCCACCTTCAGTCGGACGCGACTCCCCACCGGTAGCTTGTCCTGGCTGCGCACATGGTATTCCCGGCCTGACTCCGCCAGCAAACAGTAGCGGTACTCCCGCCCCAAAAACTGACAGGCCCGGATCTGCACTTGCCCCTGGGGATCCGGCTGCATCAGCAGATCCTCTTGGCGGATCATGAGATGGACCCGCTCTCCAGCTTGCTTGATCTCCTGCAGAGGAAAACTTCCCAGCTCAGTTTCCCACACCCCCCCCCGACGGCGAGCACTGAGAAAATTGGCCTGCGTGACAAATTCGGCCACAAAGCGGGAGGCAGGTTCACGATAAATCAGCTCCGGAGCGGCCAGCTGCTCAATGCGTCCCTGCTGCATCACCGCCACATAGTCGGAAATGGCCAGGGCTTCCTCCTGATCATGAGTAACAAAGATGGCGGTTGTGCCTGTGTCCTTGAGAATGTTGCGGATTTCATCTCGCAGGTAATGGCGCACCTGCACATCCAGGTTGCTCAGGGGTTCATCCAGTAGGATCAATTGGGGTTGAGGGGCCAGAGCCCGAGCCAGAGCCACCCGCTGTTGTTGCCCTCCTGAAAGCTGATGGGGGTAGCGATCTTTGAAGATTTCCAGGCCCACCAGATTCAGAACCTCCCGAGCTCGGGCGATGGCCGCCGCCTTGGAGTGGTTGCGAAACGGCCTGAGTCCGAACAGGATATTCTCCAACACCGTGAGATGAGGAAACAACGCGTAATCCTGAAACACCAACCCGATCCCCCGTTGCTCTGGGGGCAAACTGAACTGCGGACAGGCAACTTGCCGCCCATTCAACTCCACCGTGCCCCGATCCGGTTGCTCAAATCCGGCGATCAGGCGCAGCAGCGTGGTTTTGCCACATCCAGAAGGGCCCAGCACCCCCAGAAGATCTCCCTGCTGCAGCTCAAGATTAATCTGATCAAGGGCGGGATGAGGGCAGTAGGGAAAGTTCTTGCTGACCTGACAAAGGGTAAGAAGAGCTGGGGACATAAGGGCAGCCAGGCAGATCTACTAAAAATTTTTTTCATTAAGTTGTTCCCCATCATAGCTCAACTTCAGGGAGGTCTGATCCAGCAATTCCGGACCAGGAATGTCGGATTCTAAACTAGACTAAATCCGATTCTGTCTCCACTGATGCATGGACTGGAGTTGTATGGATCCCTATTTCTCCTGGACCCACCATGAAATCGAGTGATGCTACTTCCTCTGGGTCCACTGCAAGAGCTCAGACGGCGGCTTCCGTCCGGTTTCAGTTTTTGACGGCGCGGATCTGGGGGGGAGCCGCCCTGGGGATCGCGGTGCTGGTGATCATTCCCATCGGGGTTGTCCTGACCAGTCTGTGGGCAGAGACCGGAGAGATCTGGCAGCACCTGGCCAGCACCGTATTACCCCGCTACCTTAGAAATTCTTTCGTTTTGGCGCTGGGGGTGGGGGCCGGAGTTCTGCTGATCGGGGTGACTACCGCCTGGCTGGTCACCATGTGCCAGTTTCCGGGACGCCGCTTTTTTGAATGGGCATTGCTCCTGCCCCTCGCGGCTCCTGCTTACGTTCTCGCCTACACCTACACCGATCTCCTGCAGGTTTCGGGTCCGATCCAGACTGCGCTGCGCCACTGGTTTGACTGGGGTGTAGACGACTACTGGTTCCCCAATATCCGCAGCCTGGAGGGAGCGATCGGCATGCTGATCCTGGTCCTCTATCCCTACATCTATCTGGTTACCCGTCTGGCGTTTCTGGAGCAGGCTGCTGGAACCCTGGAGGTGAGTCGTTCCCTTGGCTGTGGTCCCTGGCGGAGTTTCTTGACAGTGGCTCTGCCCCTGGCCCGACCCTCGATTGTGGCGGGGCTGGCGTTGGTGCTGATGGAAACTCTGAATGACTATGGCACAGTGGAATATTTCGGGGTGCAGACGTTTACGACCGGGATCTTTCGCACCTGGTATGGCATGGGGGAGCGGGTGGCGGCCACCCAACTGGCAGCGCTGTTACTGATGCTGGTTCTGTTTCTGCTGCTGCTGGAACGCTGGTCGCGGCGTCAGGCCCGTTATTTTCAATCCGGACGGGGAGGGGGTGCCCCTTATCTGCTGCAGGGCTGGCGGAGGATCCTGGCCTGGGGAAGTTGCGTCCTTCCCATTGGGCTGGGGTTTCTGCTCCCCGCTGCTGCCCTTGTGGGGATGGTGATCGACCATGGGGAGGACTTATTGACGGCCCGGTTCTGGTCGTTTGCTCGCAATAGCCTGATCTTGGCGACGGTGACCGCAGGTCTGGCGGTTTTCCTCTCCCTGATCCTGGCCTACGGACGGCGGCTCTACCCCAGTCTGTTTTTGCACTCGCTAACGCGGATGGCCACAATCGGGTACGCGGTTCCGGGCTCAGTGATTGCGGTCGGTATTTTGATCCCGCTGGGGGGCTGGGATCAGATGGTGAATACCTGGCTGCAGCAGCAGTGGGGGCTTTCTAGCACCTTTTTGTTGAGTGGAACGGTAATCGCCCTGATCTATGCCTACCTGGTCCGCTTCTTAACGGTTTCTTTTGGCACGATTGAGGCCAGTCTAAGTAAGCTGAAACAGCATCTGGATGAGGCGGCTCGCAGCCTGGGGCATGGATCCACCAGCACGTTTTGGCATATTCATCTGCCCCTGTTGTGGAAAGGGATCCTGACCGCTGCCATCCTGGTGTTTGTGGATGTGATGAAAGAGCTGCCTGCCACCGTGGTGATTCGTCCCTTTAATTTTGACACCCTGGCGGTGCGGGCTTATCAGATGGCTTCCGATGAGCGCCTGGCCGAAGCGGCAGCTCCAGCTCTGATGATCGTGCTGGTGGGAATGCTGCCCGTGATCTTGCTCAGCTGGCAGCTACACCGTTCCCGTGACTCTCAAACCCCAGGGTGATCAATGTCCAGGATGTGGCGACGACGGCAGGTGTCCCAGGGACTGATGGCGACCAGCCTGGCGCTTCCGGCAGCATCGCAGGGCTGGGCACGTCCATCCGGGGATCCTCTGCCACATCCCCGGGACTGTGCTCTGATCCTGGATCTATCCAGCGGGAGACTGCACAGGGCCTGGCATCAGGAACAGGTGAGCCGCATCCATACCCGACCGGGATCAGTTCTCAAACTGGTAACGGCAGCCACAGCATTGCAGGCGGGAGTGACCAATAGTCAGCGGCGGATCTCCTGTCCAGGCTGGATGCCTCATCCCTTTCATCGCAGCCAGAGGCTGATCTGCTGGCAATCGGCGGGGCATGGGGCACTCACCCTGAGCGAAGCTCTGGCCCATTCCTGTAATCTGCATTTCTATCAACTGGGTCTGGAATTGGGAGTGGGACGTCTGCTGGCCGGACTGCGGCAGTTTGATCTGGAGCTTCCGTCTGTTGGACCCGAGCGAGTGCTCGGCCTGGCCGTGGGCGACGATCCAGCGATTCAGATCGGACCTCTCCAGCTTTTACAACTCACGACCCACATCGCGTTGCAGGGGCAGTCCCTCTCCACTTCTTGGAGGACTTTGCCTTCAGTTCCTCTCGCCCCCACCATCTGGTTACAACTGCATCAGGGCATGCAACTGGCGACTCAGCTGGGCACCTGTGCAGGGATTGCCCCCCCTGGGTTGGAGGTTGCTGCCAAATCGGGCACGATCCTGCGTGCATCTACCTTTCAACCGCATCAACCTCTGCTGGCTGAGGATTTTCAGGCCTGGCTGACGGCCTTCTGGCCCGTTGCTGTTCCTCGCTGGGTACTCACCCTATATCTTCACCAGGGAAAAGCTTATGAAGCTGCCATTCCTCTGGCTCGCCAGTTGATCGCTGCAGTTGAGACTCAACCCGCTGTTGAATCTTAAATAAATGTAAATTAGTATGAAGCTGATCTCTACCGGAGTCGACCGATGTCTAATCCCAACATCTCTGAGCCTAAGTTTGGCTTTAATGAATACGCTGAGCGCCTCAATGGTCGCGCGGCCATGATCGGATTTCTGCTGGCTGTTGTGATCGAGGCTGTAACGGGCCAGGGCGTTGCTTCCTGGTTAGGGCTGCTTTAACCGCACGTGAGATAGATCCTTAGGCTTGTAGAAACCCATCCTGCCCCCCAGATCAGGGGGGTCATCCAGCTTCATCCACCAGCCAGACGATAGATTCGAGTTGAGAGGCAGAAGGTTGGCCTTGGGAGAGGTAAGCGATGTAATCACTCATCAGGAAATAAGTGGTCAGGGTTCCGGCAGCAGCAACGGCAACCAGCGTTCCCGCCAGCATGCGTGAGAATTCCTGACGCTGGTAAGCTTGCTCCATCAGCTGCAGCGCCCAAAAAACTAATCCAATAACAATCGCGATGATCAGTATCATAATGTAAATTATCTTAACATCATTCTCTGCTTACCCGCTTCCCCTTGTAACCGTGAATGCAGACAAAAAAACTGATGTGGCAGTATCCGGACCCAGCCATTGAGCGCGCTCTGCGGGCCTGGCGTTGTTCTCCCTTTCGGCTGAATTTTTTCCAGGCGGTGCGGTGGCGCGGGGTTTCACTTGCCCAGATCTCCGGCATTGCTGGTGTCCATGCCCAGTATTGTCAGCACTTGCTTTCAGAGCTACAGGCAGAAACGGAATTGTTCTGGCTGATCCAGGTGGGGATCCTGCGGCGAGAGGTGGATGGACAGGGGATTACGGATAGTTTTCGTCTGGCTCCGCTGGGCCGCTATCTATTGGAGTCTGCCGACAGAGAAGGATTGCAACAGCCTCCCTCCTGGCGAGATCGGCTGGGAAATGCTCTCTGCCGCTGGGGATGGGGTTCAAGATAAGATGAGGAGTAACTTGGGATCTCTTCAGGACTTGGGTTGATGCATCCTTCCTTACAGATTTGCCGCCGCCTCCTTCCCCTCAGAAGTCAGCCCCTGCAGTTGCGCAGTCAGGCGGTGCGTTTGCGTAGCCATTCCCTGCACAGTCGTTCCCATTCGGTGCGGTTGAGAATGGATGCCGCCCGCTGGCAGAAGCAGGATCTGTCTCCTCAACAGCTACTTTATCTGCGCAATCTCCTGCCTCAGCTCCGTCATCACCTTGTCTGTGAATTGCTCCGTTACCGGCGTTAGACCCCCAGATCCCTGTGTCTAGGATGCCTGCTCCGCCAGGTCAGTGGGGTAATTTTGGGTTTCGATCTGAGCCAGATAGTCGGCATAACTGAGCACAGGCAACCCATCCCAGGCCGCCAGCCCCTGCATACAGCGCGACCACTGCACAAAGGCGGTGGGGTAGATATAGATCACGGCAGGGTCCTGAAGGCTTTCTTTGGGGAGGGGGGGCATGATCTTTAGAAGAGCCAGTGTGGCTTTGGGCCGACGCAGGATCACACGGGCTGATTCTACTGCCGTCGCGGGCTGGCAACAGTAGGCAGCTATGGCAGCAATCAGGTTGACCATGGTAGAAAAGACGACTATTGCTTTCCTATCATGCCCATAAGGCAAGAGCAAATATCCCAGGCAGAGGGAGGAAAACAGGAAAGAGACCGATCAGCAGGGCTGGTGAAGTAAATTAATCCTGAAGTCTGCTTTTCGGGTTGGCTTTGCTGGCTAGGATCCTGGCATACGTATCAGAAAACACCTTCGCAGCGGAGGCCTGCTTATGAATCCCTCTCACCTTTCTGAGGAACTGCAACAGAATCTGGAACAAATTGCAGAACGCTTACCCCGTAACCAGTGGGATGAGGTGGCAGAAAAATTGGGAGATGCCAGCCTTCTCCTGTCCTACGAGGTGTGTACCTGGTGGAATGGCTGTTATTACTGTCGTGATGAACAAGGCAACTGGCATAAGATAAAGTGTTTTACCTGAAGCCTCTCAGGTTTTCCGATCCCCACCCTGGTCCGATTGACCATGCATGGGTAGATTCAGAAACCCTGGTGGTCAGTGTTGGGGGTGGGTTGACCCCACTTGTGAACTCGGGAGGGGAGAGAAGACACCAATGCCCAAAGTTGATGCCGCCTTGATCCAGCAAATTGTGCGTCGCCTGAGTCTTCCGGGGCGAGTCCTTTACGGATTCCTCAATCGTTATGGAGATCTGGTTCAGTATCCTGAGCACCCCACCCTGGTTCGGGATCGCTATAATCTGGCAAAGTTCGAGATCAGCAATTATCGCGAATATATCCAGCGCAGTATTTACTATCTGGGCTATTGGGAAATTCGAGAGACACGGCTGTTGCGGAAAATTTTGCGCCCCGGCGATACGTTTGTGGATGTGGGAGCCAATATTGGCTGGTTTTCGATCCTGGCCGCCCAGCTGGTGCAGGATCAGGGTCAGGTGCTGGCCTTTGAGCCGTCTGAGGTTCTCTGTGGTCTGATCAGGCGCAATATTGAAGTGAATGGCCTGAGAAATATTCAGCTTGAGAAACTGGCCCTCTCCAATCGAGCCGGTCGAGCCCAACTTGTCTTTCCGTCTGCCATCAATCAGGGGGCAGCCACCCTCCGGCCAATGGATAGCGAAGCATCCGCTTTACCGAGAGAAGAGATCGAAACCATTCGCTTTGATGAGTATGACTGGCCCCGACGACCGGACTCGATCCGGCTGCTAAAAATTGATACCGAGGGAGCAGAACCGCTGGTGCTTGAGGGAATGACGAACCTGATTCAGGCACAAATCTGTGAATTTATTCTTTTTGAAATCAGCCGAGAATTAGGATCTGAACGTTTACGGTTACTTTCTCTATTTCCTGGCTATGATCTTTACAGAATTAACCTGTTTTCTCTGACTCCAATCAATATTTCAACTGTGGAATTGCCTGATCAAACCTTTAATGTCCTCGCCTGTAGAAAGGGACATTCTGATGGAGCGCGGATTCGGTCCTGGTGGATGCTTTGAATGACAGCTCATGGGGGCTAAGCTATACTATCTTTCGTCATTCCATTGGCGGGTGTATGTATAAGAGTGGTGCTGGTTTTCCATACACTTACGCTGTTTTAAGATGGCTTCAGTTTGGGTTTTGGTCCTGGTTGGTTTTACTGGCGTTTCCTCTGGAGACCCTGGCTCAAGATCCGGCTTTGCTGGAATGTATTGAGGTCGAGGTAGCTCGTGGCACCAATCCGGATGAAGCCCTACAGCTGTGCAAAGATAAGATTTTCCCTTCCCCGTCCGAGTCTGTTCCGCCAACTCCGGTCTCCCCTCCAACCCCTTCGCCAGCGCAAAACTCCTTCAGTCCTCCAGCTCAACGCCTGCGTCCCGGTGACCCGCTTCCTGATCAATCCATTTACCTGGGGGGGTTGAATGGAATTGACGCCAACACAACAGACTTGAAAATTGCCATTGGGGATCTACCAATGCCTGCCGAGTTGCAAACGCTTGAAGACTATTCTCGCTTTCAAGCCTTGATTCAACAGTATCCTGCCACAGTGCTGGAGGAGGCTCGCCAGGTGATCCGGGTTGCGGAAGCAGGAGAATTGCGCAGTGATGTCCCGATGCCCAACAATACGCGCCGTGTCCTCTGGCGCTATCTGTCCTTCAGAACCTACGGTCGCTTGATCCTTTAGAAAACAGGTCTGGAGCAGGCCATACAGGGGGCAGTTACTCCGCTACGGGAAAAGGGGACTGCGCCAAAAAACGTACCCCTGCTGATCAGAATCCGCCAAGTTGCCGATGATATCTTTGCTACAAGAATCTAGACTAATACTGAGATAGAGGTATTATTTTTAACAGAAATAGTCTTTTACCTCTTCAACTTTTTGTTCCCTGTTCGATGAATGGACTGTAACTAGGGTTTGCTGAAAAACGTGGGTAGATCAGGATGGAGAATAATATTTTGACAG
>CAYMOX010000018.1:0-64712 GCA_964392245.1 uncultured bacterium
TGTAAATTTGGTCTAGACACGCTCAAGCGCATTTTTAGAATGAAATAGCCCTGGACACAACAGAAGACAAAACTTACAGGGCAAATCAAAGAGCTAGAAGCAAAACTGGAAGATTCTATAAGGCATTCTGAGTCTATCAAAGCCCAGATTGAAAAGATGAAGCAGCAATTCCACTCTGAGATCAACGATCTGGAAATGCTTCTGGAAACGACAACGGAGCATGGCGATGCAATGATGAACCGAGACAGTATGACGGGCTTACTGAATCACAGTGCGCTTGTGGATGACCTGGCCCATGCACTCGATAAAGCTCATCGCCGAGCTGACTCTCTGGTATTCGCCATGTTTGACCTCGATCACTTCAAGTTAATCAACGATACTTATGGTCATCCTGTTGGTGATCTCGTAATCAAAACTCTGGCTGCCTTTCTTAATGATCGCCTACCCCAGGGCAGTAGTATCGGTCGCTATGGGGGTGAAGAGTTTGCAGCAATTTTGCCAAATACTAATAGCGATTCTGCTAACAATATACTTGCAAAGATCTGTAGAGACTTCAGTCAATTATGTCATGAATCCGTCTCAGGATGTTTTCATGTCACTTTTAGCTGTGGCTTAGCTGATTTTCCTGCGTACAAGTCCTTGACTGAATTGGTAAATGCGGCAGATCAAGCAGTGTACAAGGCTAAGACTCAAGGCAGAAATCAGGTTGTGATCGCTGAACAGTAATTGAGTTGTTCAGTCCGGTGCTTTTTCACGAAAGTCTTTGATCAGCTTTTTTCCTGAGGCAGAGCTGCCAGGGTTGAAGGCCGTGTTTCGATCTGAGGCGTTACCATTAGGAACATCGAGTTAGTCTCAGCCACTGTGGCAACCCCAACCGATCCCACCAACCCTTTGCTCCTGCTTGTGGATGGCCACTCCCTTGCCTATCGCGCCTTCTATGCCTTTTCCTACAGCCGTGAGGGAGGATTGCGTACGTCTACAGGGATCCCCACCAGCGTTTGTTTCGGTTTTCTCAAGGCCCTGCTGGAGGTTCTGGATCGGTATAAGCCCAGTCATGTGGCCGTTGCTTTTGACACTCGCCAACCCACCTTTCGTCATGAGGCCGATGAAACCTACAAAGCAGGTCGCCCCGAAACCCCTCCGGAATTCATTCCCGATATCGAGAACCTGCAGGAACTCCTAACCGCCCTCAATATTCCCCTGCTCATGGCTCCTGGGTTCGAAGCTGATGACGTTTTAGGAACCCTGGCCATCCAGGCTCAGTCCACCCTGCCAGTCAAGATCTTGAGTGGGGATCAGGATTTATTTCAACTCATTGATAAAGACGAAAAGATCCATGTATTGCATCTGAACAGCAAGGATCGGGTGACGGAATTTGGCACCGAGCAGGTGAAAGAGAAACTGGGGATCTGGCCCTGGCAGGTGGTGGACTACAAAGCCCTCTGTGGCGATAGCTCCGACAATATTCCGGGGGTAAAAGGGATCGGGCAGAAGCGAGCCGTTGAACTGCTCTCTGAGTATGAAAGTCTGGAGGGTATTTACCAGCAGCTGGACTCAATCAAGGGGGCCATGCTCAAACGGCTACAGGAGGGGCAGGAAGCAGCCAAGCACTCGCAATTTATGGCTCGCATCAAACTGGATGTCCCTATCCCTCTGGACTGGGATCTGATGAAGTTAACCGGATTTGATCAGGAGCATCTGATCCCGCTTCTGCAGAAACTGGAATTTCACAGCATGATCTCCAAGGTGGAAAAGCTGCAGATCACCTTCGGCGGACAACCCGTGATCACGCCAGGTCCCGCTCAAACCCATGCTACAGAGGCCGAGATCTCCATGGATGTGGAGCCTGTGCATCTGGCTAATGCTGAAGATGCCCTCTGGTTTGATTTTGCTTCCCTCCCCACTTCAGAAGTTCCTCCAGTCCAGATCATTAATACTCCAGAGAAATTACAACAGCTGGTGCAAACCCTGTCAAACCACAGAGAGATGATCGCCTGGGACACTGAAACCACCAGTCTTACCCCCCGAGATGCCCAGTTGGTGGGAGTAGGCTGCTGCTGGTCTTTCTCAGAGGTGGCTTACATTCCCATTTGCCACAATGATGGACAGTGTTTAACTCTGGATCAGGTGAAGCAGTCCCTGGGCAAGCTCTGGGCAGATCCCACTTCCCCCAAGGTGATGCAAAACTGCAAGTTTGATCTGGCGATCTTCAGAGCTCAAGGGATCACGGTTCAGGGCGTAGATTTCGATCCCATGCTGGCTAGCTACGTCCTCGATCCGGAGGCTAATCACAGCCTCAGCGATCTGGCGGGACAGTACCTGAACCTGCCCATGCAAAGTTACAAGAAACTGGTGGGTAAAAATCACTCAATTGCCGAGATCTCCATTCCCGAGGTGGCAAAGTACTGTGGTGCTGACGCTTATGCCACGCTGCAACTGGTGCCGATCTTGAAGGAGAAACTGCAGGCAAACCCGCAATTGTGGAACCTGTACCATCAGATTGAACTCCCTTTAGCTCTGGTCCTGGAGGATATGGAATGGCAGGGGATCCGCGTTGATGTGGACTTTCTGCAGCAGTTTTCCCAGCAATTGCAGAAGGAACTCACCGGGCTGGAGCAAGAGGCCTACACGCAGGCAGGGGAAGCATTCAATCTCAATTCCCCTAAACAACTGGGCACAATCCTATTTGAAAAGCTGGGTCTGTCCACCCAAAAAACTCGCAAAAGCAAAAGTGGTCAGTACTCCACCGATGCTGCTGTACTGGAAAAACTGGAAGGGGATCATCCTGTGATTGACACCATCACCAGTTACCGCACTCTATCCAAACTCAAATCCACCTATGTCGATGCCCTGCCCCAACTGGTTCGTCCAGATACTGGTCGTGTTCACACTCATTTCAATCAGACTGTGACCGCCACCGGACGTCTCAGCTCCTCCGATCCCAACCTGCAAAACATCCCCATCCGCACCGAGTTCAGCCGCCGTATCCGTCGCGCCTTTATTCCTGAGGAAGGCTGGTTGATGGTCAGCGCTGACTACTCTCAGATCGAACTACGCATCCTGGCGCATCTGGCTCAGGAAACCACCTTGATTGAGGGCTTCAACGCGGGTGAAGATGTCCACACCCTCACGGCTAAACTGCTTCTCGATAAAGACGAGATCACCTCTGAAGAACGCCGCCTGGCCAAGACGATCAACTACGGCGTGATCTACGGGATGGGGGCACAGCGATTTGCGCGAGCGGCAGGGGTTTCTCAGGCGGATGCCCGTCACTTCATCCAGCAATTCAACCATCAATACGCCCATATTTTCAGCTATATGCGATCCACAGAAGAGCAGGTGGACTCACTTGGCTATGTGGAAACCCTGCTGGGGCGACGGCGTTACTTCCCCCAACTGCGTAACCTCACGGGTTACCGCAAACAAGCTGAATTGAGAGCAGCAGTCAACGCCCCGATCCAGGGCACCGCCTCTGACATTATTAAGATCGCCATGGTGACTCTGGCCCAACGCCTGCGGGGGTTCTCCTCCAAACTTCTGTTGCAGGTGCATGATGAACTGGTGTTTGAAGTGGATCCGCAGGAATGGCAGGATCTGGAGCCGATCATCCGCCAAGCCATGGAAGGAGCGATGTCCCTTTCTGTTCCTCTAACTGTTGATATTCGTGCAGGATCGAACTGGATGGAGGCTAAGTAGAAGCTCCAACCGCGTAAGCCCGGACAAATGCCTGGACCTGCTGATCCAGAAATTCTTGCATATTCAGAGGTCGGGTGGTGATCCCCCCTAACTTGTACTGGTGCAAAAGCACCCACAATACCGGACTCACTAGCATCAGGGCGGCCTGGCGCCGATCACACTCCCGCAGTTCGCCCTTGTTCTGGTGTTCCTCTAGGCGAGTTTCGACAGCCTCCAGGGTTGGTTCCCACATCAGCGTGAGATAGGCCGGACCCATCTCCTGATGTCCCATGCCTTCAGTTAACCCAATCGCATGCAGATTACCCACCCCCTAGTGAAATCCATCCACGAGATCATCCAGGTAATTTCGCAACGATTCAGCCAGGGAAGCTTGCGGTTGTCTAGCATGCTGTAAATACTCCTCTCCCTCGCGGCAAGCTTTCTCCAGCAGGCTGATTACCAGCCCATCCCGATTGCCAAAGTAATGGCGCAGGGTTGGTGTAGTCACGCCAGCAGCTTCTGCCAGGGTACTAAGACTGGCCAGTTAAGACTTGGGGCGAGCCAATGCATCCAACATGGAATCCAGCAACCGATCCCGCCGTTCCTCATAATCTGGTGCGCGATAGCCCCTGGGCTTGGCCATTCATCCGGTGTGCAGTGTTTGCATAGCTTGGGATCTTAGCAAAGTTATGACCAGAGTTAACGGCGCTGCTGAGATGTGATCCGCAACCGACTCAGATCATAGTCCTGATCCAGTAGCCGTCTCAGAATTCCCTCAAAAACAACTGAACTGAGAGTAGGCTGGCGGCTGAGAATAAATAAACCCGTGCGCTGAGGATTACTGACCACTGCGTACTGATAACTCTCGGCGTCCAGGTCTATGATCCAGTAGGGCTCCTCAAAGCTACTTCCTTCAAACGTAAGTGCTAACTTGGCATTGGTTTCGGAGTCCGTAACTCTACCCACAGCTCTGGCCTCCCGCTCAAACCCCTGAAATCGGCGGACTTTACACTCATTCAGGATCCCCAGTCTGTTATCAGGTTGCAGGGTATAAGTTGCTGTGGTGCCCACTCACCCAATGGAAAAATAGGCAGGATAACGGTGAAGTGCAGGGGCGGCAGATCAGCTCGAAATCACCACCAGGAATTTTGACCGTCCTCTGCCACACAGTGTTGGCTGGCTGGCTATGGGTGCTACTACTTTGCTCTCAGACGTAACTCGAAAGCAAAATCAGCACGATAGAAACACACATCAAATTCAGCAAAAAAATTCATGTGGCCCAAGATCAATGGTGCGTCTCTTGATTGTGTCCAGGCAAATGCAAGCAATACTGGAGGAAATTCAGCAACAGTACCTGATAGCACCAGCCCTCGTGCTTCCATCTGAGCCAAGTTACCGCTTAATTGGATGGGTACTGTCTGCTGTTCCCAGACTGCCCCCAGTTGTAAGCCCACTTCATAAGGTAATACATTGACGCTTGCACCAGTGTCTAGCAAAGCCATTAACTTTAGAGAGTGATCTCTATAGCTCAGCGTCATTGGCAGATAGGGCATTACACTGGACAGCCCGATATTGTTAGTGCGTTTGATGAAAGGAAATCGATGACCGTTAAGCATTTCCCTCTTGCCTTGCTGTCACTAGAAGTTCAGAGAGGGTTTGGGCGGCTTCATCAGCATCATAGGGCGACCAAACAACTGCTTCAGTGGCTTCTAACTGTTTTAATAATAAATTTTCTTGAGTTTGAATCTCAGGTGTTTGTAGTTCATAGCCTTCCTCTTTGGCTACTGCAAGCAGAAGAAAATGAATCAGGCGTAACTTATCTTGGTGTGACAACTGAGCAACAGTAGGAAGCAGTTCATTTAAAGGCATATCACTACTCTCATGTGGAGATATGAATAATTTGAAGTTGGAAGGAGAACAGATTAGCTTCTAAAACCGCATTTTAAGGATAGGAATACGCACACATGCTTATTTCATTGAAATGTCATCAAGTGGTTTGATAAAGTCAACCTCCATTGCCCTCCGACCAGCAGGATTGTAAGCATTCTTGAATGCCCCACATTTCAACTATTCAATGCCGTCGATAGGCGACACTTGCCAGGGGTATAAAATCTCTGTCTCCAGAGAGAATAGCTAAATCCATCACCTCTGATGCAGTACAAATAATTTCAGTCACTTGAGCAACAAGCTCTGTATCAACAGCTTTCTCTTCGTTCATTGCATTGCGGTTATGCACTGTTACTGAGAAGCCATTTTCTTTCGCAGCTTGCCAGACAGTATCATTTTGTGAGGGTCTTGATCCTACAAGCACAGCATGTGGAACGGTTCTGCCATCTGAAACTGCCAGCAGTAACTTTCCAAAATCGATGCGCCAAGATGGATCTTGTGGATCTCTATCAGTAGGGCTTTGCTTAACTATGCCCTTCATTTTGGCACTGAATTTCTGGCTTTCAATAAAGACATTTGAATTATCTACAACAACAACGACTTTGTTAGCCATATATGACCTCGAACATCAGGCAGTGTAAATAGTCTAGCTTAGCCCCCTGCAACATGAGGGTTGTCCCAACCATAACTGCCCTCGATTTTAATAGACAAATTTAGGGGACTGTCCTCACCAAGATATAAAGCCGCCCAACTAGCGATTTCGTCCCAGAGTCCTTGATATCTATCGAGATCGACAAAATCAACAACTTCAGGAGGGCGAACTACCTGCAGACTCACCTCAGAAGATCCTGTAACTGAAGCAGGTTCCATTGTCACTGAAGAGGTTGTCAATGATTGTTCTCCGCATGCAGAAATACCCAGGAGAGAAATTACACTTAAATTGACTAACCAGGAAGCAAAACTCACCAAGTCACTTACTACCTGAGCAATACGCATCAAGCCTACTCAATTCTATTTAGATTTACTCTAGAAGCCTAAGCCAAATCCAGACCCATACCTGATCTAGACGCAATCGTATCCTAGTCCATACAGGAATTGAAGCCGATTCTACTTGAGGCTGGATAATAGTGTTATCGTAAATAGGTCTATCAACTGTCTGTCACTGATCACAGAAGTGCTATTGAATTGTTGCTAATTCAGTAAAAGTTAGGTTCAGCAACCCATAGAAGGGCCAGTCGGGGTGATCGAAGTGCCACCATTCGGGATCAAAGAGCAGAAACCCCTGGGTTGTCATGACCTGTTGCAAGAGATCACGATTGGCGCGTTCAGTGGGCGAACCTCCGGTGTAGTGAATATGGGATCGCTCAGTCATCTCATCAAATTCACTGGGCATCGGAAGAGCTTCCCCTGTTTTGCGGTCACACAAGGTGAGATCGACTGCACAGCCACGGTTATGACGGGATCCTCGGGCTGGATTCGCCAGAAAAAGATGTTTCTCGCTCGAGGTTTCATTCCAAAAAGTATGGGTAACTTCCCAGGGACGGTAGCCATCAAAGATCAACAGTCCCAGGCCTTGGTTTTCCAAAGAGTGATGAGCACGGATCAGAGCAGCAGCAGCGGAGGCCTGTAAAAAGGCTCTAGCTTCGGGATAAACCGGTCGGCCTAGAAAATTATTTGCTGTGGCATAGCGGATATCCAGATGTAGAGTGGGCTCAAGTTTAATCAGCTCTAGCAGTTCAGGAGATCGGGAGGGCTGAGGTTGACTGGCCTGAACCTGTTCAAACGTGAGTGAAGGTGAGCTGCGATCCTGTGACATGAGAAAGGAAACCCAATAATGTTATGTCCTGGGCACAATTACAGTATTTCCCTCGCGATGATTATACTGGAACCCCATGGCCAGTCCAGTGTTCTATCTCCGATCTCAATATCCTTGTAGTGCGTTAATCGATAATCAGACCATCCCAGTTCATCTTTGCTCTTTCTGTATTCATATTCAACCCACCCTCTCAACCTATACAGATTTCCGATATCCTCATAATATGAGATCCGATTTCTGCCTCATTAAATAGAGAGTTCCTTTTGATGGGTGAAAGTAAACCCAGGAGAATCAGTTTAAAGGACTCAAAGCTCCTGACTTCTGGATAGACCGGAAGTGATATCCACACCAGTTAGCCGTTGGGTAGCAGGGGTAAACATTCCCGCACAAACAGAAAAAACTGCTCCAGAAGCTGTGGATCCCGCCATCCCCGCTCTCCCTCCTGTTGCATGATCTCCAGGGCTTCCTCGGTGGTAAAGGCTCGCTTGTAAGGACGCTCTGAGGTGAGGGCGTCAAAAATATCAATCAGCTGAAATACCCGGGCAATATATGGGATCTCTTCTCCCCGTAATTCATCCGGGTACCCACTCCCGTCCCAGCGCTCATGATGGGAGCGAATAATGGGAAGCACTTCCTTCATGGTCCGCAGGGGCCTACAGATCTCTTCCCCAATCTGGACATGGGTTTTCATGATCTCCCATTCTTCGGGAGTATGCTTGCTTTTCTTACTCAAAATGGTATCTGGAATCCCGATTTTGCCGATGTCGTGCAGATATCCTCCCCAGCGCAGTGCCTTGATCGATTGGCGGGGCAGATCCAGGTAGCGACCAAACCGCACCCCCATATTCACCAGTCGCTCACAATGATCTCCGGTGGTGGGATCACGACTTTCCACACTGCGGGCAATGGCAAATAATACCTGAGCTGCGTGATCCAGATCCTCATTCAGCTGTTTTTGATGCACCAGAGAACGCACCCGGGCAATCAACTCAGCTTCATCAAAGGGCTTACTGAGAAAATCGTCGGCTCCCGCCTCAATACCTCGCAGGCGATTGCTATGGTCACTGGCGGCAGTGATGATCACAATGGGGATCAGGCGAGTATGCTCATCTAGCTTGAGACGGCGGCAAACCTCGAAGCCATCCATCTCTGGCATCATCACATCCAGCAGGATCAGATCAGGATGCAGAGACTCAACAATCGCAAGCGCCTGGACACCGCCTTCTACTTCAGTGACACGGTACCCCAGCATGCGCAAAAGTTCCGCCAACAACATGCGGCTATGGGGTTGATCATCCACCACAATCAGATGACCGGAATCGGCAGTCTGAAAGGGCATGAAGGACTCAGGAACTGTGTGGGTGGCTACACTCACGAGCAGAGAGGGAAATCTATATGTAACAGACTAATCGCCTTTCTCACCCGGGTCTATCCGGTGTAATACCGAAAATGGGAGCCAGGGCAGTAGCACATCTTGAAAAAAAACATTTGAGCTACGAGACGCTGTAAATACAAGACTCTTCCCAGGATAACCCTGGCATCTTCTATAGTGAATTCATAGAGGTTAGCACCGAGTCGCAACTTGTCAGGTGAGAAATGCAAAAGATCAACGCTGGGATCCATTGGCAGCTCATCATTTCCTCACTACAGTCAATCCTGGATGCCAAGCGCGTGGTCCATCAACCAGAAGAAGTGCTGGTGTACGAGTGTGATGGACTGGCCAGTTATCGTCAACAGCCTCAGGTAGTGGTTCTGCCTCGTTCTACAGAAGAAGTCGCAGCGATTGTAGCCCTTTGTCACCAGCACCAGATTCCGTTCGTCGCCCGCGGATCGGGAACCGGGCTTTCTGGAGGTGCCTTGCCCGTTGAGAACTGTGTCGTCATCGCCACCACCTTGATGAACCAGATCATGGAGATTGACTACGATAACCAACGGGTTGTGGTGCAGCCAGGAGTGATCAATGCCTGGGTTACCCAAGCGGTGAGTGGAGCTGGATATTATTTTGCTCCCGATCCCTCCAGTCAGTCGGTTTGCTCTATCGGGGGCAATGTGGCTGAGAATTCAGGGGGGGTGCACTGCCTCAAGTATGGAGTGACCACCAATCATGTCCTGGGCTTAAAGGTTGTATTGCCAGACGGTGAGATCGTAACCCTGGGGGGCAAAGTGGCCGAATCACCTGGCCTGGACTGGGTGGGTCTCTTTGTGGGATCAGAGGGAACCCTCGGTATTGCTACGGAGATCACTCTGAAAATTTTACCCACACCCGAGCAGGTAAAGGTTCTCCTGGCTGATTTCCCTCAGATTGAAGCTGCAGGGGCCTCAGTATCAGACATTATTGCAGCGGGACTGATCCCAGCGGGCATGGAGATCATGGATAACTTCACCATCAACGCCGTCGAGGATGTTGTGGCGACCGGGTGCTATCCCCGTGATGCAGGAGCGATCCTGCTGGTGGAGGTGGATGGTTTAGACGCAGATGTGGAGGTCTGTGAGGCCCGCATCCGCAGCATCTGTAAGCAGAATGGCGCACGCCAGGTGCAAACGGCCTCCGATCCTGAAGCACGACAACGGATGTGGAAGGGTCGCAAGGCAGCATTCGCAGCCATGGGCAAGCTAAGCCCCAATTATTTTGTTCAGGATGGGGTGATCCCTCGTAGCCAGCTCCCTTACGTCCTGACTGAGATTCAAAGGCTAAGCCAGAACTATGGTTATCCTGTAGCCAATGTCTTTCATGCTGGTGATGGCAATCTGCACCCATTAATCCTTTACGATGAGTCGGTTCCAGGAGCTTTAGCTCAGGTGGAGGCATTGGGAGGAGAGATCCTCAAACTCTGTGTGCAGGTGGGGGGCAGTATCTCGGGTGAGCACGGGATTGGGGCCGACAAGCGCTGTTACATGCCAGAGATGTTTTCAACCGTGGATCTGGAGACCATGCAATGGGTCCGCCAGGTGTTTGATCCCCTTGGCATTGCCAATCCCACCAAGATCTTTCCCTCCCCACGCACCTGTAGTGAGGCTGCCCACTCTCACCACCACATCGAAGGAGTGGAAGTCTATTAATTATTTAGGATATATGGATCTGAGTATCCCCTACTGCAACTGGAAAACAGCTTGCATGGCCATCACTCCTCCCACAACTGTGATCACCAGGGCACTGGCCAGGGGCAGAAAGCGGATTTTGGGTAGCTGCCAGGATATTTGATCCAGCCGTTGCCGCGCATAGATCACAAGCAGGCCAACCCCTGTCAGCACTGCCGCCAATCCCAAACTAAACGCTGTCACCAGAGCCAATCCCAAGCCAATTCGCCCCAGGGCAATCGCACTGAGCAAGACTACCAAAGCGGAAGGACAGGGGAGGAGGCCTCCCGAGATCCCCAGAGCTACCAGTTCTCTGAGGCTGGGGTTGTCAGGATGACGGTGATGATGATGATGGCGGTGATGCTCGTGATCATGGTGGTGATCGTGATGATGGTCATGATGGCTGGAGTGTGTAGCCCTGATCCAGCCCAAACGCTGCAGGCTGAGGCTGATCCCAATTGCCACTACTAGCCCTCCAGAAATGAGACTGAGCCAGGGATAAAGAGCCTCTGTCACGACAACTTCTGAGGCTAGCCAGGTGAATAAACCCAGGAGAAAGATCCCGGCAGTGTGGGTCAGGGTTGTGGTCAAGCCCAGTAAAAGAGCATGCCAGGGGGTGCCTCGGGATCCAACCAGATAGGCTCCCACCAGCGTTTTTCCGTGCCCCGGAGTCAGCGCATGAAATCCCCCCCAGACAAAAGCGATCAGCATGGCCACCAGAAGAGTCAGAGGATCCAGATGCTCCAGGGTGATTAAGCGAGTGAAAGGATTGCTAGACCTTCCATTGAGAGAGTCAGCACTGACGATCGGAGCGAAGGCTTGGGGCTCAATTGTCGTGGCTTGATCTGGATAAATCGTGAAGTGGATCTGGCGCTGATCGAGCGGTTGACGGAGGAGATCATCAGGATACTGCTGCAGTCGATGACTCAAACTGCTGGTGGTCACTGATCCTCGTATCGGGAGCTCCTCACTCTGCACGGTAATCTCTCGCCACCCCAGCCGCTTATCATAATTTCTGTTTCGGTACTCGATCTCCAGATTCGACCCACGCCACTCAGCTCTGGCCATGTAAGTGCAATTGAGTCGCAGGGTGGCCAGATCCGCAACTCCAGGAGGGAATGTTACAGTCGCAGTGGTCAGATGCAATGGTAAGGGGTGCTGATTGAGCCTCAAATCTAAGGAGGTCCTGAATCCCTCACAGGTCGAGGTTGCATAGGTTTGTTTTTCCTCGGCAGAGGTCTGGTGATCTCGATCCGTATCTATGCCTTGAATCGCCTGAAAGGCTGGGATCTCAGCCATATCGAGAACATAGTCAAGACTAATTCCTTCACCCGTAATTTCCAGTCCTGAGTAATGATTGATTGTAAAGTTCCCCAGGGGATGCGCCTGCACAACAGCTCCCCAACACCAGATACAGACACTAAATAGAAGGAGTCCCATCCACTGTTGTCGTTTCATTGTCCCTCTGAGATCGCAGCAGTATCGCCAAGAAAAATCAGGTCCTGTTCAGCAGTGTCAATGTTGCTCTAGCCTTTTTTGCTTGTAAAGGATCAAATTCAGGATTCATGGCCAATGCCTGGTGCAAGAGCTGTTGTGCCCGCATCTGATCATTCTGGGCTAGTGCGATCATGCCTGCATGGTAATAAACACTCGCCTGATGGGATTGCCAGCTTAATGCTTGTTGAATCGCCTCGGCTGCCTGCACAATCTGCTGGTTTTTGAAATAGGCCCAGGCTAGCGCATCCCATCCCATGACATCCTGCCGTACCTGCAACTCCGCCAGAGCCAGGTCTAACGCCTCTTCTAGATGCCGATCATGATTGCAGTAAAAGATTACCAGCTGGCGATTGTAAATCTGTTCATTGATTGCAGCCAGGTGAGTAATCAACTCAACCGTCTGGTATTGCTGCTCAGCCCTTTCTGGATTACCTTGCAGGGCATAGAGATCTCCCAGGGTCGCCAACCAGTCAGGCTGTGGGATCAGGGCAATGGCTTCTTCATACAACTGAATGGCCCGATGTGGGTTCCCTTGAGCAACAGCCACCTGAGCCAGACCCGCAAAGGCAAGAGGATAGTCAGGCAAGACCGCGAGGGCCCGATGAAAATGATCTTGTGCCTGCTTCCACTGGCCATCACTCCAGAGCAACGATCCCCACTGGAATTCATGCCAGGCCAAGGTTTCCCCATATTCTCCCGATTGGTGAGCCATCTCAGTGGCCTGCTGCACCAGGGCTAGGGCTTCTGCGAAATGTCCGGTTGCCTCTGCTAGTGCCGCCTGACGACTCAGTAAAGAGGCAGAGCTAGACTGCTCCATCCACCGCTGATAAACCTCTTGGGCTTGTTGATAATGCCCTAAGGCCAAATGGCTATCTCCCACCACTGCCAGTGCCCGTACCGATCCACTCTCCGCCAGCGCTTGAGCCCGATCCAGCGCCTCCGGAAATTCGTGTAAAGCGTAGAGGATCCCTGCTAGCTTGGCCTCGGCCTCCGGATTCTGGGGGTGCAGAGATAGAGACGCCAGCACTGCCTCTTTGGCACGCAGGTAGCTGGACACATCCCCTGTTTCTCGGGCACGGCGGAAATAAGCATCGCTGAGATGCTCAAAGTTGAGGCTGCTGCGGGGATGTTGACGGCTGCGCTCCTGCCAGAAGGCTATGGCTTGATCGGCATCAGGGCCGGAGGAAATCCTCGTTGGGACCGGAGAGGTATTAAGAGTCAGTTGAGCATCACACCCCAGACCCACTAACAAACCCATCAGTCCCATCAATACCAGTCCAGCCCTGATCCAGCGCATGGCTAGTTCGGCACTCCCAGATAAGGGAACTCAGAAAGGAAGAAGGAATCATTATCAATGAAGTCCGTGGTGCAGGCTCCTTCACTGATCAATTCCAGCTCCACGTCGATCACATCATCATCCAGCTCACGACCATTCAGGGTCTCAAAACCGGAAGGCTGTTCCAGAATAAAAGGCAGAATATCGGGGAGGAGAATATCCGCCAGCGCTTCGACAATCGCCGCATCGTCGGAAGGATCATCCCCCAGAACATCATTGAGGCTGTAGAGCACCTGTAAAGAGTTGACAATTTCTCCGCGAAAATCCCGCTGATCATTGGCTGGGATCCCGGCATTAAAACTGTCTTCTAGGGCTGGAAAAGGAGGGGAGGGCTCCAGGGGATTAGGGGGAATGAAAACCGTCAACAGCGCTGGTAATGCCATGCGATCAACCTGAGCTGAGACCGAAGGCGGCGGAGCGGTTGTGGTGGGTAATGGACTGGGCACCGAGACGATGGGAGAACTTTCATCATCTCCACAGGCTGAGGTAACAATGGTCACACTGAGGATCAATCCCAGCAGCAAGAGAGACAGAAGAGATCGGCGTAGCAACGCCCCCAGAGTTTTTAGTAGGTTCTTCATGATTGCACCTGAAACAGTACTGTGTTTGTGAGTTGCTAAAGGCATGGATCAGGCGCGCGTCACGCCCCAAAAGCCGATCTGCCCTGAGCCCAGGAGACTGGAGGGTACATCGATGACAATGGCAGAAACATTCAGTCCCAGGAAAAAGTCCTCACCCACAATGCCATTGCAGAAGGCTAGACCATCATTAAAGCCATCCAAATCAAAAAAGAAGGGATCATCTCGAACTCCAGCAAATAACAGAACTCCCCCGGATCCCTGAATTGTGGTTTCCACCGGACCACTGGCCAGAATTTGAGAAGAGCCATTGTCCTCCAGACTGAGGGTAATTTGCTGGCTGCTACCACCACCACTAAAGCCTGCCCTGAAGGTCAGATCCTCACGGGCATCGCCATTCTGATCAATGAGAAAGTCATAGGTGGCATTGGTCGAAAAACTGGTGGGGCTGTTGACACCTGCGGCAGGATTGACAGTCATGACCAGTACAGTGCGACTCAGATCCTGAGGGCTCCCGGGATGAAAGATATACATATCATTGATATCCGTCTGGCCATCCTGGCGCACAAACGGGGCATCGAGGTGATCAGCGGCGTGAGCAGGAGAGCTGCAGACAAAACTGAGTGCAGCCAGAATCAGTAAAAGGGGTGCCATCAGCCCCCTGAGTTGTCGAATCATATATTCTCCGTATCAACAATCCCATTAACTCATACGACTCTTTTTCACAAAAAGATCTCAAGGAGAGGGCTGACGGGAGGGAAGATCGGCGGCAATTCGATAAACATAACCCTGATCAAACTCCAGATTCTCTGGCCAGGCATACTCATAGAGCCGTGTCAGAATCAGGGGTAAGGTCTTGGCCCACTGTTTCAGGTTGGTATTGAGTTCTTCCACTGAGCTGCGAGTCGAGGGATCAGGGGTGGCATAGTCGACCCCAAAGCCCACCAGGGCATAGGGCAGTTCAGCTTCCCCCGCCAGCACAAATTCTGGTCCCGAGGTCTGACTGATGGCGCTGATCCCTAGCCGAGTGAGATGGTTGAGCTCAATTTGGGTAGAAAAGCGCGGCCCAAATACATGACCGTAAATGCCTTGAGCCACCGGGTTTGGTAGGAGCTGAATTAAATGCTGGCGCAATTCCGGCGAACAGGCCTGACTCACCAGATAGTGGCCTCGATCGGGATCATTGGGCTGGGTGAAGAGGGTACAGGCACTTCCATCCGGGAGCTGATTACTGGGAAAGAAAACATCCTCAAAGATCAGGGGCACAGCCAGGGGCAATTCAGGATCCAGCACCCCCACCACCGAGAAGCTGACAATGCAATCGGCCCCCCATTGCTGCAGAGCGCGGATATTGCCTCGATGGTTGACCAGGTGAGGT
Source organism: uncultured bacterium (assembly GCA_964392245.1). Classification (GTDB taxonomy): domain Bacteria; phylum Cyanobacteriota; class Cyanobacteriia; order Thermostichales; family Thermostichaceae; genus JAAUUJ01. The sequence goes on from CAYMOX010000018.1 coordinate 15,246, forward strand.
AGGAGCGCATGTCCTACTCCATGCCGCAAAATCATTGCCAGAGAATGGGGTCCCGAGCCCTGACTTTCCCAGAGCGGTACGGGGCCAAAGTCGGTAGCCAAGATCACTTCTGCAAGTGTTAACTGCGAGGGAATATCGCTGTTGGACCCGAGAATAACGCCAATTTTCATACTCCACCTGATCGGCAACAGCTGACAGCCCTCCCATCGTTAAGGAATCAGCACGGACTCAGAGAGGATTCTTATATATCTACATCTTTAGATGCGTCGAATCAAGATATCGCGTTTCCTCACTTGATGAAAGACAGTTAACCGATCGATCAAGCACTTCTCGATCCAGAAGGCCTACAGCAAGAAACTGGGAAATGCTGTACCCCCAGGGATCAGATCTCACTCGCAGAAGAGCCTGATGACAGGCAACTGAGAGAATCTGAATGCGGGGGGGAGTAAAATCTTGACTCTGGCATGGTTTCAAAACGTAAAGTCACAAAACTACAGAAACTTAGCTGATTCCCTCATCTGGGGTATTGTGAAGTGAGATTTTGGAGGCATAAGCATGGCAATTCAGCGTGGCGCCAAGGTCAGGGTTCTGCGCAAGGAGTCCTACTGGTATCGGGATGTCGGTACTGTGGCTGCGGTTGATAAAGGCGGGATCCTGTACCCTGTAATTGTCCGTTTTGACAAAATTAACTACTACAACATCAACACCAACAACTTCCGTGAAGATGAACTGCAGGTGGTTTCAGCTCCTCCGGCAAAAAAAGGTAAGTCGGGCGAGGAATAATCGTCTGTCGGTTTTTGGCCCAGTCTGGATCCCTACCAGGGCTCTCTGGCTGGGTTTTATGTATGTTTGAGAACCTTGGGTGCCAGAACTCCCTGAAGTCGAGACGGTTCGCTGTGACCTGGAAGCCTTAACTCTGACAGACGTGGTGACCCAGGTCGATATCCTGCTGGAACGCTCCGTTGCCTATCCCGATCCCGCTACCTTCACCAGAATTCTGGTCGGAGGTCAATTTAAAGCCTGGAACCGCCGGGGTAAATACCTGGTTGCTTCCTTTGATCAGGGCTTTCATCTCGGGATCCACCTGCGCATGACGGGGCAATTGCTCTATCTTCCTACCCCCTCTCCCCCGACCCCCCATACGCGGGTGCGTTTTTGGCTTCAGGGGGGCAAAGAATTACGGTTTCAGGATCAGCGCACCTTTGGACAGCTTTGGGCTATTCCGCAGGGGCAGGCTGTTCCTACGGTGATCACTGCATTACAACGGCTTGGCCCCGAACCCTTTTCTCCAGATTTTTCTCCCGCTCATCTGGCTCAAGCCTTGAGCAAACGTCAGCATGCGATTAAATCGGCCCTATTGGATCAGCATCTGGTGGCAGGGCTGGGAAATATCTATGCCGATGAAGCCCTTTTTCTCAGTTATATTCATCCCCTCACTGCCTGCAACCGCCTGGGAGTAAAGGAGATCGAAACTCTGCATACTCAGATCCTGCAGGTCCTCACCGACGGTTTACACCACCGAGGCACAACATTGCGCAACTATCGGGATGCTGCAGGCATCAATGGCAATTATCAGGGACAGGCCTGGGTGTATGGCCGCCGCGATCTCCCCTGCCGTCGTTGTGGAACCCGGATTGAGCGCCTGAAAATTGCAGGTCGATCCGCCCATTTCTGCCCCACCTGCCAACTCGAAGTTGCGAAGCTGCCGCTATAACTACTTCTTAACGGTCTTCACTGCAGTACATTGAAACGGTTAGGTTGCCTCCTGGATGATGGCTTGTGCTCGAACAATTGCAACTGATTCTTTATGGAGTGGTCTACGGCAGCATTCTTGCTCTCGGGGCCATTGGGGTTTCGCTGCTCTTTGGCATTCTCCGGTTTGCTAATTTTGCCCACGGAGATCTGATGACGCTCGGAGCCTATTTCGGGTTTACAGCTGTCAGTCTGGGCCTCCCCCTCTGGTTAAGTTTTCCCATCGCCATGGTGGCAACCGTTCTGGTGGCCCTGGGCATCGATCGATTTTTGTTTAAACGCCTGCGCCGCCGAGAGCCTGTGATTCTACTCATCTCTTCTTTTGGGGTGGGCCTGATCCTGCGCAGCACCGTGCAGTTGATCTGGGGTACTGACAATCAGGTTTACCGCACCGGCATCCAGAAACCCCTCCTGTGGCTGGGACTTCGCATCAAACCGGATCAAGTGGTGATTGTCCTGGGTGCCCTGCTTTTGGTCATGGCACTGCATCTCTTCCTGCAGCGAACCCGTGTGGGCAAAGCGATGCGAGCGATGGCAGACAATGTCAGCCTGGCCCAGATCACAGGGATCGACACCGAAGAAGTGGTGCGCTGGACCTGGATCCTGGGAGCCACACTTGCCTGCGCAGCTGGTCTATTTCTGGGTCTGGATACTCGACTGCATCCCACCATGGGCTGGACTCAGTTACTCCCTGTGTTTGCTGCTGCCATTTTGGGGGGAATTGGCCGTCCCTATGGAGCCATTGTGGGCGGACTGGTGATCGGCATAACGGAAGAACTCTCCACACAGGTGATCTCACCCGCTTATCGCTCGGGCACCGCCTTTGCGGTTCTGGTTCTGATGCTGATCCTACGCCCCACGGGTCTGTTTGGAGGGCGTTCCTGATGGAGTGGGCAGGGCTTCTGAATTTCGTTGTACTTTTTCTCACCCTTGCGGGGATTTACGCCATTCTCACCCTCGGTCTGAATGTGCAGTGGGGATACACAGGAATGCTCAATCTGGGAGTGGGGGCCTTTTTTGCCATCGGAGCTTATACGAGCGCGATTCTCACCACACCCTCCAGCAGCGACCATTTGGGAGGCTTTGGACTGCCCTTCTGGCTGGGAGTGTTGGGAGCCATCCTCATGGCCGGATTTCTGGCTTTCCTGATCGGGCTGATTACTCTGAACCTTCGCTCTGATTACCTGGCGATCGCCTCGATTGGTCTGGCGGAAATTGTGCGCCTGATCCTGAAAAACGAAGATTGGTTAACCCATGGGGTGCGGGGGATTGCAGCCATTCCCAAGCCTTTGTCGGGACTGATCGAGGGAAGGGATGACCTGGTTTACTGCCTCCTAGTGTTGTCAGCTGTGGCGGGAATCTACTGGGCTTTGGAACGAGCCTATAGATCCCCATGGGGGCGAGTTTTGCGGGCCATCCGTGAAGATGAACTGGCCACCGGGGCAGCCGGGAAAAGTGTCCTCAACTTTCGTCTCCAGGCTTTTGTCTTGGGATCACAGGTGATGGGGTTAGCAGGAGCCCTTTACGCCCATTTTGTCACCTTCATTAGTCCCGAGGCCTTTCAACCTGAATTTGCCACGTTTATTGTTTGGGTGATGTTAATTGCAGGCGGGAGTGGAAACAATCGGGGTGCTCTCCTGGGAGCTGTGGCCATCTGGGGGATCCGTTCTCTGACAGAGCTGTGGGCAGGTTTTCTGCCTTCGGAACTGGCAACCCGAGTGGGGCCCCTCAGAATTTTACTGATTGGCGTTCTGCTGCAGGTGATCCTATTGCTGCGACCCCAGGGGGTATTACCGGAACGCCCTCCCCAGTCTCAGGAGTCATCCCTGAAGCCCTAGAATGATCGCCCTCGTGTCAACTAGCGAGGTGAGTTAACACTGCTTATAATAGAGGGCTAATGCTTATGCAGTCTGAATAAAGATGACTTCAATGCAGACTTAACCAAGCCGATAGACTATTCACAATAAAAGGTAAAAGGCTATAATTATGACTTGCTCTCGGCAGAAGAGCCGTGTTTCCATCTTTATCGATGGCAACAACATGTTCTATGCGCAGCAAAAGAATGGCTGGTTTTTTGATCCTCGCAGAGTCCTGGCCCACTTTGCCCATACCCAGACCCATATCGAACTGATCAACGCCTTCTGGTATACCGGCATTAAAGATCCCCATGATCAACGAGCCTTTCGGGATGCCCTGATCAGTCTTGGCTTTACGGTACGCACCAAACTTCTCAAGGAATACCGCGATGAGGACTCAGGTCGCTATTCCCAAAAGGCAAACCTGGACATCGAGATCGTGATTGACATGTTCAATACCGTCGATCAATATGATCAGATTGTCCTGTTCAGTGGGGATGGCGACTTTGAGCGAGCCATAGAGCTCCTCCGCTCCAAGAATACCCTGATCACCGTGGTCTCCACCGAAGGGATGATCGCCCGCGAGTTGCGCAATGCCACTGATCGCTATATCGATCTCAACAGCATACGTGATCACATCGAGAAGCTGGATCCCTTGAAAGACTTCTGAGTTGACCGCCCAAAAAAAGAAAGGCATTGATCTCCTTTACAAAGGGCCTTTCTCAACATACAATTGATATTTGCTGATTATTTTTTGGATCTACTCATGAAGGTGCGTCCATCTGTTCGCCCTATGTGCGAGAAATGCCGGGTGATTCGTCGCCATGGTCGCGTGATGGTGATATGCTCTTCCAACCCCAAGCACAAGCAACGACAGGGATAGCTGTGTTGCCTCTAGCATCACTCTACCTGAGAGACAGAGTTGGTGCACCTTTCCTCTCGGACTTCTTCCCCCTTCATTTAGCGAACGAACATCAAGGACCTTGACAGTCATGGCACGAATTGCTGGGATCGATATTCCCCGAGATAAACGTGTTGAAATTGCTTTGACCTACATCTACGGCATCGGACTCAGCCGTTCCCGCGAGATTTTAACCAAAACTGGGATCAATCCAGATATCCGCGCCCGAGATCTCACTGACGCCCAGGTTGCCAGCCTTCGTGGCGTCGTGGAAGCCGATTATCAGGTTGAGGGGGATCTGCGGCGTCAGGAAGCCATGAACATCAAACGTTTGGTGGACATTGGCTGTTACCGAGGCAGACGGCATCGGATGGGCTTGCCCCTGCGGGGGCAACGAACCCGAACCAATGCTCGCACCCGCAAGGGAGGCCGAAAAACGGTGGCTGGGAAGAAGAAAGCACCTGCGAAGAAGTAACTCACCAGCGTATTTGCTTACAATCCATCAGGCTATTCAGGGAGGGATCAGGGTTCCATGGCTCGACAGCAGCGGCGGGGGCGTAAGGTTAAGCGCAATGTGCCCAGCGGAATTGCATACATTCAATCGACATTCAATAACACCATTGTGACCATTACCGATCCCAATGGAGACGTGATCTCCTGGGCATCAGCCGGATCCAGTGGATTTAAGGGTGCCAAGAAAGGAACTCCCTATGCAGCTCAAACGGCTGCTGAAGGAGCGGCTCGTCAGGCCATGGAAAATGGGATGCGTCAGATCGAGGTCATGGTGAGCGGGCCAGGGGCGGGACGGGAAACGGCGATTCGGGCACTGCAAGCAGCAGGCCTGGAAATCACCTTGATTCGCGATATTACCCCCATTCCCCACAACGGCTGTCGCCCCCCCAAACGGCGACGAGTCTAGATACCAGGTTTTTTCGATCCTGAGCCATGGATCAGTTGCACAACGGTGAGCAGATCAGAAGAGGGAGGCGTGCTCGTGACAGTGGCGTACCAGACTGAATGCGTAGATTCTCATCAGGATGAGACAGGGGTCCATTACGGCAAGTTTGTGTTAGAACCTCTGGAGCGAGGCCAGGGGACAACGGTAGGCAATGCCCTCAGACGGGTCCTGCTTTCCAACCTGGAGGGAACAGCCGTGACCGCCGTGCGAATTGCCGGAGTCAATCATGAGTTTTCGACCGTGCCAGGAGTACGGGAAGACGTCATGGAAATCCTTCTCAATATGAAAGAGCTGGTCTTGCAATCGCGAGCGGCTGATGCCCAGATGGGGCGGCTCTTTGCCCAGGGTCCAGGCGTGGTGACGGCAGAGAAGCTGCAATTGCCCAGCGAGGTGGAGATCATCAATCCCCACCAACATATCGCCACCCTGGCGGATGGGGCCACCCTGGAAATGGAGTTCACAATTAGCCGTGGGCGCGGATATCGGGCGGTGGATTACAACGATCACCAGACGATGGCGATTGACTTTCTCCAGATTGACTCGATTTTTATGCCTGTGCGCAAGGTCAACTATCTGGTCGACACTGCGCGGGTAGGAGAATCTCTCGATAAGGATCGGTTGACCCTAGAGGTCTGGACCAACGGCAGCCTCACCCCCCAGGAGGCTCTTAGCCAGGCGGCGCGGATTCTGGTGGAGCTGTTTATGCCCCTCCAGGATGTCAGCTTCGATCAGCCCGTGGCTCCCCAGCAGACCGAAGACAACCAGAAAAACCAGATCCCCATCGAAGAGCTGCAACTGTCTGTGCGCGCCTACAACTGTCTGAAGCGAGCACAGATTAACACCGTGGCCGATCTCCTGGTTTACACCGAGGAAGATCTTCTAGAAATCAAAAACTTTGGCCAGAAATCCGCCGAAGAAGTTGTGGAAGCCTTGAAATCTCGTCTGGGGTTGACTTTACCCCGTGAGAAGTCCAAATCCTAACCCTACGTCCATCGTTGAGTGAATGAACCATGCGTCACCGTCGTCGGATCCCCCATCTCAATAAACCCGCTGATCAGAGGAAAGCGCTGCTGCGTGCCCTCACCACTGCCCTGCTGCGGGAAGGTCGGATCACCACCACTAAGGCCAGGGCCAAAGCGGTCCAGTCCACTACCGAGAAAATGATCGGCCTGGCCAAAGATGGCTCCCTGTCAGCCCGTCGTCAGGCCCTGGGCTATATCTATGATGATCAACTGGTCAAGGCTCTGTTTGAGCAAGTCCCGCAGCGCTATGGGGAGAGACCTGGCGGCTATACTCGCATCCTGCGCACCGTTCGTCGTCGCGGTGATGGGGCAGAAATGGCTGTAATTGAGCTGATCTGAGGTAAGTCTTGCCACGCATTGCCCTCAAGATCCAGTACCTGGGAACCCACTTTTGGGGTTGGCAACGCCAGCCTCGGCACCGCAGTGTGCAGGCGGTTCTGGAGGAGGCGATCGAGCTGCGAACCTTGCATCCTGTGCGAACCGAAGCCGCTGGTCGGACGGATACCGGGGTGCATGCCAGTGGGCAGGTGGTCCATTTTGAAACGACATCTCCAATTCAACCTCAACGCTGGCCACGGGTGATCAACAACTGTATGCAGGGGAATGATGTCGCAGTGCTCGCGGCTGCGGTGGTTCCGCAGGACTGGCATGCGCGCTTTTCTGCCCTCTGGCGCTGCTATCGCTACCTTATCCTTAACCAGGAGGATCCGGATGTCTTCTGGCAGAACTTTTGCTGGCACTATCCCCAGCCCCTGGATGCGGTAGCCATGGCATCTGCGTTAGAATCTATTATCGGCAATCACAATCTAGAGGCATTCCGCAGAGCGGGATCCAAACGTCCTCATTCTTGGGTGACCGTCCAGAAGGTGGACTGTCGGCGACAAGGTAATGTGATTGCCATTGATGTCCAGGCCAGTGGGTTTCTCTATCGTATGATGCGTCTACTGGTGGGGGCCCTCAGTTTTGTGGGTCGAGGCACCCTTTCACCCGAAGAGTTTGGTCGCGTCTGGCAAACCAACGATTGGTCGCGGGTTCCCAGCCGTTATAGTGCTCCTCCCCAAGGACTCTGCCTGACGGGTATTGGCTATCCCAGCGATCCTTTCCGGGTGACCAGCCAGCGGCATCCCACCCCTTTTGAGGATCAGTCCCTGTCTGCGCTCTGGTCTTCCCCCAACCTGTCCCCTGAGTTGATATTGTCGTCTCCCTATATGAAGCCACTGCCATGAATAAAACAATGTTGCCAACTTTAGAAGGTCGTGAGCGCACCTGGTATCTGGTCGATGCGGCTGATCAGCGTCTAGGTCGTCTGGCCACGGTGGTTGCCGATCTGCTCAGGGGTAAGCACCGTCCCGATTTCACCCCATTTTTAGATACGGGTGACTATGTGATTGTGATCAATGCTGAAAAAATCAAAGTCACTGGCAAAAAACGGTTTCAGAAAATCTACCGCCGCCATTCTGGACGCCCCGGTGGCATGAAAACCGAAACCTTCCAGCAGCTGCAGCGCCGCCTGCCTGAACGGATCGTGGAACGGGCCATCAAGGGCATGTTGCCCCACACCAGTCTTGGACGGCAGCAATTCACCAAGCTGAAGGTTTATGTGGGTGCCGATCATCCTCATCAAGCTCAACAGCCTCAGCCCTATCCCCTTAACACCATTCCAGGAGTACGGTCATGACGCAGGCTAAATCAGGGAAAGCCCTTTACTTTGGGACAGGTCGTCGCAAAACTGCAGTTGCGCGGGTTCGGCTTGTCCCGGGCACCGGCATTATCCAGATCAATGATCGGCCAGGTGACCAGTATCTTCACTTTCAGGAGCGCCTCGTGGCGGATGTGAAAGCCCCCCTGGAAACTTTGGGGCTGGAGGGATCCTATGACGTTCTGGTTCGCGCCCATGGAGGTGGAGTTCGAGGTCAGGCTGAGGCTATCCGCATGGGAGTGGCCCGTGCCCTTTGCGAAATGGACCCCAACAACCGCTCACCCCTGAAGTCAGAAGGTTATCTGACTCGCGATCCTCGCTCCAAGGAACGGAAAAAGTACGGCCTGCGCAAAGCTCGTAAGGCACCCCAATACTCAAAACGCTAGACTTGATCTCAGCGTGGTCACAGCACCTGTTTCAATTTATGGAGGTTCACGATCATGCCTAAAGAGGGCATTCATCCCAAGTGGTATCCCGAGGCCAAGGTGATCTGCAATGGCGAAGTGGTGATGACAGTGGGATCCACAGAGCCAGAACTGCGCGTTGATGTCTGGTCTGGCAACCACCCCTACTACACCGGCAACCAGCGGATCATCGATACCGAGGGTCGTGTGGAGAAATTCATGCGCAAGTATGGCATGGGCAAAAAGAAAACCAATTAGATTGCATCCCTCCGTTCTGTCTTTGCTCAGGACTACTTTTCCTGGATTACATTACTTGTATTGGCAGCCTGCCCTGGGGCAGGGAGGGTCAAGGATACTCAGGTCATGGCAACACCCGTACATCTTCTCAGTCGATTGCAGGACGTCGAATCTACTTTTGAAGAACTGACTGTCCGTTTGGCGGATCCGGATATTGCGACGGATCCTGAGGAACTGCAGCGAGTGGCCAAAGCGCGCTCTTCCCTGGAAACTACGGTTCACACCTACCATGAATGGCAGTCGGTCCAGAAGGATTTGAAGGAAACTGAGGAACTGTTGCGGCAGTCGGGAGCAGATCCTGCCATGGCGGAGATGGCGGAGGTAGAACTGGCGGAATTGAAGTCACGTCAGGCTCAACTGGAAGATAAGCTGACGATCCTGCTTTTGCCTCGTGATCCCAATGATGACAAAAACATCATGCTGGAGATCCGCGCGGGTGCGGGGGGAGAAGAGGCGGCCCTCTGGGCTGGGGATCTGGTGCGGCTCTATACCCGCTATTCAGAAGGGCAGGGCTGGTCAGTGAAGCTGGTCAGTGCTTCTGAGGCCGATATGGGGGGCTTTAAGGAAGCCATCCTCGAGATCAAGGGGTACGGGGTTTACAGCAAGCTGAAATTCGAAGCCGGGGTTCACCGTGTGCAGCGAGTGCCAGTGACCGAGGCCCAGGGTCGGGTCCACACTTCCACTTCCACGGTGGCCGTGATGCCAGAGGTGGATGAGGTGGATGTGGTCATCGATCCCAAAGATATTGAGCTCAAAACCGCGCGGTCCGGGGGGGCAGGCGGACAGAACGTCAACAAGGTGGAAACGGCTGTGGATCTTATTCACAAGCCCACGGGGATTCGCATTTTTTGCACAGAAGAACGCTCTCAACTCCAGAACCGGCAACGGGCGATGCAAATCCTGCGCGCCAAACTTTACGAGATCAAACTCCAGGAGCAGTTGCAGGCCATTAGCTCTAACCGGAAAATGCAGGTGGGTACGGGGGCTCGCTCTGAAAAGATCCGCACGTATAACTACAAGGACAATCGTGTCACGGATCACCGACTCAACCAGAACTTCAGCCTAGAGCCGATTTTACAGGGGGATTTAGAGGACCTGATCCAGTCCTGTATTGGTTTATATCAGCGAGAACTGCTGGCGGAAATGGCGAATCAGTCTTCCAGCGCGGCCTGAGAACTTCTCTTTTCGCTTAGGGGCGAAGGACTCCTGTCGCCAATCCCAGAAAAATCGCGACCCCTAGAGCGACTCGATAGCCAATGAATACTGCGGTGCTGCTCCGTTGCAAAAACTTTAGCAGCCAATCAATCGACAGATAGGAAAAAAGAAAAGCCGACAGAGTACCGAGCAACTGTGGCCAGAGACCGGCCAGCTCAAAATCCGAAACCAATTCCACCACACCCGCCAGCAGCAGCGCTGGAATCCCCAGCAAAAAAGCAAAACGGGCCGCGGTCTCGCGGGAAAGGTTAAGAAAGAGACCTGCTGTAATCGTGGCACCGGATCTGGAAACACCGGGAATCAGGGCAAACCCCTGGGCAATTCCCACCCAGATACCATCCCCAATGGTTAAATCCATCCAACCCCGATGCCGTTGCCCTACTTTTTCTGCCCAGGCCAGGAGGAGCGCCAGACCGATGGATGCCAGGGCAATCACCGTCAACTGTCGGGGTGGAGAGCCCCAAATGAACTTAATGGCAATCCCCTCAATCACAATCGGTAAGGTCCCCACCATAATGCCCACCAGGAGCTTAAAGGCCTCTGAGTCATACTCCTGATGTTGTAATGCTTTCCAGGCATCTTGCAGAAGTGTGCGTAGATCCTTTGCGAAATAGAGAAACACCGCGATCAAACTGCCCAGTTGGATCACTGCAGAGAAGGAGGCTCCAGCGTCTTCCCATCCCAAAACGGCGGGAACCAGTCGCAGGTGGGCCGTGCTGCTAATGGGCAGAAACTCGGTGAGACCCTGAACCATCCCCAAGATAAGGGCCTGCCACCAGTTGGGAATCGCACTGGCCAGAGGAAAAGGGACAATCGGGAGAAAGTGAATATTCATTCATCCCTGCGGGCGTTGATGGTCACGATCCAGTTACCAATATAGCGATAGAGGGGATTGGCTTCCGTGCCCAACAGGCGTCCATCACATCGATAAAACCCGGCAGTCGGATTACGAACGTTGGAGAGAATCAGGCGCATTTCCTGTCCAGCTGCAACCGGATCCTCGATCTGGACCTCTAGAGATTTAAACTCCTCATTCCAAAAGGTGTCATAAAGGGGAACAGCTTGACCCTCCACCTCCAGACGAATATCCTCCAGATCAATACTGCCATCAAAACGCGACTCACAAGACATCTGCACTTCCGCAACGGCAACATCCTGAGCTGGAATATTTAGTCGCCAGCGATCCAATCGTTTTTCCACGCCATCAAAGTCAAGTTTGTACTGCAGTACCGGCACTTCATCACTTCCGGTCAGGATTAACCCCGATTGAGCCATTCCAGGGCTGGCAGCAGCGACCGCAATCAAAGTCAGAATCCAGGGCATCCCGCGCCTTTGGGGATCACAACCACCAGAAGTGTGCTTCTTGAGCCACATAACAAAACTCCTCAATGCATTCATTCCTAAGGGTTGAGGGCCGCACCCAGTCGATGCACATGCACTTCAACTTGAATTCATATTTTAGAAGAAGCTGCAGCTGCCTGCAGGCTTGATCCAGCCAACTATACTGCAAATGGACGTACCGAAGAGTCCTGAAGGTCCCCATGCCTGCGCCCCAACTCCCTGATCTTGCCCATTCACCGCAGGATCCTCAAACCCTATCCCATTCCCTAAAACAGGCAGTTCGGCAATTGGGATTTGATCAGGTTGGCATTGCCTCAGTCTATGCCCCGCCTCATCTGGCCAGCCTCCAGAAATGGTTGGGAGCAGGATACCAGGCCGATATGACCTGGATGGACAATCCCAAACGCCAGGATCCCAGTCTGGTGCTTGAGGGGGTTCGATCTGTGGTCTGTGTGGCCATGAACTACTACACTCCTCATCCGCACAGCCAGGATCCGAGAAGGGCTCGCATTTCCCGCTATGCCTGGGGCAGAGATTACCACCGGGTTCTCGGTCGTCGCCTCAAGGCTTTGTGTCAGTGGCTGAGCGCAGAATTGCCTGAGAGTCAGTCCCGCTGGTACGTGGATACCGGTCCGGTGATGGAGAAGCCCTGGGCGCAACAGGCGGGTCTGGGTTGGATCGGCAAGAATAGTCTGCTATTGACTCGAGAATGGGGATCCTGGATCTTTTTGGGAGTGGTTCTCACGACCCTGGAGCTGACCCCCGATCGCCCTCACACTAACCACTGCGGCACCTGTACCCGTTGTTTGCAGGCTTGCCCAACGCGGGCCATTGTTGCCGAGGGGGTGGTGGATTCTCGCCTTTGTCTGGCATATCAGACTCTGGAAAATCAAGCGGAAGCGATCCCTGCTCAGGTGGGAACACAGATGCAGGGTTGGGTGGCAGGGTGCGATATTTGCCAGGATGTCTGCCCCTGGAATCACCGTTTCGCCAAACCAACTGAGATTGAAGATTTCCAGCCTTATCCCTGGAATCAAGCTCCCACCCTGCAGGAACTGGCATCCTTAACCGAATCAGAATTTGATCAACGCTTTCGGGCCTCTCCGTTGCGAAGGGTGAAGCTGCGGCGTTTGCGTCGAAATGCCAGAGCAGCCCTTGGACCCATGGCATCAGATCACTCCCCAAACAGCTGCACATCTGCCGATTGAGCTTATAATTACGTTACATCAGTTAGCAACTGGACGGATCCCTATGGCCATCAAGCGAGCACTGGAGTGGGGTAAGCAGCTTAGCCGATCTCCTCATGCGGGCTGGATTCTGTTTGGAGTTGCTTTTCTGGAAGCCTTTATTCTTCCTTTTCCCCCCAAGCTCATCCTGGTCCCCCTCTGTTTGGGACACCGGCAAAGCCTATTCCGTTTCGCAGCCATCTGTTCTGGGGCCTCAATTCTGGGAGCTGTGGTGGGATATGGCCTAGGCTGGTTTGCCTTTGACACCTTTGGCCAGCACCTTGTCGAGACCTACGATCCCGATCATCATTTTTTTAACCAGCTTAAGAGTCTATTTACAGAGTGGGGCTTCTGGGGAGTCTTGATTGCAGCTCTAACTCCGATCCCCTTTAAGCTCTTTACCCTCTCCTCCGGTCTCTTTCACTTTGATTTTGGAACATTTCTTCTGGCTTCCGTGCTGGGCCGCACAATTCTCTTCTTTGGGATCAGCCTTTTCGTCACTCACGGGGTCGACTTTATTCGCTTCTCCAAGGCCCGTCGCTTGAAGTGGCTCCTGCTCAGTCTGGTAGCTCTGGCTGCCATGAGCAAATGGATTGCCATTGGTCTCGCGACGATGGCTGGAGTCTCTCAGTTTCCGCAATGGCCCCTATTTTCGTGATCTCGGACAGGCTAAGCGCTCAGATGATCGCGACTGTTGTTCCCAATCCGGCCATCTTGAGATTCGGTGATCACCTCCAACCCTTTCACACAGGCCAGGAGAGTCAGGGCAATGATCACGGGCAGGCACAGCCCTAGAAGCACCCCGCGTAGCACCAGATCCTGAGGTTGTGTATTTTGCATCTCAACGTCCTCCACGGAGACTGATTTCAATGCAAAGTCAAGCCATTTCACCGATAAGTCCAGTTCAGATTCAGACTTCTTTTTCAAGTGTAATCAGATGAGATACGAAAATCAGGGAAGGTAACTAATCTGTAATTTCCGTAAATCTGGCCCCATACCAATCCTGTAGAATTTTTTCATAGCAGTTTGTCCAGATCCTCTGTAACTTTGTCACCCTCTTCTTGTCCACAGACCATAGTCACAAACTCAGCCAGGAGTTAATCCCTGACTCTGATCATTGCTGATCCTATTCCTTTCCCCAGCGATTACCATGAGAATTCTGCTCGCAGAAGACGATCCCCTCCTGGCGGATGCTCTATGCAAGTCATTGGTTCGGCACAACTATTTAGTGGATGTTGTGGGAGATGGGAATGCGGTGCTGGTTCAGGTTAAGGTGCAAACCTATGCGCTGTTGATTCTGGATGTCATGATGCCCTACAAAACTGGCATTCAGGTGTGTAACCAATTGCGAACAGAAGGTCATGACATCCCGATTTTGTTACTCACTGCCCGTGACTCCAGTCAGAATAAGGTAGAAGGACTGGACGCCGGAGCCGATGACTATGTGGTTAAGCCTGTGGATGTTCCAGAACTCCTTGCTCGCATGCGAGCACTCCTCAGGCGCAGTCATGTTCCTTGCTCTCCAACCTTAACCTGGGGGGATCTGAGGCTCAATCCCTTCACGCATGAGGTCATCTACCGTGACCAGCCCATTCATCTCACTCCTCGAGAATTTGCTTTGCTGGAGCTATTTCTGCGCAGTGGTCGACGGGTCCTCAGCTGCCAGAACATCATCGATCAGTTGTGGACTTACGAAGAAACCCCTGAGGAGGATGCCGTTCGTACTCACATCAAAACTCTACGGCAGAAACTCAAAAAAGCTGCAGTCCCTGCTGATCTGATTGAAACTGTGTTTGGCGTTGGATATCGACTTAAGCAGAGGGATTGACGATGGACGGACCTACGCTACTCTCCCTCCACTAACCGGATCTGCTTTTAAGTCAGTGGGGACAGGCGAGGTAACACGATCGTTATGGTGGTGCCCTTCCCCAGCTCACTTGCAGCCGCACAGGTACCCCCACAGGCCTGAACACATTTTTCGACAATGGTTAGCCCCAACCCACTTCCCGCCAGGGTGCCAATGTTACTGCCCCGAAAGAAGGGCTGAAACACCTGATCCAGCTCGTGAGCAGCAATTCCGATGCCCTGATCCCGTACTTGAAGTTGGACATGGTCTCTAAGATTGAGCACATGCAGTTGAATCTCCCCTCCTGCAGGTGAATATTTCACAGCATTGGTGATCAGGTTCACCAGAATGTGCCAGAGCAGATTTTTGTCCCATCGTCCTGGCAGAAATTCACCTTCATGGCTATAGATCAACTGATGATTCTCAGGGATCCCAAGACTGATCTCATCCACAACCTGATAGCATAATTGATGCAGATCCAGGGGCTCGTATCGGCAGATTAATGCCCCAGAATTGGATCTATTTAAAAGGGAAACCTCATCCAATAAACTGGTTAGATTTTCAATCGAAGATCGAATGGCTCGTAAATAGGTGAGCTGGTCCTCTCCTTTTTGGACAACTTCCTGGAGAAGATCGGCGGAGATTAATATAGTGTTGAGAGGATTGCGAAAATCATGAGAGATCATGGAGACAAAGTCAGCCTTGAGTTGATTTTCTGCCTGAATCTCAACCAGCTTTGTGGTGCTGTCTTTAATGCGTTCTGTCAGACTGGTATTCATTTCTCGTAGAGAATCCGCCACCTGTCGCCGCTCTATGGCATAGCGAATGGAACGAACTAAAGAACTGGAGTCCACCTGACGCTTCACCAAATAATCCTGGGCCCCATGACGCAGAGCCCGAACCGCCAGCTCTTCATCATTGGTATTGGTGAGAACCACAATCGCCAAAGTTGGGTCCAGGGCTAAAAGGGTGTCTAGAGAAGCCAGACCCTGGCTATCGGGCAACGAGAGATCCAGGAGCACCACATCCACACATTTCTGCTCTAGCCACTTCACCGCTTCAGTCAGTCGATTAACGGATTTGAGAACAAAGCCCTTGAGTGTTGCGCCTCTTAAATACTCAGCGATCAGCCTAGCCTCTGCCTGACTGTCCTCAACCAAGAGAATATTGATCTCAATTCCAGACATAGGCTCAATCAATAGTGATACATATAAACAAGTGCTAGATCGGCTCGGATGAATCGATCAACTTCAGGCGTCAGAGGGCAACGTTACCGTTGTTAGCCAGAACTCCTCGATCCGCTTCACAATCGCAAAAAGATCAGTCAAATTCCGAGACTTGGTGATGTAGCAATTGGCATGCAAATCATAACTACGAGTGATGTCCTCCTCATTACGAGATGTGGTGAGAATAATCACCGGAATGCGTCTGAGCTGGGGATCAGCCTTGATTTCTGCCAGCACTTCACGCCCATCCTTACAGGGCAGGTTGAGATCTAACAAAATCAGATCTGGAATCAGGGCTTCCCCAAACTCCCCTTCGCGGTGCAGGTAGGCCATGGCATCCATGCCATTTCGTACAGTGACGATGCGGTGAGCAATGGTGCTACGTTTTAAGGCTTCCTGAATCAGGCGCACATCGGCCTTGTTGTCTTCCACCAGAAAGATCACCTTCTCCTGCCCTTCAAGCCCTGCGCTCACGCCCCCTCCTTCCCAGGGGAATGGTGAAGTAGAAGGTGGCTCCCTGAGCTTGTTGCGAGTCTACCCAGATCCGGCCTCGATGACACTCCACGATCTTTTTGCAAATTGCCAATCCCATGCCGGTGCCAGGGTACTCATCACGGGTATGCAGGCGCTGGAAGATGACAAAGATGCGGTCCTTGAACTGAGGATCAATGCCAATGCCATTATCTTGAACGGAGAAAAGCCACTCATCCTCCAGGCGTTCTGCCCGGATTTGGATCACAGGTTTGGCCTGGCTGCGAAACTTAATCGCATTCCCCACCAGATTCTGGAAGAGTTGCATCAACTGGGTGCTATCGGCCACCACACTGGGCAAGGGATCCCGGATCACCTCAGCCCCTGTTTCCCCCATGCGTCCGCGCAGATTGGCCAGGGCTCGATCCAGGGCTCTGTCAGCCTCCGTCAGCTCCAGTTCACTCCCCTGCATGTCCACCTTGGAATAGGCGAGCACATCATCGATCAGGGTTTGCATCAAGCCCACTCCCTGGACGGCAAAGTTGATGAATTCGTTAGCATCATCATCTAAATGTTCCTGATAGCGCAGTGCCAAGAGCTGCACAAAGTTGGCCACCTGATTTAAAGGCTCCTGCAGATCATGGGAGGCAACATAGGCAAAGCGCTTCAGTTCCGCATTGGACAGCTCCAGATCATGGGCCAGTTCCGCCAGTTCATCCGCCTGTTTCAGGATTAGGTTAATGATTGCCTCCTGCAGACCCTGAGCGGCTCGGATCTCCACAGGTTTCCAGGCCAGAGAATGCAGTCGCACGGTTTCTTTCCAGATCTCGAAGGACTTGCGGGGTGTCAGACGCACTAACCCATTTTCAGCGGTGGACATGGCAAAGGAATGCGTGGGATCACCTCCCCAGTTCACGGTTTGGAGAACTTCAGGACGGAACCAGAGCACATAACTCTTCCGCGACAGGGGGATCGCCAGCAATCCACTGGCCACATTCTTATACCCCTCAGCTCCAGGGCAGTACTGAGCCAGACTGTCGGTAGAAAACATCTCATCGGGATGGTGCCGGGTTAACCAATGGATCAGAGCATTGAGATCCTCCACCTGTGGCGTCCGCCCTACAGTCAGCCAGGATCCCCCAAAATGAATCGCTGCCCCCTGGGCATGAGTTAAGGCCAGAAAATCTGACTCCTGTTGAGTTAAACCCGCCAGAAATGTGGGGGCTTGGGCCATGCGATCGATCAGATGGGATTGAATCTCCGCCAGCCGCACCTGATACCCGTAATCTTCCATTTCCTCTCGGGAGGACAACTCCGCAAAGATCAGGCGGCCCAAAAACTCGCAGGCACGCCGCAACTCATAGGCCACATACTTGGGTTCCTGATGATGACAGGCAATCAACCCCCACAGTTGGCCATCCTTGATCAGAGAGATGGTCAGGGATGCCCCCACCTTCATGTTGTGCAGATATTCCAGGTGACAGGGGTGTGCACTGCGCAGGGCCGAAAGGGTCAGATCCAGAGGCAGATCATTGATGGGGTTCACTGCTGGAAAGACCGCAACTCCCGGTTCATGCGCGTCTGGGATTTGCCGGATCACTTTGCAGGTGAAGAGATGTCGGGCCTGTTTGGGAATATCCGACTCAGGAAAATGCAACCCCAGGTAGGATTCGTAGGCATCGATTTTGTCCTCAGCCACCACCTCGCCGTGGCCATCGGAATCGAACTTGTAGAGCATGACCCGATCGAAGCCAGTCATGTTGCGCACTTCCTGCACGATCACCTGGCAGAAATCATGGAGTGAAGCTGCGGATTCGATCCGGCTCACGGAAGCCCGGGCCAGGTAATAGAACCCCAGGAACGGAATCGAGTGTTGGGAGAGGGCGGGCTCCAACTCCAGCAGCAGAATCCCATCCGGATTGCGGTGAAAGATGCCATCAAACACCGAGAAATCCTGAGCTTTGCCCTTCATCCAGATCTTGACCGGATTGAGAAGCTCCAGGTTGTCTCTAAGCCCTGCTTTGATCCGCTCCGCCTGAATCGGATCCAGGAGCTCCTCCAGATTCATGTGAGTCACGGTCTCAGGAGAAAGGCCCAGGATCGTCTGGATATTCGAACTCACCTGAACAATGTTCAGATCCGGTTCCTGCAGGGCCAGGAGCACACCGTGGGGTTGAATCTGGTTACACAGATGGATTTTCTGTTGCTCCAGAATGGAGGTGTGTAAATCCTGAGATCCCAAACCCACATACGCCATAGCGGTTGCCTCTGCAGATCGAATGCCCCGATGCTAGACCAAATCCTACCTCCACCTCGGGGAAGCTCAAGAATTATCCCTGTGAGTTGAAAAATATTCACTTAACCCGCCAACCCAGGCGAACTATTTCAAATAAATGTAAAGAGGAATACATAAATCCTATCCATGCAGAGAATGGGAAGGAACACCCTGTAAAGATTCCAAAACACAACAAAATCGAGGTGAACATCGGGAGTTAATCACTGAGTTCAATTTTTGCTTTCGAGGTCAATGCTCCATTTTTATAAGAAAATCCTGTTAATGAAAATAATTATCATTGCATTGCCATTCCAAATCGGATGTTAGTTTGATCTCATCGTCTTCTCTGATTCAGATCTAGCAATTCTCAAGAGGTGCTTATGGTAACTGTGACTCAGCTCAAATGTGCTTGTGACTCTTGCCTGTGTATTGTGGATATCAATTCCGCAATTCAAAAAGATGGCCATTACTTCTGTAGTGAAAATTGTGCGAATGGTCATCCCAATGGATCGGGTTGTGGACATACAGGGTGTACCTGTCACACCTGATTTCAGCTAGCACCACCCGTTGTTTAGCCCCGATCCTGTCCGATGACGGAGATCAGCATGCAGGTTTGATCCAGGCCATCCAGACCCAATCCCAGGTTGATCTCGTCATCCACAAATCCAGCACAGGCACAGATATTTAACCCCAGGGCTGTGGCCACCAGATACAAATGGGCAGAAACATGCCCTGCATCCAAGAGGGCCAGGCGATAACTGCGATGACCATACTTTTGTCGCAGGCGCTCCACATCACTCACCAGCGCAATGGCCAGGGGAGCTTCTCCAATTTGGGGTTGCAGTGCCACCTGGGTGGCAAACCAGGTTTGGAAGTGGCCCAGTTTAACCGGGATCAACTCATGGTAAACAGATTCATAGGCATAGATGCCTGCAGGGATCTCACCCCCCGGAGCCAGGATCATCGGATATAAGGTCACTGAACCAAGATTGCCTGCATTCGCCACGGTGCGTCCCTGTCCAGCCTGCAAGCCATTGGACAGATAAAGTAGTTGCGAAAGATGGGGTTTGCTCACCGGCACGGAGGCATAATTCCAGTGGCTGCGGCGAGAGAGGATGGTGGTGTCCAAAGGGGGTAGGATTCCAACTTCGCCATTCTCTAGAGTGATGGTCCCTGGGAGTGGACTGGGAGGAGGATCAGGGGATGGGGGCGGTCCCTGATTGGGGGGCAGGTGCCTATACACAGCTAGATTGCGACTTGCCAGGTGATAATTTTCTGCGAGTTCTTCCGCCATAGAAGAATAGGGGTAGGAGAGGGGCACGTTCATGCTTCAAGCCAGGGGATGGGGATTTAAGTTGAGAGACCGCTTGGGGAGGCGAGCACTGTCCAGCCAGCGGATACCATCCTCCTGAGAGAGCGGCAGCGCTTCCGGGATGATTACCCGGACCACTGAACCCACGTCCTTGACATCGGCACTGGTGAGATCAGTCCATAAAACGGTGAGTCCGTGCTCCTGGCAGGCTTCAGCCACAACCCTGAGCTGAGCAAAGGTCTGAGGTTGAGCCCAACCCCCCCACTCCTGGATCCACTGATTCAGCGCAGCGTCAGGTGAATTCAGCCAAGGATCAAAAGCAGAACAGTTGGGTTGTTGAGCAAAGTAACAGGCTCGTTCCAGGGCATTCATGGGGGAAGGGATCGGTTGTAGGGGATCCACCTGGCTGCGATCGAGAGAAACCCACACCGAGATAGCCTCATCAATGGCTTTACTACAGGCCTCCCCAGGGAGAGAGGTGCAAGCCGATCCTACACACCAATGGGGAAAGCGGTCCTGATGCAGGATAGCCACCACCACCGCGAGAGGTAGATCCAGGGTCAGCGCCACCAGGGTCACCTGAATCCCCCGATCCTGAAGGTGGAATAACCGTCGAGAAAGGGGATAGGGCAGGGTTTGATGGTTAGATAGTGTCAGCTTGCGAGCCGGAGCAGCAGTCCACCAGTTCCGCATGAACGTATCTCGCTCGATCACCTCACAGAAGCCTCGCCAAATCGCATGCACTGGAAGTTGGGCAAAGGCCATGCCTGTGGAGGTGGGTTGAGTCAGTAGGGGCTCAGGGGGATCGGGAGAAAATTGATAGTGGATGAATTGGGCCGGGATCCAAAGGGTTTCCCCACTACTCAGTGCCTGCACGGGTACATGAGTTACTTGCTCCCGGGAGTGCTGCTGTCTCCAGCAAGCTCGAAATGACTCAGGGCAGACCTCCTGATCCCCACAGGTGGGGAATTGATGCAGAACTGGACTCTCGGCCAGTGAGATGAGCTGGATCTGCTCAGGTGTACTGATCAGGGTACAGTAGCGCTCCCAGGCTTCCCCCATGGCCCGCAGCGCCGCTCGTTCCCGTTCCCAGGCGACACCACTGGCCGTCACGGGTTCCCCAGCGGCAAAAGGGGTGCCAATGGGAGTTCTAGCCAGCGAATGCGTATACACCCACCAGGGAGGCAACGGCGAAGTCAGGCGTTCTCCGCCCCCCAGTTGAAACGGCCCAAAGCGAGGATCAGACCAGGTGGGCCAGTGATCAAACATCGCTCCTCAGCACCAGATGACCGGCATAACAACTGGGACAACGGGGAACCTGTAACAGACGATGCTGGTTCTGACGTAATTCCCAAGGTTCCAGGTGGATCTGAGTATTGAGTAACTGGGGAATCTGTCCCTGCGAAATCCGTAGGACCTCGATCACCACAAGACTAGCCGCCATCGCTGCTCCAGCCAGTAGCTCCCCCTGGAGCGAAGTCTGTCCCGAGGAACGGATCTGTCCTCTGTGCTGTTCATAAAGAATCGTTTCCAGGGCAACGGAATCACGGCTGGACCGACGCAAAGTCATGCAGGTATAGCAAGCGGTTTGTCTGGGGAGAATGGTGGGGCCAATCTCAAAGGTTCCCGCCTCCTCATTGGCATAGATCCAGCGTTTTTGCTCCTCCAGGCAAAAGGTGTTGAGGGCAGCAAACATCTCCTGCGGTCCTTGGCGAGTGCAACAGACCATCAGGTCCAGCTCCTCCTTCCACTGGCTTAGCTGGGTCATCAATGCAGAGGGATCGGTTGTGGGAAATTGAACCAGTTGATCGGAAGGGTACCAAGAATTCAGGTATGCTTCTCCAGCTCCGTCGTCATCCCACAGGACAACATACTTTGGAGTCACTCCAGATTGAAAAAGCAACTCACAACAGATGGATCCAAACAAGCCCGAAGCAAGAACGCAAGTCGGTGCTGCTCCCTCCAAACGGCTAGGAAATCCCAGTCGATTCCAGAAAAGCTGCTGACGTTGCTGGATGGATTTTACAGGGGAAGAAGGGAATATTGGCTCAGAAGCAGAAAAGAGCACCCCCTGATTCCTCAAGACCTCCATCAATTGGTGTACATGCAGCTGCAATGCGGGATCGGAGCAGTTCTCAGTAATCTCGTCTAGGGTCTCCCCTGTTTCCAATTGAGTTTTCAGATAGGCCCAGGCAGGAGACACGTGCTTGCCACGTAGAACAATCGGGTTTTGTCGGCCCTTGATCTGCAGTCCTAGTCCGTAAGGAACTTCAAAAATATCGAGATCTGGGCAAAGAGACCATGTCACGGCTGAAGTTTAACTCCAACGAAAGACGAGGAGATCCACCCCCGATCAACCTGACCTTCAGTGGATCTCCTCTTATGTACCATAAGTAACTCAAGAATGGATCAGCCCCCGTTAGCCTGATCTCAGGAGGCTGTTGCGGTGGCCATGCAGCGTCCAGGAGCCATACAACGTCCGGGAGCCATGCAGCGTCCAGGAACCGTACCCTCAGGGCTTCGGCTAAAACTTGCAGAAACTAATTCTAAGGCCTGGGGCACTTGATCGGCCTGCTCCTGGCACCACTCTTTCAATTGAGAGAGACTGATCTGGTTCAACATGAGCGCGGTCTCCAATAAATTCCTGAAGACAGTTTGCTCAGTTGCCTTGAAAATATCTATGAAAAATCGATCAGATAGCCATAAAGTTAAGAGTCCTGTCCTGGAACATGGATCATGCTTGTGCTATCAGGAACTTAAGGAAAGATAAACTGAGGGTGGCAGTAGCTTAACGTTAATAACTTTTCGATCTTGAGGCAGAGGTCATGGGGTCGTACTCGCAAAGCCGTCGCAAACGAGGCATGGTTCTTTCGTTGCTAGGATATGTTCGTCTGGAAGAGGCTCGGCGACTACTGGAGCAAGAACTGGGGGAGCGGTGCACCCTTGAGTACCTGGGGGAGCAGGCCCAACTTTCTCCAGTGACGGTGGCCCGAATCTTCGGACGCAGTCAGGGGGTGGACAAACAAAGCCTCGAGCGTCTCTTTAACGTCTTTCACCTGGGCATCGATACCAGCGATTTACAGCCTCAGACTGGATCGGGTCCTCGAGAAGACTGGGGTGAGGCCATTGATGTCAGCACTTTTTTTGGTCGCTCTGAGGAACTGCAATGCCTGCAGAATTGGATTCTGGAGCAACGCTGCCGGTTAGTGACACTTCTGGGAATGGGCGGGATCGGCAAGTCTGCCCTCTCTGTCCAGCTAGCGACCCAGCTACGCCCTCATTTCGCCATCTTGATCTGGCGTTCATTGCGCTCAGCACCAGAGCTGGAAAATCTGTTGGCAGATATCTTATCGGTGATGGCCGATCGCCCCTGTCCGAACGCCACCATTATGGAAGTGATTCAGCAACTTCGCCAGCAAAGAATCCTTCTGATTCTGGATAATCTGGAATCCCTCTTCCAACCTGGGCAGGCGGTGGGAAAATACCGTAAGGGTTATCAAGATTACGAAGAGTTTTTCCATCATCTTGGAGCCCTGAGCCACAACAGTTGTGTCATTCTCACCAGCAGAGAAAAACCTCTAGAATTAGTGGGATTAGAAGGGGAAGGATTGCCAATTCGTACCTTACCTCTGGAACCACTTAAGGTGGAGGACACGATCAAACTATTAGAAGTCAAAGGCTTACAGGGTTCTGTTGAACAAAAAACAGAGTTGATTCATCATTACTCCGGTAATCCACTGGCTCTAAAATTAATTTCCACGAGCATCACAGAGCTATTTGGTGGGGACATTGGTCTATTTCTTGAGCATGGCTGCACTTTATTTCAAGGGGTTCGATCGGTCCTAGATTCTCAGTTTCAGCGTCTAACCGCTCTGGAACAAAGTTTAATGTACTGGCTAGCCATCCATCGTGAACCTGTTTCGATTGACGAAATTGTTCGCTCTGTTGTACCTGCTCTCTCCGCTTCGATTATTTTAGAAACCCTGCAGTCATTACTGCGCCGTTCACTGATTGAGATCCAGTCCGATGTTAAAACTCGCTACACACAGCAGGCAGTGATCATGGAATATGTCACGGAGCGGCTGGTGGATCGTTGGGTTCAGGAACTCTCAGAACAGACACTTCATTGTTGGCGACATCAGGCTGTTGTCTACGCTCAATCCCCTGATTTTGTCCGGCAGTATCAGCTGAAAATGCTTTTGCAACCTCTTTGTGAACGGTTACAACATATGATGGGAGGTGCTCAGGTAGAAGAAACTTTAATTCGTACACTAGAAGTCGAGCGAGAACAGAGACGTCAGGGTTATGTGGCCAGCAACTCGATTCAGCTGGCTCGAGCCATGCAGATTGATCTAAAGCAGCTTCCCCTTTCCAGGCAATATATTCGCTCTGTTTCCTTTCAGTCCACCAATTTATCTGAGGTTGATTTTTCATCATCCGAGTTACTTCATTGTCTGTTTGCCCAAAAATTTGGTCCTGTCTTCACCTTATGCTGGCACCCCCACCAACATACTCTTGCTGCTGGAGGGGGAGAAGGAGAAGTCTTCCTCTGGACGCTAAAGGATGAGCGAGCTCAACTTTTCGATTGGAAACATCAAGGGGAAGTCTGGGCGACTGCCTTCAGCTCTGACGGCAAGTGCCTAGCAACAGCCAGTTCAGATTGGAGTATTCATCTTTGGCAAATACCCAGCGGCGATCTCGTGCAGCAGTTTCACGGCCATGAGGGTCAGATCCGCAATCTTAGGTTTCAATCAGATGATCACACTCTGATTTCTGTCGGTGTTGACCAACGCGTTTGTCTCTGGGATTGCCGCTCTGGAAAGATGTCCCAACAAACCATTGAACATGATGGCTCACCCCGAGCCCTGACTCTGGATGCAACCGGAACCAAACTCTACAACGGCAAAGAAGATGGATCGGTGAGCATGTGGGATCTGACGTCAGGTGAACAAATGGAACTTCTCCCTCCCCAGCCTGCAACGGTTCTGGCACTGGAGCTTTCTCCTGGGCAGGACATCCTTGCCGTTGCTTACGACAACTGTCTGATTTACCTTTGGTCCCTGAAAACTAGATCCTGTCTCCATATCTTACCCGGCCATCACAACTGGATCATGTCCCTGAATTTCAGTCCAGATGGATCGCTTTTAGCCAGTGGAAGTCAGGATAGTTCTATTGGTCTCTGGCAGGTCAGCACCGGGCAGTGTCTGCAGTGGTTGAGGGGACATAAAGATTGGGTTCGAGCGGTCCGGTTCAGTCATGATGGCAGCTACCTGGCCAGTGCCAGCGATGATTCCACCATTCGTATATGGGATGTGGAAACTTTTATCTGTTTGCGAACCCTGAAGGGAACGACCAATATCGTGAGAAGTTTAGCGCTCAACCCGGATACCCATGAACTGGTGGTTGGGGGCGATGATCAGAAGTTGCGTATCTGGTCGGGGTCAACCTGTCAGCAGACGGTCGGCGATGAAAACACCCTGGCCAGTGTCATTGCCATCTGCCCTCACACCGGCAAAGTTGCCACCAACACGTTAGAAACAGCGATCCAGATCTGGGACATCCCTCAAAAGGCTTGCGTGACCCAGCTTCTGGGGCATCAACGTCTGGTTTCGGCTCTAACCTACAACCCCCTCAGTCCGATACTGGCCAGTGCTTCCATTGATGGATATATCCGCATCTGGGATACCAACAGCAGCCGTTGTCTTCGCGTTATTCAGGCTCACTCTAGCTGGATCTGGTCTCTTCTCTATCTTCAGGATGGCAAGCACCTGCTCAGTGCCAGTGACGATACCAGCATTCGTATGTGGCAGTCAGAAACCGGTATTTGTGAGCAAATCCTGACGGGACATCAACAAGCAGTCACGGGGCTGGCACTGCATCCTGAAGGAAAGTGGTTAGCCAGCACGAGTCTGGATCGAACAGTGCGAATCTGGGATCTGCGTTCTGGTCAATGCCTGAAGGCTCTGGAAGGGCCTCGGGATCGGGTGTGGGCGGTGGCATTCACTCAAGATGGTGAGGATGTCGTGGCCTGCGGAACCGGAGGAGATTTGTGGATTTGGAATTGGGAAACGGGTACTCTACGCCAGTGCTGGCATGCTCATGAGGGTACAATCTACTGCCTGGCCCCGATGCCAGGTAGTCACCAACTGATCACCGGAGGCGCAGATGAAATCATCAAGATCTGGGACCGGAAAGAACAGGTGTGCTTGCAGCAGATCACCATGCCCCGTCTCTATGAGGGTCTTAACCTGAGGGGCGTCCAGGGAATTGCTCCTCCTACACAATTGTCGCTGCAGCGGTTGGGGGCAATTCTGTGATTTTTTCTTCAAATTTTACTTCAGTGAGGGCTGGGTTAAGGGAGTAGATTGAGGGTTATTCCCCCTCCAGGATCTATTATTTCATTTTCTCTGAACAACTGATATCTTAAAGCTAAGTGGATTAAACTAGCTGGTTGTACAAGTATTGGCACCATGGCTGATCTTAAGCTTACATCCGATCTGGATGCGCGTGTCCTGCCACTGGCTTGTTTGCTGGAACTCAGTATGGGTGAAAACCCGTCGGCAGAAGTTATTCGTGCAGCCTGTGATGTCGTCCGCTTCTACCTTATCAGTGAAGGGGTCACGTTGCCTTTGGGGTTCGAACCCTCCGCAACTCCGGGAGATCTGAGACAAGCCGTGAATCAACTTTACCTGCATCATGGCTTATCCAAACCCTGATCCTGACGGCCCTGAGCTGGGGCCCTTCTCCCGTTGACAACTTGACATGGGGTGTTCTTCGTGGACCTGATTATTCGGCAAGTGCGTCTGCCTCAGTCTCAGTCCCTTTGGGATCTTGGTATTTCAGATGGAAAGTTTGTAGCCATCGAACCTCACCTGGATCAGCAGTTCAGACAGGAAATTAAGGCGGAGGGATATCTGGCGGCACCTCCATTTGTGGATGCCCATTTTCATCTGGATGCGACCCTTTCCTACGGCTATCCCAGGGTCAATCAATCCGGAACGCTGCTGGAGGGGATCGCCCTCTGGGGAGAACTCAAGCCTGATCTGACCCAGGCAGCCATTCAGGAACGAGCTCTCAACTACTGTGATTGGGCCATCGCCCGTGGGATCCAGGCGATTCGAGCCCATGTGGATGTTTGTGATCCCCGACTTCTGGCTGTTGAGGCGCTTGTGGATGTGAAACGGCAGGTGAAACCCTATCTGGATCTGCAGCTGGTGGCGTTTCCTCAAGATGGGTATTTCCGTTCCCCTC
Source organism: uncultured bacterium (assembly GCA_964392245.1). Lineage (GTDB taxonomy): Bacteria > Cyanobacteriota > Cyanobacteriia > Thermostichales > Thermostichaceae > JAAUUJ01. The sequence goes on from CAYMOX010000018.1 coordinate 42,298, forward strand.
ACCCGTTGACAACTCTGGCCCAAGCCCTGGATCTAGGTGTGGATGTGGTGGGTGGCATCCCTCACTTTGAGCGCACCTATTCCGAGGGCACGGCATCGATCAAAGCCCTGTGCGAACTGGCGGCGGAGCGGGGCTTGCGGGTGGACATGCACTGTGATGAAACCGATGATCCCCTCTCCCGTCATGTTGAAACCCTTGCCTTCGAAACCCAAAGGCTGGGACTGCAGGGGCGTGTTACCGGATCCCATCTCACTTCCATGCACTCCATGGACAACGCTTATGTCAGCAAACTGATCACACTGATGCACGAGGCGGAACTGTCCGTGGTTGCCAATCCCCTGATCAATATTGTTCTGCAGGGGCGTCAGGATACCTATCCTAGGCGGCGGGGCATGACTCGGGTTCCAGAATTGTTGGGGGCGGGACTCACCGTTGCCTTTGGTCATGATTGTGTTCTCGATCCGTGGTATCCCTTGGGCAGTGCCAACATGCTCGAGGTTGCCCACATGGGATTGCATGTAGCTCAGATGACAGGGGTCAAGGCCATGCAGCAGTGTTTTACCGCCGTTACCGAGTCTCCGGCACAGATTCTGGGCCTTGAGGATTATGGAATTGCCCCAGGAAAACCAGCGAATTTGAACATTCTGCAGGCCAGCGATCCTGTGGAGGCGATTCGGCTGCGCTCGGTTTGTCTGTACGTGATACGCAAGGGGCGAGTAATCGCCAGAACCGATCCTCAAGTCAGCTCCCTGAATCTGCCTGGACGACCCTCAACGGTGGACTTCAGGGTGCCGTTTCCCCCTCAGTCCCAGACCTAGCAGTCACCTGCTGTTGATATTCCAGCACCTGTCGGTAGAGATCCAACTGATCCCCCTCCAGTGCCAGTTCCAGAGCCTTTTGCAGATCCGCCTCACCTTCCATGTCCCCAGACTCCACCCGCACATACCCTCGATTCTGCAAGGCACTGGCCTGGTTAGGATCCAATTCCAGAGCTTGATTGAGATCCGCAAGGGCACCTGGCTGATCCCCGAGCAGATAACGAGCAATTCCTCGCAACTGATAAACCTCTGGATTCTCAGGCTCTTGGTCGAGAGCAGCACTGACATCTGTAAGGGCAGCTTCATAGTTCTGCATACGGCTATGCACAAGACTGCGGTTGAAATAGGCCCCTGGAAATTGGGGATCCACAGCGATCAGCTGATCCAGATCAGCCAGGGCCTCCGCAAGATTGCCCTGCGAAAGGTGGGCGACGGCACGGTTATTCAGGGCCTGGGGGTGATTGGGCTCCAGATTGAGTACCGTGCTCCAGTTTTCAAGGGCAGTTTCAACACGGCTCAAACGCCAGTGAAGAGCACCTCGGTGGAGATAAGCAGAGATCAAATCCGGTCGATAGTTGATGAGATTATTCAAATCTGCCAGGGCTCCATTCAGATCTTCTGCCTTCAGCTTGGCCTGAATTTGCAGAAACACCTGCTCCACATTGATGTTAGGGGTCGGAGATCCGGGAGCTGCTGGGGTATCAGGGGCTGCCTGGGCCACTAGCGAAGGTGTAACCGAGGTTCCCGCAGCATTTTGCTGTCGACGAGCCTGCAATTCATTCAAATAAGTGTCAAGCTTTTCACGGTTTTCTGGACTGATTTGTTGTAGGTCTTGAACGATCTCGATGGCCTGATCCCAGTCTTGATTGCTCACCGCTTTTTCGAGCAACAGGCTGTGGAGAAACTCTCTTCCTGCTCGGGCACGGTCAGGATACTCCTGCTCCAGCCTCTCCAGCAGGAGGTGGGCTCGGGTTGGGGATCCCGCTTCTACCGCCTCTCGGATCCGGTCTCTCAACACGTCTTCGGATTGGGCCCGGACGACTTCTACCAGTAAGGTCAAGCTCAAGATCGGAAGCAGAAACCAACTCCTGCGCATGATCACACCCCCTACAAAATCAGGACACCCAGCACCTTCGTGACCCTTATCTTAGCCAGAATCCCCCCGAATCTTTAACCCAAAACTTTCTGCCTCTTTAGTCCTGCCCGCGATCTCAGCCTCTCGTTCAGAGCCAGGAGAGGGTTTCCTCATCTCCCCAGCGTTTCTCCAGTTAAGGTAGGGTAAGGCTTGGGATCGGAGTACCGGCATGTCGACACACTGGCCACAATGGGCAAAAGCGAATGCACAACCTGGTCAGGAGTTTGGCCCCGTTGAGTTGCAGGTCAGATCCGGCACTCTTCCCCCCGACTTGCAGGGCAGCCTCTATCGCAATGGCCCCGGTCGACTACAGCGGGGAGGGCAACGGGTGAACCACTGGTTTGATGGGGACGGGGCGATCCTGGCGGTGCATTTTGCTGAAGGAAAAGCCAGGAGCCTTTACCGCTATGTGCAAACCGAGGGCTATCAGCAGGAAAGTAAAGCCGATCGGTTTTTGTGGGGAGGGTATGGGATGACACCCCCTGGCCCCCTCTGGACCCGATGGGGCAAATCCCCTAAAAATGCTGCGAATACTTCAGTTCTGGCTCTTCAGGATCGCCTTTTAAGCCTATGGGAAGCAGGCCGACCTCATCGTCTCGATCTGGATACGCTGCAGACCCTGGGTTTGGATGATCTGGCTCCCCCGACCCCCTACTCGGCTCATCCCAAACGGGATCCCGTCAGTGGTGAAATCTACAACTTTGGCATCAGCTTCGGCAGAAGGGCCACCTTAAACCTCTATCGCAGCAACACTCGGGGAGAATTACTGCAGCAGCGCCCGATCCCGCTTCTAGGGGCTCCTTTTGTGCACGACTTTGTTCTGGCGGGGCCGTACCTGATTTTCTGTATTCCCCCTCTCCAACTCCAGCTCTGGCCAGTGTTATTACAAATCCAGAGTTATAGCGATGCCCTGCAATGGCAGCCGGATCAGCCCACCCGTCTGTTGATTATCGACCGCCAAAGCCTGCAACCCTTTAGCTGGGGAGAAGCCGATCCCTGGTTTCAATGGCATTTTTGCAATGGCTTTCTGGATCAGGAAAGTCAAATCGTGCTTGATCTCATCCAGTATCCCGATTTCAGATCCAATCAATTTCTGGGTGAAGTCCCCACAGGTGAAATTCATACCGCTGCCCCAGGAACCTTCAAGCGCTTGATCATCGATCCCCACACTGCAGCCGTCAAAGCCTCCACCCCCCTGGTTGCCGAGAGTTGCGAATTTCCCACTCTGCAACCTCAATTTACTGGATCCTGTCATCCACTAACCTTTCTTAATCTCCACCTGTCCCCTCACCAGCTAGGACGGGAGTTATTTACCACGGTGGGTGTTTTTGATCATCGCAAGGAAACCCTGACCAAGGCGGCTCTCGGTGATGGCTGCTATCCCAGCGAGATGATTTTTGCTCCCAACCCCTCCCACCCTGAGCAGGGATGGCTCCTCTCCGTTGTCTTTGAAGCTCAGAAAAACCTCAGCAGTGTTTGGATCTGGGATGTCCATCATTTTCCTCAAGGTCCTGTGGTTGTGCTGGACTTGCCTGTTCCGATTCCGTTTAGCTTTCACGGCACCTGGAGTGCCGGATCTCAATGATCGAAGTGATCCTCTTCGGAGTCTGCACGCCTGAGTAGCCTACGGTCCGTTCTTTCTTCCCGCTTGAGATCTCGAGTCGCCTGGACCCACAGCACAATCACGACCCCAAGCAAGACGTACAGGGAATACGGTAACAAAAGCAGGAGTGCAATCACGGCAATCACCTGAATGATCACCTGGAGAAGTTGTTGCTGACTGCGGGGAACCCGTTTTTGCAGAACTCTCTCCAATTTGTGATTGAGCAGTAAGACCCACCGCTTCAAGCGCTCAAAGACTTCTTGGGCAACGGGGCGGTGATGGCGCAGAAAGCTGCGGCTGTGTTTTCCCGCCGAACGGGCAATCTGATCATACTGAGGCATGGGTTGCCTCCATCCTGTTTCCCCTCTCATTATCACCCGAGGATCAAGGATGGGAGCAAATCCTCATGCCTGGGGCTGATTTTTTGTCTTTTCCAGGAGACCACGCCCACCATAAGCATTCAAGCTTCAGGTTTCACCAGGGTAAGATCATTCTGTTCAAGAGGGTAGGATGCAGCCAATTACCAAAGCGGAACTGGCCTTTCTGGGTGGATGTCTCGGCATTCTGAGTCTGACGCAGACCTCCCAGCTCCTGACGACTGCCTTCTGGCCCGGATTTTTATTGCTGTTGGGAGCACAATGGCTCCTGTCCCGCTTCTATGCGCGTGAGGTCCAGCTGCCCGTCCACCTGTTTCTCTTTGCCTGCGCCCATCTAGGATGCATGGTTTTGCTTCAGGGGCTGGAGTTGTTAGCAAGCAGAGCCATTCACTCGATTCTCAATCTGACGCTCTGTACCGGCATCCTGGGGTTTGGTGCTCGGCCAACGGTTCCACATTTGCAGAAATTTTTATGGGTGATCTGTGCTCTGATTTGGGCAACGGCCAGCAGAATTGCCACAGAAACTTCGGATCCTTCCGCCTCACCTGCAGGTTTTTTCTGGGCAGGAGTAGTTTACACCCTTGGGGTGGTGATTGTAGCTGTTTGGAGTATCCGAAACGGACTGCAGGCTTTGGGACGATCTTCTCTGACGATCCCATTCATTCGCAAAGGGATTGGCGATCTCAGTTGTGCTCTGAATGCTCGTTCCCCCATTAAGCGCTGTGCCATCAACCCCAATGGCCCTTGTGAGGGATGTCTGCATTATCGCCCTCTGAATAGCACGTGGATCGAATTCCCCGACGAATCCCACCTCGATCCCAGGTGAAGGCAACCCAGTGCTGTAGGATGCTGGGATAGTTGTTTCGCCGCCTGCACCCCGATCCTGTGAGCCAAACCTCTTTACAGCTAACTCCACTTCACGCCGAACATCAACAATTGGGAGCCCGTTTTGTTCCCTTTAGTGGCTGGGAAATGCCCGTCTCCTACTCTAGTTTGATCGAAGAACACAACGCTGTTCGCACTCAGATGGGGATGTTTGACATTTCCCACATGGGCAAATTTTTGCTACAGGGTTTTGATGTTCGAGATCAGCTCTCCCGGCTAGTACCCACCGATTTATCCTCACTGCAGGCCGGGGAAAGTCAATATTCGGTATTGCTAAACTCGGAAGCTGGAATTCTCGATGACATTATCCTGTACTTCCTGGGTCAAGATCCACATCAGCCAGCTCAGGAAACCTGGTTAGTGATCCTCAATGCCGCCACTACCTCCAAAGATTGGCAATGGCTAGAGGATCACCTGCATGGCATCGACCTACAGGATCAATCACGAGAAATGGCATTGCTGGCGGTCCAGGGGCCTCAATCTCTTGCCAGCCTGCAACCCTGGTTTGGAGACTCACTATCCCAATTGAAACGATTCCAGCATCAGTATTTCAACCTCCACCCAAAAGCGTCGTCTCCCCCCGATCCTGATGAGCTCATCTTTGTGGCTCGCACTGGATACACCGGTGAGGATGGTTTTGAGTTAATGCTTTCTCCCTCCACAGGGGTGTGGTTATGGCAACATCTGCTGCAGGTGGGGGTTACTCCTTGTGGTTTAGGCTGTCGGGATTCTCTGCGGTTGGAGGCGGGCATGCATCTCTACGGCCAGGATATGGATGAATCCACAACGCCGCTTGAGGCGGGTCTGAGCTGGTTAATAACTTCCCCGCTTGCCTACATTGGCTCTGAGGCGCTCCAAAAACAGCGGGCAGAAGGACTCTCCCGTCGCCTGATTGGTCTGCGCATGCAGGGCCGCGAGATTGCCCGCGCAGGCTACAGCGTCTTTGCTGAGGGAAAAGAAGTGGGGACGATCACCAGCGGAACCTACTCCCCCACATTGAAGGTGGCCATCGCCCTCGCCTATGTACCAAGTGCTTATGCCTCGACCGGCACCCCCCTGGAGGTCAAGATTCGCGGCAAGCTCTACCCGGCTGAAGTGGTCAAACGTCCTTTCTACCGCTCACCCAGTCCGGCTCCCCGTTAAGTGTCTATGATCGGCTGCAGTTTCCCTGTACCCTAAGGCATTGGTAATCTTAATCTCACGCTATCCTCGGAGGAACGTACCCTATGGCTCTGGAATATCCTGCTCATCTCAAGTATGTCGATACCCATGAGTACATCCGCGTCGAAGATGATATTGCCGTGATTGGCATCACTGCCTTTGCCGTGGATCAACTGGGAGACATTGTCTTCGTCGGTTTGCCAGAGGAAGGAACCCAGCTGGAAAAGGGCGATACCTTCGGATCTGTTGAGTCTGTGAAAGCGGTGGAAGATCTCTATGCCCCTCTAACGGGTGAAGTGGTGGCCACCAATCAGACCGCCATCGATAATCCGGAAAGCCTGGGAGAGGATCCCTATGGAGAGGGGTGGTTACTCAAGGTGCGGATGACCAATCCAGCTGAATTGGATGACATGATGACTGCTGAGGCCTATGCCGCCCTGGTGGAAGGCTAACACCCTGAGAATGTCTAGAAGCTGGAGAGTTCTGTGGGAACATCTTCCATGGGGGGGGGAATCGGTTCTTGGGGCCGAGCGGTGGTGCGGCCCACATTCAACTGGTGGAATCTGGCTGTGACTTCTTTCCCAAAGCGGATCTCCGCCCCAGACTCCAGCCAGCATTCCTCGACACGTCGGCCATTGACCGCAGTACCGTTGGTACTCGGGTGTCCTTTGCCATCGCCATCAATCAGCTTCACCCGCCCATCGCCATGCAATTCCAGCAGGGCCTGGATACGAGAAACCTGCGGATGGTTAATCCGCACCTCGCACTGGATCCCTCGCCCCACCCTCTGCTGTTCCTGATCAATCAGGAAGGTTTTTTCGGTACCAGCGGCATTCACGTAAAGAATTGAGCGGACAGATTCTGTACGGGTCAAGCGCTGAACAGGGATCTGAGTAGTCGCAAGCATGAGTTAAGCTCCGGTAACTGAGGACCATGAACAGCCAAGTAGGGCTTGGAATCAGTTCATTAAGATGGCTTATTCATCACTATGCATCCCTACTCCGGTCCCATGCCTCCGTCAGGTCGCGCAACTCTATACGTGATCCTGCGTAGGTGTTCTCAGAAAAGAGAAAAAAGATCAGTTGGCAAAACCTGCCAGAATCACCAATAGAGCCCCAAGTCCAGCCAGGATGGACAGTACCAGACCTGCATTGGGGCTGCCACGCCAGGAATAATTTTTCTCTTGGTTGTCTTCCATAGTTTGCTTTCGATAAACGTCTAATTTCTCTATTATGGCTCAGGCTAGGCTTCTACCTTGAGCCGTGCTCGGGGATCGTAGGACTGCATCTGGTGCAGCTGCTCATAGAGATGGCGTTCCTCCTGACTGATCTGCTCAGGAATATCAACCTGGATCACCACAAACTGATCCCCCCTCTGCCCTCCACTCTGGGGAAACCCCCTTTCACTCAGCCGTAATCGCTGTCCATGCTTCACGTTGCTGGGGATCCGTAACTGCACTGGACCATCCAATGTCGGAACCTCCACCTGAGCCCCTAACACAGCTTCACTGGGACTGATGGGTAAATCGCAGTAGAGATCACTGCCTTCGAGGCGATAGTAAGGATGCTCCTTGAGCTCCACCTTGAGATAAAGATCCCCTGAACGCCCCCCTGGACTTGAGTGACCCTGACCCCGCAGTCGGATCTTTTTCCCAGAACTAATTCCCGCAGGAATGGTCACTTCCAGAATCTTTCCCCCTTCCACGCGGATCCGTCGCTTACCCCCCACATAGGCTTCAGGGATCGTCAGATAAATAGTCGCCTCAGCATCGTAACTAATATCTTCTTCTGTACCCCGATAGTCTTGATAGGCAGATGAAGACCAGCTGCTTTCTCGGCCCCCCTGGCTTCCAACTCGTCCTAAGAGCTGGTCAATAAACTCCTGGAAATCATCGAATTGCGTAAAATCAACGGTACTGGAAAAGTCGCCAACATTAAAATCTTCTTCTGTAAATGAAGAACTATATGAACTACCCGCAGATGATCCCGAGGCAGGGCGAGAGGAGCGAAATCCTCCCTGTTGATGATACTGTCCAAATTGATCGTATTGACGCCGTTTAGTTGCATCAGATAAGACTTCATAGGCTTCATTAATATCCTTGAACTTATCTTCAGCTGTCTTGTCAGGATTGACATCGGGATGAAATTTCCGAGCAAGACGACGATAGGCCTGTTTGATTTCATCCGAGCTGGCCTGCTTGGATACACCCAAGATTTTGTAGTAGTCCTTAAAATTTTGCATAACAGCTCGATTCCTTCCGTCTCATGCAAAGGTCAATCATGGGGTAACAGACTATCCCTCGGCGAAAAAGGGACAGCATAGCCACTGTCCCCCATTATCTCTTAGGTGCTCAGATGAGCGAATCACTAAGCAACACCTTCACCTACTTGGCTTCAGTAAAGTCCGCATCAATCACGTCATCATTTCCACCGGATCTGGACTCTGCTGAACTCGAGGGGGCTCCCTCAGAAGGCGCGGCACCTGGCTGCTGGTAGAGCTCACTACTCATGGCATAGATGGCTTCCTGGAGGGCTGATTCTTTTGCCTGAATGGCAGTATCATCTTCCCGTTGGATGGCATCCCGCAGCTCCTGCACCAGTGTCTCAATGGTGCTGCGCTTGTCAGCAGGGATCTTATCCCCCACTTCCTTCAGCTGCCGTTCGGCCTGGTAAGCAAGAGAGTCTGCCTTGTTGCGACGTTCAATTCGATCCCGACGATCCTTGTCCTCAGTGGCATAGGTCTCAGCTTCCTTGACCATGCGCTCCACTTCATTAGTATCCAGTGTCGAGGCACCCGTGATGGAGATTCGCTGTTCTTTGCCCGTGCCTTTGTCTTTGGCAGTCACGTTCAGAATCCCGTTGGCATCGATATCGAAGGTGACTTCAATCTGAGGCACTCCCCGAGGAGCGGGGGGGATCCCTTCCAGCTTGAATCGACCCAGGGATTTGTTATCTCGCGCCAGCTGCCGTTCACCCTGAATCACATGGATCTCAACCGAGGTTTGGCCGTCCTCAGCTGTGGAGAAGGTTTCGGATTTGCGGGTTGGGATCGTAGTATTGCGAGGGATCAGGGCTGTCGCCACCCCCCCCAGAGTTTCGACTCCCAGTGACAGCGGTGTAACATCCAGCAACAGGACATCTTTCACATCCCCTGCCAGGACACCCGCTTGAATCGCAGCCCCTACAGCCACCACCTCATCCGGATTCACAGATTGGTTGGGTTCCTTGCCAATGACGTCACGGACCAGCTGTTGCACAGCGGGGATACGGGTAGAACCTCCCACGAGCACCACTTCGTCAATCTCAGTTTTGGCAAGCTTGGCATCGCGGAGGGCATTCTCTACCGGCACACGACAGCGCTGGATCAGGTCAGAAGCTAGATCTTCAAACTTGGCACGACTCAACTTCAGATCCAGATGCTTGGGCCCTTCTGACGTGGCGGTGATAAAGGGTAGGTTAATGGAAGTTTCTGCCACACTGGACAACTCGATCTTGGCTTTCTCAGCCGCTTCAGTTAACCGCTGCAGAGCCTGACGGTCGGTCCTCAGATCAATGCCTTCCAGCTTCTTAAACTCCTCTGCCATCCAGTCAACAATCTTCTTGTCGAAGTCATCACCGCCCAAGTGAGTATCCCCACTGGTGGACCGCACTTCAAAGACCCCATCCCCAACCTCAAGAATGGAAACGTCAAATGTTCCCCCCCCTAGGTCAAAGACCAGGATGACTTCGTTGCTCTTGCGATCTAGGCCGTAGGCCAGGGAAGCAGCGGTGGGCTCATTAATGATCCGTTTCACCTCTAAACCGGCAATGCGGCCTGCATCCTTTGTGGCCTGTCGTTGCGAGTCATTGAAGTAGGCCGGAACCGTAATCACTGCTTCGGTGATCTCCTGGCCCAGATAGCGGCTGGCATCATCCACCAGCTTCCGCAACACCATCGCGGAGATTTCTTCAGGAGCGTACTCCTTGTTCATCCGCGGAGCCAGCAGCTTCACGTTATTTTTTTCGTCTTTGATCACCTTGTAGGGAACCTGCTTGGCCTCGTTGGTGATCTCGTCGTAACGGCGTCCGATGAAGCGCTTTACCGAGTAAAAGGTATTCTCTGGGTTGAGCACACCCTGGCGACGGGCCATCTGGCCCACAAGACGCTCATTGTCTTTTGTGAATGCTACCACCGAGGGTGTGGTCCGGGTTCCCTCTGCATTGGCAATCACAGTAGGTTTACCCCCTTCCATCACGGCTACAACCGAGTTGGTGGTTCCCAAATCAATTCCGACAACTTTGCCCATGGGCTCTTAGCCTCCTTTCTGCTGCAATGACTCTGGGTCTGATCGGGTGCAGCTAATGTACACACTCCCCTGATCGTATCGTTGCCCTATTCTTGCCCCAGGGGGGATAGCCCCCCTATTCTGAAGGGAGGAGCAGGTTAAGAGATGCGGATCTCCGTACTTACCCCAACCCCCACCAGCTCTGATACCAGCTCAGAATCTCGGACCCAAATAAGGCTGCAATCCCACCTCCGATCGCCAGATAGGGGCCAAAGGGAACCGCCTTACCCCACTGGACGCGCCGCAATAACAAACCCATGCCACTGCCGAGCGTGCCCACGATGCTGGAGAGAAAGATGGTCAGGACAACCCCCTGCCAGCCCAGCCACATGCCAATCATGGCTAAGAGTTTGCCATCCCCAAATCCCATGGCCTCCCGTTTCAGGATCAGTCGCGCCGCCCATCCGATCAATTCCAGACTCCAGATGCCACAGACAGCCCCCAAGACGCCTAGGATAAAGGCCTCGAGGGACGCCATCACGCTTCCATTTCCCCCCATCCAGGGCAAGAGAATCTGAGCAACTGCTCCCACCACCAGACCCGAGCGGGTGAGTTCCTCCGGCAACAAGAATGTATCCAGATCGATGAGGGCCAGAGCTAGCAGCCAGCTGAGTAGGATCGCCGTGGCCAAGGCCTCGGGACGGAAGTGGAAGACGGCAAAGGAGAGTGCAAAGAGGAGCATGGTGGCGGTTTCCACTGCAGGGTAGCGCCAGGAGATCCGGGCACCACAGTGGCGACAGCGGCCCCTCAGCCAGAGCCAGCCCAGCACGGGCACATTTTCTGATGGCCCCAGCGGCGTCTTGCAACTGGGACAGCGTGATCCAGGGCGAATCAGAGATAGGCCTCGCGGCAGACGGTAAACCACTACATTGAGAAAACTACCAATGGCCGCCCCCACATATAGAACGACCACCCAGCTGATCAGCTGCAACTCCCAGGTCCACCCCATGGTCGCAATTCCAAGGGTTAAGTGATGATTACGGGCTTAGCTTAGCCCTGAATCTGCAGCATGTCGACGGGAATAAACTTTTCCTGAGGCAGGAGAATCGGAATATCTGCGAAGATCAAATCCCCTCTTAAGGTATGGGGGTGGATGACGACACCGCGAGGCAATTGCTCAGCTAGGTCAGTGCGCAATTGAATATGATCTCGATAAATTTTCTGAGCAGCCTGCAGTAACGTTGTTTCCATTGACAATGACTCCATCACCTAACAACCCTCATGCGGAGGAAAACCAAAAATATCCTGCCCAGACCCTCTAGAAGTCAAGATGATTCAGTGCTTGGATGGGGAATGAACCCAGAGTGATCAGCAAGATCAACTGTACAATTTCTGTCCTTTTCAGATGTGTAAGATGATCCTGTTGCTTTTTCTTTCTTCCCCAATGGGCAAAGCACACCATCCCTTTCCCTCAGAGAGAATACAGGAATTTGTTGGTGCAAAATTTATACTCCATCTAATCTAATCACAAGAATCACGGTTTGGGCTCTGGGCACGGACAACAGCATCTGTAAAACGAGCAACCTGGTGCATCATGCCCACATCATGAACCCGAATGATATCGGCACCCCGCTCAATGCAGAGGGTGACTGACGCGGCTGTCCCACCTAAACGATCCTGGGGGGGCAGGTTGAGGGTATATCCCACAAAGGATTTTCGAGAGGGTCCAACCAGAAGCGGATAGCCAAGACCTTTTAACTCTCCCAGACGGTTGACCAGCTCGATGTTCTGCTCCACGGTCTTCCCAAAGCCAATCCCTGGATCCAGAATGATCCGTTCACGGGCAATGCCAGCGTTGTCAGCCAGCTCCAGAGAGATCTCAAGCTCACGGTGGATGTCGCGGATCAGATCCTTGTAAAGCACTCCCACATACCGCCCTCCTAGGCCAGGGGTTTGATCCAGATCCTGGGGCCGACTGCGATTATGCATCAGGATCAAACCTGCCCCTTCCCCGGCCACCACCGCTGCCATCTCTGGATCCCGCCGTAGACCCCAGACATCATTCACAATCTCTGCCCCAGCAGATAAGGCCACCCTGGCCACGTCAGCTTTATAGGTGTCAATGGAGATGGGGACAGAAATCCTGCCATGTAAAGCCTGGATTACGGGGATCACCCGCGCTAATTCTTCCTCCTGGGGGACAGGTTGACTGCCCGGTCGGGTGGATTCACCGCCGATATCAATCAGATCCGCCCCCGCCTGCACTTGGGCCTCCGCCAGAGCTACGGCTGCTCCCACCGTGTCGGCTTGGGCAATCAGGCCATCCCCGGAAAACGAATCTGGAGTCACGTTCACGATCCCCATGACATAGGTCTTTGCTCCCCATACCAGTGAGGTGGTGGCCAGATCCAGGGAGGGTGAGAAAAGTGTCATCGCTCAGGAAAGGCAAGTAGCTGAGGGTAAGGCCTGATGGTTGAGTCCAGATCAGGGCATTGATCCCGTAGGGTTGCAATCGTTTCTCCCGTTTCGGGGTGGATCCACTCGGGCACAATATCCCCCAAAGGAACCAGGACAAAGGCACGCTCCCGCAACAGGGGATGGGGAATGCGCAAATCCGGCTGGTCCAGGACCAATTGATCGTAAAACAAAATATCCAGGTCAATCCGGCGGGGGCCATAGCGTTGAGTTTTGGAGCGCCCCAATTGCTGCTCAATGGCCTGGAGTTGAGTCAGGACCTCGCTAGGATCCTTTTTGGTAGTCACCAGGCAGGCACCGTTAAGAAATCTGGGCTGATCCAGCAGATAGGCAGGCTCGGTTTCATACACAGGCGAAATGTGTTCAAGGTGAAAATGACAAGCCATGGCCTCTACTGCAGTTTGTAGAGCTTGGAAGCGGTTCCCAAGATTAGAGCCAAGAGCGATCAGCACCTGAGCCATGGACAGAAAAACAGGTAAATCTACAGCTACAGGTGCTCAACCGATTGAGACTTGGGTTCCGGCAGAGATTCTGGGGATGAGGAGAGAAATTGGGCACTGTAGGCAGACCCCCGGTAGCTGGGTTTGGGGTTCAGTAGATCCTGGTAGCGAGTAATAATCTGGATGGTCCGTTGAACATCGGCAGGAAAAATCACCACCAAATCTCCCGATTGAGCCTGCTGCAGGCTAGTTTCGATGGCCTCTTCCTCATTCAGGATCAACTGCACATCTCCACCCCGTTGATCATCCCAGCCCTGGCGAATAATCTCGGCCACCTCGCCCGGATCTCGCCCACGGCGATCATCGTCCTCTTTAATCACCACCCGATCAAACATCCGCGCCGAGAGAATTCCCAGTTCCCTCAGATCCTGATCCCGCCGATCCCCAGGACCCCCAATAACACCAATTTTGCTGCGGCATTCCCATCGTTCTAGGGTGGATTCAATCGCTTCATAGCCAGCAGGGTTGTGAGCATAGTCCACCAGGACCTGAAAGCCACCTACCTCAAAAAGGTTGAGGCGGCCCGGGGTTTGAGCCACTGAGCTTGTAAACGTGCCTAATGCCATGCGAATGTCATCGATGGAGATCCCATGCAGAAATGTAGCCAGGGTGGCAGCCAGGGCATTCTGGATCATGAAACTGGCCCGACCCGAGAGGGTGAGGGGAATATTAGTCACATTTTCGATGCGTAGCTTCCAGCCCCGTTTCAGGATGGCAATGTAGCCGTCCTCATACACTGCAGCCGTTCCGCCAGCCGCAATGTGGTGACGCACAATGGTGTTCTCAGGATCCATGCTGAAGTAGGCAATTGTGGCGTGAATATTTTCGGCCATGGCCGCCACCAGCCGATCATCCGCATTGAGAATGGCGTATCCCCCTTCATGCACCGATTCCACCACCACTGACTTGACCCGGGCCATCTCCTCCAGGGTGTCAATATCTCCCACCCCCAGGTGATCTGAGGTTACATTCAAAACCACCCCAATATCGCAGCCTGGGAATCCCAGACCTTCGCGGAGAATACCGCCTCGAGCCGTTTCCAGGATGGCCACTTCGACCGTCGGATCCCGTAGCACCAACTGGGCACTGTAGGGACCCGTCATGTCTCCTTTGGCAATTTGATGATTCTGGATGTACACTCCGTCGGTGGTGGTGAATCCTACTCTTAACCCAACTCCCTTGAGAATGTGGGCGGTCAGGCGGGTGGTGGTGGTTTTGCCATTCGTACCTGTGATGGCAATGATCGGAATACGGGTTTGGGTTCCCGCTGGAAACAACATATCAATAATAGGTTCGGCCACATTGCGGGCAATCCCTTCACTGGGGGCCAGGTGCATCCGCAACCCCGGAGAGGCGTTGACCTCAACAATGGCACCCCCATTCTCATGAATGGGTACGGTGATGTCAGGGCAGATTAAATCAATACCCGCCACATCCAAGCCCACGATCTGGGCCGCTCGTTCGGCAATAAAGGTGTTGTAGGGATGAATTATATCGGTGCAATCAATCGCCACCCCCCCTGTACTCAGATTAGCGGTGGACTTGAGGACACAGACTTCCCCTCGTGGCAGCACATCCCCCAGTCGATAGCCCTTTTGCTCTAGCAGGCGAATGGTCATGTCATCGATCGTAATCTGGGTGAGCACATTTTCATGTCCATATCCCCGTCGAGGATCAGTATTCACCTGCTGAATCAGTTCCTCAATCGTGGAGTAGCCATCCCCCACCACCCTCGCCGGGATGCGTTTGGCCACGGCCCTGAGTTTGTTATTGACCACCAGCAGACGATAGTCATCCCCCTCCACATGCTTTTCCACCAGCACAATCGGGGAGTACTCTTTGGCTGCCTCGTAGGCCGTCTCTGCGGTGTCCAGATCCCGAATATTGACGGTGATGCCCTTGCCATGGTTAGCGTTGAGGGGTTTTACCACGACAGGGTAGCCGCCCACGTCTTCAATGGTGACTTCCAGATCCTCAACTCGCCTCACGGTGAACCCCTTGGGGACAGGCACACCCATATCCATGAGCAGTTCTTTAGTCACCCGCTTATTGCAAGCAATGTCAGTGGCAATAATGCTGGTTTTTTCGGTGGTGGTGGCCTCGATCCGTTTCTGGTGAACTCCATAGCCCAGCTGCACCAGGGAACTGGCGTTCAGCCGCAGATAAGGGATCTTGCGCAGAGCTGCTTCATCCAGCAGGGCCTGGGTACTGGGACCAA
Organism: uncultured bacterium; assembly: GCA_964392245.1. Taxonomy (GTDB): domain Bacteria; phylum Cyanobacteriota; class Cyanobacteriia; order Thermostichales; family Thermostichaceae; genus JAAUUJ01. The sequence goes on from CAYMOX010000018.1 coordinate 57,734, forward strand.
AGCGGACCTTTTCCCGGATCTCCCTCAGCTCCTGAATATCCAGCTCCAGATCGCGTTGATAGGATTCTCCATCCACAAGAGCCTGGCAGAGATAGACGGCAGCCTTCCCCGCAAAGCGCCCTGCTTCTGCCTCCTGGTACTCAAATACGACGTTGTAGATTCCCGACACAGCCGTTTCGCGGGTGCGGCCAAAATCCACCTTCATGCCTGCCATCGTCTGGAGTTCCAGGGCTACATGCTCAATCACATGACCCATCCAGGTTCCTTCTTCCACCCGTTGCAAAAAGCCCCCATAGCAGCGGCGGGAACACTGGTGCTCCCAAAGTCCCGGCAGAAGATGTTCCAGGGATTCTTTAAACCCGCGAATTTGATTGGTGGGGCGGTCTTTTAAATCCTCCAGATCAAGGCGCATTTGGATGAGCTGATGACGCCGAATGCTCCAGTAATTAGGACCGTTCAGAACCCGAAGGGAAAGGATACGCATAGGTTGCTCAGGGAGGAATGCCAGAGGAAAGAGGGGTTTTTGCTCACCGTGGGTTGAGCTCCGGCTACAGTTTGACAATTCAGAATAGACTCTTCCTCACAGTCCGGTCCCCAGGGTTCCGACTGAACAAGTATGGGAGTCCACCTGTCATCGCACTTTTGACTTCTCTCAAAATTACACGAAAAGCGGCTGCATTGTTAATCTTTGCGAACAATGGCCCGCAATTAACTGGCAACATCCTGTTCATGCTTGGCATCGACAGGTCGCAACGTCTCCGAGGAAGGAGGGACGGCAACCAATGGTGATACGGAAGGCGATGGCTCAGATCGGCGAACTTTAATCGGCAAACGCTCGAGGGCCTGACCCAGCAGTTGTGAGATGACGTCTTGGTGGCGCAGATGCTGCAATTGCTCCTTCACCCTCTGTTGTATTGTCTCGTCCTGCCAGGGCTGGCCCGAGGAAAGATGATCCAGGTAACTCAATCCAGCCACACGGGTGAGATAGGCTCCACTGATCGCCTGGAGAGGAATGCCCAGAAAAGCCAGGGGACTGGTCTTGAGGGCGGAGCCCACCACTTGAGTTGCTAACTCTACCCCCCCCAGCTTGAGAATCATCTGCCCCATGGTCTGGGCGGCGGCTTTCGCCTCCTGCAAGCTGATCGGTCGTTCAAAGATGTGGTGAAGTTCACTGACCATTCGCCCGTTAATAGCAGCAGCGGCCAGAAGATCTACAGCAGGTAGAGGCGTAACCGCTACAGCGGCAGCCGTGGCCCACTGCATTCGATCAATCACCTTCTGTGCCTCATCCGTTTGTTGCTGTCGCAGAATCTCGGCAATGGAGGCAGACAGTTGCTCCGAACGTAACAAAGCATTGGCCAGATGCAAATGGTGTCCATCACGCTGCAGGACAGTCGCCAATTGGGTGACTAGCTTCTGCACTTCAGGCGGCTGATCTTCGTATTCAATCGTCTGGGTGCCATCGGAATGGAGATATTTGACCTTGAGTGGCTGGGGCTTGGCGGCGGTATCCACCACATGATCCGCGGGAATGACGGTGCCAGTGCGGGAGCGTAGCTTGGCCAGGATGGTTTCTTTGTCCTCAGGCAAAATCTGATCCGTCTTGTTAAGGGTGAGAATCGCCCGTTTTCCCCGCCGTGCTAGGTCCAGGAGCACTTCATATTCCGAGGCCAACAGATCCCCAGCCACGACAAAGACCAGCAGATCTGCTGACTCAGCCAGGGTTTTGGCTTCTGCTTCCCCTTGTTGCCCAATCGTTTGAAGACCGGGGGTATCCGTCAGCAGCACCGGTCCGGTCACCCCAGCAATGGTGTAGGTGAAGCTGGATCCCACCTGAGTGGTTCCCATGGTTGCAGCGGTTTCACCGACCCATCTCCCCAACAGAGCATTGACTAGAGAGGTTTTGCCCGCCGAGGCTGTGCCAAAGACCACCAGGTGAAACGTGTCTTCCTTCAGATCACTGCGAATTTGATCCGCCTGAGTCAGCAGGGCCTCTCGAGCAATGCGGTCATGGAGTTGATTGATCAACTGTTCGGTATTCGTAAGCTGGCGATCCACCTCTTCAGGTGTGGCTCGTTTTCGCCGTTTGCGGGGAGACTTGCTACTTGCTGGGGGAGGCGTTGGCTTGAACCAGTTTTTTTTACCCCAGTAGAGTAAGCCAATGGTTCCCAGTACCGTCAGGCCCAATAAAGTATCCGCAAGGGGTGCCGAATAGGGGGCCACACTGCTGTACAAGCCTGCTAACCCCTGCAAATACTGGCCAAGGACGATCAGACTTCCCGCCACCGTTAAGGTCACCAGCAGAGGACGGGGCAAGTACTTCATAACAATCAACCTGAATGGGAGAGGGTGAGCGCAGCAAGAACTGGGAAGAAAGAATCCGATCCCTATTCTTTATCTATTATTCAGGATTGTCATGCACGTCTCCCATCGTGAAACGGAATCGCCTTGCTGTTTAGACGGTGGATCCTGACTCTTGCCGACGAAGCCTGAGTAACAATCAGAGTTTCAGAATCCCCAGAGACACGGTAACGTAAGGCTAGACCCTTTTCCATCCCTAAGAGGGCTTTGTGGTAGTTTCATCGCACTCCCTCATGACGCTCGAGGATTTCACCACCCTCCTCAAACACCTGCTGCAGGCCCAAACCACTCTGGAGCTGGTGCAATCACTGGCGAACAGTCTTGAGCATCACCTGCCCCTCCACACCAACTGGATCGCCTATCCTGCCATGCTGTCTGGCTCTGGTAAGCAATGCTACTGGGTATGGTCCAAAGAGGCTGGCCTGAATCCTTCTGCTATTCATCTCTACCAAATTCCCTCCGAGACGCTGATCGAGGTGTCCCTGTCACCGGATCATCTCTTGCCCCTCCCTGATCAACAGTCCCCCTGGTTGCCACTGGCCGAACAAGCCGAACAATCGGCGCCGCTGCAGGAACGATCCACCTCGCCGCTGGAGAGGGATCCTGAGGATCCGGAGTTCATCCACTACCTCAGTGCCTGTTATCCGCAGGGGGAGCCTCCCTGGTTGGTTGGATTCAGCACCCTATCCACCTTCACCTGGACCAATGAAGCCCTGAGGGTGGTGCGGACTTTCATGGATCTGGCGGCGATTGCCTTACAACGGCAAACCCTGCAACAGCAGCTTTCCCAAACTGAACAACAGCAACGGACTGCGTCGAATCGCCTGATGGATCGTCTGCGTGTCGCCACCGAGGCCACTCGACAGGTGGTTTATGAATGGACAATTGCCTCCGGTCAGCGGGACTGGGCTCCGGCGCTGCGCGCCCAATTTGGACATCTAGGCTCTCTGGAGCAGGAGTCACAAACCTGGTGGTCTCAGCAAATTCATCCGGAGGACCGCGAGCGAGTTCTCGCCCATCTGCAAAATTGCCTGAGTGATCTGCAGGTGTTTTTGTGTGAGTATCGCTGGCAGCGAGCTGACGGTTTCTTTGCCTGGGTCAGAGACTATGGTCGTCTCTATTGTGGTATTCAGGGACAGCCTGTGAGGATGATCGGAAGCCTGGAGGACATCAGTGCCCGTCGCCGGACCGCTGCGGCTCTTACCCAGTTCCGGCAGGGGTTTGAACTGCTTCTGCACCACACACAGGAGGCCTGGGTCCTGCTCAACTGCCATGAACATATGATTAAAGCCAGTCCAGGCTTTTTATCCTTGCTGGGATACGATCTGGCGACGCTGACTCAGTTAGGCTCGATTGCGGCCTTGATTAATCCAGCGGATATCAATCAAGACAGTGTGGACAAACAACGTCTGCTTGAGAACAAGATCCCGATGTACTCCACGCCAAAACGGTTCTACCATGCTGAGGGCAACGAAATACCCCTGACGATATCTTCGTATCTTCTGGGAGATGAACTGGATTACCAGTTTCTCTGGCATCTGTATCAACCGACGTCCAGCTGCTAATTCTGGTCCTATATCCCACAGATCCCACTCTTCCCCCCCTAAATCTAGGGCCGGTGACTCTCGCGCTCATCAGCCCCATTGAGTAGACTTCAGGAAAGTCTTCGCCGCATGAGCTTGTTGTAGGCAGGGATACCCAGGAGGAGCTGGTATGACTTACGAATTCAGCATTTTTGATTTGGCAGGTCTGATCCTGCTTGGGATCGGATCCTTCGCACTGCTACAGGTGCAATCTCGCAAGCAACAGCTCAGTCTGGATCTCAAACGGGCTCAAGAAGCAACCGAAACTCTGGAAACTGAAAAGGAGTTGTGGCAGCAAGAGAAAGCTTATCTCACCCAAAGTCTGGAGCAGAACAGCGCTACCCTTGACACCCTGGAATCTCAACTGCGTGCCGTAACCCAAAACGCCGAACACCTGCAGCAGCACCTGCAAACCGAACGACAGGAGGGGGTGAAGTTATCTCAGCAGGTCCGTGACCTGAACCTGAACCAGCAACAACTGGAAACACAAGTGCAAACGCAGCAGGCCAGTGTGCTAGCGAGTGAGCATCAGATCAAGGCTCTCAGTCAGGAGCGAGACAACCTTAATTCGACAGTGCGGGAACAGCGGCAAAACCTCTTTAGCTTTCAGATGCAGGTGCGCGAGCTAACTCAGCGGCAGCAAGAGATGGAGAGTGAACTAGAAAACCGTGCCCAGGCTCTGCAAACTTTGCAGTCTCAACTGCAACAACTCACGCAAGAAAAAGCCGATCTGACCACCCAAATGCAGACACGAGATGAGCAGATCAAAGAACTGACCCAGAGCCAGGAAGCGTTGACAGCCACATTCAACCAAACCCAGCAAACCGCCCAGCAGTTGGAGGACGCCCGCCAGGAGCTCAACATCCAGCTCGCTCAACAGCTTGAGCAGATCCAGCAATTGCAGCAGCAACTGGTCGCCGCCGCACAGGAACGGGAAGACTTCTCTCGTCAGGTTCAGGAGTCTCAGGGCGCTCTCGCCGCAGTCACCGCCGAAAAGGCAGATCTCAATACTCAGGTCCAGGAGCACCTCTCCACGCTTGCCAGCCTGCAGGAGCAGCTCCAACAATTAGCTCAGGTTCAGGAGGATCTGCAGCGTGAAGCCGAAGAAAAACAACAGGCCCTCACACAAGCTCAGGACACCCTTGGGGCATTAACGCAGCAGATTGAAGCCCTGACTCAGGAGCAGCAAAATCTGACCCGTACCCTTGATCTGGAACGTCAGACCCAGGCAACTCTAACGAATGAACTCCAGCAGCTCCAACAGGAACGGGATAACTTATCCACCCAGGTAGAAGCCCAGCAGATGTCCCAGACATCGCTCCAGGATCAGATCCAGGTTCTGCAGCAAGAGAAGCTAGAGCTCCAGGATCAGATTCAAACTCTGCAACGAGAGAAGGAGGAGATGACCTCGCAGGTAGCAGATCATCGTGAAACACAGAGAGATCTGGAGGCCCAACTGCAACGCTTGCAGGATCAGAGGTCAACTGAGATGGAATCAGACTCTCAACCCTCCTCCCTGTCTCCAGTTCCAGCTGCCGAAATCCACCCCGTTGCAAAGGCTCCACTTCCGGATTTCAATCACGCTGGGGTTGAAGCAGATCCTGCCTCCCATCATCAGGATCACTCTCTATCCTCCGAAGATCAACCCAGCACCCTAGAAGCGACAGAAACTTACTCTGCACCACAATCCCAACCCTCCCCCTCCCCCGCGAAAAGCCCCCCTCCAGCCAAGAAAAAACCCCGTAAAGGTAGCAAGCGACAAAAAGGTTTTAATTAGCCACACCAGGATCAAGAGAGACAAAACCAGGCACCAATTAGCAGCATGTCGCCCGCGAAAATGGATGACTCGAACGGCGGCAATCGCAGCCGAAGTCAGATATTACCAATTAGCTTTATTGGACCAGAACTTACGCAACTACCCTAAATGTGGATAGCACCATCGGGATAGAAGGATCGCCCAACTCTTTCTTCAAGTAGTCTGCTAACAAACCCTGTTTCAGTTGATAAACAGTTTGGCCTAGCTGTTTGCCCATCCTTTTTAAGTGATTCCATACCATTAATGCACAGGCAATATGATTGACTTGGATCTGTCGCTTACGACATTGGCATCCCTCAATCCCAGTCACCTGCTTCACTTCTCGATGATAGACCTCTATCTTCCACCTCACTCCCACTATCTCTTTCACAGCCTTCCCATCATCTTGCTCTAGGTCATTCGTGGCAATATATTCCGTTCTATCGTCTGTGATAGTAACCCGAAATAACCTCACTTTCTTATCTCTTGGAAATCCCTTTATCTTTATTAGCTTTCCATGTTTTTCTTCCTCTTCACTCCACTGCAATTGGTCAATTCTCATATAGGGATGGACGCCTTGACTATCATCCACTAAACGGTTAACTTTTAACGGGCAGTAGTACATCTTGTCATTGTTATCAACCTCTGCCATTAGCCGCTGGCTGCTGTACCAGCTGTCCGTCAACACTGTCTTAAAGGGAAGTTGCTTCTCCTGCACAACCCCCTTTAACATTTCCATAACATGGTCATTCTTGGTCTTCCCATCTGTCTTACGGTTGTAGAGTCGATAGTCAACAAGCCAGAATTCTTTCGTGTGAGGATTGACATAAAGACAACTGATGAGACCAATACCCATCACCACTTTATGGACATTTCCACTGTATAGACGTTGAGCGATTTCAATATCCTGGGAGCTGCTTTTGTCCAACACTGTATCGTCAAAGACAAGATAAGCTTCTGGATCTGTCTGCAGCTGGGATTGAACCTGTTGCCATAAAACATCTGAGGTCAATTCAGTCGATAGAAGGAGTCGGCGAATCGTATCGTGGCTCACCCCTTGCAGATGGTCAGCTAAATGAGTCAAGGAGAAGTTAGTCTGAGAACTCAAGAGATATTGGCAGTACTGTATCCAGCTGAAGCTCAAGAGTGGACCTCATCATGCTCAGAATTTGGAGACAGATTAACCTATTAACCCTTCTGATGTGTAGACGCTATATGTGGTGCTCATGCGTAAGTCCTG
>CAYMOX010000019.1:0-64614 GCA_964392245.1 uncultured bacterium
GTTAACTTTTAACGGGCAGTAGTAAATCTTGTCATGGTTATCAACCTCTGCCATGGGGTGCATCTCAATTGCGTAATGAGTATATATGCTTAAGCCGTCAAGTGGAAAAAGCACCATTCAGATAGGCGCATCGATGTTTGAGTACCTTGGGGACATTGCTGGCCTGCCATTGGGCCCCTGCCACCTTTACTCGTAATCCAATCTGCTTGACTAACGATTCCACTGCCCCAGATCCCACCACTCTCCCCGCCGCTTGCTCTACTTGATAGTTGATGATTCGGGTGCGATGCTTCTTCAAGTAGCCGATTAAGGCACTCCCTCCCCGACAGCGAAGAGGACGCAAATAACGGATCACCTCGTTGATCTGTCCTTGCCAGAGCCATTGACGGATTTGGCTCTGTTGCTCTGCGGTTGCCGAACCCTTGTGGGCATTCTCCAGCAAATGATACCAGTCGAGGACTTCCTGCCGTTGCTGGGGAGTCCCCATCTGAGCAAACAGCGACCAGATCCCCTCATGACCATCCCCAAGGCAGGTGACCGAGTCGGCCCAAGGTTGAGCATTCACCCACGCCAGGAGGCTGGTATTGTCCTTGAAAAAAGCCATCTGGGTTTGGGCATCGACATTAATGGCTTTATATTCTCTCCATTCACAGGGTTGACCCAGGGGGGTGCGTAGACGGATCATGCCCCCATCCAATTCCAGAGTCTGCAGGGGATCTGAGAGCTGCGGGTCAGGCCACTCTTGTCGTTGCACCAGGCGTTGGAGAGTTGAATGAGAGACAGCGATACCCGTGAGCGTGTAAAGATCCGCTTCAGCTCATTGATAGGACTCATTGGCTGCGTTCCCGAAGCGTGCCGTAGGCATGGTAGAAGGCAACATTTATGCAGAAGGGGAGTGCAGCGACTGCGGGGGGGTAGGTGGAGATGTCGGGCTTGCTGGGAGGTGATGGGCAACTCCCCGAGGGTGGAGTTTAGAGTGCGTCGTCGTCCGGCGGAGGTGCCTGTGTGTGCTTTGAGAAAAAAAAGCCGATCTGCGGGGAGACATGCTTTTGGGTCAAGGCTCTGACAGATTGTTCAATATCTTCGAGAGAGTGAATCTGGTCGGGGTCCACTTCTGCATAGAGGATTGTGGCAATGGCATCGAGATGGTGCTGAAGTTCAGCAGAGGTTTGTTGATCCATAGTGAAAGAGAGGTGGTCATAACTCCTCAATTGTCTCCTCCACCTTACTAATAGCTCACTGAGTATTTACACTCATTGCATGTTTGAGATGCACCCGTTTAAAGAACTTGAAACTTCTGACTTCTGGAAAGAGTGAACGGTAAGCTTCACAGTAGTCATCAATGACTTGGAGGGTAGGAAGCGCTGGACGAGGTAGAGTCATGGCCAGTTGAGGAGTCTAGCGTACTACATCGATCCTATCCGACTGAAACTGACTAAAGAGGGATACCTGCCGCCGCACAACTTCACCGATCTAGAGACGGTATTGGCGAAACACCTCAGCCGCCGCCCGGTGCAGCAGGGCATGACGGGCTACTAACGCCGAGAGATCCCGGGCATAGCCTCCCCCGATCACACAGGCCACTGGATAGCCCTGGGCCATGCAGCAGCTCAGCACCTGCATTTCGCGGCGGTAGAGACCTGTATCGGTCAGGGCTAATTTCCCCAACAGATCCTCCACATGGGGATCCACACCAGCATCGTAGAGCACCAGATCGGGCCGCACCTGACTGAGCAGATCCGGCAGGTACTGATCCAGGGTTTGCAGGTAGGCCTCGTCCTCCATGCCAGCGGGCAGAGGTACATCCAGATCACTGATCTGCTTGGTGCCGGGGAAGTTGATGTCACAGTGCATGGAAAAGGTAAACACACGCCGATCCGATTGAAAGATGACCGCAGTGCCATCCCCCTGATGCACATCCAGATCCAGAATTAAAATTCGTTCTACCCGTCCCTGCTGCAGAAGCAGCCGCGCGGCAATCGCCAGATCATTAAAGATGCAGAAGCCCGAGCCGTAAGCCGGAAACGCATGATGAGTGCCTCCAGCGGTATTACAGGCGATCCCGTACTCCAGAGCCAGTTCCGCCGCCAGAACCGTACCTCCCACCGCTAAACAGGTGCGTTGAGCCAAGGCTGGTGACCAGGGCAACCCGATCCGCCGCTGGGCTTTGGGCTCTAGAAACCCCTCACAGTAGGCCTGCACATAGCTGGGTTCATGCACGGTTTCGATCCAGCTGCGGGGCGGAAATTGGGGTTGAAAAAATTGCTCCGGGGTCGCGACGCGGTGCCGCACCAGATAGTCGTAGAGCTGCCCAAATTTGGGCATGGGAAAGCGGTGTCCTTCCGGTAGGGGAGCTACGTAGCCAGGGTGATAAACCAGAGGAACTGGCATTGCAAAACGATCAGGCAGAGTTAATGCCATGAGTCTAGCCTTTGCAGCAGCTCTGGAATTGTCAGGGGGATATCGATCGGGTCCAGACCTGAGATCCTTCTACCACCCGAGCACAGGTGCGATACACTTTGGAGAAGTCTTTGCACCCGACTATGAGCCTTCTGACCGCCTCCACCCTGGCTTCTACCCCTGAGCTATTTGATCAGCATGTCATGCCCACCTATGCCCGTTACCCCCTCACACTGGTGCGGGGCGAGGGCTGCCGCGTTTGGGATGATCAGGGGCACGAGTATCTGGATTTTGTGGCCGGGATCGCCACCTGTACTCTGGGACATGCCCATCCGGTCTTTGTGCAGGCCCTGACGGAACAAGCACAGGCGCTGCATCATGTCTCCAATCTTTATTTCAATCAGCCTCAGGCCCAGTTAGCTCAATGGTTGACCGCCCACTCCTGTGCGGATAAGGTCTTCTTCTGCAACTCTGGTGCAGAGGCTAACGAAGGCGCGCTCAAACTAGCCCGCAAATATGCCCATACCGTTCGCGGGGTTACGGATCCGGTGATCCTGACGGCTCATGCCAGTTTTCACGGTCGCACCCTGGCCACGGTCACGGCCACAGGTCAGCCCAAATACCAGAAAAACTTTGCTCCCCTGGTGCCAGGGTTTGACTACATTCCGTTTAACGATCAGGCGGGAACGTCTGCAGTTCTGGATCGGTACGGGGAGGCTGTGGCAGCCATCCTATTGGAGCCTTTACAGGGGGAAGGGGGGGTCAAACCAGGGGATCCGGCTTACTTCCAGTGGCTGCGGCAGCTGTGTCAGGACCGCGGCATCCTGCTGATCTTGGATGAGGTGCAGGTGGGGATGGGCCGCACAGGGCTGATGTGGGGACACTGCCACCTGGGGATTGAGCCGGACATTTTTACCCTGGCCAAGGGACTGGCGGGGGGCATCCCGATCGGGGCGCTGCTGGCCAAGGAATTTTGTGCTGTGTTTCAACCAGGGGATCATGCCAGCACCTTTGGGGGAAACCCTCTTGCCTGTGCTGTGGGACTGGCGGTGGGCCGGACGTTGCGGCAGGAGTCTCTGGTTTGGAATGCTGCCATGCTGGGACACCATCTGCAGCAGGGATTACAGCAGATCCTCAGCGATTTTCCGGCTCTGGTGGCCGAGGTGCGCGGCTGGGGCTTGATCCAGGGTATGGTGACTCAAATTCCGGCGGCACAGGTGGTGAATGCAGCTTTAGATCAGGGATTATTGCTGGTCCCCGCAGGACCGGAGGTGGTGCGCTTTGTTCCTCCTCTCGTGGTGTCTCGGACAGAGGTGGATGAGGCCCTGACCAAGCTGAGATTGGCTCTGCAAACCCTGGAGAGTTGACATGAGTGCAAGTGTTGCCAAGCCGGAGAGTCGTCTGACGGTTGCCATCACCCCAACTGCAGCGGCAGAAATCCCCCTGCCCGTGGCAGAAATCCTGGAGGATTTGCAGGAATCTCCGCTATTGATGCCTGTGGCCTCCCGTGAAGCAGCTGATGTGACTGTGGAGATCCAGGCCAACGCCATCTACCGTTTTTACTCTCGAGGGGAGACCACGGCTCTGGCCGCCTTTCGAATCCCGGTGAAAAAGGCCCGGGCCTTGCCCCGCAAGCTCAGATATCTCCTGGAACAGGTGGCGGCCTTTCGCAATCTCCTCCATCTGCAGCCTCCCACCGAAGCCCTGAAACAGGCCGTGAAGATTGAATTTCTGCAGTTGAAAACTTCTGCCAGTCGCAAGGCAACCGCTGAGGTCGCCCCTCCCCTGACCCATGAGAACGGAGAGATCCTGCTCAAGTCCGGGGACAATCTGGCCATTGCCCTCACCAACCTCACCCCCTCACCGATCTACTGTTACATCATGGCCCTGGATCCACGGCAGCAGGCGGTCAGTCTGGTGTATCCCTATCAAGTGGATGCCTCGGCACGGTTACGCCCCAATGAATCCGTGCTGGTGGGATCCGGTCCCCGTTACTTTGTGGAAATGCAACTCCCGCAGGGGATCAGCAGTTCTGCCGATGTTTTTAAGGTTTTCGTCAGCAGCTCTACGATTCAGCCAGTGGTCATGATCATGCCGCCCCTGGGTCAGCGTCAGGATCCTCCCACCGATCCCTATGGCAGTGGCTCCTGTTTGGATCGGGAGTTGCGCCGTCTGATGTTGGGCCTGGTGGGCAATACCCCTCTGCCGGACTTTGCTGCCGATCCCTGGTGGTGTCAGTCTCAGGTGGTACGGGTAACCGCGTGATCCTGGCATTCTACGGACTCAAAGACTCAGATTGAGCCACCTGACGGCTCGTAAGAGAAAGAAAACTCCAAGCAAGATATCGATTACCAAAAGCCTGGGGTTAAAGCGGGAGACAGGACGTCCGGCCAGAAACAGAGCAGAGAGGAGAAGCGAGACCAGAACCCAGATCAAGCGAACGGCACTGAGGCCGAGAAAATATTGTAGGAGCAAGATCAATGTTGAATAAATGCCCACTACCACTGCCAAGGCGTAAGGGCCAAACCAATCAATGCGCAGAATTCTGCGGGAAATATTCACATCGGTAGAGAGAGAAGACTGAATTCGAGTGGCAATTTCTTGAATCGAATCAAATCCCACCAGGATCATCGGGGAACAGGTTTGGGACTGGATCTGGATGCAGCGTACTGCCCCTGAGGGTTGATTCCAGATCCGCACTTTGGTGATGTCTGTCCATAACAATGTGGGCTCGGAATCGAGGTCGCCTAGAGTTAACCCCTCCTGGCTAATGTGGAGTTGAGAACGGCTGCGCAGGTAGCGATACGCCCAGCGACGGCGCACTACCCAAAAACTGATCAGCAAAAAGACAAAGAAACCAATCAGGATCGGAGAAATCTGGCTTAGCCGCTCTGTAATGAAGTCGTGGTTCCACACCATCCAGATGGCGCAAAATCCCAGAAAAACGATAAATGTGAGGAGAAAACGCTTGCGTCTTTCTTGGAGAAACTGATCCGAGATTTTAAATGTAATGGTTTCAGGCGGCATGAAGTTACAAACTCAGCGGTGCAGAATGGATCAAAAAGAAGCCCTGTTAAGAATCACTCACCTCGGACTCTTTCCGCAAGATCTTCTTCAGCATATCGATCACCTGCTCCGGATCCAGGTGGACCATGCAGGGATGTCCCTCCAGTAGACAGGCCTCATTTTTAAACCGATTTTCGGCGCAAACTGTACAGCTGTGGGCTGAGTTGGGAATCTGCACATGGGGCATGCGGGGAGCCCAGAGATGCCGGGGACTGGCTCCGTGGCCCTGCGGATCGTTGCCAAAGAGCGCAATCGTTGGACAGCCAACGGCAGCCGCAATATGCATCGGTCCCGCATCGACCGAGATACAGACCAAGGCCTTTTTCAAGGCTCCTGCCAGCTCGATCAAGGAAGTTTTGCCGCGTAGATCCACCATGGAGGTCTGGGCCAGCAGGTCTTCTTCGGTATGTCCAGCATGATAAAGATCCTGCTGCAACTGGGGAGCACTGCCGATCAGACCCACCCGTAATCCTTGAGCATCACACCACTGAATCACCTGCAACCAGTACTCTGGCACCCACATCTTGGCACGGCGAGTCGTGGTGATATGGACCAGCACCTCTGGCACCGGAAACGGGGGATCCTGACTGGGCAACTCCAGCGTGAAGAAGTCTGTATCCACGTAGGCCAGACGGCAAAAGATCTCGCCAATGTAGTTGCTGGTGAGAATGCTGGCATAGCGCTCTACAAAGGCGGGGCTGTTCCAGTCATCGTCCTGGAGCATGCGCTGAACAGGATCGGAGCCCGCGGCAAATTTGCGACGAAAATCCTGGGTTAAGCCTGCCCCCGCCAGATAGTGGGGTCGGATGGCACTCACCACCACCAGGTTCAATTCACTGAATTCATCACAATTGACCGCCAGATCATAGACTCCTGCCGCCTGGATCCGGCTCTGCACAAAGGCAGTCAGGGTTTCCAGGAACTGCTCATGCTTGCTGTAGAGGGGAAAGCAGGCATCAATATAGGGACAGTGCACCTCAAAATCGTGGGTGATGTCGCTGCCATAAAAGTCAAGCGTGGCCCCTGGATACTTCTGCTTCAGTCCCCGCAGGAGTGGGATGGTGACCACAAAGTTCCCCACCTTAGAGGAGGAGAAAACCGCGATATGAGGCTGGTCTCGCAGGGTCTGATCGGCAAAACGCTCCATGCTTATCCTGCCTTGGCGAGCTGGGGACGGGATTGAGAGGCAGCCTCCTCCACTTGAAAGAGGTAGCGCAGCAGGTGGGCTGCTTCTCGTTGCAACCAGCGGGAGGCGAGTTCCCGACCCAGTTGTTGGGCCTCCGGTTTGGCCAGGGTATTCAGGACGGCAGGCACTAGCTCAACCGGATCAAAGTGGGGATTTTGCAGCAGCAGATCCCACAACCGTTGCAGATGATCCAGACCCGTTCCTTGTCCATGGCTGCTCTGACTGGACCTGGGGTGGAAGAGGACATCCACCAGCCGTTCCCGCAGAAACGCTCCCCGATCTGAAAAGAGGAAATCCAGCGCCTTTTCCAGGGAGTCCTTTAATTCAAAATCTGGACTGTTAGCAGCGTTGCGCAAGAGATTCTCCAGGCGGGTCCAGCGAAACTCCCCCTGATTAAACAACAGATCCCGCAGCGAAACCCGCAATTCTGGAGCTGGATCCGTCAATAACCTCCCAGCCACATAGGGATAGGCAACACTCAGCACCTTAAAGTTGGGATCAATATTGATGGCAATTCCCTCCAGGGTCACCAATGAGCGAATGATCAGAGCATAGTAGGCAGGCACGCGAAAGGGATAGTCGTACATCACCGCCGACAGTTTGTCGGTAATACTCTTAAAATTCAGCTCCGCCACGCTGGCCCCTAAGGCCTCGGCAAACACCTGACTGAGGGCTGGAATAATGGGGGTGAGATCGGTGTCTTCGGTCAGGAAGCCCAGCTCAACATAGTCATGAGCCAGGCCTGAGAAATCACGATTGACCAGGTGAACAATGGCTTTCAGAAGGCCGTAACGCTGTTTGGGCAACACCTGACTCATCATGCCAAAGTCAATGTAGGCCAGTCGTCCATCGTACATGGCCAGCAGGTTCCCCGGATGGGGATCGGCATGGAAAAAACCGTGTTCCAGCAACTGTCGCAACGAGCAGTTCACTCCGATCTCCACCAAATTACGTCCATCCAGGCCCGCATCCGCCAGCTGATCTAAATGGGTGAGCTTGACCCCATCGATCCACTCCATCGTCAGGACACGGCGGGAGGTGTAGCTCCAATGGATGCGAGGAACGTAAATGGGCATGTGGCCGTAGAGCTGGGCAAAGGACTCTGCATGCTGGCCCTCCTGCACGTAGTCCATTTCTTCGTAAAGCTTACTGGCAAACTCATCCACAATCCCTACCAGATCACTGCGGATGAAAGTGAAACGCCGCTTAGTCCACTGGGCCAGCAGACGGACAATGTAGATGTCCAGCGAGATCCGTGGCACCAGGTTGGGACGCTGCACCTTGATCGCCACCTTCTCGCCACTTTTGAGGTAGCCCTTGTAAACCTGTCCCAGGCTGGCTGCGGCCACAGGATCCTGACTGATCTCCTGATAAATCTCGGTGGGGGGCAAGCCCAGTTCCCGCTCGATCAGACTAAAGGCAATGTCATTGGGGAAGGGGGGTAACTTGTCCTGAAGCTGGGTCAGCTCCTCCAGAAAGACGGGGGACACCAGATCTGGGCGGGTGGAGAGCGCCTGCCCAATTTTGATCGAAGCAGGCCCCATATCTGTGAGAATTTCCCGCAGGCGAACCGCGTAGAAGGAACGACGCTGCTTTTCCTGGCCCCAGAGCCGATCCCACCCTACCTGTAACAGCAAGATCAGAAACGGAGTGAGCACCTGCAGAATTCTGTTGATGATTAGAAAAACCTTGCCCTGATAATCGCGGGTGATCACCTCGACGTCGTAGCGAAGGGATGGCGATGGTGTGGGTAGAGTCCGCTCTTGGGGAGGGGAGGAGGAACCATTCGAGATCGGGGCAGCACCCGCAGTGGGGGGATGGGAGTGAGAAGCCAGGTAGGACCCATTCAGCTGGGGTGAAGTCTGCTGCAAAGGGGGAGCTACACTCATATCCGTCACCGTGAAGAGCTGTTACACATCTTAACGTGTCGCGGGGGATGGCACCTAGGGAAGCACCTTGTAGAGCAGTAGTTGGCGGGGACATCCCAACCATTCCAGGGGATCCGGTGGGGTGGAGAGCACCTGATAATACAGTTTCTGATAAAGGCGACGGGCTCCAGTGTTGGTTTCCAGGACATGCAGATGCAGACGGCGATAGCCCCACACCTGCACAATTCCCTCGGCCCCTCGCATCAGCTCGGCTGCAATCCCCTGCTTTCGCCATCGCGGCAGTACCGCCAGGTTGGAGATGTAGGGTTGACGGTTGGGTCCAGGGACGGCACGGATCTTACGGAGGGAAATTTCCAGGGTGCCCACCAGATGAGATCCAGCCCAGGCGGCCAGACAACAATACCCCTGCTGACGAGCGCGTAATCGCTGCTGCAGATCCTGCTGAATGCTAAATTTCTGCATGGGAAAGAACAGACCCTGGATCCCTGCCGGAGCATAGAACGAGTGAGCCAGAACCTCTGTCAGCTGCTCCAGATCCGACAGGGTTGCGGGGTAAATGCGGCAGGGGGTCGTGAGGAGGGTCAAATGAGGTCAGAAGGGAGAGGACTTAAACAGCTACTTTGATCATGACATGAGAACCACCCATGGCGTTGCCCTATGGACTGATTTGGGGGATGGTTCTATCCTTGTGCGTGGCCGATCGGAGCATGTTATGTCCCTGGATCTTTACCGCGACACCTTCAACCACCGTGGAGCCTCCTATCACCAGGCCATGCAGCAGTATCCAGCCGCCAGGGATCGAGAATTTCAGCTTCTGTTTGCAGATCTTGATCTGAGTCCAATCCAGCGGGTCGTGGATATTCCAGCTGGAGGCGGATACCTACAACGTTATCTAAGGCCCGAAATGGAACTGTATGAATATGATCTCAGTGCCACCTTTCTCCAGTCTTCCTCCTCAGTTCTACCGATCGATCCTGATGTGATGGCTTTGCCAGAAGGCTACTTTGATCTGGGGATCTGCCTGGCAGCCCTCCACCATATTCAGAACAAAGCCCTCTTCCTGCAGAGGATCTTGCACAGCCTCAAACCTGGTGGCTATCTCTGCATTGGAGACGTGAAAAACAATTCGAAAGAAGCTGTATTTCTGGATCAATTTGCGGGGGAATACAACGGGACAGGTCATCAGGGAGAGTATCTGGAGGATGAGACGGCCTCGCTGCGGCTCCTTGTGGGAGGACAGGTCCAGATCCTGCGCTGTCAGTATCAATCCTGTCCCTGGGGGTTTGCCGATGAGTCGGAATTGCTGAGCTTTACTCGCCACCTCTTTGGCCTCTGTGCTGCGCTCTCCAATGCTGAATTACTCGATGTTTTGCAACAGCAGATCGGGATCAGCAGCCATGTTCAAGGTCTACAGCTGCAGTGGGGACTTTTGTATATCACCCTGCAAAAGCAAGCAGACTAGTGCTGCTTCCGGCACTCTTGAGCCAGCTTCCTCCTTATCGAGAAAGGTTGGCCAAATCAGAGGAAGCGTGACTTACGGTGGCATTCACATGCACAGGCAGGATCTGACGTAATCCTCTCAAAATCAACAGCACTAGACCTACACTGACAGCCCACCCTAACCAGAGAAAATGGGCCTGCGGCGGGGGTAGATCCAGCACAAAGCCACTGATCACTGGACCGAAACCAAATCCTGCTGCCCAACAGAGGGCATTCACGGATAAGTAAACCCCCCGCAGATGGGGTGGGGCCAGATCGGCCACCAGAGCCGACGCAGAGGGGTTATACGTAACCACAGCCAGTGACAGGATCCCCAGCACAATCACAATTAGGCCCAAGCTGCTTCCGGCATCTGGACCCCCGATCCCCAAACCCCAGACCAGGAGAAAGCCCACCATCCAGGCCAGGGCGGACAGAGTTAATCCTTGCACTCGGGTCCAACGGTTGAGCAGTCGTGCCACCGGAAGTTGCAGACAGGCAATCAACAATCCATGCCAGACAAACAAGATCCCGATCCGCTGCACCGATAGATCGAGAAATTGATCAAAATACAGAGGTAATCCCGCACTGAGCTGGGCAATGTAGGTGGTCAGCAGAATATTCCCCAGCGCAAAGACCAAGAGAGCCCGGTCACTCAGGGCAACTTTCCAGCCTTCCCAAAGGGCCCGATGGGATTGAGTATTGTGGGGACGGCTTTCTGGAATCAGGGCAAGGAGAATACCAAGGAAAACAACAAACGAAACGGCATCCACTAAAAACAGGGGTCGATAGGTGCCCGTCAAATCTACCCAGCCACTGGCTAAAGCCACCCCCAAACTCAGACCCAGATTGTCCCCCAAGCGGTTGAGGGCATAGGCTTCATTCCGCTCCGCCCGAGTCGTCAGATCCGCCACCATGGTTTCCGTGGCTGGCCAGTAGAGTCCCTGTCCCAATCCCGCAATCAGGTTGGCCACAATAAACAGCGCCATGGAGTTAGTCATGGCCAGAGCGAGGGATCCCAGCGCTGAGGTCACCAAGGACAGACTCAGGGTGCGCTTGCGTCCAAATCTGGAATCTGACAGGGAGCCGCCACCAATCCGTCCGATCACTCCCGAAATTGACATGGCTGCCAGACCCAGGCCAACCTGCGTTGGAGACAGCCCCACCTGCTCCACAAAGAAGATGGGAATAAAGAATAGCGTGAATCCAGTGCCGGTTTGCGACAGCATTCGCCCCAGGAAAAGTAGCCAGACCTGCCGACTCAGCTGAGGCCACCATCGGGGTACTGTTGCCACACTATCCACCATATTCGCAATGGTTACCAGCCTACAGCAGTTTCAGCTCCCCTCAGACTGACGGTCCCGAGTCGGGGGGCAGGGGAATCAAGATCTGCACCACAGTCCCACTGCCGTGACGCCGTCCTCGCCATTCGATAGCGGCATTGATCAACTCGGCCCGATACCGCATGTTCAGCAGCCCATGACGGCCCACCCCCTGGGGTTCTTCGGGCATGCCTACACCATCGTCGATGATCTTGACCTCCAGATGGGTCCACTGACCCGGATCGAGATTGGCAAACGCCGCCAGGCTGGGAAAGGTGAGGGAGGCCGGATTGATCCGGTTGGCTTCGGCATGGTTCACGGGAGCCAGGGTGATGTCAATGCGCCCCGCGCGGGCATGTTTCACCACGTTGTTCAGGGCTTCCTGCACGATCCGAAACAGGGTACTCTGGGCTACAGGTTCCAGACGCTCCAGCAGATCCGCAGATCGATCATCAAACCGGGTGACGAGGGGAGTGCTCGAACGCTGGGCCGCTCGTTCCAGCAAACTGCGCAGAGCCGATCCCAGGTTAAAGGCGCGCATGGCCGTGGGCTGCAGATCCTCCACGATCCCCCGCAATTCCGCAATCGTTTCGCACAGCTGCTCATTCATTGCCAGTAGAGCCCGTTGTCCAGAAGAGGTAAGGGCTTCAGTGCTGGCCAGGTTTTGCATCTGCCGTGACAGCGCCCCCAGATCCGCCAGGGTTTGGTCATGTAAATCAGCAGCCAAGCGGCGGCTTTCCGCTTCTCGTCCCTCCGTGAGCCCCCGGACTGCAGCAGCCGTGGTTTCCTGTTGCCGGGCCCGCTCGTAATACTGAGCCCGTTGCAGGGCCACCGCTGTGATATCCGCCAGGGCCTGGACCAGATCGGTGTCAGCATGGCAGAGAAGACGGGAGACGGGCTGTTGCTCAAGGGAAGGTTCGGGATCAGGATCGGCAGTGAGGGGGGGTCGTGAGTCTGACTTGGGTGGCACAAAGGCACACATCACCCCTGCAACTGTCGTGGCATCCGTCATCACAGGAACACAGAGAACCGCCTGCACCTGATCCTGCAGCAGGTTGCGTCGCGTCTGGGGAGGCAAAGGAAAGCGGCTGACATCCTCAATCAGCAAACTGTCATGGCGGCCATAGCAATCCAGCAGGATCAACCAGCTCAGATCAGGGGAAAGGGCCTGGCCCAGATGGGAGGGAATGGCTGAGGAGCGTCGATATTCCTGCTGAATGCTGAGGCCTTCGTGTTGCGCAGAAGGATCGGACGGCGAATGCTGAGGGGGAGTTGCCCTGCTCCCTTGAGGCGTTGGAAGATGGATTTCTGTAGACCCAGCGGGCTCCACCTCAGAAACACTGGTGAGGGCAATGAAATCGCACTTGTCCACCTGCAGGGCATTGGCCATGCTCTCCAGAGCAATTTCGATGATTTCTGCCGGATCATAAGTGCTGCTCAACTGCTGAGCCACCTGTCGCAAGAGGGTTTCCCGCAGAGCCGAGATCCGGGTTTGTTCATAGAGCTGGGCCTGCTGCAGAGCAATGCCTGCCTGTTCGGCCACCGCCATGGCCAGGGAGAGATCCTCGGGTTGCAACTCGCGGGCATCCGCTTTCTCTTCCCGATGGGGAGTTTGCAGCAGGATCAGGGCAATCGAACCCAACAGCCTTCCAGACTGCAGGATGGGAATCAGCGCTAAATGATGGACCCGGCGTTGCTGTAAATAGGTGGAGAGGGCTCCCGCTTCTATGGCGATCAGGTTCTCAATCTGATCGGGGGTGAGCACAAAGGGATGGCCCTGCTCCAGAACCGTCATGATCTCTGGCTGCAGCCAATCCCAGTGTTCAACATTCCCTTCCTCCAGAGGGGTCTCTGCTCTAGAGAAAGCTTGGGGATCGGATGGACAGCCCTGGGAAGTTAACGGGGTCCGACATTTGATAAACCGACCCTCAGACCAGACCAATGCAGGGGAAATGAAGTCGCCGGGAATCGGGGTTCTGGGATTATTGCGGCCATAAAGGCTGATCTCGCAGCGGTCCAGATCCAGGGTAGTGGCCAGAGCCTGTACAATCGCCTGCAGCACCTGCTTGGGATCGAGGGAGGTGCGAATTTTGGTCGTAATTTCGTTAAGCAGAGATTCTCGTCGCGCCTGCTTTTGGGTCTGACTTAGGAGTTGCTGGGTTTGGGTGAGCAACCGCACCTGATCAATGGCTATTGCCGCCTGGGAAGCCACAGCTTCAGCCAGCTTTAGATCGGGGTTTTGCCAGCTGGGTTGGCCCACTTGTCGTTTCAGGCTAATGCAGCCAATCAAATCCTCCCCCTGGAGTAAAGGCACCAGCAATACCCCCATAGCATCGGTGGTATCTTCCAGAATGACAGGGGCCCGCTGATCCAGCAGCAACTGGGTTCCTGATTGCAGACGGGCACGGGTGCTTTCTGGGATCATGCAGGGCAGTCGCGGCGGGCGCAGTTGTTCCTGCCAGCTGGCAGCATCACTTCCCTGCTCCTGGGAGACGGGCACAAGCGGGGCCATTAGAGTGAGGCCAGGGAGTTTTTCCTCCAGTTGATCGCGGGAGAGCTGCGGGGCATAGATCCCCACAGGCCGCAGGCAGGAATCCTCCGGTTGCCAGAGCGCCAGGATGCAAACCTCAACCTCAAAGGCTTCCCCAATTTGTTGGGTAATGGCATGAAAGAGGGTGGCAGGATCAAGACTGGCGCGGATCACGGCGGTCATGGAGTGGAGGAGGGCCAGCCGCTCCGTCTGCTGTCGCACATGCTCAAAGAGCTGGGCCCGGATCAGGGCAATGGCCAGTTGATGAGCCACGGATTGCAGCAGCTCCACTTCCGCCGCTTGCCAGCGATAAGGATGTTTTTTGAAGGCCCCCACCAGACCGATCAGCCCCTGCTGTTCCGGTTCTAAATCGGTCCCCAGCGCCGAAAAGATTCCCTGATCCGCCAGCACCTGTTGCAAACGCACCTGATCGATGCCCTGGGAGCGCTCTGGGTTGATGGGAATCAGGACTCCCGCGCGGTTGTGCAGCTGTTCCATAATCGCCCGCCCTGCTGCTGGTAAATCTCTGGCTGCCTCCAGATCCGGGATCTGGACACATTCTCCCTGGGCCACCTGCT
This sequence comes from uncultured bacterium, assembly GCA_964392245.1. Classification (GTDB taxonomy): domain Bacteria; phylum Cyanobacteriota; class Cyanobacteriia; order Thermostichales; family Thermostichaceae; genus JAAUUJ01. Next base: position 14,451 of record CAYMOX010000019.1, read on the forward strand.
GAGTCCAGGGACCAAAGTTCTCCAGAGCAAAGGGACCTTCAGAGGGGATGAGATCCTGATCATGCACCTCAAACGTCACCATCACCGACTGGCCATCAGCAGTCACCGCAAAAAAGAGGCAGCGACTTAAGCCCAGGGTGTCCCGCAGTTCTGCCATGGCGGTGGAGACGATCTCATGCCACTGCAGCGAGTGGTGAAGGGTGTTGGTGATCCGGTTCAAAAGCGTTTCTCGTTCCCCCTGCTGTCGCGTTTGGGCATAGAGCTGCGCATTATTCAGAGCCAGGGCTGCCTGGGTGGCGATAGCCTGGGTGAGCTCAATCTCCGCATCCAGAAACACATGTTCCTCGGTGTGGATCAGGGCCAAACACCCGAGCATCTCTTCCTGCTGCTGCTGTTGCAGGAGAAGCGGGATCAGCAGGACAGCCGCCGGGGGGAAGTCCGGTGCCTCGGGCAAGCTGCGCCTGAGATTTGCAATCGCCAGACACTGGTGCTGGACCAACTGCTGGGCCAGATGAGGGTGCTGAAGCAGGGTTGGATATACCTGAGCAGGAAGCAAGGTCTGGGGTGAGGCGGTGAAGCGGGAGAGCAGGGTGGGGGCACTGACTCCGGAAGACGGGTTGTCAGAACCACCGAATCCAGGCCAGTCCACCTCCAGAAAGTCACACTGATCCACCCGCAGGGCTCGACCCACCTGTTCCACCAGGGTTTGCAACATGGTCTGCCGATCTAGAGACTGGCGCAATTGCTGACTGATCTGGCGAATCAGGCCATCACGACGTGCCTGGAACTGCAGCTGGGCGGTCTGGCGAGCATTCACAATCGCACTGGCGGCATAGGAACTGATGAATTTCAGCACCTCCAGCATTTCCGGCTCCAGGGAGGAGTAGCTAAAGAGGGAAAAGGCCCCCACAGACTCCGATCCCAGAGTGATGGGATAGGCGGCAAATGCTTGCAGTCCCTCTCGCCGGATCCATTCTGGAGCAGGCATCCAGGGTTGTTGATCCGGATGATTGATCAGAAGGGGCTGCCCCTGTTCAATCACCTGACCCATGGGCGAGTTGTCAGCATAAAGGCGTTGCAGCTGCGACTGAACTGGGCTGATCAGCCCCCGTTGAGCCACCGAATAAAAGGCCGCATCAGTGCTATCAAAAAACCAGATCTGGGCCGAGGCCGCCCCCAGCCGCAAAACCAAGCCTTCCACCAGAACAATAGCGATGGCCCGCGGTCGATTCAGAGGGGAAAGGAGGGGATCCTCGGGCTCTTCGGCAAAGAGCGTGGCCATGTCCTGGACAATGTCATTGGCCGCCTGCATCGCCAAGAGTAGGGAGCAGGGCACAGAAGGAGGAGGACTGATCGGCATGGGGGAACCCTCTGGGCATCATTTGTGTCTCCCTATCCTAGGCAGCGGTTGCTGCGAAGAAACTACCTATCTTCACAGTTGCTGAGGGCAGCAGGTCACAACCTGGGAGCTGCAGTGCAAGGGTGGGCGTTGATCAGATCTCTTTGTAGAGGGGGGCATCCAGTTTGCGCAGACCCGAGGCTTCCGGATCAAAGTCCTGGGGAAAACGGGTGCGATCGTCATACACAGCGGCCTCCAGATCGACAGCAGCCAGATGGGTATCCCGCAGATCGGCATGGGTGAGGACGGCTCCCCCCAGCTTGCTCCCCCGCAGGCGTGTCCCCCGCAAATTGGCCCCTGCCAGATTCGCCCCACTTAAATCGGCAAATCGGAGATCCGCCTGGGAAAGATCGGCATTGTGCAGATCGGCATTTTTCAAATCGGCACAACTCAGATTCACGCCCTGGAGCTGACCTGCTGGACAGGAGCGTGTTTGCTTCAATCGCTCCACTGGGCCATCCTCCAGATCCAGCAACGGGGTTGTCGCCTCCGCAGCTCTAGCCACCGGGCGAGAGGGTAAGGCCTGCCCTTCCTGCCACAATTGCAGTCCCGCCTTTTCGGGATTAAACCCAATGCGGAAGAGGGTTTTGCGATCGTAGTAAGCCCCCTGCAAATGGGTCCCCTCCAGATTGGCTTTGCTCAGATTGGCTTCCCGCAGATCCGCTTTCAGCAGGCTGGCCTGACTCAGATCGGTCGTGACGAGATTGGCCTTCAGTAATTGAGCTCCATCTAAACGGGCTTTTTGCAGATTGGCCTGTGCCAGGCGCGCGCGGCTTAAATTTGCCCCAGAAAGATTGGCCCGTACCAGCGTTGCCGCAGTCAGGGTCGCTCCCTCCAGGTTGGCATCGGTCAGATCCGCCTCAAACAGATCGGCATGACTCAGGTTGGCCTGACTGAAGTCCGCTTCCATCAGCAGGGCTTTGATCAAACGGGCTTCCGTTAAGGATGCCTCCCGCAAAATCGCCTTCTGTAACCTGGCCTGCGTCAGACGAGCATGATCCAGCTGAGCCTGAGACAGATCCGTTCCCCCCAGATTCGCTTTCAGCAAATAGGTTTGCAGGAGTTGAGCTTGAGATAAATTGGCCTGACTCAGATCCCCTTGGCTGAGGACCGCCTCGCTCAGATCTGCCCCTTGCAAATTGGCCCCTGCCAGATCAATCCCCATCAGGTCCACGCCTTTCAGGTTGATCCCCCGCAAGTGGGCACCTTGAAAATTGCGGGCTCCTGCCTGGTAGCTAGCTAATAACATCCCACTGGACAGGGCTGCCGACAGCGGGCGATCGGCATCGGGAGAGGTCATGGGTCGCAGATTGAGATGAATGAAGAACAGCTCACCCGGCAGGCAGGTCAGCTATGGTTGCTATTTTAACAGCTGGATCGGGCCGAGCAAGTCGAACCGCAGAGGGTTCCCCAAGGACCTGCGCCAGCTATTTGATCATGTAAAGCTCCTGCTTCCCACGGGTGAGGGCCACGTACTTGAGATTTAATTCCTGTTCTGTTTCCCAGTTCTGTTGCTCTGGGCGTTGCAGGGGGAGATACTGGGGCCGATAAATGAACACCCGTTCCGCCTCCAATCCCTTGGCCTTGTGCACTGAGGTTAAAACCACCGCTTCCCGTTTCTGGGCAAACTGGGCCTGGATCTCGCTGCAGAACTCCTGCAAAGAATCGGATTCACTGACACGGTACAAGGTGCGCAGAATGCCAGCCTGAGTTTTCTGGGCCTCCAGTTCCTCCTCAATCTCGGTGGGATCGCCAGACTTTTTAGAAATGGTTTGGAGTTGCTGGTTTTCATACTGTTGTAAAAATTTGAGAAAGCGAGAAAACTCAAACTCTGGTATCTGGGCAATTTTTTGAGTCATGCCCACCAGCGTGTTTCCCAGATCGGCCCCGCGCAGCTGCGCCGGAACTCCCTTGCGCACCAGTTGAATGCAGAGCTGCACCAGGGGTCCATTCAGGCGACAAAGAATCATATCGCCCTCGCGCAAATGCTCTGCCAGTTCTGCTTCTCGGACCGTGCCCACCAATCCAGCTGGGGCATGGGGCCACGCCTCAATATGAGGGACCAGATCACGGGCCAGATCCAGGTGGCTGACAGGACAGCGATAGCAAATGGAAAGGGGGAGTTCTGCGGGCTGTACCCGTTGCTTGATCTTCTCCACACTCTGGGAATCTGCCCCCGTAAAGCCATAGATGGCCTGCTTGGGATCCCCCACAAATAAAATCCGTCCTCCTGGTTTGCGGCATTTGAGAATCAACTCCAGCTGGCAGGCGTTAAAATCCTGGCATTCATCGGCAAAGATCCATTCAAACTGAGTCACCTCCAGATCCAGAGCAACAGGAAGCCAGATCATATCCGTGAAATCAATCACCCCCTCCTTCAGCGCCTGTTCCTGACCCATTTTTAAGATCTGCCGGATCTCCACCAGGCCCCATTCCGGAATCGAGAGGCTGTAGTGATCACACATGGCCTGCAGAGCTCGCAGATCGGCGGCATCGGTGAGGGTGAGGCGACAGAAGTCCACCGCCTGCTTCAGGGTGTCCACATCCCCCCCAAAGCCTCGAGGTAACTCCGGTTTAGCTCCAGAACGTCCCCGTTGCTCCCAGGCTTGCCGTTGTTTTTGATGCTGCTCCCGCATTTGAGCAATCCGCTTGCGGATCAGGCGGTGGTATTTGTAGTCATCCTTTTCGGTCTTGCCCAGAGCTTGATTCACCATCTTCAACCCCAGGGAGCTGAGGGTGCGGGCATCCATGCGTCCTGCCAGCTTCTGCTCTAGCTCCGCAGCAATGTCCACATTAAACGCGACAAAAATAGCCTGCCGTGATCTCACCAGCTGGGCTGACTGTACCAGTGTGGTGCTCTTGCCTGATCCTGCCACCGCCGTCACCAACCCGTCCCCACTCCCAGCGCGGACAAATTCATAGATGGCCTGCTGGTAGACAGAAGGTTCAAAGGCGGCTTTTTTGCCAGCAGGTCGGGGGCGGGATCGATCCACCACCGGGGGCAGCTCCTGCAACACGGGCTCTCGCTCCTGCCGCCGAGCCATCTCCAGGGCCTCCGCCTGGGTCCACTGGGGTTGCAGCTCCAGATCCGGCACAGCCACGAAAGGGTCCCGGAGAGAGGGATCTTGAGTTAAATCTGCCAGGACCGCCACCACCTGCTTGATACAGCTCTGGGGTTGCCGGATCACCTGCGCCTCCGTGAATCGGATCACCACCCAGCCGCGCTCACGAAAATGATCATTGCGGGCATCGTCATGCCCCTGAAAGTGGGTGGGCTTCTGCTCCTTGAGGGTGTAGGGTTCGTCAATCTCAATATCGATCAGGATCCTGGAGCCCTTGAGGGGGTAGGTGAGGGTGATGTCGGGCGTGTAGGGACGTTTGTAGTCGGCAGAAAATTCCACATAGGGCTGCTTGCTCACTTTCCCTGGAAAGGCTTTTTGCAGCTGCTGAAAGAACCAGGCCTCTGAGGCCCCCTGAGTGGGCCAGGATTGTAGATCATGTTCTCCGTCCGGACCGCGAGCCTCGGTCAGGGCTTGCCAGCGCCGTTCCGCCCGATAGACCCGCAACCCTTCTGGGGTTTGTCGAAACTTTTCCTGAGCGGCATGGGCCTGTCTGGCTGTTTCATACTCCTGCAACTGCGCCTGATAGCGGGCCAGATCCTGCTCATGCACTTGTAGCCGTCGCGGATAGGTTTGCCGCTGCCACCCCGCCAGTCCTGCAATGATCACAGCACTCACCCCCAGGACAACCCCACCCCAAAGGAGGGAGATCAGCAGCAAACCCAGACCGATCCCCCCACCCACCAGGGCAGGGATCAGGAACGCACGCACATTCACCACAGTCGGAGCGGGATCTGGGGGTTCGGGAGGAGATACCGAAAAAGGGCTCGGATCCGGCAGGGCCATGTCCGCCTTCTGGAGCGCATAGGGATAAAGAATGATGGGATAGTGAGGCCTGTCAGCAGGCATGGATCAACCCTCGTGTGGTGGAGACAGCAGCAAGCCACCGTCGATCTGGGCAAGGTCAGTGGGTTTCTAGCAGCTGTGCTTCCCGATCAGCTGTTTCAATCTGGAAGCGGGATACCGATTGCTGCAGCGTCTGCACCTCCGTCACCAGATCCTGGAGAACCGACACAATCCCCTGGGCTTCATGGGAGGTGTTTTGGGCAATGGTTGTCACGTAGGCAATCGCCTCATTCACCTGCTGAGAGACCTCCGCCTGCGTCTCGGTAGCACTGGATACGGTGGTCAGGAGTCCATCAATTTGCTGGTTAATATGCAGCAACTCCTTGAGCCGCTCCTGGGTCTGGTTGATCAGTTGGGTTCCGGTCACCACCTGAGCGGTGCTGGTTTCCATCCCCTGCAGGACTCCCGCTGTATCCTCCTGGATGCCCGCGATCAGGTGTTCAATCTCATGGGCAAAATCATTCACCTGAGATGCCAGTCGTCGGACCTCATCCGCAATCTGGCGGAACCCCTGACCATGCTCACCCGCACGGGCCGCCTCCAGAGCCGCATTAAAGGCCAGCAGGTTGGTGCGATCGGCAATGCCAGCAATGATAGCCACAATTTGGGAAATCTCTTGGGAGGATTCGGCCAGTCGCTTGATCTGTTTGGCGGTGTCGGCGGTGGAACTGCGCAGGGTCTCCATGTTGGTCACGGTGTCCACAATGACGGCATCCCCCTGGCGGGCCAATTCTGCCCCTCGCTGAGCAATCTCTGCCGCCTGTCGAGCCGATGCTGCCACCTGCAGGGTGGAGGTGAGGTTGTTTTCCACCAGCTCCAGGATGCGATTCAGTTCTGCTGCCTGGGCCAGGGCGTTGGGAGACAGCTGACGGGCAGAAGTCTCACTCTGCTGCACCATGCGGGTCACCTGATCCACGACGGTGCGGGCCTGGGTGGCCAGCTGCCGCAAACTGCGGATCGTGGCATTGAAGGCATCGGCAATCGAACCCACTTCCCCTTCGGTCACAGCAGCATGGACGGTCAGATCCCCCCGCTGGGCCCCTTCAATATCGAGGAGCAGCTTCACCACGCCCTCCTGCAGATCCTCTCGCAGTTGCCGTTGCTTTCTGGCCTCCTCCTGGCGCTGGGCGATCTCTGCCTCCAGGGCGGCATCCGCCTGTGCAATGTTTTCCGCCATATCGTTAAAGGAGCGGGCCAGCTGCCCGATCTCATCCGTGGAGAGCACATCCGCCCGCACACTGCGGTCCCCCTGAGAGAAGGCTCGAGCCGTCTGCCCCAACTTCAACAGGGGCTGGGTAATCGATCGGCCCAAAAAGATGGCCAGAAGCACATGCAGAATCACCACTCCAGCACTAACGGCCACCAGCTTGACCAGAGCCCGCTCTAACAGGCGATCCAGTCCAGATTCCGGCGTACCCCGCACCAGGAGTGCCTGAGGATCGGCAGGTGTTACCTCCACCGTCGGCCCCATATCCTCAGCAATCACCTGGTTGGGTAAGGCCACCGCCGCCACCGTGTACCAGCGATCCCCCAGGGGCAGGCGATCAATCTTCGGCTGACGGCGAGGATCCTCGGCTGCAGCTTGCAGCAGCTGACGACTGGCTTCTACCTCAGGCAGCGGGACTAGAGTCTCGGGCAGACCTTCTGCCCCTTGATAAGCCGACAGCACCAACTGGCTTCCCTCCTCCCCATACGAGTAGACGCCACTATAGCCACCATTCACCCGCAGATCCGTCTCCCCCACCTGATCGCCAAAGGTCTGGAGAGTTTGTTCCAGCCAGCCGGGATTCCCATCGACCCTGGAGCCCGCCACCAGAGCCCCCAGCACCTCTCCCGTTTGCGGATCCTCCACTGGCTGAGCGATCAGGCGCACCAACACAGGGGTAGTGGACTCGGCTGCGACCATCCCGGGGGGCAGCTCTTCAGGATTGAGCAGACTGGTGGAACGCACCTGTTGAGGAAATGACAGCACCTTGGAGACCACCCCACTTGGATCCAGACGCGTTTGTGGAGGCAAGGGTTGGCTACTGGCCAGAACCCGTTGATCCGGACCCACCAGCGCCAGGAAGTCCTGCTGTTGAGCCTGGGCCTCCTGTTGGAGCGCCTGGTCCACCTGGGCCTGCATCGGGGCCGTATCCCCTATCCCCTGAGCCAAAGACTGGGTCAATCCCACGATTAGGGAACCCATCGCCTGAGACCGTAGACTGGCCCCCAGCCGATCCATCTGACTGTTGTAATTGGCTTCCATGACTGCCAACTCTGAGCGGGCCTGATTGCGCAACTGATCCCGCAGACTCTGGCTGATCAGGGTTGATCCCGTCACCACCAGCCCCAGGACCAGCACCTCAAACATGGCCAGACCCACCAGTTGTTTGGTGTTAATGGAGAGGTTACTAAACCAGTCGGTTGGGACCGTAGGGCTAGCAGCCCCAGATCTAGGCCCTCCCCCTCTGCTGACAACGGTAGACGAGGAGGTCTGAGGGGTCTGTCTTGCTCGCCCCAGGTTATCGAGGGCTTTTTGGGCAATGGCCCCATAGGTTCCCTCCGGATCAGCGGCCACAATTCGCTCGTAGATCTGAATGGCAAGGGTGATCTCCCCATTCTGTTCATGGTGATTGGCTGCCAGGATTTCCGACATCAGATCCGTCAAGGGAGGCACCGTCACCCCCTTTGAGGGACTTATCTCAGGGGTTTCAGGGGGAGATAGGTGATCAGAAGCAGTCATAGCAGCGTATCCTTCCTCAGGGATTCAACAGGGAGCAGCGGTGGGGCTTGAGAGACCGCAGAGGCATGCTGATGGGGCTCCTCCTGCAAAAGGGTAAAGAGAGCAGGGGGATTGAGCAGAGCAATTCGGACGCGATCGGGGGTGGGGGCGCCGGAGGGAGATGACTCCAGACTGGTCACCCCATCGAATCCCGAGCAGCGCAAGACGAGTCCATCAAAGAGGCGGCGGATCTCTGGTTTCAGTTGCTGGGGCAACGGATGCAGCTGCGTGGCAGAAAGGCTGTAGATCCCCTCTAATTCAGACACAATACAGGCAAGGCGACGCAGGCGGGGGCGCTCCCGCTCCCCAGTGGGCTCTGAAACCCGCAGGACTGCTGCTAAGAGCGAGGCCGGTGTTGTCGTCAGGGGATTGGCCGTCATGGCCAGATACTGACTCAGATCAAACACCCACACCAAAGCCCCTTTTTGATTGATTACCCCCAAAAACGCAGGCGGTACACCCGGAATGGGACAGACGCGCTGAGGATTGAGACGCAGCACAGACTCCACCGTTTCCAGTGGAATGGCCAAACGCACCGATCCGGCCAGGCGCACCCCAAAATATTCCTGAGCAGGCATGGTCATCAGGGCCTTTCCTCCTTAGCTGGCATAGCGAAGTGCAGTTTCCAGGAGCTGCTTGGGAGCAAAGGGTTTGCTGATATAGGCATTGCCCCCCTGACGCAAGGCCCAGAACCGATCGGATTCCTCGTTGCGGTGGGAGCAGAAGACAACTGGAATCTTTTGCAGATGAGGGGTTGCCCGGATCAGGCGGCAGAGCTCCAGTCCACTCCGATCGGGCATGACAATATCGAGAACGATCAGATTGGGCTGAGGATGAGCCTCCAGCCATTGCCAGGCGGACTCCACATTGTCGGCGAGCGCCACTTCAAACCCGGCCTGCGTCAATAGGGCCGCGATCAGCTTCCGCTCTGATTCCACATCCTCTACCACAAGCACCGTCTTCATAGGACATCACTGTTGATACGATGATCGAACCGGCTAACTCATTCCTCCAGAGGTACCCCCTGTTGTGGACGGTCCTGGGCCATTTTCTGCACCACCTGGAGGAGACGCTCCGGATCAAAAGGTTTGGTGAGATACTCCGTAACGCCCAACATGCGGGCTTGCAATCGATCCAGCAAGCCATCGCGGCCCGTCAACATCACAATCGGAATTTCCCGCAGTTGCTTAGACTGGCGCAGCATCCGACTGAGCTCATAGCCATCAATCTCGGGCATATTGACATCCATCAGGATCAATGCCGGTCGATGGCGAACCAGAGCGGTCAGGGCTTGAGAAGGTTCGGTAATGCTGAGAACGTCATAGCCCACCGACTGCAGGGTTAATTGCACCTGACGGTGAACGGTTTTGCTGTCATCAATACAGGCAATCACCGTGCGGCGTTCGGCTTCTTTGAAGGGAAGCACCTTGATGGTATCGGCCATCACCAGCGGATGCAACCAGGTGGCCACCACCAGCGGATCCGTTTTTAAGGTGTGGGCGATCTCGTAGAGGGTAATCTTCTGACTGAGCAGGCGAATGCAGGCGGACATCTGCTGAGAGCGAATCATCTCCGCCACCACCGGTTCGGGATGGGTTTGGGACTGCTCCCAGTGTTCACAGAAGTGATCCATCCTTTGATTGTTGAGGTCCAGGCGGGCAAACGCCGAAGGAAGCTGCGGGCGCACCTGTTCCCAGCGGCGCATCACGGCTTTGACGGAACCAATCACCTCCAGCACCGGGACCGACAGAACCATCGGATCCGGCTGATCGCCCTTGCGAAACTGGAGGGTGGCCCGATTCACCGCAATGGCTTGAGCTAAAGCTTCCTGACTACAGCGCAGCAGCAGACGGCGTAACTCCTCCAGAGGAAAGCGACCGGATCGACACCACTGACAGAGATGAATATATTCACTTTTGTGGGGATGATCTTCCACCTGCAGCTCCGCCAGGTCGATCTTGGGGCTGAAGCGTTGCATTAGGTAGGGCAACCGGACCTCTTTACCCATGCTGCTTGTGGCATAGGTCAGGCGTTCGCTAGTGACATAGACCTGCCAACTGACGGAGGCATCCTCCTGATCCTGAATAGTTAAGCTCCCTGTGATTCCACGGTTGGCAACTTCTTGAAGAATCTTGATGGGAGGAGCCTGATTTCTGGACTTCCCCCCTGTCCCAACCGATGTATCGGAAGCAACAGAGTAGCGGGTCATGAGAGGAACACCTGGTGAGAAGATTGAAGAATTACAGGCAGAAATTGAGATAAATTATACCTTAGTTTACGAAAAAATGGACGTATTGAGACTGGATCGAGGGGCTTGGGTTGGCGGTCCCGCAGAAGCACTTATTTGGTGTGTTAAGGATTACATCAAAGAGCAAGAGTAGGGATCTGGGGTTGAGGTCCCTTTCCTCACCTAAGATGAGATGAAGAAAACATTAAAGACTTCAGTCTAAGCAACTCCTGCTATGCCTCACCCTGTTCAACAGGCTGCTGATGGAGATGATTTGACCGCCTCCTATGGTTACGATCTCCCGCCCGCCCAGATTGCCCAGACACCCGTTCACCCTCGCGATCAAGCCCGCATGCTGGTGGTCACTCCCTCACAGCACTACCACAGTTGTTTTACCGATCTACCCCGGTGGTTACACCCTGGGGATCTCCTGATTTTGAATGACACCAAAGTGATCCCTGCCCGTCTGTATGGTCGGAAGAGCAGTGGAGCCCGCATCGAAACCCTGCTCCTGGAGCAAGTGGATGACCTCACCTGGCTGGCGTTGATAAAACGAGGACGGCGGCTCAAATTGGGAGATCGGATTGTCTTTGCCACCAACCTTGAGGCGGAGGTGGTGGGTGTGGATCCAGCATCCGGCGGGCGTCTGCTTCGCTTTATCTGGCCCGATGAACTCTCTTTCCCCGCGTTATTGGAGCAATTGGGAGAAATTCCCTTCCCTCCTTATATTCAGGACCGCAGTACCGATCCAGACGAGTACCAGACGGTCTGGGCCACTCATCCCGGCTCAGTGGCTGCCCCCACCGCAGGGCTGCATTTCACCATAGATCTTCTCCACAGGCTGACGAACCAGGGGATCCAAACCGCCACCCTCACCCTAACCATTGGCCTGGGCACATTTCGCCCGGTGGAATCAGAGCGCGTGCAGGACCATCAAATTCATCGGGAATGGATGACGGTGCCGGACGCAACCGTGGCTAAGATTCTGGAAACCCAAACTGGAGGTGGACGGGTGATCGCGGTGGGAACAACGGTGGCCCGTGCTCTGGAAACGGCGGCCCAGACCGGAATTCTCCAGCCCTGGCGCGGGAAAACCGATCTCTTCATTTATCCTGGCTACCGCTGGCGGCTGCTGGATGGCCTGATCACCAACTTCCACCTTCCCCGCTCCAGTCTCCTGATGCTGGTGAGTGCCCTGATTGGGCGGCACCGTCTTCTCCAGCTCTACACTGAGGCAATACAGCAGCAGTACCGCTTCTATTCCTTTGGGGATGGCATGCTGATCCTGCCAGACGACATTCAGGCGCAGGCTCGAGGCTGATGGATCAACGGCACTTAATCATCATCATCAAAGTCGCCAAACTCCTCATCCCCGATCAGATCATCGATATCTTCAATATCCTCTTCCGCCAGAGGTGCTGCGGGCTCAGGTGCTTGTTCGATCAAACGCCCCTGCTTGCGCATCCAGTCAAGAATCGACATGCTGTCTTTGGAGGGAATAATGGTGGCCTTACGGTTACGGGGTTCTTCCCGCAGAGACGGGTTTTGCATACCTGAGCCTTAAAATGGAGGAGAATAACTAGAGCTTGATTAGCATAGCCCACCTTATCTCAGGTCACCAAGATCTGGAGGTGGGGACCTTTGATCTCCTCGTTGCCAATGGATCTCTCAGCCGCTTCCCTGCCCACCTATCGCTGGCATCTCTTGCTCTGTGCCGATCAAACCAAGCCCAAGTGCTGTGAAAAAGCTCTGGGATTGGAAGCTTGGACCTATCTGAAACGAAGACTGAAGGAACTGGGTCTGGAAACCGGAGAGTCTGGGGTCTACCGCACCAAAGCCAACTGTCTACGGGGCTGTGATCACCAGATCGAGGGACCGATTTTACTCATCTACCCGGGTAGCTACTGGTACCACTCTGTCACTCCAGAGGTGGTGGAACGGATCCTGCAGGACCATGTGCTGGGGGGCCAGCCGGTGGCAGAATTTCTGGTAACCGCCGGAACCCTGGTGGACCAGCCATCTGGATCCCAACCAGCGTTAGAGGGATCCTAAGCCAACAAAGGTGCCCGAGATCACCAGAACATCATTGGCACTGGTGCTAACAAAGGGCTGATTAATTTGAAAACGACCACAGATCAAGCCACTATCTGCAGTTGCAGGACAACCATTGATACTGATAAACGGAGGGTTACTATCTCCTACCCCCAGATCCAGCTCCCGTTGGGCGGTGCGGGTGATCTGGCCCTCAATTTGATCAATCACAAAGCTAATGTCACTGCGCAGAGGATTGCCGGAAACATCCTGCAGGTTGAGCACCCCGGAGAAACGGGTCTCAGCGGAGCTAATCAACCCCTGGGGCAAAGGCAGATCAGAGGTGAACTGGGCTCCCAGCAGCCTGCCAGCATTGGGTTCATTGATCCCCCCGGCTGTTCCCCTGAGGGTAAAAAGTGCCTGGGCAGATTCCAGCAACCGGAAGGTTCCCTGAGCGTTATCAAACTCCAGGTTTTGTTCCGATGCCGCCACCGAAGTGACATTTCCCTGATCGTCGGTGCTCATCTCTCCTGGCGTGGTCACACAGCGGGCCAAGCGGAGATTAACAGGTTGATCCTCAAAGAAATTGATGCGGTAGAGCTCGTCAAAATTTCCGGGTGTGATCGCCAGCTGCAGGAAGCCGTTTTGATCTTGAAAAACACTCAGACGCTGATCTGCCAAAACCACAGGAGTTTGGAGTGTTGTCGTTGGAGCTAGAACCCCTTCAAATACCTGCAGAAAGGCTCCATTGCCCTCATCCACCACCAGTCGGGGAGGGCTGGCACTGGAGTTCGGGAAGAAGGTCGAGGCCCCACAGCTCTGGGCCACCGGACCGGCAGCCGAGGATCCGGGACCATCAAAATCATCCGTAGGGGCTCCAGGACCGGCCACCGGACCAAATCCAATCACGCCCGTGTCACGGTTTTGAGTCAGGGCAAAGCGGCGGGCGGTGAGTGAAACCTGATTGATCTGGAGAGATTGAGGAGATGGTGGGGGTGGCGAGGTGGTGCACCCCGTCGAGCGGGTCAGCTCTGGTCTGCCGGGTTGAAGACGGTTGCGAATGATCACGCAGGTCTGACCTAACCCAGGACCTGTGAGGTAACTCACCCCACCCAGATCTAGAGGTTGAGACCAGAAACTGGCGGCAAAATAAACGGCCTCGCTGCTTAAAAGCTGAGGAAGGAAGAGGCGGCGAAAGGTGACTGAGGTCCCCTGACGTTCGAGCTGCAGGGAAAAAGCTGTAAACCCAGGATCCTGAACTTCAATTTGAATGGCGGTGGACAGAATCCCGGACGGAAGCGGGGCTTGAAAATTGGCCCGATCAGAGGAGGCACGGGAGAGCAGCGAGACTTCTGCGGAGTCGACAATGACAGAAGCACCTTCCTCCCCAGGCGGAGTCATGGCCTGTGGAACCTCGGACTGTCCGCAACCAGCAGCCAGCAGCAGGGCAACCAGGGTTGAAAAGGGGGCGTAACGCACAGGCAGTCCTCATTCCGTTGCGATGTTACCATACTCAGCCTGCGGAGATTGTCAAGTGCTGATGACTTCAGAGATCAGCCACTCGGTTTGGGAATGTCTTGCTGCCAGGGTGCGCGTTTGTGCCTACAATACCTCATTGAATCAGGATCATCTGCTGTCTTAATTCTCTAGAGGAGGGCACTCCCGATGCCGCAATCCCCATGGCTCTCAATACTCTCGACCCTCAGCCTGATCCTGCTCACGACGGCCTGTTCCTCGGGCTCTGACGGGGAACTCACCACCGTGTCCAGGGAGGCGATGCCTGCGGCTGCCAGTCAACCCTCAGCTTCACTCCCTCCCACTCCACGTCCCACTTCCACCCCAATAGCCACTCCGACTCCCACTCCAAGCCTTCGTCCCACCCCTCAACCGCAACCCTCTCCCTCTCCTCAGCCTCCTGCTCCCCCTTCCCCGATCCCTTCCCCGACCGATGAGGGCACAGCTCCCCAGGCCACGGCAGTGATCACCATGACCAATCTGCAACGGGCCACGATCGGCTTGGATCCTTTACTGCTCTCTCCTGAGCTGACGGCAGCTGCCCAGGCCCATGCTGAGGATATGGCGGCACGAGGGTACTTCAGTCATGCTGGTCTGGATGGATCCACGCCTGCCACCCGGGCAACTGCAGCTGGCTATGCCTGGATCGCGCTGGGGGAAAATATTGCGCAGGGACAGTCGGCTCCGGAACAGGTGATGCAGTCCTGGATGGCCAGTGAAGGACACCGCAGCAATATACTCAATCCTGTATTCGGAGACATTGGGGTGGGCTATGCCATCTCCCCGCGCACAGGCAATCCCTACTGGGTGCAGCTATTCGGGCGCGGAGCTATTACACCCTGATCAGAAGGCTGTGGACTTGACCTGAAAGGAACGCACCCCCTCTACAGGCTCTTCCCAGCGTTCCACTTTCTCCACCTGTGCCCCTGGAGGGCCTTGATGACACCAGCGCACCATGGATTCCACCACAGGATCTGTTCCCTCAAACACAACCTCCACACGGCCATCGGTTCGATTCCGTACCCAGCCCCGTACCCCAGCAGTGTGGGCCATTTGCTCAGTTGCCGCCCGAAACCCCACCCCTTGCACCCGTCCACTGATCAACAAACGGACTCGCTTGTGGTCTGCCACTCCTTCCTCCAGCACCTCCTCACCTCCTTATCCTAGGGCACCACGAGGATCGGCAGTGGACTGTTCTCGTTGGGGACAGCAATGAGGCGAATCTCAGGTTAGGCTAGTCCCAGATTTTGTGACTTCACTATTCTGTCGTGTGGTTTGTTCTATGAAACGCGCCTGGATCCAGTGGATGGCTATACCTGTGAGTGTGATGAGCCTGACAACTCAACCGGGGTGGGCTGGGGAATATTTCACGGAAGAAGTCACGAGTCCCAGTATTGAAGTGGTGCATGGCTGGGTCGGATCCGCCGCAGATCGGCAGGTCACGGTAACCAGCACCAGTCGCGGCGGCATCAACGTGCCTCTGGAGATCAGCGGTATTGGCTGTGGTGACATTGAAATGGAACTGACCTCGGGCTTAACCCAACCCCTGGGCACCATGGAGGACTGCACCATTAACCTGTTCCCCTTTCTGGACAAATTGATCAACCAGGAGATTGCCCTGCTGCGGGTGGCGATTACGACCAGCGATGATGTGTTAGAGATCCCCCTTTCCGACAGTGACCGCCTGATTCTGGCCCGCGTGGGTAACCAGTCCCGTGAGTCCTTTGTCTTTTTTCAAAGAGAACTGGCCCGTGTCCTGGATCTGTTCCGGCAGGCTTCTAACACCAGCACCCCCACTTTACCTCCCAGCACTCCGGCTCCTCCCTCGCCTGTCCCTACCCCCGTCTTCTCCCCCTCGCCGCCACCCCCTGCTCCCGCCACCCCCCAATCCAGCGATCCCGATGCTGAAGGAGGCGAGCTGATCATTGTGGGCCAGATCCGTGAAGAGCGTGAAGGAGCAGCCAGTCTCCTGACTGTCGAAGCCATTAACCCCACAGAATTTACGGTCCTCTCGGCGCGGGCGATCTTTCGCTTCTTCCAGGGAGATCAGATAGTGGATACTCTGGAGGCCGGATTCCAGCCCAGCGATGTACCGCCACGAGAACGGGCACTGGCGCAGGTGCGCAAAACCGACCCCAATTGGGAACGGGTGACCGTCAGTTTCGAATGGCAGCGTCCCCCCTCCCAGTAGGTGAAGTTTATCCACCTCTAGTTACAGGATCCGGGTGCAGGTGCCAAAATACTGAATGATGTTTCGTAATCCACTTGACAATCATGGATCCCAGTGTAGTTGCTTCTAGCTTTAACGGTCAGGCCCTTGATCATGTGTTGATCTTTGACACCACCCTGCGGGATGGGGAACAGTGTCCGGGGGCCACCCTGAATGTGGAAGAGAAGCTGCAGATCGCCAAACAGCTGGCACGACTGGGAGTGGACATCATTGAGGCAGGCTTTGCTTACGCCAGTCCGGGTGATTTTGAAGCGGTGCAAAAGATTGCGGAGACAGTCGGTACCGCCGATGGACCTGTGATCTGCAGCCTGGCCCGCGCCCTGAAACCGGATATTGAAGCCGCAGCCCGTGCCCTGAAACCCGCAGCCAAAGGCCGGATCCACACCTTTATCTCCACCTCTGATATTCATCTGCAATACCAGCTGAAGAAATCCCGAGCCGAGGTGCTGGCGATCGCTGAAGAGATGGTGGCCTACGCCAAGAGCTTTATGGAGGATGTGGAATTCTCACCCATGGATGCGGCCCGTTCCGATCCCGAGTATCTCTACCAGGTGCTGGAGGCAGCCATCCGAGCGGGGGCCAAGACCATCAATATCCCCGACACAGTGGGCTACATCATGCCAGAGGAATTCGGCACTCTCATCCGAGGCATCCGCGAACATGTCCCCAACATTCATGAGGCGGTGCTGTCTGTCCACGGTCACAATGATCTGGGGGTGGCCACCGCCAACTTCCTGGAGGCGATCAAGCAGGGGGCACGCCAGGTGGAGGTGACGATCAACGGCATTGGGGAACGGGCTGGCAATACCGCTCTGGAGGAGCTGGTGATGGCGTTGCATGTGCGCCGCAGCTATTTCAATCCCTTCTTTGGTCTGCCTCTGGAGTCAGAGAAGCCCCTCACCCACATCAAAACTCATGAGCTTTACCGGACATCACGGATGGTCTCCAACCTGACGGGGATGCTGGTCCAGCCCAACAAAGCGATTGTGGGAGCGAATGCCTTTGCCCATGAATCTGGGATCCATCAGGATGGGGTACTCAAGAACCGCCTCACCTATGAGATCATGGATGCTCAGACCATTGGCCTGCAGTCCAACCAGCTGATCCTGGGCAAGCACTCCGGTCGCAACGCCTTCCGCACCCGCATGAAGGAGCTGGGGTTTGAGCTATCGGAACAGGATCTGAACAAAGCCTTCCTCCGCTTTAAAGAACTGGCAGATAAGAAGAAGGAAATCTCGGACCTGGATCTGGAGGCGATCGTCAACGATGAGATTCGGGTGGTACCAGATCTCTATCGGCTGGAGAATGTGCAGGTGGTTTGCGGTCACCATGAACTGCCTACTGCCACCGTCAAGATCCTCACCCCTGAGGGAGAAGAGCTGGTGGATGCGGCTGTTGGCACTGGTCCTGTGGATGCGGTTTACAAAGCTATTAATCGTCTGGTGCAGATCCCCAATCGCCTGATCGAGTTCTCGGTGCAGTCGGTTACCGCAGGGATCGATGCCATTGGTGAGGTGACGATCCGGCTGCAGCACAACGATCGCATCTTCTCTGGTCACTCCGCCAATACGGATATTATCGTGGCTTCTGCCCAGGCCTATATGCACGCCCTGAACAAGCTCTATTACGCCACCCAGAGTGCTCAGATCACCACAGAGCAACGGGAGGCCGTCAGTCAGACTGTGTAATTTCTAACCCATACCACCCTCAGGATCCTGCCAATAGGGGATCCTGTTTTTTGTTTATTGATCGTTGGGGAACTGACTTAACTGCAGGTAGAGCTATCCACGTGAAATACTACCGAATCCAACCCAATGCCTTTTCCGATCACTATCTCCACAAGCTGTGGGGAAAGATCAATACCTGCCCCTATTTTGCCATCAACAACCTCAATCGGGATTTTGTCCAAACTAAGGGGTTTTCAATCGTTTTCCAGCGGGATGGTCTGTCGATCATTGAGCAGAAATTTCCCTATTTCATGCCCTATCTAGAGCTAGCACTTCAACCGGAGTGTAATGCCTTCTACCTGAATCCTTTGCTTCTGAGTGAAGGATCCCGAGTTGATCCCCATATTGATCGTTCCTTGCGATCCTACTGTAAAACGATTGATCCTCCATTGCTGGTGAGTGTCCTCTATGTGCGGATCCCTGAGCAGATGATTGGAGGCGAACTGGTCCTTCGATCAAGAAAACAGCAGGTTGGAAAAATTTCTCCTCAAACCAACACACTGGTTTATTTTCAAGGCAATCTAACCCATAGCGTTACTCCTGTAGAAACAGATGGCAGTCGCTTAAGTCTGGTTTGTGAGCAGTATATGCTAACGGAAGCAGAGCTTGAAGATATTCCGCAGTTTACGCTTGAGTCAAGGATCAGCGCCTGAAAAGACCTATAGCAATCAGACATCAGATGGAAGACGTAAGCAGGCTTGAGTCCCTATCTATCAAGCAGGCCAATCTCACAGATCTCATGAGTCATGCCTGATTGCTATAGATTGGATTCCAGTAGTAAAATAGATCTTATATTCACGTTAGCCCGAATTTTTAACCGCTGACCGCCCCTCTCCAAAAATCTTAGAAATCCCACGGCTCGAATAAATCGGAAACACTCATCGAGAAGCCAGAAACCACCTCTTCTCCATCCAGACAATTCCCGGTTCTCAGCAATTGATCCGGCTCCGGCTGATGATACACCAGCACATACCGTTCATCAGGATGGATCACCCACACTAACTTTGTCTCATTTTCGAAATACTCCACGATTTTCTCGTGCATTTCCTCAACTGTATTTCCGGGCGATAAAATCTCCACCACCAAATCCGGAGATCCTTGGAAAAAGCCCCGAGGGGGACGGCTTAATCCCTGCAGTCGATCTCGACTGACAAAGGAAATATCTGGGGATCTTTTATTCCCATTCTTCAGTGTAAATGCCGTACTGGAATCGCAGATTGCCCCCAGCTTATTGATCTGAATGTAACCACCTAATTTAATTGTAAGGATACTAGCTATATATCCATGTTCCATCCCAGCATTACCCATATCTACCAACTCCCCATTCACCACCTCATATCGATGTCCATCGTCCGGTAATGCCATGAATGCTTGATCGGCCCAGATCTGCTGTGTTGTTGTCGCCATCACCTGTGCTCCCTCTGGCTGCTATCGATCTTAACCACGGAATGAATGGATCTGCGACGAGAATTGTCTACAGAAGGCTGGAGGATCTAAGCATTCCAGATGTTTTCGGCAGGGGTTAACGATGAGTAAAAACATTGACTTTGGAACGGTTGCCGATCTCTATGATCTCTACGTGCAGTGGGATGTTGATATTCCCTTTTTTCTGAAGGCATGTGCAGCTGTGGAGGGGGAAGTTCTGGAACTCATGTGTGGCACGGGGCGACTCTCTCTCCCGCTACTGCGAGCTGGGATCCAGATGTGTTGTCTGGATTATTCTGCTGAGATGCTGGCCATCCTGCGGCAAAAGCTAGCCCAGGAGAATTTGACTGCAGATGTACAGGAAGCCGATGTTCGCCAACTGGATCTGGGGCGATCCTTTCCTCTCATTCTGTTACCCTTCCATTCAATTGCAGAGATTCTGGCCCCTGAGGATCGCAGCCAGGCCCTGGCCCGCATCCGACAACACCTACAGCCTCAAGGACGATTCCTGGTGACCCTGCACAATCCCATTCACCAGATTCCCAAGCTGAATGGAGAACGTCGTCAGATCTGTGAGCGCCCCCTTCCTGAACGAGATAGGGTGTTATATGTCTGGAGTAGAGCTATTTATCAAGAAGAACGCCAGCAAGGAAACGCCTGGCAGGAATACGAGATCCGAAATCCGTTGGGAGAGATCCTGGAAAGACGAGAGCTTCTAGCCCGCTTTGCCATCATTGATCGGGAGATATTTGAAAAGGAATTGAAGGACGCAGGATTTCAAATTCTTAACCTGTGGGGAGATTACGCTACCAACGCCTTTAATCCTGATCAAAGCCCCTACATGATCTGGAATCTCTGCAGTAAAAGTGGCTGACAATAGGGTCAAAATCTGATCGAGTCCCAACAGGATCAATCAACTCACATTTCCTTCTCAGTTATGACCGATCCTTCTCCCCCCTCAGATCTGGACGCAGCCTGGAAAGAAACTCTGGATCTCTATTTTGAGCCTTTCCTGGCTTTCCTCTTCCCAGATGCTCATGCCGCCATCAACTGGGAT
Source organism: uncultured bacterium (assembly GCA_964392245.1). Classification (GTDB taxonomy): domain Bacteria; phylum Cyanobacteriota; class Cyanobacteriia; order Thermostichales; family Thermostichaceae; genus JAAUUJ01. The sequence continues at coordinate 34,791 of CAYMOX010000019.1, forward strand.
CGGTCGGTTGAGTTCCTCGACAAAGAGTTGCAGGACCTGATCCCTGAAGCGGAGATCGGTCGCCGCTATGCTGACAAACTGGTAAAAGCTTGGCTTAACAATGGTGAAGAAGCTTTTGTCCTTGTTCATGTGGAGGTGCAATCCCAGGAGGAAAGCGGCTTTGCTGAGCGCCTGTTTGTCTACCACTACCGGATCTTTGACTATTACCAAAAGCGGGTGATGAGCCTGGCCGTTTTAGGTGATGAGAGGAGTGGCTGGAGACCGAATCGCTATACCTACACCCTGGCCGGATGCGAACTGAGTTTGAAGTTTCCCATTGTAAAATTGATGGATTTCGAGGATCGGTGGTCAAAGCTGGAGGCCAGTGATAACCCGATGGCGGTTGTGGTCATGGCTCACCTCAGATCCAGAACCACCAAATCAGATGCCCAGGCACGGAAGCGGTGGAAATGGATCTTGACCCGCCGACTGTATGAGAGAGGGTATAGCAGGGAAGATGTGATCCGGTTAGTTCGGGTGATGGACCGGATGATGACACTGCCCCCAGAACTTAAGCGACAATTTAGGGAGGAGTTGGAACAGTACGAAGCGGAGGCCAAAATGCCATTGATCAGCAGTATGGAGGAACTTGCCAAAGAGGAAGGTCGAGAAGAAGGGATCCAGATTGGTAAACAGGAAGGGATCCAACAAGGGATCCAACACATGGTGATCAAATTGCTCCAGGAGGGAGTAGCAATTGAGCTTATTTCCAAAACCTCTGGTTTATCGGTGGAACAGATCGAGCAACTGAGATCTAACTCCTGATCCACTATCGCCTCCAGCCCAGTGCTCCCGACAAACTGGAGCGGGAATATCAATACGACGCTGTAGGCTTTGTTCCCGATGATGACACTGCCCCCTGAACTTAAGCGACAATTTGAAGAGGAGTTGGAGCAGCACGAATTAGCTCCAGTTAGCAACATGCAAAGTTTTTGGGACGATCGCTATAGTGCAGACAGTTTTGCCTATGGGACTGAGCCAAATGCATTTCTGATCTCTGCCGTTTCTTACATCCCTCGCGGTCGGATCCTTTGTCTGGCAGAAGGAGAGGGGCGGAACGCAGTCTATCTGGCCAGTCAGGGGTATGCGGTTACAGCCGTTGATCAGTCAGCAGTTGGACTGGAGAAGGCGCAACGTTTAGCCTCCCAAAACCAGGTTGCGGTGGAAACCACAGTGGCCGATCTGGCCACCTTTGACATCCAGACTGAGGCCTGGGATGGGATCGTCTCAATCTCCGCCCATCTCCCGTCTGCAATCCGCAAGCGAGTTCATCATCAGGTGGTCCAGGGATTGAAATCTGGGGGCGTGTTGATCCTGGAAGCTTACACTGAACGGCAGCTGCAAATGCCAGGGATCGGAGGTCCTCCTCCTGAGCAGAAAGACCTCTTCATGTCGCTCTCGGAACTCAGACAAGAATTGATCGGCCTGTCATTTGTGTTGGGGCAGGAAACTGATCGGGAGGTCAACGAAGGACAGTTGCATCAGGGCCTCAGTGCTGTTGTTCAAGTAATTGCAATCAAGTGATGGAATCCCTACCGGAATTGCATGATCAGACCCAGTTAAGCCCCTGCCAGCGGGATCCTGAACTTGGCTACACCTGATGTGGAAGGATTTGCCATGATGATCAACGGGGCTTTGGATCAGTTGGCAGCCTGGACACTGCAGTCAGAGTCGAGCGAGCGGCTAGCAACCGCCAAACTCCTGGTGCAGAGGTTGTTAACTTTACACCGTAATGCTTAGAGGTTCACCGGATCGGGCAATCAGGACCATGATCAGGAGAGCAGGTAAACCTTGGCTTCTTCCGGTTGTAACCGCATCCCGAGCAGACCATCGAAGGCAGGTGCCTCCAGTTGCGTTTCTACATTCTGATAGCGGGTGATCCTGGGATCAATATCCTCCAATTGCAGCAGGAAATCTCCGCCAAAAGTGGAGTAAGCGTAGAGGACATGAGTGCAGGCATCCGTACAGGTCTTGGGGGAACGCAGCAGAAATAGATCATCTTTGAAATTGGCGTTGCGGGGCTGTAGGTAGCGAGTTTCTCCATAGCGGAGTACAGGTTGTTCCTGGCGCAGGTGGGCCATGCTGCGGGTGACTTCATAAAGATCCTGACGCCAGCCCGGCTGATCCGACCAGATCATCATCTGGCGGTTAAAGGGATCTCCACCCACGCCAAACAGTCCGGCATGTTCCGGATGATAGGGAATACGCAAGCCCGTCTCAGTCCCGTACATCAGCATCGGCACCCCAGGGGAAACAAACATAAACTTGATCAGGCTGGCGTAAGCAGCTTCACTCATGCCCGGGAATGCCGTCATCAACCGTGGGATGTCGTGGTTTTCGACAAAATTCACCCAGGCCTTCATATCTGCATCTGGGGTCAGATCCAGAGCTTTGCGGGGAATATCCAGCGTTTCGCCTGGATCGAGAAGCCGGTGCACCAGCCGCTGCAAAGGATCCATATTGTAATAGTTGCCTTCCCGCCCCAGTGTGGCCTCCTGCAGCATGTAGGTGCGACCATCCCATTCCCGCCGTCGCGCAAAGAAATTACGGGCTGACATACTGAGGCCAAAATTAAACATGGTGTAGTTCTGGGCCTGCTCCAGCCAGCGAATGCTGTCCATATTGCGGTAACCACCACTGAAGTATTCCCCGATCAAGACTGCCTCCGGATTGATCTCCAGGACTACCTGCTGTAGTTTCTGCCAGAAGCTAACATTGACGTGCTTAACGGCATCCAAACGGAATCCGGCGATGGGATGGTTTTCAGCGTTGAAGGTTAGCCAGAAGCGCACCGCATCCAGAAGGTAAGACTCCACCTCAGGTTTGTCCTGATCCAGATCGGGAAGTCCTCCGGGTAGAGTTCCTCTCTCCACCATGTCCGGGTTCGGACGGTTAAAATCGATGGGCTGAAAGGGATGGAACCAGTGGGAGGGATCCAGTTTGCCCTGGGTGGGATCCCAGTAGGTGGCCACCCGTTTTCCATGCCGGTAGACACTGCCGTTATCCACAAACCAGAAGCCAATCGAGCTTTCAATAAATTCGGGGGGATAGCGATAGTAGGGAAAGGGAGAAGTGTGATTCAGGGTGAGATCTAAAACAACGCCGATATCCCGGTCTGCCGCCTGGTTCAGCAACTGGCGCATGATGGCATAGCGATCCCCTTGTTCATCTCCAGGATCCCGAAAATGCTCATCAATTTCAAACCAGTCCTTGGTCCAGTAGCCGTGAAAGGCCGTGGTGGCATGACGGTAGATGTTATCGGCGGAGCCATCATCTTGCTTTGCAGTTTGGAGAAGCCCATAGGAGTCGGGATAGTAGACAAATCCATTGGCATTGTCTTGGATCGGGGAGAGCACAATTTTGGTCACCCCCAGATCCTGGAGGTAGTCCAATTTTTCAATCACCCCCTGCAGATCCCCACCCCAGTAGAGGCCAATATAGCGATGACTGGGATCAAAAGACTGTTGCAAGAGCAGTTGATTTAACTCGTTGTAGGCGTACTCCTGCCGCGATAGGTTTTGCCCTAACGGAAAGGCGTAGGTGGGTACATTGTTAGCGGGATCCGCATCAAAAAAGCGATCCACAATAATGTAATAAAGTACATCGTTATCCAGATTCCCCTTGCCAGGTTCTTGAGGGATTTCAGTGCCCATCTTGCTGTAGGAAAATGGAGAACTTTCCACCTCGACTCCGGCCCAAGCGGGAGCAGGAAGCAGCAGACTGCAACATCCAAACCATGCCAGCAAACCCACCAGGAATATGTTGATCGGCAGGAGAATCAGAGACGGCAGAGAGAAGCACAGGGATCGAGGGCAGACACGCATAGGTCACTCGGCAGATCAGGGTGGGTAAACAGGGAAGGGCTTGGCCTAGATCAGGATCAGGTTTCCACAGCAGAGAAAAAGAGTTGATTCCAGAACTCAGGGAATTTCACCAGCAATTCATCCGATTGATAGTCACTGGTCACGGACCTAGAGCCATCCACAACCTGCTGAACCGCCACATCACTTAAAGAGGCAGAGACATCAAACCACCAGTGCTGGATCCCATCACTAATTGAGAAAACCGTACTGGCGAAGCTCGGCTCCAGCAGAACCACAAAAGAGACCCCCATGGCGGAGCAGATCAGCCAGCGAAACGTCAGATTGTATCGATCCAGAAAGGGCTGAATTTGCCAGAGGGAAATCGTCTTAAACTTCACCCAGCGATTCTCGATGGCATGGAGTTGTTCTGCAATCGCAGTCAGAATATCGGGATACTTCTTAGCGTTTGAGGTAGAAACTCCTCGGATCCAGCCCTCTGCGTATTCCACTAACTCTAGAGACTTATAATAGATGATCTCCCCAAGATTAAAGCCCAGAATAAAGCCAAAGACGTTGACCAGATAAAAGGCGATCATCTTCAGGAAAAAGAAATGGGCCACTGGCGCGAAATTGATCTCACCCGACTGCAGGCAGAGCAAACCCACCGTATAAATTGACCAGCTAGAAACGATCCCTCCATAGTCTACAAAAGGCTTGAGAATCACCTGCCGTAACGGCACGTTATAGCTGGTTTCATTCAGGTTTTCATGGAAGTATTTCGCAACGATCTGTTTCCACAGCGGCGGGCGACCATAGAGCTGTTTGGGCTTATATTGGGGTCGAAAGGGATTGAGATGCCCCTCAATGATCATCTTCTGGCCCACAAAGTAATAGACCAGATACTGAACCACGGTATAGGGGATCAACCCCGCCCAGGTAAAGGCTCTTGGCCAGTCTCCGACCCCTGTGGCCACTAAAAAGAAACCCAGATCGCACCCTACCTTCCAGCTCATAAAGCCCATGGCCCGATCAAAAAAGTCATCGTATTCCCGGATCAGCTTGCTCTCCTGCTCGGCATCAGCATCCGGTTGCCACCGGCGAGCGATCCACCTTAAAAGCGGCTGGCGAAACGGCAATTCGCGAAAGAAGATATACGCGGTTAATGGGGCAATGATCTGGAAGAGTTTACTACCACCGTAGCTAAGGGCTGTTGAGCTGATTGATAACACCATAAATGAGTTGCCGCTAGTCGATAGATCGGGTCGTGAATGTTGTCATCCTGGAAATCAGAGATCGTCATACTTGAGCACGACTAAACTGGAGGCTCCCACCCGCAGTCTCAGGACCTGGGCCTGATTGGAGTATTCCCCAGGTTGGGTTTCCAGTTCAGTCCCAGAGGGATATCCAGGGCTGTAGCTGCTGGCATCCGGTGGAGGATGATCCATCCAGTCGGCATCAAACAAAACCTGCCATCGACCATTAAAGTCTGTGGGGACCGGCAACTCGTAAAAGAAGCTTCCCTGGAAACAGTTGGGTCCAAAATTAAACAGGATCAGGAGGGAATCTCCTGGAAAAGTGGGATTGACACGGAACAGACTCAACAGGGAGCCTTCCGGATCCACGTGATTGACGTAGGGGTAGACTAGCGGCTGGTGAGATTCGGCATCCACTTTGGTGTAGTGACGGAAAATTTGCCGTAGCCGGATCATGTCGGTACGGTGCTGGGCATGCACCCGAAAGATTTCAGCCTCCGAGAGTCCAGTGTCCTTCCACTGCAACAGATGGTGAGGAGGGATCCCTTCCCAGATCACCTTCCAGCCCCCTTCATCATCCAGGCATCCCAGGGCCAGAGAATCGACTGTAGGCACAAACATATAACGCAGACGGGCCACAAACATGGTCAGGGCTTCTGCGTTTCGCACCGTTTGCCGCACATAGTTAAGCAGCTCCTCGCGGGAAAGCAACCCCATCTGGATCAGTTCTTCCCCCTGACGGCGGGCCAGTTCTGCCGGATTGCCTCCATAGGCCCACGGCACATAGGGACGACCGGCCACAATATGCTGGCAGTACCAGGTCTCATCATGCAGCTGGGCGTAAACCGCCTCCTTGCGCGGGGATTGGGCATCCCGATTCAGCTCATAGGCTAGATGTTTAACGTTGGGGTAAAGAGGACGTTCCATCTTCGATGGGGGTTTGTAGAGCTCCTCCACAATCGTGAAGCCTACAGGGGCATAAAAGACATCAATGAAGCTCTGCACTGCTGGATTGGAGGCCACCTCAAAGGTTTCCCCCAGAGCTACATGCCTGGGATTGACCCTATGGAGCTCCTGCTTTAGATCGCGAATAAACTCTTCCGCAAAATTGTGTTCGCGATTGCAATACTGCAGAATCAGACCGTCGATGTAGTCGATCCGGATCATGTGCAGCTTAAATTTATCCACAAAGGCAGCAATCTTTTCGATCAGCATCTGCCGCACGTTGGCATCGGATAACTTGAACATCCAGGTGCCATAATCGCGAAACAGGAAAGCCTGGGAATCTACCATCAAAGCTTCTCCATCCCCACGTCGCACCTGATCCAGAGACCCAGGAAAGGGAGACTGCACCTGATGGGCAAAGACCAGATCTGGCACGACCAAGATGCCGTAACGGTGGAAGGTATCCAGCAGCTCCATAAAGTCGTAGGAATTGCCGATCTGCCAGTCCAGATCCACCACGTTATAGGTGAGATAGTTGAACTTGGGATCGAGATGGGAGCGATCTGCAACCGAGGAGGAGACTGGGGACATCACTTCATCCACCGCCCATTCCGACAGCCGTCTGGGAATATCCGTGCGCAGGATGCGGCGAGCAATGGAACTCTGGAACATCTCCTCCAGCGATTGGGGAGCGAATTTACCACCCTTATACCCGGCAAGTAAGCCCTCAAAAGTGGTTTCCACCAGCACCTTGGCGTGATCAAATTTGGGCCAAGGATGCTTCCACTGGTAGGTCAGATCCGGAACATAACTGGTGGCATAGACATTGTCCAGATTATTGAGGGGCAGGATCGGTTGCCACTTTCCCTGGCTGTTGCGGAAGCGGTATTGGACGGACGTGCCGGGGACGAGATCCTGCATCTCCAGGCTCCAGAAGTCCTGACCAGGTTGAGGGGGTTGCAGGGTTTGCCAGGGCCCTCGATTCAAGCGCACCTGGACACTCCACTGCTCTGGCGAAGGGGGCGGATCCGTCTGCTGGGGAGCAGCCCCGTAGCTCTGGGGCAGATACACCACAACATTGAGGGTAACCTTCCCATCCTTCTCAACATGGGATACACGGGTCAGGTGAGGCGGTTGATAGGTGGGCGTATCCGTCTCCGAGGCTTGACCCCATTGATCGGGGGTAAAAGGAGTAACCGTCAGTAGGCTCTTTAGATTAGTCACGATGTTCAAGTGCTCGGTAGACCTGTTTGGGGTTAGGTAAGCCCTCAGGTATAAATCTACTATGGGGGCAAAGATCTTGACCTGTCACCCTACCTATTCTCAACCATCTCATGCCCCGGCTGATGTTTGGGTAGAGACGAAAACCGCTGTGGTGCGGGGCGGAACCCGAAATTGACCATCTTCGTGATTAAAGGTCGCTTCCTTCACAACCGGATCATGTCCCTCCTGCTGCACAGGGTGAAGGGTCAGATGGTGACCCACCATCTCTGCAAGGGTAAAGCTTTGAGGGATCTTGTGGGCGTTGAACAGGATCACGATTTCTTCATGGTTGGGGTCCAGATCCGGTTCCATTCGATCTGTGATCGACATGACAATCAGACCTTCCTGCTGCTGGGATCCGACATTGTGGAAGCGGAGGCGGTTATGGATATCGGAAGCATTTTCCAGTCGCAGGAGTTTAGAGCTTTTGCGGATGCGCAGGATCTCTTGCAGGTGAGCCACGGAGTTGAGAATATGCTCCTGTTGAGGCCGGAGATTGGGATTGCGGAGTAAGGGTGCCATGATTGACCAGCGGGCGCGATTATCCCAGGCGGGGGGAAGGCCAATGCCAAAGTAGTTGGTGTGGTAGGTGAAATCCACCCGGTTAAACCAGTCACCGGAGTTATAGCTGTTGCGATCCAGGGACTTAGACCTGAGCATATCTGTTCCCAGCTGATAAAAGGGAATCCCCTGGCTGAGCCCCACAATACTGAGCCCTAGATTCTGCACCCGCACCCGATCGGCCATAGAAGTTACGGCCATGCCGTACTCCCCCAGCGGCAGCTTGAAGACATTGAGATCATAGAGGGTTTCATTATCGTGTTTCGAGATATAGTTAACGGCCTCCTGGGGATCACTGGCGTACCCCGCCCCTCCCAGATAAAGGCCGGGCACTGTGGCGTCAAACTGCTCCTGCAGCATGTAGGTTTGTAAACTCCCCGCCAGTCCGATGCGCAACCGATCCATGGTGGTGCGCAGATCTTGCTTAAAGCGGTTGTCGTAGAAGTAGCCATTCCAGTCATAGGACTGACCGTTAATGAATCCCTGCTGGCGGATCTGAGTGGGGTTGGTGGAAACACCCCCGTGGGTGGCATCGCGGATCTTGTCATTGAAGGTGCCGATTCCCGTTCCCGCCATGTTGTACTGGTTGGCGTAATGCAGACCCTTATCTTTCGCGGATCCAAAATCCCACCCTTCCCCATAGAGAGCAATCGTGCGGCCATCCACCCCGTCTTTTTCCAGTGTCAGGGATTGCAGGGCTTCGCGGACTGCCAGCATGTTCTCAACCGTGTGGAAGTTCATCAGATCAAAACGGAAGCCATCCACTTTGTAGGCTTTGGCCCAGCGCACCAGGGTGTCCACCATCAGTTTTTCCATCATGTGGAACTCGCTGGCGGTGTCGGGGCAGCAACTGGACATGTGCTGGTTGCCGTTGTTGTCGTAGCGGTAGTAATAGCCTGGAACAGCCAGGTCCAACACCGCCTGGGGATAGCGGTTGTAGGCGTAAGTGTGGTTATAGACCACCCCCAGAACCACCCGAAGCTTACTTTCCGCAAGCGACTTGACCATCTCCCGAAATTCCAGCACCCGCGAGGTGTCATTGGGATAGGTGGAGTAGCTGCCCTCCGGCACCCCATAGTGGTAGGGATCATAGCCCCAGTTAAAACTATCCGTTCCCCGCGTTACGGCAATGATCGCCTGTTGTCGATCCGAGTCGGGAGGAAAGTCTGCTAGCGTTGCATAATCGGGGTTTGAGCGCAACAGGACATTTTCGTTGATGGAGGCAATATCAAAGGCAGGCATGAGATGAACATGACTCATTCCCGCTTCGGCCAGATGCTGCAGGTGGGCCATGCCATCGGAGAGGGGACGGCCACTGCGACCATCGTAGGAGAAGGCGCGAAACGTACCGCGAAACTCTGGGGCTACCGTCTGATCATCGCGGCTGAAATCCCGCACATGCACCTCGTAGATGGCCATATCCTCGGGGGCATCCAAGGGCGGTTTGCTGAGTTCATCCCAACCGGGGGGCTTAAGGGTGGCATCGTTATAGAGGTCAATCAGCTGGCTGCGCTGGCTGTTTTCAGAGAGGTTGACGGAATAGGGATCGGTAATCAGGTTGCGCTCAACCCTTCCCGTGGACGGGGTGAAAACCTCCACTTCGTACTTGTAATACTGCTGATCCCAGCTCGGATCACCGGTGATGCTCCAAACCCCTGTTTGTGGATCCAGATCCATGGGCTCGAGAATGGCCGCCGTCGCTGGATTAGCATCGGCAAAACGGTGCAGTGTCACCGACTGAGCGGTGGGAGCCCAGAGCTTCAGAGTCGGCACTCCATCTTCATAAATAGGACCCAGATCCCCGTCATAGCGGTAGAGATCATCCAGCACCCCCTGGATCTGCAACCCCGTGGCATCAATCAGACGCCCGCCCTGGTCGTAGGCCGCGATCGCCACGGCTCCTTTCAGCAGACTGGGAATGAACGAAAGCTTGCGAGAAGGGATCCGCCAAGTGGCATAGCCAGAAAGGTTGGGAAATTTCGGAAAACTTTCCAGCGTGATCACCCCATTGCCATTGAGGCGAATACCGGAACCCTTCTGGGGGGGGATGATCAGGTTGCCATCCGGTGAGGCGTGGAGCTCGTAGGTTTTACCCTCAAAGTTATTCCAGGCAATCGTGGTCTGATCTACCCAGAAAGCCCGTCGATCTGGCAGGGTGACATTCACAGTGAGATGGCCATTGCCCCCCGATTGCCACACCTGTTCCGATGTGGACAGATCGGAGCATACGGTGGTGAATTCATACATCCCCTGTTTAGGAGCCAGAGAAGCTTCGTATTCATCACTGCTGCCGATGTCGCCGTTATAGCGCATCAGATCATCTTTAATAAACCGCCAGGGTCCACCAAAGCGCTCCACCTTTCCCCAGTGCAACGTACAGCTGATCTGAGGAGCCTGCCCCATCGACTCCGTGGCTCCGGATTTGTACACCTGGGTGTACACCGAGAAGGATTGCCCCACCAGCGTCGTGTTGTCGGAGTAGCCTGTGGGAAACATGGTGACGGATTCCAGGGAGCTGGCCATGACAGCCTCAGATCCCCCAAGCACCACGGACCAGGCAAGGGTCAGGCAGAGCAAACACCAGTGAAAGGGGCGAAGACGATTGAGCACGGGGGCACCTCAGAAAACGTAAAGAGGCAGAGAATAGATCTAGTCCTCAGACTGCGAAGAAAATCTGGGATAGCGGAAAGAGCCCAGACCACTGAAGCCGAGGGGAGAACTGTAGTCGCGTACGTCGGGATATTTTACCTGAATCGGGGAAGTGTCCAGCTCAAAGGGCCCAAGTTTATCCTCCTGCCGCAACACTACCACCCCATAGGATCCCAGGTAAAAGCGTAACTGCCGATCTTTGGATTTCAAGAAACCAGGATTGTGATCCCCGCCACCATAGATGGAGCGGTCGCTGTCTACGGCCAGACTGAAGGTGGCATCCTCCGGTCTCGCACCAATGGTGTAGTCCGAAATGGCCTGATCCCCAAGATTCACCACCACGTACACATGACGGTAGGCATCAAAGTCCAACCGCTTGAAGACGACCACTTTGTTCACATCATCGATCCACTGCACCATGTTGCGATGGGTGTTCTGGGGACCAAAGGAGGGTTCCGAAACAAAAAATTCTTTCATGTCTGCCTGCAACCGGGCCATGGGCTCCACCTGGGGTAGGGAAAGCCGCTCCCAATCGATCACGGCGTTGGTATTCAGGTTCCCAGACTGCAGCGTCCACATCTGGGGCATATCCAGGTAATAGGAGCTGGCAAACAGAGCCAGAGCAGCCCAGGACTGGATCTTGCGATTGTGAACATCTCCCCCATCAATGGCATCCACCAGGTAGCGTCCCCGGGTCTGGAAGGGGTTCCCTGCATTGGCAAATTCATCGTGGTTACTGGGATAGTAGAGCAGGGTACGCACCCAGTCATTGGTGAGCATGTCATTCAGGTCCCACATATCCACTTGATCCCGGTGCTTCAGGATCTGCTCCGTAAACCAGAGATAAAAGCGGTCGCTGTAGGTCGTATCCAGCCCGGCCCCACCCACGGTCACGGAGCGATTCAGGTAAGGATCCCCAAAGTAGCCTTCCCCGATCAGGACAGCCCTGGGGCGATAGAGGAGGACGGCCTGGGCCAGTTCCCGCAGAAATTCCCGTCCCCCCAGTTCGTAGTCCACCCCATTGACGTTATCGATCCGCAGCCCATCAAAGCCATAGTCCAGCAGGTTGATCAGAGCGGCGTCGATTAAATTGCGCCGGATCTCATCGGTGTAGTAGAAGCGGCGAGTGCCCCATTCCGTCCAGGGACCGCCATACAACTCTCCACCTCCCTCCTGGTGGTACTGCGAGTAGCCATAGGGGCCAAATTCACGAGGCGGATTGTTTCCAGCCGCAGCAAAGTGGCTATAGGGGGCATCGATGATCACCGCCAGATCGGCTTTATGGAAGGCATTGACCATCCGCTTCAGCTCATCGGGGCTGCCAAAGTCGGCGTGCTTGCCGTAGTAGTTGAGGGTCTCGTAGCTGTAGCGCCAGTCGGGATACTCATCCACATTCGGATCATAGAAATCCACATGGGTATCCAGGGGCATAAACTGCACCGTGTTGTACCCCAGATCCGCTAGTTTCTCGGGCAGGCCACACTCAGCGGTAAAGCGGTAAAGCTCAGAGATGTGCTCAGCCCCCTTGCTGCCGTACAGATCCGATTGGGGGTTGGCACAGGTCCATCCCATAGCCAGAGAGACCATATCGGCTTCGGCAATTGCCAGCGGCTGCCCCCGCAGATCAGGACGCTCAGCCAATTCCTCAGCAGGAATCGGGGTGGGTTTCCAGAAGACGGCATTTAGATCGCGGCTATTGCGATCTTCGTAGAAGCGGCGGTTAAAAGCAGGCGTGGAGTAGAGGGTCGCCCCCATATCAAGGCGCTGGTGGCCGTTGCTGTCCAGCAGGCGGTACTGAGCTTTGTGGTAGTTGCCTGGGGGCAGTGTAATACTGTGAACATGAGGATCATCCGCCGTGGGCTGCAGCGTGTAGTCAGACAGATCCCCATCTTTGCCCCAGTTGTTGAAATCTCCAATCAGTGCCAGACGCTCAGTGGTGTTGCCCACCAGCACCCGCAGGGTAAGGGAGCCATCTTCGTTAAAGCGGGGACCCACATGGGGTTGAAAAGAGGCCGGATCCAGCTTAGGCTCTCTCCCTAGAGCATCCAGGGAAGCCAGGTGCAGCTGCAGGGCATCGGGACTCACCCGAATCTCTGCACTCTCAGGATCAAAGCCCTGGATCGGTTCGGTCACCCAGACGGGCTGAGGGGAGGAGTAGGAGGTCACGGCCTCAGCAGCTGGGGGAACAGCCACAATCTCATCAGCTTTCTCAATGACTTCGGGTTTCTGCTCAGTACTCACCGCTGCAGACTCTATTTCTTGGGCTGCCGAGGTTGTTTCCTCTGGGGAGACTGATTCAGCAGACTCAACAACGGCTTCTTCTGGCTCAGCGGATGCTTCTTCTTCCTGATCCGATTGGGGCAGTGTGAATGCTTCCTCGGTTGGCTGAGGTTCAGCCTCAACGGGAGGTGCATTTTCTGTAGAGGGGAAGGGCTCGGCTTCAGGGGTAAAGTTTTCGGTGGGGGGAGTCTCAGCCGAGGTCAGATCAGGGGGGATGGCCTCACCCGGTTGAGCTGTTTCTTCTTCCTCTGGAGTACCCCCGAAGAGTCCCAGGAAAGACTGCCAGAGCTGCTGGATCCAGCTGGATTCCGATTCGCCTTCATCAACGGCCAGGAGGCCCCTCACGGGTGTGAGTGCAGAGATAGCCAGCTCCTGTCGAACTGCTGGATGCACCACTGTTGAGAGGGTCGGTGGGTGCAACTGGGGAGGGATAACCGCCAGATTAACCAGTAAATAGAGCGAGAGAACATCCATGCCTTACAACCCCCTAACCCGTTATATGTTGTAGTCTTTACAGAACTACATGGTGTATCTTACCAGAGCTGGGAAGCGGTCAACCTGTCCCCTCAAACTACGGCAGTGGAGAGGTGGATTCCGTTGTGGAGGTAGAAGGATCGGCAGAGGTCCCAGGAAACAGGGAGCGGAACCAGAACCTGTACAACCCCACACTCAGGATCACAGCCGCCAGACCAAACTGCAGCAATCGGGGCCAGTCATGAAAAACCAGGGCCATGGCTGCGATCAGCAGAGAGAACTGAAACGGAACGGCCAGGAAGAGAGAGATCTGATCCTGTCGTTGTTCTTTCCGCTGCTGATCCTGTTCGGCCTCCGTCACCAAACCCTGCGCAAGCGCCTGTTGTCGCCAGGGCTGCCACCATCCCCAGGGCTGCACCTGCGCACAAAATGTGGTGAGAACGGCTGCTTCCGTTGCAGGGGTGATCAGCGCAACAGCGATCGAGGCCGTCAGCGCACAGAGGACAATGCTGGGAAAAGACAGATAGAGAGGCCAGTGCAGAGTGGCATCAAAGCTGAGGGCAGCAATGATCCCCACACTCACACCAGCTGCGTAGCCATAACCGTTAAAGCGGGGCCAGTACCAGCGCAGGAAGGAGGGAATGATCAGCCCACCCCCGAGACCCATGGTGATCAGACTCCAGATCTGGTTAATACTGGGCACCAGCGCTGCCAATCCCAGGCCAGCTCCACACAACCCCAGCGTCGCCAGCCAGGAGACCGCGATCAGCTGTTTGGAGGAGGCGTCAGGCTTGATGTAGGCCTGGTAGATATCCCGCACCAGGAATGAGGCTCCCGCGTTGAGGGTGGAATCGAAGGTGGACATGGCAGCCGCGATCAGGCCAGACACCACCAGCCCCCGCAGGCCATTGGGCATCGTTTGGGCCAGAACCACAGGCAGGACCTGCTCTGGATCGGCCCGGATCATGTCAGCAGCGGTTCCCCCCTGACCCAGGAGGCTATACCCCAGGATCACCAACCCCGCCACCATGCCCCAGCGCAGCACCGAGAGGACAATACTCTGAAACGCCACCAGACTGGCTTCTTTCTCATTGCGGGCCGCAAAGAAACGCTGATCCGTATAGCCCCCAATGCCCCCAAAACCCTCCAGGACCACCCGCAACAGCCACATACCCACACAGAGACCAAAGAACTGGAAGATCATGGTCCAGTCTCCGGAGGCGTTGATCAGCAATTCCTGTCCTGCTGGGGCGGGGGGCGCAAGATTGAGATTAAAGAGGTAGTCAGGCAGATCCAGTTCGGGACGGATCTGAAAACCAACCGTAATCACCAGCACAGCCGTAATCGCCAGCAAGATCATCTGCACCAGATCGGTGAGCACCACCCCGTAAAGACCGGACAACAGCGTATAGATCAGGCCCACACCCACCATCAGAGCGGTACAGGTGAGTTCCGACCAGGGCAGAAACGTTCCCAGAAACTTCCCTGCGCCCTTGCAGAAATAAGTGATCATCCCCACCGCAAAGACAATGTTGGCCAGAGCACTGAACTGCCGCGCCAGCTGTCCCTGCCGATCCGAGCCAAAGCGGATGCGCATCCATTCCGCCGAGGTCATCACCTGACTGCGCCGCAACCACTTGCCCAGAAAGATCATCATGAAGGCCAGCGACAGACCCACCCCACCCCGCAACTCCACCAGAAAGCCCTGATAGCCCAGCGCAAAGACCACAGCCACCACGATCATGGTGCCGCTAATGTCAAAGTTGGAGGCCGCCGCCGAGATCCCCAGCACCCACCAGGGAATGCGCTGTCCCCCCAGGAAGTAGTCTTCCAACCCCTGGGCAGCCACTTTAGAAAACACAGTCCCCACCAGCAGCATCAGGACCAGAAAAGCAATAATGATCCCCTGATCTAGAGGGGTAAGCAACGATTCAAAAGCAGAAGTTTGATTCAAGGATCCCTACCTGTGTGCATCTGCAGAAGTGGGTTAGTCTGCCTACCTGCCTCCGGACGGGATGACATGAGGAGGGCGACAATGACACTCTACAGTAGGAACAATTTTAGAAACCTGCAAGGGTTTAGCATGAATTTAGCAACCTTTGGCGCGGGCTGTTTCTGGCAGAGTGAAGCTGCCTTTCGCAATCTTCCTGGTGTCCGATCCACCTCAGTGGGCTACATGGGCGGCCATTTCCCCAACCCCTGTTATCTGGATGTCGGTGCCCGGATCACGGGTCACGCTGAGGTGACTCAGATCGAGTACGATCCCGCGATCATCTCCTACGCTCAACTGTTAGAGATGTTCTGGAATATCCACGATCCCACCAGCCTCAACCGTCAGGGCCCGGATCGGGGAGAACAGTATCGCTCAGTGATTTTTTATCATGATCCGCAGCAGGAACAGCTGGCCCGCGCCTCCAAACTGGCTTTAGATCGATCGGGTCGCTATGAGAAACCGATTGTCACTGCGATCGAACCCGCCTCCACCTACTGGTTGGCCAGTGCCGAGCATCAGCAATATTTCGAAAGGAAAAAACAGAGTGCATCTCAATAGAAAGGCAGGCATGAGCACTATTGATGACATCTTTGACTTGTTTACGCGCATAGGCGATGCCAGCTATCTAGGGGAGTTCGTTTCCCAAACTGATCACGCTCTTCAGACCGCCTTTCTGGCGGAGCAGGATGGAGCTGAGAATGCTCTGGTGGTGGCAGCACTTTTACACGACTTTGGTCACCTCTGCCAAGATCCTCCAGAAAACATTGGGGAGCCGGGGGTGAATACCGGTCATGAACACGTGGGGGCAACCGGGTTGCAACTGATGCTGGGGCCAGGGGTAACAGAACCGATCCGACTGCACGTAGCAGCCAAACGCTATCTCTGCGCTGTCGAGCCGGAATATCTGGCAACACTCTCGCCCGCATCGATCCAGAGTCTGAAACTTCAAGGTGGACCGTTTTCTCTAGCACAAGTCCAGAGATTCGAGCAGACCCCCTACCACCAAAATGCTGTGAGACTGAGGCGCTGGGATGATGCTGCCAAAGATCCTGAGTTGAAAGTTCCCGGATTGAACCACTATCGTTTGCGGCTGGAGAAAGAAATCAGGGGATAGAGCATTCCCAATCAATTGAACTACAGTAAGCCTGAGTGACTGAGGGAGAGAAATACTGTATCTTAGGTGCCTGGGAAAGGCTTTAAGGGTTTGGGTCTGTTTGTTTAATTGGATTGCAACCAGGCTTGTGATCGTTGCTTCAGCCCTCGGGTTGCCAGTGCGTAATTAAGTCTCATGCCCAGACTGGTCAACACAATCAGGGTTGACATTGCCGCTGCTGCTGCGGTGTCTCCTGCATCATCCATGTTGACAATCGCAACAGAGGCCATCGGTAAGTTAGCCGGATAGAGGAAGATCAGCGCTGAGACTGTCACCATGCAATTGACAAAAAAGTAAACGCTGATCTCCAGGATTGCCGGAAGACACAGGGGAACGGTCACCCGCCAAAATGTTTTGTAGAAGGGCACCCCCATCGACTCAGAAACATCCTCAAACTCCGGATCAAGTTGCTTCAATGCTGTTGTGGCGGTAAAGAAGCAAACGGTATAGAAATGGATGATATGAACAAGCACCAAAATGGCCATGGTGCCATACAGTCCGTGAAAGGGGTTGACCAGCACCTTGGTTGTAAATGGAATCGGCCAAGATACAGAATTGAAAAAGAAGACATAGGAGATACCTAAAACGAGTCCTGGTAGAGCCAGTGGCACTGTTGAAAACAGGTAGTTCCAAGAGCGTAATCCAGGCCACTCTTTTGTTTTCTCCACCAAATAGGCCCCAATGAACACAATCATTGTGCCAAGGATCGCAACATACAAAGACATCTGAACGGTATTCCAAAAGGCTGTATACCCACCACCACCCACCCGACTGAAATCGTAGTTCCGCAAGCTTAGGCTAAAGTTGTAGGGCCAAACTCGAATCAGAGATGCAAAAATGACGGTTCCGAACACCAGAAAGGCAAAAGCAACAATGGCACTACAAAAGATAAACAGTGGTCCATCAACCCAGAGATTAGGTTTCGGCTGGAGCGGCACAGATCGGGCTCCGACCAACGAACTTTGTCGACGTTGGACAATTCGATCGATAGCAAATGCGATCAGGCTGGGAATGAGTAATAACACACTGATCGTTGCTCCCATGGAAAAATTCTGCTGCCCCACCACCTGCTTGTAGATATCTGTGGCGAGAACATTGAAATTGCCTCCTACCACCTTGGGGACCCCAAAATCGGTAAAGGCCAAGATAAAGCAGATAAAGATTGCACTCACCAGTCCATACTTCACACTCGGTAATGTAACCCTAAAAAAAGTCCTGACTGGCGAAGCACCTAAGACCATTGAGGCCTCGTAGAGCCGAGCATCAGTCAAATTGAGAGCAGTGGTCATCACGATCACCGCTTGGGGAAAACAGTAAAGAAACAACCCGATGACGATCCCATTAGGGCCATACAGATTGATGTCCCAGCCCGGTAAACGACCGAATAATCCAGTGGTTACTAACCCTTGATTTCCAAAGAGATAGATGAGGCCAATAGCATTTGCCAAAGGGGGGATATAGAGAGTCAGAAGCCCAAATGTGCGAAAGAACTGTTTCCCGGGTATGGCAGTGCGGGTTAGAGCATAGGCATAGATGAATCCCAACCCCACGGAAAAAAAGGTTGTTAAGATCGCAACATAGAAACTGTTGGTAAAGGAAGCGCCCAGCGCTGGGGTACTGAAGTAGCGAGCGTAGTTGGCGAGACCGATCCACTCCCCTTGAGAGTTGTGTAAGCTCCGGCTGATCAGCGGCAGGAGGGGGAGCACTACCCCCATCAACAAGAAGAGGGTGATTAACCCGATCAGCCCCATCCGAATGCCCTCCGTGAGCGAGGGGAGTGACACCGTGGGCAGTTTCTGCGCAGCGTTGGATTTGGGCAGAACAGTCATCAAGTTATCCCTCTACCGGATAGACACGAATTAATTCAGGAGGGAGTTGCAGGTACAGGGTCCTGCCTGGATCCAGAGTCAAGGATCGAGATTGTTGGGAGGAGATATCGACAAGGATCTCTGTCGTTGGATTCGCTTCGGGTACCACACACAACCGGTAGCCAGACCCTAAAAACTCCTGAGTCTTGACAGTAGCAGTCAGTCCATTGGTCCCCTCTCCAGGTCCTTCCAGGATCCGTACATCTTCCGGTCGAATGGCTACAGTCACCGGGCGATGAGGCTCGATTAAGAGATCATTGGACGTGATCAGGGTCAGGTTTCCACAACAGATGCGGGTGGGGGCTTGTGTCACCCCTGGCAGAAAGTTCATCACCCCAATGAAGTCGGCCACGAAGGGGGTTCCGGGGTTCTGATAGATGGCATGGGGGGTTCCTACCTGGGCAATGACCCCACGATCCATGACAACCACTCGATCGGCCATCGCTAATGCTTCCGATTGATCGTGGGTCACCATAACGGTGGTGATGCCGAGGCGCTTTTGCAATAGAGTAATCTCACCCCGCAGTTTTTCCCGCACCTTGGCATCCAGAGCCGAGAGGGGTTCATCCAAGAGCAACAAGCTTGGGGAGAGAGCAAGAGCACGAGCCAACGCGACCCGCTGTTGTTGTCCACCAGAAAGCTGAGGAGGAAACTTGTGGCCAAATCCCTGCAAGCCTACAGTTTCTAGCAGTTCCTCTACCCGAGCCTGGATCTCTCGCCGATCACGCCTGGTATTTTGCAAGCCATAGGCAATATTCTGGTTGGCCGTCAGGTTGGGGAACAGGGCATAGGATTGAAACACGATCCCAAAATCCCGTTTGGAGGGTGGCAGAGTAGAGACATCCTTACCCGCCTGGATCACCCGCCCTTGGGTCTGGCGTTCCAAACCCGCAATAATCCGTAAGAGAGTTGTTTTGCCGCAACCACTTGGCCCCAGCAAGCAAACAAACTCTCCTGGGTAGACCTTGAGATGGACATCGTGTAAAGCGATAAACGGGCCAAAGTTTTTGTGGATGTTAACCATCTCCAGGTAAGGGGCCGGTGCCGAGGGAGGGGAGGGGACCTGGGCAGGAATTGGGGGTGCCTTTTGACGGGCAAGAGCATCAGTTCTTGGGTTGGGATCCATGGAAGCTGACCAAGAGAGGGCATGCGCAAAAACAACCGCAGAACGGAGGGAGCGATGAGCTCCCCCATCGGATCACTTTGGCTCCGATTTACTGTCGTAGCGTCGGGTCCATTCCTCTAAAATGGCTTCACGATTGGCTGCCGCCCAGTTGAGGTCATTATCAATCAGCTGAGCCTCAGGATCTTCTGGGAACCCTTCGGGTAGGGGTACATCAGTGGCAACAGCTGTGATCGCAAAGCTTTCTGCGTATTTAGCAGATACTTCAGGAGAAATCGCCCAATCTAGAAAGTCTTTGGCGATGGGGTTGATCTCTGGCTTCTTGATCAGAGCGTTCGCTTCAACGTCCCAACCGGAGCCCTCAGCGGGAAAAACCGCTTCAATGGGTTCCCCATCGTTCTTCTGTTTGACGGCCCGATAATCAAAGGAGATCCCAATGGGATATTCCCCTGTACCGGCGGATTTACAGGGTTTGGAGCCAGAATGCATATACTGGGCGATGTTCTGATGCAGCCCATCCAAATACGCCCAGCCTTCTTCTTCTCCCTTGAGCTGAAGAATGGCAGAAACAGATAAAAACCCGGTACCCGATGACGCCGGATTCGACATCACGATTTGGCCCTCATACTCCGGCTTTAGCAGATCTTCCCATGACTGGGGGATAGGAAGGCCCTTCTTTTCTGCCTCAATGGTGTTGACACAGAAAGCGGACATCCACACATCAATACCCACCCAAGTGGGAGGATCATCGCTGTCGCGGAAGCGTTCGTTGACATTTTCTAATCCTTGAGGAGCATAGGGCTCCAGCAATCCTTCCTGATCAGCGACAAGCAAGCTAGAGGCTGCCAGACCCCAAACAACATCGGCTTGAGGATTATCTTTTTCGGCAAGGATCTTGGCTGTGACGATGCCTGTAGAATCGCGGACGATATTGAGCTCGACGTCGGGATACTGCTCTCGCCAGGACTCAAGATATCCCTGAATCTGATCGTCTTCTAAAGCCGTGTAAACGGTGAGACTCTCGGATTCGGAGGTAGGCAGTGAACTTGTGCTTTCTTCTTCGGAGGTAGGCAATGAACTTGTGCTTTCTTCTTCAGGGGTAGGCAGTGAACTTGTGCTTTCTTCTTCAGGGGTAGGCAATGAACTTGTGCTTTCTTCCGAGGTCGTTGAATTGTCGCTCTGGGGCTGATCCCTAACACAGGAAGTTACACTTATACTTACCAGCAACAAAGAGGTTACAAAAGGTAAGGTAAGTTTCCTTACGATTGAAGTTGAGAAATCTAACATGATGTGCACTGATAACTCCCAACAGTAGTGAATGCAAGTCAAAGTCAACGCTTGCAGTTGTAATAAGACACGTCTTGACGTTATCGAGTTTATGCAACACGATCCAATCCAGGAAGTAGTCTATCAGTTGTTTTACAGTCATCTTTAATTGTCACTACTGCACAAGAAAAAGATAGCTTTCGTATTTAACCTCTGGTTAAGTTTCTGCTAAGAATCGACTTTCAGGACTCAGAGATCCATTCCCGGTCGGCGCAAATTACTGGCGAAACCAAATCTAAATTTCTTAACCTGATCCATGAGGGTTCCCTATCAGTCGGGTTCTATTTACAAATCCGTTTCTCTGTCTATTCCAGGTTAGGATCACCCATATCCCTCAGTTACTCGATATGCAGTCCCCCTCTTCCCAGCGCATCTCTGTGGCCATTATTGGAGCTGGCATTGTTGGTCTGGCCACTGCATTTGCCCACGCCAAGCGCGGACTGAAGGTTCACGTTTTTGAAAAAAATCCTTCCGCTCAGGGAGCCTCGGTTCGTAACTTTGGCATGATCTGGCCGATTGGTCAGCCACAAGGGACATTGCAAGAGAGAGCACTGAAATCTAGAGCCATCTGGAGGGAACTAGCAGTGCGTGCTGGATTTGGTCTGGATCCCTGTGGCTCCCTGCATCTGGCTTATCGTGAAGACGAGCTAACCGTGATCCAGGAATTCTGTCAGGAGCGAGGTGAAGATAACTCTATCTCCCTACTCACCGCCGGTCAGGTTGCCGAAAAGAGTCCAGCGGCGATCACGGCTGGCTTACTGGGGGCTCTCTGGAGTGAGACGGAGATGACGGTGGATCCTCGGGAAGTGGTGAGAACGCTGCCAGGGTTTCTTCATCGCGAATACGCCGTTGAATTTCACTGGGGACAGGCCGTCACAGCCATCCATGCCCCTCATTTTCAGGTGGGGGGACAAACCTGGCAGGCGGACCAGATCTGGGTGTGCAGTGGCGCAGAATTTGAAACCCTTTATCCAGATCTGTATGCCGCGAGTGGCATGACGAAAGTGAAACTGCAGATGATGCGTACCCCGCCCCAGCCGTGGCGGATCGGACCTTCATTGTGCGCTGGGCTGACCCTGACCCATTACGCTGCCTTTGCCCGCTGTCCTTCCCTTGGGCTTTTAAAAGAACGAATTGACCGCGAAACCCCTTATTATCCTCGCTGGGGGATCCATGTGATGATGTCCCAGAATCTTCAGGGGGAGCTGGTGTTGGGGGATTCCCATGAGTATGGCCTGGACCTGGATCCCTTTGACCGCACCGAGATCAATGAAGCGATCCTGACCTATCTGCAGGGCTTTGCCCAGGTACCCTCCTGGCAGATCCAGGAAACCTGGCATGGTATCTACGCAAAACTACCGGGCCAGACGGAATATATTGCTCATCCGGAGCAGGGGGTAACAATCGTGAACGGTCTGGGGGGGGCGGGCATGACGCTCTCTTGGGGTCTGATGGAAGAACTGGTTGCTGCTGTTGTCTGAATCGGAGGAGGTTGTTTTGGATATCCAGCTGGTGGTGTTCGATATTGCGGGCACAACACTTCAAGATAATAACGATGTTCATCAGTCTCTGGAGGCAGCCCTGCAAGAAATCGGTGTGTATGTTACACCCGAGGAAACTGCACCTGTGATGGGGTACCCGAAACCGGAAGCGATCCGCATGCTTCTGCAGGCCAAGCTCCCGGATGCCGCCGCCATCTCCCCAGAGTTAATCGGCAGGGTGCACACAGCGTTCTTGCAACACATGCTGCAGTTCTATCAATCCCATCCCTCGGTTGCGGAGAAACCCGGGGCCACGAAGGTGTTTCAAGCTTTGCGCACTGCCGGGATCAAGATCGCCCTGGATACGGGGTTCGATCGCCAGACCACAAGCGTGATCCTGCAACGGCTAGGCTGGGAGGAGCAGGGATTGATTGATGTCAGCGTCACCAGTGATGAGGTGCCCCAAGGCCGTCCTTCCCCAGAGATGATCTGGCGAGCCATGCAGGTGTTGGGGATTGACAGTTCCCAGGCGGTGGCCAAGGTGGGGGATACCGTTGCTGACCTGGAGGAGGGAACAGGCGCGGGATGCCGCTATGTTGTTGGGATCACCTCAGGAGCTTGTAGTGTAGAGATGCTGAAAGCAGCTCCCCACACTCACCTCATCGACCACCTTGCTGAGCTACTGAGCATCCTGGGGTTAACACAGGTGTCAGCAATTTAAGTTTTGGATCAGACTTTATCCCTCTTTAGGCTGAGATTCCTCATCGTCAATATCAATGATCACTTTCGGCCAGACCATGGCCAGATTCATCAGATAGAGAATCGAGCGGCTCCACTCTTCCCCCTGCTCGATCAGATCTGCGTGGCCAAAACGATTGCGATGGGAATTGAGTGTTAGCAAGAGATTGACAGGACTGGGGGGCGAGTCTTCCTGGCCGTAATAGATCAATTTTTCATCCTTGATCCGCTGGACCAGTTCACCGAATCGTGCCCGCATACTCTCTTCACCCAGAAGTTTCATCAGTTGTTTTTTGATATATTCATGGGTTCTCGTTACAAACGCAGAAGGTTTTCGCAGAGGCTGATGTTGTGATACCCAGTCCAGGAAGGATTGTTTCTTGCCTGAGGCGCAATAGGCAATGAAGACCAGAGACTTTTCTAACAGTTCGATTTCCTTCTGCTTCGCAAGATCAAGACGTTCTGGCAGCACCTCAACAGGTTGGATAGCCAGATGCTGATCTGAGGGTGGATCTGCCTGATGTTCCAGGACCTCCTCCAGAGTGCGGGTTTGATTCAGGGTTTCATCCTTGAGGATCTCCAGCACAATGCGGATCCGCTCCAGCTCACTGTAGATGCGATCCTGCCCCTGCCCAATCTCCCCCAGAGAACGGATCTCCTCCAGTATCTGCTCTTCAAAATCGTGATCAAGCGTGTCATCAAAAGGGGATTTTATTTGGGTGGTGGGTTCAGCTGTGGGAGGCTGAATCGTGAAGTTGTCGGAGTCTGCCTTAAACTCATCCACCAGGGCTGTATAGGTGCGGAGATTTTTGGGATACACCCACACACGGCGATTGCCATCCCATTGGCGTTCCTGGATCTTCTTGGCCCGTTCCCGCAGATCAGGGTGAATCCGGACCAGAAAATGCTGATCATCCTCGAAAACCTCAATACGGCCAGATCGTTTCTGCGTGTTCATACTCATCCCTTGTTTTGAGGTGTTGCACAACGCTTCTGGGCAGGCAAGATCAAAACTACAAAATAACTGATCTATTCTCCTTCAGTCAGTCTTCAGGGGATTCAGTTTCCGAGGGTTGAAGGGGAGAAAGGCAGCAGAGTAGTCTTAACGAATCGGATCACCTGCCAGACGGCGGACTATGCATACCCTCAGCCCCACCAAACTGGCCACGTATCATGCCTGTCCCAAGGCTTATGAGTTTCGCTACCTGCGCAGGTTGCCCGCCCGATCCGGTGGATCTCCCCAGTTGGGCCGAACCCTGCACCAGGCTCTTTACCACCTCCACAACCGCCAATCCTGGCAGGGGATCCCCAGTGTTCAGAACCTCCACCAGATCTGGCAGGACTGTGCTAGCGAAGCTGCCCTCGATCCTAAACAAACTGCTGAGGGTAAAACCCTGCTCATGCAATATTACCGTCAGTTCATTCGTCCTCTCACCATCTGGCAGGAGCCGATTGGATTGGAGGGACGGGTGGAAGGCTGGATCGTGGCCGCTGGGGTGGAGTTCCGGCTGGCTGGGCAGTATGATCGCCTGGAGCTGCTGGATCCTCAGTCCTCTCATCTGGATGCGGTAATTCATCTGATTGATTACAAGTCTTCCCGCACAGCGCAGGATGCCGATGCGTTGGCCATGGATCTGCAAATGGGCCTATACAGCATTGCCATTCAGCAAACTTATCAGCAGTCTTTGGGCCGGATCTCCCATATTTATTTGCGCACGGGTGAGATCTTGAGTTTCGACGTCACACCAGCCCATGAGGAAAAGGTCCAGGAGCAAATCACTGAGATCAGCCAGAAGCTCCTGGAAGATCAGGTATTCCCCACCCAACCTGGCAAGCACTGCAGCAATTGTCCTGCCAAATCTCACTGTCCTGAATTTCATCGCCAGTCGATCCCACTGCCCAAACGGGAGATCAGTTTGCAGCTTTCATTGCTGGGGTAGATCCCAATTCTTCAAGCTCAGGTTGTGATCACATGAGTGGATCGTGGTAAAACTGGGCAGCTTCATAGAGATCCGTCATCGCAATAGTCACCCCCACCGATTGCAGATCAAAGCTCTGGTTGAGATCGCGATATTCGGTGAACAGCCATTGATTCTCAGCCTGTTTGGTCAATTGCTCAACGTGAGGTGTGTGCTGAGAGATCAGTAGATATTCTTGAAAAGTGGCTAAGGTGCGATAGGACTCAAATTTTTCTCCTCGGTCGTACCGTTCTGTTGATTCTGAAAGCACCTCTGCCAGCAAAATCGGATTCATCACGGTGTCGTTGCGGTCGGGCTTCAGATCAGGGGGGCGAGGGGTCACCATTACATCAGGATAGGTATAGACCTCACGGTCCGGAATCCAGAGACGCTGATCGGTCAGAAAGATGCTGTAGGGCTGCTTTCGCAGAGATGCTGTGAGCAGAAACGCCAGCATACGGATGATTTCGTTATGGGTAGGGGTGCCTCCCGTCATCTCGACAATTTCCCCATGACGATACTCGCGCCGGATCTCCCCTCTAGCCTCAGATTCAGCTTCTAGCTCAAAGTATTCTTCAACTGTATGGGTAGAAGAAGTCTGGATCGGAGTCAGTGAAGCAGTCATTAGATTCTCTTTGCACAGCAACACATTGGAGTTCACTCTATTCTACGGCGGCTCTTGATGATCGATTGAGATGAGCCGCCCAGATCACTTTTGATGCCTACAAATAATCTCTCAACGGTCGGCTCCATCGATTTGTTATGCCGCTTCAACCGCCTCCACCCGCTATCCTTACGGTTCTGGAGGAATTTGCGATTTCAGTTCCTCAATTAAAGGTGGTATCTCAGACTGCACCACATCCCAGACAATGTTGAGGTTGACATCGTTATATTCATGCACCAACCGATTTCGCATTCCGTTGATTTCTTGCCAAGAAACGTTCGGTAATGCCTGCCGGGTTGTGTCTTAAACCCGCCTTGCTGCTTCAGCAATCACTAACAGCCGCCGAATGACTGAATCTTGAAGCTGCACGTTTGCAACAAACTCATCCCTTGAGCATTGAGCGGTGTAGGTCAGGATCAGCTCTGCGGATTGCAGCATATCAAGCAGGAATTATCGAAAATAGTTTTAAGTTCTGCCTCCATCTGGTCTAAAGTACGGAAAGTGGGGTGAGCGTCTGGGTGAAATTGCACCATCACATCAATGTCGCTGTCGGGGCGAAAGTCATCGCGCAGGACAGAGCCAAATAGAGCGAATTCTGTCACTTGCCATTTGTGACAAAACTCAGCAATTTTCTCCATTGGTAGTTCGATCGCCGCAATCGTCATGTCAGTTCTACCCCCAAGGCTTCTAGCTGCTCGTTAATCCAAATCGTTGCCGTCGCTTAATCGGTGTGGATTCGTAACCAGATCCCTACAGAATAAACTCCTCCAATGCCGCGACAACCCCGTCCGCTTCTACCGGAGGAGCGACCCAGTCAGCGATGGCTTTAATCTCAGGTTTGGCATTGCCCATCGCCACTCCGATCCCTGCATATTGGAGCATTTCAATATCGTTATCACTGTCGCCAATCGTCATCACCTGATCGGCGGTTAACCCCAGGATCTCCTCTGCCAGATATTTCACAGCATTGCCTTTGTTCACTGCTGCATGGGTGGCCTCTAAAAAAGTCGGTGTGGAGCGGGTGAAGTAGAGCTGATCCGCCGGAAATTGAGCCTGCATTTTGATCGTCAGCTCGTCGATCAGATCCGTGTCCTCGGTCATGGCTAGGATCTTGGTGGCTTGGAAGCTTTGCTGATCTGGATACTGAGAAAACAGCTGGGCTGGCACCTGGGAGCGTTCGGCATAAGCCTGACTGAGAGGATTCATTTCTTTGACGTACAGTTGATCATCAATATAGATATGAATCGCCAGAGGATAATCAGCATAGGCATCCAGCAGTTTTTGGGCCAGGACCGTGTCCACAAGCCAGTGCCGGTGCGTTTGACCATCCTCCGGTTGCCGGATCAGGGCTCCCTGATAGGTGCTGAGGGGCATGGTCGCCTGGATCTCCTGGTGGAAGCGCAGGGCAGAACGGTACATGCGTCCAGTGGCAATGGCCACTTCGATCCCCTTTTGTCGCACCCGGCTCAGGGTTTCCAGAACTGCCGGAGTCACCTGATTGGAATCACCACTAATCGTGCCATCAATATCCAGAACCACCAGCCGGATATCAGAGGAGGGAGGGACAAAAGACTCTGCCACCATACAAGGTCTCGGGAAAAACCACCCAGACCCTAGCACGACCCTTGCGCTGGATGATGTTTTCTTCAGCAGATCCCGATCAATAAGAGGTCCATTTCAGAGGGCCTGACCTAAACTCTTCACTTCAGGTCCAGGAAATCCAGCATATAAAATGAGAAATAGAAGCACAGATCAAGTGTAGAGAGGTAATTCACGTGAGAGCTTTGTGGCAGTCTCGCTGGTTTAAAGGTTTACTTGCCGTTCTGTTGGCCGTGGTTCTCTGTCTGGCCCCCATGAACGATGCCTGGGCCCGCAGTGGTGGTCGAGTTGGAGGAGGATCTTTTCGGGCTCCCCGATCTTTGCCACGGCAATCTGCGCCCCGTTCCGCACCTGTGTATCCCGGAGGAGGATTTGGCTTCCCCTTCCTGTTGCCCTTCTTCTGGGGAGGTGGCGGTGGTTTTCTCACCCTTTTCTTAGTGCTGGGGGTGGGCAGTTTTCTGTTGCGCAATCTGCAGGCCTCGCGGGAAAGTTCTGGAGGCTACGACGATCGCGGTTTTTATCAGCAGTCCAATCAAAAGGTGCAGCTAACTGAGATCAAGCTGGGTCTGCTGGCCAGTGCTCGGGGTCTGCAGCGGGAGATCGATGCTCTAGCCATGGAAGCCGATACCAACTCCCCGGAAGGATTGCGGGAGCTGCTGCAAAATCTGACCCTCACCCTCACCCGTCATCAGGACTACTGGGTTTATGGTCAGGTGGATACCCGCAGCACCGCCCTTTCGGAAGCCGAACAGGCCTTCTACCAGCTGTCTCTAAAGGAGCGCAGTAAATTTAGCGCCGAGACCCTCTCCAACGTGGGCCAGAAACGGATCCAGACCTCCGATACTCAGACAAGCTCCGAGACCGATGCCCTCCATGATCTGGGGGAATATATTGTTGTCACACTACTGGTGGCGTCTTATAGGGATTCGAGTACACTACCTGTAGCTAACTCGGTGTCAGCCCTACGGCAGGGGTTAATGCAGCTTGGATCCATTGCCGCTGATCAAATTGTGGCTGTGGAGGTCCTGTGGACGCCTCAGCAGGAGGGTGATGTGCTTTCTGCAGATGATCTGTTGATAGAGTACCCTCAGCTGCGTCGCTTGTAAGGTTTCTCTGCTCGATCTCCTCCGTTCAGGCTGCCATCCCGCTGTTCGCTTTTGCCTGTCCGGAGGGTTTTCCGTGTCTCAATTTTCCACCTCACCCAATTCTGAATGGACTTCAACAGCGGCCCAGCCTCGCCGCTTCGCCAATCGCCCTGATCCAGACAAGTTAGCGGATCAGATGCTAGACGACGTGTTCGCCGATCTGGAGGATACCCTCAATACCTCGGCAGAATCGCCACCCCCCTACCCCTTTTCCCGTTCCCGCCGCCCCTTACGCATCCATCCCTCTCCTTTAAATGGGGGCCTTGTGGCGGCTACCCTTGCCACCCTTGCTCTCCTGGGATCGGTGATGCTGATCAAACATGGCCTGCAACTATCCGCGTCCATACCCGTTTCTCGAGCTGAGCATCTGCCGGAACCTTCAACTGAGGAGACTCTTGCCTTGAGAGAGGCGGAATCCTTGCAGCGCAGTCTCCTGGATCGCAGTCAGATTGATCAACTGCAGTTGCCGATCGCAGAAGACAATCAGGAAAAGGCATCAGGGCCAGATGTGGTCTCTCCGGCTCGTCCTGTTGTTGCCAGTAATACTACGGTACAGGCTTCAGCCCCCGCCCGTCCCAGTGCTCCTGTAGCCCCTGCTCCTGCTGCTCCGGGTGGACTGCCCCCTTCATTAAAACTGGTGGGGATCATGCGTCACCCTGGCGAACCCGTGGCCTTGATCGTCATGAATGGAGAGGTCAGACAGGTGCCAGTGGGTCAGGCAGTAGACGGGGGCTGGCGCGTCAGCGGGATTGCTCCCTACAGCGTAGCCATCAGCAATGGAGCCCAGAACCTCAATTTACCCCTGGGCCGAGAACTCTAGAAGGGAAGTTCGCTAGCGTAGAGGGGATCCTTGCCATTGCTGGTTTGATTGTGTTTTATGCCCGAGTCTGTGTCTCCCCTTGATCCCCTGTCCTCTGATCCGTCTCTGGAGTCATTGAAGCTGAGTCCGGCTGAGCCCTCGGATTGGCAGCAGGCAACAGAAGCTAAAGATCAGGCGGTGTCTCTCTCTTCTCCCGCAACAAAAGGCGCTTCCGCTGGCCTGGCTCCTCTGGTCATGACCCTGGTGGAACTGATCCGGCAGCTGATGGAAGCTCAGATCATCCGGCGGATGGATCGGGGGGGGTTAACCTCAGCAGAAATTGAACGGGCCGGGCAAAGTTTGCAGGCACTGCATCAGCAAATCTTGCAGATCTGCGACATTCTGGAGATTGATCCTGCCGATCTCAATATTGATTTGGGGGATATGGGGCGGCTCCTACCCGAAGACGGCGATTATTATCCGGGGCAACCTTCTCGAGAGTCTTCAATCCTGGAACTTCTGGATCGGCTAATTAATACAGGGGTTGTGGTGGATGGAGAAGTCGATGTGGGACTGGCTCAGCTGGATCTGATCCATGTGCACCTGAAGCTGGTGCTGACCTCTAGTGGTCAACGGCGCGATTGACACTCCCACAGCTAAAGCGCGTGGGATTCTTGGTTCGCTGACACAACTTGCAGATCTGAACCGGA
>CAYMOX010000020.1:0-63857 GCA_964392245.1 uncultured bacterium
TCATCTCTTCAATTCTACCAAAAAACTCCCATTATCAATTAATCGAAGTCCCCTACTGCTAGATATGAAGGGAATGACCTGATATACCCTAGAATATTTAGGAGAAAAAGCTTTTTTGTAAATCTTCCTAGAAGCCTAAGGAAGAGAAGTACGCTTTCCGAGAGATTTCACTTGGTATCAAAACTAAGAAATAAAGCTTTCCACCATGATTCAATTTGGGGTATACCTGATTTACTTCAGCAGTATGAAGAGATGATCGAGGTTATACAATGGATCAATCCTGTTATTGCCTCTGCGACCCAAAGAATTTCGGATTTTCCCATTGTCTATACTCGAAAGGCTGAGTTCTATATAGATGTTTTTGAACAATTGGGGCTAGACTCAAGATCAAGCCCAAACATTAAGAGAGATATAAAAAAAAGCTATTTGGTTACCTGATTAAAATTGAGGCTTTGGATTATCTTTGAACTCATCTTGACCTCATAATTTAGTAGGGTGGAAACACTCAGAATATCAACATTATCACTCAATAGCTTTGAGCAGCACGTCTTTCACGTCTGAGTAAAACTGGATATCTATTTTGGTTGCCATCTCATCCGACAGATCGTAGAGCTGCCTCCTTGCAGTGACAGGGATCAGAAGAGCGATGGCTCCCTTCTCAACAGCCAGTTCAGCAATTCCCACAGCGTTGTAGACAGGTTCGATCGAGCCTCCCAGGTTAAGACCACCGACCACGATCAGCCCACCTTTGATGCTTTTTTTCAGGAGAGCGCTGCACAGAGAAAGAAGGACGGCGATTCCCAATTGGCTGCCGCTACGTGAGGTGTCGAATGCTCTTAGTTGCAGGGAGAACTCATGGTGACGCGGATCCCGATCCCCTACTAACTCTTTGGCTCGGGCGTAGAGATTCTGCTCACCGTAGCGAACGCTCTCGGTGAATGCAGGTGGGATGGGTCGGTTCAAGACTTTGACTCCTGATCCTGGCCCTTCATTAACTTCTATCCGATATAGGCCTGGTTGCTCGTCCAGATCTCCTGGGCTAATTGTCCAGACTTGACCAGGTTCAAGGGGATCGGTGCCAATGCTTTTTTCACTCTGAAGTTCGGGAGTAACAACAAACTTCTCTACTCCCTCCTCCCCTAACTGATAACTAAAATGTGTGTTCCGAAACTCCGCAGCTCCTACTCGCTTCTGTTGCTCTTTGACTCTGCGTCTAGCTTCTAGGGCAAGGCGGATGGCCCACTCTATGTCTTCGAGTGGAATGGGCTCTTCTGGATCTGGGTAAAGCAGCTTAAGTAGACCGCTGGTCGTTTTATAAACTGCATTTGTATCCCTACCACTAAGGGCGCCACCGAAGAAAATCTGCCCTTGTAAGGCTGAGACCCGGCTTTGGTTTCGGAGCTGGCTTAGGCATTCGGAGATGAAGTCACTGACTAGACCAAAGTGATCCGTTAGGAAGTCCTTGGACATCTTGGGGATATCCCATCCAGGAAGATAGGCGTGGAGCCGATCCATGAAGGCAGTGTCATTACGCATCTCTGGGGGAAGGGGGGAGAGGAGGTGACCGATCCGTTGTTGGTGCTCTACGTCCACATCGAAGTTACCCACCATGACGATGCTGCCATCGGCGCGAATGCTTTCCTTGCCTCGGCTAAACTCTCCTGACTCCATGTAGCCCTTCATGATGTTGACTCCATCCTTCTGATCGAAGGAGATACCGGAAACCTCGTCGAAGCAAACAACATCGTACTGACAGACTAAGCCCCTTTGACCGTTGGCGTTGTTGACGAACATGCGGGCCACGGTGGCTTTTCCACCTGAGACCAGATGCGCGTAGGGGGAGACTTGTTGAAAGAGGTGGCTTTTGCCGGTGCCTCTGGGGCCGATCTCTACCAGGTTGAAGTTGCGTTCAACAAAAGGAACCATCCGCATGAGGATGACATCTTGGGCTCGATCAGTGAGGCGAGAGGGTTCTAGGCCTATGCTGCGGAGGAGGAAATGTTTCCATTCTTGTGTGGTGAATTGCTGTCTGCCTTTGGACAGGACGGAAAGGACATCTCTTTTTGAAAGCTGGATCTCGCGTAAGTTTTCAATGCCGAATGGGCGACCACTATTCTCCTGAGCAATCTTGGCGTCGTAGATCAACTCCACCTCAGCATAGAATCCACCTGTCAACATGCGCTCGTGCTCTTGCACCAGATCATCGTCGATGCGGACATCTTTGAGTCGGAGGCTGGGGAGCTCGGCAATATAAGAGTCAGTGCGGGCATCCAGGCGGGCTGAGATCAGGTCAATGACTTTGACGGATCCTTCCTCGCGGGCTCTGGCTTTGAAGAGTTCTTCCTCTCCGGCCCGAACAGTACGGTTGGCTAACTGACGGCTGACGATCTGGAGACCTTCCTCGATCTCTTCCGGGTCGGTGCTGGCGCAGTATCTGCCCAGGAGGAACTCTACAACATAGGTGGGGACGGGATATTGACGGCTGAAGGTGCGCACCAGATCCTTGCGGACGATGTAGCCCTCAAAGGCCTCTGCCGCATGGAGATCTAGGGTATCTAGCTCGATGGTCATCACTCACCCCCTATGATGGTTGCCTGCTTGTGGATGACGGTGCCCTGAGCATCCAATAGAACTACAATGGCTGACTCACCTTCTGTACTATCATCCTCGATTGCTAGAGAGACTTTCCCTTGCAGTGAGACCGCTTTGCCCCCGTTGGCTAGTGAGGTCGTGGGATCTGCTGGCTTTCTACGGATATCGGCCTGGAGCCCCTCTACTGGATCGTTCACAGTGATCCGACAACGTAGGCCGATCCACTGGATGTCTTCGAGGATGGCGGTTGAGGTGGGTATTCCCAATGAGATGGAAAAGGAGGGGGTAATGCATTCCTGCAAGCTGATGCTGCCGTGGGCATACTCTGTTCCTGCTTTGCAACATCCGATCCCAGGGGTGAGAGCCAGCGTGATGTCAGAAGACCAATGCCAGGGGATCGTTATGGCTTCGGTGATGGAGGTCTCTCGGAGGATGGCGCAGCGGCCCCAGTAGGTCTCTGCCAGGAATTTGGGGAATGTGAATTTGGGGAGGCCTCCGGGCATAAGCAGCCAACCGTGATCGGTGATGACGTGGACTCTTGTCCAGCCGGCCTCGAGGAGGGCTTCGATGCGGTTGAGCAGGGTGCGCAGTTGACTGAGGATCTGTTGGGCCAGTTGAGCTCCGTGTTGGTGGCCGTAATGGTCGATGTCGCCGAACTCTGTCCAGGCTTTGCCTTTGGGATCTCCGGTTTCTGCTTTGGAGAGGACCTGGATCCCATGTTCGGTCATGAGGGAGGTGAAGCGATCGGGGGTGAGGGGTTTACCAGAGGCTCTGATCTCGGGACGGAAGTCTTGACTGGAGGCTGATCCTTGTAAGGTCTCTGCGATGGGAGAGATGGCGGGTTTGGAGGTGGCGGTTACGGGGGGGAGGGCGACCCATTGCCATTGGGGATCTACCTGCCAGCTGCGTTGGTTCATTTCCTCTAACAGGATCTGGCCTAGATCAAAACGGAGTCCATCGGCAAAGAGGATACACTCTCCATCTTGAGGGAGATGAGGTGGGGAGGTGGGTGGGTATTGCTGAGTTTGCACAAGGGACTGGAGGTGATGGGCAGCGTTTTCTAGCCAGGGTAGGTAGAGGGAACGGATCCCACAGGTAACAGCAGCGGTGTCTTGCGATCGTTCTACGGAGGCCAGGGCCTGCAGCACTGCAGCATCAGCTCTCCAGCCTTGGGAGGTGTATTGTTCGGCCATGTCTGTGGGGGTGGATCCTCCCAGGTTGGTCTCGACTCCTTGGGCAAGGGTGATCAGGTGCTGGAGGGCATTGGCCAGAGGGGATTGTCCTAGGGCAGCCCAGATCCACTCCCGTCGTTGGCCATGCTGAGACTCCAGTTGGCGGATCTGCTGAATGGCTTGGGATTGAGGGGTGTTACCTAGCTGGGTCAGAGCTTTGCGTAGGGTCTCCTCTTGAGTTTCGTTTTCTTGGGGCCAGGAGGAGAGGGTGAATATATCGGGGGCGTCGGGTTTGGATCGCCTGAGCAGTTCGGGGATGCCTGGGTAGCGATTGGGGGCTTCGGCGAACCGATCCCAGACGGTGGACCAGTTGGATGGGTGATTGCCAAGCTTTTCACCGGCCACGATCTCTCCGTCTTTCTGAGGGTCGAAGGCATAGGAGGTTTTGCAGATGCTGCAGAAGGAGTTCCATTGGTTGGGATCCCATTGGGATTGGCAACCCTGAGGATCGTTGAGCCATTGCAGGAGGGAGCGGACGGGATCGGGGTTGAGTAGAGCATGGAAGTCATCTGCTTCGAGCCGGCGTCCCTGTAACTCGGTGATCTGAATGTCAGCAAGCTGGTAAAGAGCTCCCAACATCGCATTGAGAGTGTTGTGATCCTGGGCGACATCAAGACCCAAACCGTCCTTGGACTTTAAGAAAGCGAAGACTGTCCAATCCCGTCCGTTTTGCTGGCTCCAGAAGATTCCACGGTATTGAAGCTCGGCTAGGGGCTGGAGGGGTTTGGGGCAGGAGTCTATGGCTCGCAGATCCTGACGGCTGACTCCGGGGAGGTAGAGGATCGGGACGGTGGTTTCAGGCCATTCTGCTTCTGGTAGGGTGTGAGCAAGCATACACTTGATCCAGATGGCTGGACCTATACGATGCTCAGGGTTATAGTCTCCCAGGGTGAGGAAGTGAGGAAGTGAGGCTCGCAGCAAAGGGGCTAGGGGTAACCACTGCTTCTCTTTGTCGGGCCAGATCACGGCAACGGGGGGAACCTGATGGTTTTGGTTATAGGCGGCTGTCTTGGCCAATGCTTTGAGCAGGGCCTCCCGGACGGTGAGCGAGTGATCTCTAGCTTCTGGTGCGGTTATCCTGGCTTCTGGCATGGATGATGGGTCTAGCCCGATTGCTGATCTCATCTAACGAGTTTAGGAGATCCCAGATCCCCCTATGGAGCTAGTTGAGGCTGTATTCACAATAGAGGCTATTGGTGGGCAGGCTGATGTTCTCGGAGCAAGACATTAAGAACCAGTTTGGGGAGGACATCCTCAAGTATCTCAAGAACAAAAATAAGGGAGGGAAAAGTAATGAAAGAGGGAACACCTATGAGAAGCACTTTGCTGTGTTCCGGATTGCCCAATGTGCTCCGGAGGTAATCGAGCGGGAGTGCATTATTCGCTTCTGGAGTCAGATTCTGGCTTTTGTGGACGACCTGATCATCGAACGGCCCCAGGATAGCCTGAGGCAGCACTATCAGCTCAAGAGTGGATCTTCAGTGGTGTGGGGTAGTGGGACGAGCTCTATCTCCGAGGATTTCAGGTATCAGAATCAGCTGAATCGCTTACAGCAAATCACCTCCGAGCTGGGGCTGGTGGTCTCGACGGTGGAGACGAGACAGTCACTGACTCGGGATATCCCTAACAACATCCAACCGTATTCTCAGGTCATCCATTTTCATTACGAAGCTAGCCTGAATAAGGTGATTGACAAGGAACCAGCTTTCAGAGAAGGCCTGACATACCTCTGCGCTATTAACAACCCGACCAAGGACAAGATCGAGACTGTAGGAGCGGTGTTACTGGGTGCTTGGACCTCTATCGATGCTTCTAGTGGTGTGACTCTAAATGACATCCTTGATAGAGCTCGACAGCAGAGCCCTTCCTTCATCCGCTTGATTGGTCCTGAGCCGGATATTGATCCAGATGTTAAGCAGATACTTGATTCCATTCCTGATTTTAGATATCAATTGACCAAAGGTTTCTTCCACTGGGAGTTCGGTGGGGGAATCGAGGAAGGAACCCTGATGTACAGCTGCGATACTCCTGAGTTTCGTCGCTTTCAGGACCGAGTTAAAGAGCGGAGGCCAACTTCGTTCGATGAGTTAGAAAACCTTCTGTAGGTCAACATGAGCAGATCCTACTCCCCTATCTACCCGCGCTATGAGGACAGGGCTGGCAAGCTGCTGGATCAGCTGAGTGACTACTCGACAGATCCGATCCATTACCAGGCGGCGATGCACGGGATTGGGGTGCTGATGGGGGAGTGGCTGCTGGAGGAGATCGATGATCCAGAGGCTGGGGTTTATCTGGCGTTTACGGTTGAGGATGCTGACTTCTTGGCGGCTGGAATCTTGGAACAGATGGAGTCCAAGCTGGGTCATGTGCCGTTTGCTTGTTTCTGGAATCAGCGGTTTTCTCCGTTTGACATCGATGATCTGAACGTGGCTCCCATTATCCGAGAGTTTAAGGAGCCTGTGGGGGCCAGGGTGAAGTATCTGATTGTAGTGAAGTCAATTATCTCTGGGGCCTGTGTGGTGCGGACGAATCTTGAGCACCTGATTGAGAAGATTATGCCAGAGCGCATCTTTATTGTGGCTCCTGTGATCCATGAGCAATCGGAGGAGAAGCTGAGGCGGGAGTTTGAGCCAGAGATCTACAACAAGTTTGAGTTTTTCTACTTTGCTAAGGATAGCGAGCGGTTGCCTGATGGAGAGATCGTTCCAGGGATCGGGGGCAGTGTTTACGAGCGGTTGGGATTTGAGGGGCAGGATGATAAGAATCGCTATACCCCTGATACCGTGAAACGTCGTCGCTCCATGTTGATCTCGAGGTGATTTGAACTACGACTCTGGAGAGCTGGATCTCTTTGGAAGCTGATCCCGAATAGGTGCCCCAAATTTTAAATATTTAACTATTTCCAGGTAGTTTAGGCGGATCTTTTTCCTCTAGGATTTCAGGAGTATCGCCATTAGAAATCAGTTCTTTCTGCCGACTTTTGTTAAAGGCATCCGTGCCATAAGAAACTACTGCTACAGCGGCTAAAGAGCCCACTACTCCAACAGCAGCAGTCTCACGACCTGAAAGACCAAGAATCAATGCAGCTATGATGCCACTCATAAAGATAAGAGTTCCCCGATTCAAACCCTTGGTTGAACGCTGTTGGTTGCTGTTAATAATTCGTTCTTGAAAGCGTAAGACTTCTTTGCCTTGCTCAAATCTATCTCTTTCCAACTGAAGCTCAGCTTTTTCCATTTCTCATCGATGCTGTGATTCATGGAGAATGTCGTAAAGGTAATCCCTACCAAACCCTGGAACGATGCGTTCGTAGTCCCCCAATTCATGAGGGATTATCAGGCCTTCTCTGTAGGAAAGTTCGTACCCAGATCTTTCATCGTCTCGCTTTGCCATCTGATCACGCTGAGTCCCCCCGTCTTCCACAACTTCTGGGTGGACTGGGGGGACTTCAGGCTCTAGTGGCTGATCAGGAGTGGTCACTGCCGGCAAATTCTTTCAGCGTGTTTAGCAGGTTAACGGGATCCCACAGTAGTCTTATCCGCTGAGGTTACTTTCTGGCGACGGACTGCCACCGGACGCATTCTTCCTGCAACATTGCTCATATCCTCATTCACCCGACGGGATGCGGCGGCAATCGCTCTGGCTCCGGCAATGTCAGGAGCCACCCGTTTTCTAGATCGACGAGTTCTAGAAGTAGATGGCTCATGCACAACTGTTACCTCATCTCTGAAGACACCTGAGATGTCAAAAATCCGAGAAACTCCCTCTAGAAAAGACGGGATCCGGTATGTGAGTTTGATTTTGGTAGTCATGGTCTCAAATCGAGATTGACAACTTCTGGATCCCTATTATCCATCTCCTTGCTGAACTTAGGCTGATTCTTTAGGAATTCGTTGCTGCACTCTCCCGTGCTGTGCGCTTTTCGGCAAGGGTGAGATGCCGATCATTGATCCGCTCTTCGCCCCAGGGGGATCCGGGTGGGTTCTTGCCCCGATCCTTGTTCCACTTGATGCTGGGCTTCTTGCGGAGGACGTCGGCGATCACGAAGGGGCGGATATTGAGGCGGACGCCGTCGTTGAGATCGGGGTTCCAGCCAATGGGTTGTTCTTCCAGGGGTTTCCAGCGCACGAAAATGTCGTAAGGATCCTCGCCTTCCAGGATCTGCTCTAGCTTTTTCTGGAGGGTTTGGGCGGCCAGGAGCTTGGCGTCGGCTCCACTGGTGCCCTGATCGACGTGGTACTGTTGGGTGCGGATCCAGTCGCCTAGGTAGGTGTAGGTGAGGGTTTCCAGGAGCTTATAGTAGAGCTTGTGGTAGTTGATCAGGACCGAGAAGCCGTCTTTTTTGATGCCATCCCAGATCTGCCAGATGAAGGGGCGGTGGTG
Organism: uncultured bacterium; assembly: GCA_964392245.1. GTDB lineage: Bacteria > Cyanobacteriota > Cyanobacteriia > Thermostichales > Thermostichaceae > JAAUUJ01. The sequence goes on from CAYMOX010000020.1 coordinate 8,208, forward strand.
GAAGCGTTTGCAGTGTTGATCGAAGAAGCTGTTGCGGAGCCAGTCTTCTAGGGTTTTGCTGCTGGCTTGGGTGAGGAGGGTTTGCAGTTGGGTGGGGGACCACTCGGATCCATAGGCTTGGGCCAGCAGGGATCGGAGGCGTTCGGCGGCGGGTTGTTCGCCTCGGATCGGGGGAATGCAGACGATGCCATCGTTATCGGCATGAGAGAGCAGAGATTGGCAACGGTTGACCCACTCCCGTTGTTCTTGGGCTAGTTCCATTTCTGGATCGAGTTCGGCGGGCCAGCGATAGCCCAGGAGTCGGGCAACAGCAACCTGGAGTACGGTGTCATCGGTGCGAAGCGTGCCGTGGGCTGTCCATTTCTGGTCTTCATCCCAAACGACGGATCCGCAGGGGTGACCGTGGAAGATCCATTGGGTGGGATCGTTGCTGTAGGGGTGGGGCAGTCCGTTGGGGTATTTTTCGTCAGCGACTTTTTGCCAGTAATCGAGATCGAAGGGGACTTTTTCTAAAGTTGCATTTGTCACATTTAATTTCTGATCTATACGGCGAACCTCTTTTGTGAATTTTGGAGATGAGCAATAGGTAAATATAGGCAAAAAATGATCGTGTTTGTTTGGAATTATAACGGCAACATTAGTGTCAAACTTTTCCCCTAAATAAATTGATATTGGCAATGCTCGCATAAGACTGATAGCAATACCGATTTTTCCCCAAGCATGAACTCCTCGTTTATCTTGATACCGATCTCTTTCATAACTAGCAGCTAACTTTCTTAGTCGCCCATTGCCGTCCTCGTAAAGAAGAACTTTTTCCCTACCTTCATAAAGACAGATTTGATTTACTGTACTCAGATGTTTCATCCAGCCATTATCAATTAAACGAAGCTCCCAACATCTACGGACAAAAGCTGGATCGTCATTAGTCGTTATACCCTTGTGTGAAGATGCAAATGCCGACAATAATTTTTTTGTTGAGAACCTCTCCAAGGTTATTCTTGCGTCTGGATTGCCAATTTGATCTGCCTGATTATTCTCATACAAGATACTCTTATGAAGAGTAAAAACTTTCCCCTCCACCGATCTTGGATCCGACGCATCCAACCCCCACATCACCTGATCCGCCATCGGCTGCGCCCGCGTCAACGCCAGCATCGCCACATTCACCACCTCACCAGAAATCGTCTCAAACGCCCCAGATCCCAATCTCACCACCCAATCCCAACACACATCCTGCAACAACCGCTTTCGCAAATGCTTGTAGCTACCCAAAAAGAGCCAGTTTTGCGGAGTCACCAAAGCTACGGATCCGCCTCCCCCACCCAACCTCAAACACCTCTCCACAAACACCGTCGCCAAATCCGTTTTGGCATCAGCATAATGATCTTGGCAAAACTCTCGAAGGGGATCCGATTGTTTCCCTCTAGCCAGATACGGCACATTGGTCACCACCACATGATAATGACCCCCCAAAAACCTGGCAGCAGCAGCAATTCCCTGAGCCGTAATACCCAATTCCCGTTTCTCAGGATCCAGATCCGTCTCTTTCTCCAACGCCTTCGCCAACAATGGCTCCAATTCCCCATACTCAGCCGACAACAAAGGCATATCGGATCCCATTGTCGGATCAATCAACGATCCCAGGATCGGTGCGTCCTCAAACAACGCAAATAACCGCGCCATCCCCGACTTCAAACGCGGATCAGTGCCCGCCAAAGCAATCCAATCCTCTCGTTTGGCACTGATCGACAAACCCGAACAAGCAATATTCAACGGTGGCAGATCCCGATAGCCCCCAGCCTCAGGAAACGTCCATGCCGCCATCGCCAACGCAAACGCCGCGATCTGAGTACACCGCTGATCCAGTTCCACCCCAAACAAATTCTCTCGCAACACCCCATCACAAGCCTCTCTAGCCGAGATCCCCTCCTCGATCATCCGCATCCGCACCAACAACTCAAACGCCGCCACCAAAAAATGCCCCGATCCACAACAGGGATCCATCACCCGCAACTCCTGCACCGTCCGAGGCCACCCCGGAAACGATCCCGCCGCCGGAGATCCATCCTCCTTCAACCGCAAATAAGGCAGCGGCAACGGATCCTCCCCCTCATTCACCGATCCATCCGCCGCGATCGCTGGATACCCCTTCCCTACCCACCAGGCACCCAAAGAATTATGGAGCAGAAACTCCACCATGTAATGCTCAGTAAACAGCTGGGTCACCGCCGGTAACTCATCCGCCCCGATCTTGTTCCCCGACTTATTCACCTCCTCCTTCTTCTTCGCCTGCCAAAACTGATATACCCACCCCAAACTATCCCCCGCCGTAAACACCTCCACTGGCAGATCCGTCAGCAACCGCTCCAACCCCTTCTGATGTTCCGTCGCCAACCTCACCTGCAACACCGGATCCTCAGGCCGAAAGATCTGGGGCAACATCCGCGCCGCATACCGGGTCGCCACCGTCCACGCATCCGCGATCCCCTCCTCAGCCGCCAGCTCCCCACACTCCTCCAACGTCACCGCGATCCCATCGGGATGCATCAACAACCCGTTCTCCGCCAGAAACCGCGCAAACAACATGCGATGCCACAGCTCATAGGCACACTGCCCCACCAACCGCTCGATCCCCTGCACCCGATTCACCAACGGATCTCCCAACTGTCGCGCCCGTGCCCGCAGCTGCACCCGCAACTCCCGATCCTGCTCCGAGAGATAGCCAGGAGGATCCCCACCCCCAACTGCTCCAGAGCCGCCTGTGCTCCCTCCTCTGCCAGATCCCGCGCCTGGATCACCGTCTTCTCCAGGAGTTTCCTCAGGCTGTCATGCAAAGGTGTCATAGACTCGCAATCCCCTCAGTCCTCTAGATGATGACAGATCCACCAACGCAACGGGATAAACCCCAAGGGTGGATCGAAGAGAAATTGACTATTTTGTCCATTTTGTCTACATTGCCTATAGGGAGGTGAACGATGCAATACGTCTCAGCAACCGAGGCCAAGCAAACCTTTGGGGCCATCCTGGATCAGGTCCAACGGGAGCCCGTCGTCATTCGTCGCCAGAACCGTGACGTAGCAGTGCTCATATCCCCCCAGGACTATCAACGTCTGATCCGTCTCAACTTGGAGGAGTTTCAAACCTTCCGTACTGAGGTAAGTCGCAAAGCCCAAGAACGAGGGTTAACCGAACAAGAACTCGCCGAGGTGCTGGATAGCCCAGAGTGATCTTCCTCCATGCGTTATGTCTTTGACACCAACGTCCTCATCAGTGCCCTACTGATCGCTCACTCGCTGCCCGCACAGGCCCTCAGAAAAGCTGAAAATACAGGGATCGTTCTCTACTCCCGGCCCGTGTTGGAAGAGATCGTTGAGGTTCTATCGCGCCCCAGATTAGTTCGCTATCTGGATGAGGATACCACCCCCCAGTTTCTCGCCCGCATTTACCGCTCTTGGGAAGAAGTCTCCATCATTCACACCGTCAAAGCCTGTCGGGATCCGAAAGACGACAAATTTCTGGAGTTGGCTCTCAATGGTGAAGCCGATGTCTTGATAACAGGGGATAAGGATCTGCTGGCTTTGCATCCCTATCAGGGGTTGCCCATTGTGACCCCAGCCAACTTCCTGCAGGAAGCCTAGATCTGACAAGCGATCCTCGTTCGTTCTTAGCGGCCCATAGGGCACCCTCTAGATGATGACCGATCCCTGTTTTAGGTTCTCCAGGATCATCTGTCGAGCCTGCTCCAGCCACACCTCCGCCTCTTCAGGGGATCGCAGTGTCGCACTGGGTAACCTCACCTGTACCACCTGAGGCTCCAATAGCTTCTCCGCTGCAAACCGAGCTTGACTGAACTTCTGAGGCAAAGCCTCCGTCTGATCACGCCACCCCTGCAGAGACAACCCCTCCACCGATCGCAGCACCTCTGCCTCCGTAGCCACCTGGATCGAAGGGATCTGGGTCAACCCCCGCTGGCTCAGAATGCCATCCCGTTGTTCGGGTTCTAGCCGGGGCCAACTCTCTGTTCCCTCCAGTTCCGTCATTTGCTCTTCATAGATTTGCTGATAGCGATCCCGAGCTTGAGTCAACCCCTCCCGCAACCCCTGAGTTAACTGCTCACAAAGCGGCTGCACGGGATCCGGATCCTGCAACAACAGCCGCCCTGTTTGGATGGCTTGCACCTGGGTAGTCACCTCCTCATAGATCGGCAGATCCTGGCTCTGCCTCAGTAACTTCTGGAGAGATTGCCAGCGGGGTAACCGATCCGTAATGCGATCAGCCATTTGCCGCCAGGTCTTGGCCTGTTCGATGAGATGATCTTTCTGATTAGCAACTGCCACCAACTGCTCATTCCCCATCTTGCTCATCAAGTTCTGCAGGGCATTCACCTCAGGACGAGCTGGCATGGGAGGATCCCCACCGGCATTCTGAGCTAATTCCTTCAACTTCTCCAAAAGAACAGAGACCTTAGCTGCTTCTTCTCCTGTATTGCAGGGGATCCCAACCTCTTGACACAACTTGCGGATCGCTATTTTGTTAGCCGTACTAACTGTGACCGACTCCACCCTGAAATCTGTCTGTCCGATCTTGCTCCGCTGCAGTTGGTTTGCTGCAATAGGCTGACCATTCTGAGAGGCTTTTAGATGTTCATTTAGAAGCAGAACCCACAGACCCCCATCAACAGCATCCTGTGGCCACCCATAGGGACTAACATTGAAATGCTTGCGGATCTCCGTCCCCTTCTTGCCGCTACCAAGGAACTTCTTGACCTCCCGACACACAGGCTGCTGACTAGGATCTCCCTGGTAGTTGACTGCCTCCAGCGCCGCCTGATCCCCTTGCTGAGCTCGCTTGATCACCTGAGCCCACTTAACGTTATCCGCCTCACCAAAGTTAGGGAACAACCGGATCAGAGCCGCGTCCGCCGCTTGCTGTACCATCTCCGTTGCCGTCAGCCCCTGAACCTCCTGTCCACCTCCCTGTAACACCCGCACCTGAGTAAACAGATCTGACAGTAGTGATCTCAAAGACTCCTCAGCATCTTGCTTACGAGTCTCCATCGCAATACGAGCCTCTTTCCCTTCATTGGTTGCCGGGATCCCTTTACTCTCCAAGGTCTGTTCCGCTGCCCGTTTCGACGCTAAATACTTCTGCAAATTCTCCGCATTCCGCCTGGGGATGAACACAAACACGATTTCAGAACCTGTCCCCGCCGCCCGAGCGTCCGTCTCAAAAGAATCCTCCTGATCGGTCCACCCATCCCGGATCCAAACCGGAATCTTTTCCCCATCCGACTTAGGTGCATCAGAGCTGTAATGCATCACCAAACTGCGAGACTCTTTGCTCTGCCCATGGGCCAACCTGACCTTCTTAAGGATCTGCTCACACTCAGCCCTCAGCAGTTCTGCTCGCTCATCCGCCATACGCTGGAGATCGTTCAGCAACACAGCCTGAAACTTCTTGTAGTCTGCCTCCCAAGCACTGCTCTCCCTGGTTTGCAGCCGATATTCGTCGCCCACTTGCAACAAGAGCACATCATCCACTAACTCCTGAAGCAGAACTGGGATCCGTTTCCTCAACTCAGCACTACCAGCCCGCAGATCCTCCACCAAAAGATCCGCCATCATGTCTGCTGTAGCCCGAAGACCCAAATCTGAATCTCCTTCCCGAGGTAACTTACCGATCAGGAAAGCCAGTCCCAAAAGCTTAGCCTTCAGCTCTCCATCAGCTGTACCATCTCTCTGTCTGACAATATTCTCATGGATCTCTCGGGGCAAAACCCCCGTTTGAACAAGCTCGGTCTGCTGCTGAAAAAAGATAAAATCAGCCCCGATCACTGTTCCCAGATCGGCCTCTGCCGTTACCTGAGTTGCTTCATGCACAAGCTTCAACTGGTTTCGCAACTGGGCTGCCGTACCCGGCTGATCAACCACTCGCAAAGCCCGTTCCCAAAACCGTCGCCGCACTGGCAACAAAGGATAATCAGAGACTAGCCAATGTTGATCATCTGATTGAGGTTCTATCCTTGTCCCTGCCAAATGCCGAGAGATCTCACCACTAGATTCTTCTAAAACCGCCTGTACATGGCCTTGGCAATCAGGCTTCTTGCGCAGAATAATTTCTCGGATCACCCTATCCACATCTTGATCGGACAACTGGACCTCGACAGTGAACCGCCCCTTCAATTTCTGCAGCTGTGGAGTTGAAGACATGGCTGCCTGACCCGTCGCCACAAACACTAAACTTCCACGAAACTTTTTTGCACAGGTCTCTGTGATTTCCTGAACTAAAGCCGTTCGATCCGAACTGTCACCAATATATTGTTGGACCTCATCCAACGCGATCAGTGTGCAAGGAAACTCCCCATCAGGAGCCAAGGCCTGTTCCATCGCCAGGACCATGTCATCATTGCTGACATCCACCACATTGGGGAATTGCTCTCTCAACAATCGACCCACATCAGAGGCTTGGGCGGTAAATGAAGGGAAGCGATTAACCAGAGCATTGGCGATCACTGGAGAAACATATAGATTGCTAATTTCCTTCTCCCAGCTTTTCCCCTCACCCTCCACATACTGACGCACTGGATCAAGACAATCATTCTCCCGCAGCCACATCACAAACTTGGCCAGGGGATATTGGCTGGGCAACCCAACAGACTTGAACACGATGCTGAGTAACGCTAGCCGTCCGCTGCTGGCAGCTCCAGCCCCGAGCGTCCCCGCTGCAGCATGCAGACCACCCCCCCGTCTGCCCTCAGTGGAGAGCGCCTGCAACAGATCGGATACTTCTTGACTCAGTCGGGCCAACCCTCTGGCTGTTGCACCACCAGGGAACTTGTAATCCACCCAAAGTGCCCGCAACATCTTGACCAGATGGGACTTTCCACTGCCATAGAACCCGCTTACCCATACCGCTGGCTGCTCAGGGTTATGCAGGTTGTGCAAATAGGTATCTAGGATCCGTCGCAGGCCCTTGGTGTATTGCCCCTCACAGACAAACGTCTCCAGTTCATAGCGCAGAGTCCGCAGCTCCTCCTCCGTCCCCGTATCTTTGACCTCGGCCACCCCATTGTTGAGGAGTTCCCGTTGAGCTGGATCCTTGACATAGATCTCGCGGTTCTTCATGATTGTCTCTCCGCTGTGTCATAAGCTGTGATTGGGACAGCAAGATAGTTCCACCCATCCCGAGCATCCAGGAAGCGATAGTTGTTGCTGTCGTACTCACCTGGGAAAAACAGCAGAAGACGCCCCCTGATCTGGGGAGCCAACTCAGGAATCAGCTCCGATACCCGCAGCAGGCCAAACAAACATCCTAATCCCGATAATGCCACTACACAGTGCTCATTGGCCTCAGGACTACTCAGAACTGAAGCAAGTTGTTCTTTCAAATCGCTCTTGAACTGTGGCAGCAACAACTCCAGATCCTCAGGCGACTGGAAATAGCTTTCCCTATATTCCTGCTCCGCCATCCATCGCGGAAATATGTTCGTCAGATCTTCCTGGATCCATCCATGCTCAGCATCCTGTGTTGCCAACTCAAACTCCACCATCCGGGAACGCAACGCTCGTTCTTCGGTTTTTTCATAAATCAAGAACCAGGTCTTCTGTGCCCCTGCCAGGTTAGCTTCCCAGGGGAGAGACACAAAACATTTATAGGCTTCTAACAAACGATCAATCTTGCTCATCCAGCCACCTTTGCTCTGCTTGTGTAAGCAGATTGGGGAAGCGTATCTCCACCACCGAGTCAATCCCTCGGTAATCTAACCATCCCAGTCTCGAGGCCTTTAGGACGTAGTCCAGGACCTGGGCCGTAGAAATCCCGAGTAGTCTTACCCAGATGCAGTCGAGCAATAGCTTTCCCCTTTCACCACATAGATACCCTAGTAGAACAGCGTAGGCAACACTACCAACAGTTACATCAGGGAGAGTACGGTATCTAGACCTATTCCCCTTCAGATATCCCGCCTGAGTCCATGAGGAGAAAACATTCCTGGAAATAGACTCTAAGGTTTTATGGCTAAATCGATCTCCAGCATTTTTCTCAATCACTTGCTCAAAATGATATTTAGTTATTCTCTCTCCAACTGGGGTCTGGAGAATCAATTCAACACTTAAGCGAAGAACAGGATCCCGAGCTAATGCACAGAGCATAGCAAGTAAGGGTTGACTGCAAGCATCTTTGTGCCAAAAGTATCGCATTGATCGGAAAATAGTAATTGATGGATCTAGTCCATATTGAACCCCAAGATATTCTGCTGATTTCTTCCGACTAGAAACAGTTTTTTTCCCTAAGATATTGTCTTCGAAAATGGCATGTAGGTAATCTTTCTTGTGAGCAGGTTGAGGAATTTCTTCCAGCAATACCCTCAAATCATGCAGCATAATCGTGCGGCTGGAATGAGGCCCTCCTCTTGTGCTGTTCCTAAAGCCCAAAGCTTCAGGACAATTCAGCAACTGAATGGATGGTAAGGAAATCAACCTAAATGTGGTTGATAGCACTGGCAAGGTGATCAAGCCCTCAGACACTAACGTCCTCCAAGTTTACATTCCTTTCTATAACCCCAAGCTGAGTTTGGCTAGAGGACTAGCCTTGCCAGGCTAGATTAAAGGCTTGGGCAAGTTGAAAGCTAGAGGCTTAACTGCCGGATCCGAAACTTCAGATCATAGATTTCCTCCAGGATCTCACCATATGCTGATCCAGCTCCATTCTCAGGAAGAGCATCGAAGGCAGCTTTGAGGATCTGGATCCGTTGCTGATACTGAGCGATTCGCTGCTGTCGAGCTTCGGTGGTGAGGGGCTGCTTGGTAACTGGCATGACTGGGATCTCCCGTCGGTTGAACGACCCCTGATCATTCGGCCAGGATCAGGGCACAACGCAGTTGTCTCGCCTCGGCCTTGATCCGGCTGATACTGTGGGTGGGTCAAATCGATGGGGGAGATCCGTGATCCAGTACCTGCAGCCCCATCAAAGAGAAGCCCCAAGCCAGGGAAAAAGCCAAAGATCCAGGGCACTCAGGCCCTGCCGGATCCCTAGCGCTTGAGCGTCATACGCCACCAGAGCCATTCTTCTCGGACTGGGGTTTCCATCGGCTGACCTGTGTATTCCACGAAGTCTCGCAGACTTTTGATGTACTGGCACTGGCGAGAGAGTTTCCAGATTTTGATCCATGTGTGCAGAGTTTTCATTGGGGGACCTAGAATTCGGTGATCACCAAGGGGCAGGTTCATGAGCACCTGTCATACGTGGAGCCCCCCACTGGAGGAACGACTTTGACAGGGGATCAGGGTTCTGCCAGGGTGAAATCGCGAATTCCAGGCCCCATGAGACTCAATGCATAGATCAGGACTGAATCGATTGAGTGCTAAGTGATCAGAAAGGATCTACGAGTGCATCAGAGCGACAGGGTGATGGATGGGAACAGGACGAGAGAGTTGGAACTTGGCATCGAGGCCAGCGATATGCCTCCGGCAGGCTAGCGCCAAGAGCTCCAGCACCAGTTGATCCGTGCTCCTGGGAATGATCAAGGTGATCGGCTTGACGAGCAAGACATGAGTCTCCCCCTCCAGGGTGGATTCCACAAACCATCTGAAGGACTTCATGTTCCCGATCACATGAAACACCTTGCGGTGAGGGCTGATGTAACCGTCTCCATAGGGGATCCACTGCCCACCGAATACGGGCGGCACTCGCCCACTGATCACCAGATATCGTTTTGTCAGTGACCAGCACTCCTGCAAGACAGCTACTCGTTCCTCCCGATGGAGGATCCCATTCAGAACAAAGAGGCAAGTCACAACTTCAGAAGGCTGCTTGGGAGTGTGGGGGAACCAGTAAGGATCCCAGCCCCAGGAGTGGATCCCCATCCGCTGTAACCGCATCACATCATCGCCATAGCCGCATCCATAATCGAGGTGCGTCCAACCTGGTCGGATCAGGCCAGCATTCACCAGGGCCTGCATGGGTCGGCTCAACTTGTAGCGATGGATCGCACTCCGTCCTGGGTGAAGTTGTAGGTTCTGACCTTTGCAGAGGGTGACCTGATCCAGCGCCTGGCGGATCCCCACCTCCAAAACCTTAGTCAACAGCTCCAGCAGCAACAGGTCAAACATCTTCCACAGCCACTGATAACAGAGTGCGAATGAAAGCCTTCATCCTTTTGGGGAGAACAACCAGCCTCTGGGGGAGTAGTTCGTAAACCTTTCCGATCAGACCCAACTTATCAGCCAACCCAGCATCCGCAACTAGAACGAAGTGAGTCAGATCCCATGCCTGCTCTAGCAATGAGGGATCCCTCAGTAGCACAACATCAGTAGGAGGGAGATCATCAACCTCCAGGTGATCCAAACTCACAGCATCAAATCCAATTCTTTGGAGATGCACCACATCTGCACCTTCAGCGAGATCAAGAAATGCCACTCTCTTTCCCAGTCGAGCCCCAGTCCTCTTGAGGAGTTTTGTCTGGATCAGGAACTGGATTGGCTCCGATAGAGTATCCATGTCCTTTCACTCCTGCCCTGAACGCATATATTTATCCCGCCAGATCTCCACCTCCGTTCGGCAGGCTGTGAGATCCCGCTCCAGGTAAGCGATCCGTTCCTTCAGATATCCCACCTCTTGCATCAACATGGAGTACCTGTTGCCGAGAATTGAGAAGCGGCGACCCAGCTCCATCACCGTCATCAGGGATCCGCCCATCACAATCATTTCCAGCATTCCCATTGCATCACCCCTTTAAGAAACTACCCCCCCTTGCGGAGAGGTAGCGATTCACTTTGAGATCCCCAAAAACGTCATTAAGCAGCGGTTACGCCAGAGAGATTGATCTCCGTGCGGAAGGATCCGACGAACTGACCATTCTCGTTGATGCTCCAGCGGTAAGTGTTGTCACGGCTCTCGGTCTGCTCATTGAGCGTGGCCTCAGCTGCGGCACACCCCTGGAAAGTCTTGATCAGGTAGTTCTCCACCGCCTTAGGACTATCCGCGATCCCAGCAGGGAGGGGAGGAGCACCAGCAGGCACGGCTAAGTCATTGTATTGTTGCAGGTTCATAGATCACCTCAGGAAGGACAGAACCATGATAGCTATTTATGCTGGTGCAGTCCAGGTGCACAAACCATATGCAGCTTTTCTTTTGTCTAATCAGTACGATAGAAATTTACAAAAGGAAGCGTTGGTCCTGACAAAAACTTAGTCAGAACTAGCCTCTCGCTCAACTAGAGTGGATAGAATGCGAAACTATTTGGTCTGATCAGTCATTCTGGAAGCTAGGAAAAGAGAAGGTTCCTACTAATCAATCGTTTTGGGTAGGAAGTGGTTCAATTAACTCTTGGGGTGTTTGATATTGGAACTCATAATTTATCCTGGTATCTTGTATAAACCCAATGAAGAGATAAACTCTAATTTCTGCTCCGCATGCCTCCCATTAAACATATCTTCAAACAGTTCTCTTATGTGAGAATTCTCAATTGAGTTATCAGTAAAATATCCATGCGAGTTACCTACTTTATCTGTCAAATCAACATAAAATGCATTTCTGGCAACAAGATTTCGTACCCAATGTCCTAAACGGGCAAGCTGTTGTTCTCCAAACTTTGCTCTGGATGCAGCTAAGGCAAAATCATTTTCATTTATTGTAATATACAACCTCTTTCTATATCGCAGCCGATCAACCCACTCCTCATGATCCAAGTTATTCACATCTGCAGCCAATAAAGCGATATTATCAAAGAATATAGTTTCCATAGAATAAAGGCCTGAACGGACCAGTCGCTCCAGAAGATAGTTGCCCATACTATGGCAAGCCAAATTAAAGCTTCGTTCGCAAGACTGCTCTTGGTACTTATTGAGATAACTCCTAAGAGCTTCAAAGCAACGATCCAGCGCACCAATTGATTCAGCTGCTTCTCTCTTGTCACTTATATAACTTAATACCCCTCTGCTACGATCCAAAACCCGTCGACTTTCAGAACCATTCGATGGCCAAGTAAAGAGGATAACAGTTGTGGAGTATATAGCTTCTAAAGAATAACCAATATCCAAAGCATTTTCAAAGCTTGTGTTAAAACCATGCACAAAGAAGAGACAGTTTTGTTTTCTTACTTTCATCCTCTCTTGTTCACGAAGGAAAATCGCTTCACTAGCAGGCATTTCTTGCCCTTGATATACGATTTGATCAGGCAGTATTTCTACCTGCCATTCTCCATCTTCTTTCTTTGCTTCAGCCAAACGAAGCTCAGTTGGTCCTTTTTCATTGAAGAATTCACCAAATCTGCTCTCTGGTGGTTGCTCAGGCTGGAGATTTCGGTTTGTGACGATATACATGCTTTCCTGCTATTAAACGCTAATACAGCCAGCTTCAAGAATATATATACACTCGAAGATGCTTGAAAAACACTCCGGCACTAAAACTTTACAAACCCAGGAGGGTCTACAGATCTTTTCCGCTGCTTGGCAACTAATTTCTCCCTTCACCACGGCAACTCCTCAAACTCCATGATCTCCTCAGATGTCGCCTCTGCAGGCAGTCCCGACAGGCGTTTCACCAGATCCTCTCTGGTCACATCCAGCAGTTCAGCCGCGTCAATCTCAGTGATCCTCCAGGTGTCTACTGCTGCATAGATTGTTTCCAGCACCGACAGAGGATACCGATCAATCGGGTGCTTCAAGGAGCTGTTGGCTTTATCGAAGGGCTCGGTGTCCAATCCCAGCTTGCGGGCAATACTACGGGGACTGTACTGCTTCCATTGTTTTCCTTCCTCGGCACTGATCACCTTCTCTTCCATCAGCCTCATCAGCATCGTGGCGTAGCTGACTCGGAAGTAGGAGGCCAGCTGCACCACCTTATTCGGATCCATCTGCTCAATGACTTGGATCTCTCGGATCACCTGCCGCATTGACTTACTTGGCACCAGGAAGTGAGCTGCAAAGGCATTGGCAAATCTTTCCTTCGCCTCAAATGCCTGATCACTCAGACTGGTGATCCCTTTGGCTGAGTAGTGGTAGAGAGCATGAGCGAATTCATGGGCCAGGGTGAAGGTCTGGCGGCCTGGTGTGGTGTCGGAGTTCACTAGAATACAGGATCCCAGCTTGGGGTGATTGTAGAAAGCTCCTGAGATGTGGTTGGCAGCAATCGCGCTGTATTTCCCCAGTGGAGCCCTGTAGACCAGGATCCCTCGCTTATCCAAGAAGGAGGCAAGATCCGGAATCGCACTGGATCCCAGGTGGTAATACTCTCTCACCTCTGTTGCCAGAGCAGAGGCGATGCGTAGATCCGTCTCAAATCCATGATCCAAGCGTCTGGGGGTGTGGAATCCTTTTATCTCAAACCCTGTGGATCCCAGAAATTCTGCCCAGTCATCCAGAAAGTTGAGCCACTTGTCAATCGTCTCTCGGGCCTGACTTTCCTTCGGGATCCCCCTGTAGAGCACATCTCGCTCTTTTTCTTCTTCCAGTTCGATTTCTCCTCTGAGGTAAGCCACAGGCACCTGATAGATCCGTGCCAGCTTTCTCTGCTGGGGAGCTCCTGGTTTGCTCTTGCCGTTCTCCCAAAGCGATAACGTCTCCCGCTTGATCCCCATCGATTGGGCCACCTGCAACTGACTCATCCCCAACCGTTCTCGACATTCCCTCAGGCGTTGATCCATGTCCTCCGGCCTCTCATGTCATCATCTCCTGACCATTCCCATGTCCAAAAATAGCCAACTATAGCCAAATATATCCAACTATAACCATTGATCAGCTTTACATGTAAAGTTGCCTTTTTAACCGCTGTAGCTGCTCTCTCTGATATAGGCTCTGTAAGCCTCTCAGCCGTTCTGCATTTCCATTCTCAAGGTGGCGACACCCAGAGTTAAGCATGATATAGTTGAGGCGATCCTTCAAGCCTGGAGAAAGTATTCAAGCAGATCTCGTTCAGCCGCGTCCCTGATACGGATCTCAGTTGCAACCCATATTTCCAAGCGTCAGCCCAGCCCCCTGGATTGATGCACAGAGTCAGAGTGTCTATTTGAAAAGTTGAGGCGAAATGATGGTGAATGTCATTCTGCCAGACAAGCCCCTGTCTGGTAAAGTCCCTGTGCCAAAGATCCTGCATAGCTCTGCCAGTCAAGAGCATTTCACGCCTGCTCCCATCGTGGAAGCGGCTCGGAGAACCCTTGGATCCATCGATTTAGATCCAGCCTCCTGTGAACTGGCGAATGAAGTGGTGAGGGCTACAGCGATCCTTACAGTTGAAGATGATGGCTTGAATCAGAAGTGGGATTTCGGTGATTTCCCCAGTCTGGTGTTTCTCAATCCGCCTGGAGGGAGAACCCGCAACCGCAGTAATCAAGCCCTCTGGTGGGACAAGTTGCTGCAGGAATACCACTCGCGGCGGGTGATGGGAGCGATCTTCATTGGTTTTTCCCTGGAGATCCTTTCCAAACGACCCCAGATCCTGGACTACCCCATCTGTATTCCCAACTGTGAGGCCCTCTCAGAGTGTGTGAGCGGATCCGGTCGCATCAAGTTTGATCAGCCATTTAACGGTCAGCGGAAGGTGGGGGAGTCACCCAGTCACGGCAATGTCATCGTGCATCTGCCCTTCAGTGACAGTGCTCAGCGGTTCATGGTCAATTTTCGTGCCTTTGGTCGGTGTGGTGTTCTGGGAGGTGTGGCATGAGTTCCGTCAAGTCAGAGAGAGGGGTCTTTGTGGGTAAGCGAGACATCTGTGAGCTCACTGGTCTATCCGGTCCCACCCTCAAGAAATACCGCTCCACAGGGATCTGGATCGAGGGGATCCACTGGATTCGGCTCAGCGGGCGCATGGTGCTCTACAACCGACCCATGATCAAGGACTGGATAGAGAACCGCCATGATCCAGAGGCTCATCAACGGGTGATTGAAGCCTATCAAGCCAATCGACTGTCCCAGCAACTGAAGAGTGAGGAAAGCGGATGAGTCGGCAGGTTGTGGTGTGTTGGATCCATCCGCAGATGGCAGGGGTCGAAGCTAAATCATGGGATGGATCCGTTGGCGCTAGCCTGCCGGAGGCAGATGTGTCTCAGTGCATCTGGGGGGATTGCTGGAATGAGGCGATCTACTTCGATGCTGAGAATTTTGGATATTGCATCCTGCATGAGCGGGAGGTGAGGGAGCTATGGTTGCAACCCTAAACCAGGATCTACCCTCCCTGAAGACCACGATCCAGTGGCTCCAAGAAGTGGTGAAACGTCCACCCCTGCCAGAATGCCCCAGAGAAGCGGCTCGCACAGGCAAGGAACCGAAGCAGCCTGCTTTCATCAGTGGCAGGGATCGGGCGGGACATCCGAGAGTCACTACGATTGCCTGGAAACTCTGGGTGGATCCTGAGGTGGAGGTTAGCAAAGACGAGCTTCGTCTCTGGTGGTCTGATTCGGCCACAGGTTTGGGAACCCTGGGGGGATGGAATGGGGAGCACTACATCTGCTGGATCGATGTGGATCTGAAGTCGTTCTCTTCACAGGAGGACTGTGATGGTGAGATCCAAGCCTGGATGGATCACTATCCTGTGCTGAAGACGGCTCACCGATTCAGAAGTCAAAGTGGTGGCTATCGCTTCCTCGTTGCTTGCCGAGAAAGGCCCGAGGGATTCAAATCGAACAGCAAATTTTCCCTGACTCCAAAAGGGCAAGCCATTGGAGAAGTCATGACAGGATCTGAGGGGAGAGGTGGTCACACAGTCTTGCCTCCCACAAAGGGCATGAAGGGTATTTACACTTGGGAGCAATGGTCTCCCGACTATCCCATCATCGTTGATGGCCTTTCTGAAATTGGGATCTATCCAGCAGTCGCAGCTACACCCGTGAGGGAAAACCGATCAGACCTGGATCAGGCTCTCCAATGTTTGAAAGCTCTGCCCGTTGAATTGGTGGAAGACTACAACTCCTGGATCCAGGTGGGCATGGCCTGTCATCAAATTTCTCATGAGGTGGGGGATCCTGATGCGCTCCTGCAAGCTTGGATCGAGTGGTCTCAACGGTCAGACAAGTTTATTGATGGGGAATGTGAGAAGAAATGGCGTTCCTTCAAAGCCTCTCAATCTGGAAATGTAGGGATCGGCACCCTCATGAAATGGGCAGGGCTCAAAAGGGATCCTGGTAATCAAGATCTAGATGAAGCAACCACCCTGGATGAGCTTCTGGCTCTGGATCAGCAAACCTTTCCCAGAGTGCTGCCAGAAGAGTTGATGCATCCCTTGGAAGTCCTAGCTCAGCGGATGGGTTTGCCTGTCGCTCCCTATGTGATCACTCTTCTCACGGTGGCCGCCGCCATGTTGCCCTCAGGTACACAGCTAGCGATTGACTGGACCCGCTGGAAGATCCCTGCCATTCTCTGGCTCGGCTTGGTTGGAGAAAGTGGTTCGGCCAAGTCCCCGATCCTCAATGCACTCACTTCTCCTCTGAACCAACTGCAGCGGGAGGCTGATCAGGATTATGAAGAAAGACTGACTCAATACAAAGAGGATCTGAAGGCATGGGAAGACACGCCCAAAGCGGATCGGGAAGGCGACGCACCCAAACCCCCTCACCCAGAGGAGCTTTACCTCAGTGATCTGACCTTTGAAGGCATGGTGCAGGTCCTCAAAGATCAACCCTGTAGTGGTCTTCCAGTTATTTCTGATGAACTCGCTGGACTGGTGAACTCTCAAAACAGCTATCGCTCAGGTAGAGGGGCGGATCGGCAGCATTGGCTGAGTCTCTATGATGGCAAGCCCATCAAGGTGAACCGAAAAGGTAGCCCCAGGATCAATGTCGAGAATCCCCGCGTCAGCCTTCTGGGAGGGATCCAGCCTGGGGTATTGGAACGAATGCTGGGTGAGGATACGTCGATTGAGGATGGATTCTGGCCTCGCTTCACCTGGGTTCGAGTTCCCCTTACCAAAATGCCTGGGATCGGGTCGGGTCCTGAGATTGATATATCCCCATTACTCACCTACCTCTATCGCAATCTGAGAAAACTCCCCCACATGATCTTCCGGTTAGATTCCGCAGGGATTGCTTTGTGGAACCGTTGGCATGACCACTGTGAACAGCTCAAAGTGGAGGAGCCTGCCTCTGTCCTCAGAGCCACTTATCCGAAAGGGAAGGAAAGAGCAGCCAGGATCGCCATCATTCTGCACTGCATCGAAGCGGCCTTGGCTGGGCGCTCCCCCCGTGAAGTGATCTCAGTTGAGACCCTCAGTCAAGGGATCCAGATTGGTCATTGGCTGGAAGGACAGACACGACAGATCTTTGCTGAGATTGGTCAGGATGGGAGTGATGAGGAAACCCAGCGGATCCTGAAATTCTATAGGCGCTTCCGTGGAGCAGGTTGGATCAAGGTGCGGCAAGTTAGAAACTGGTGGGCTGGTAGAGAGAAACCTGAGTCAACAGAACTGAAAGCGTTCATGGCTAAGCTGGTATCTCTGGGTCTGGCCACTGACAACGGAGAGCCTCGATCCTCCCCCAAGTATCAGATTGTGATCAACGGTAGTCCAAGTAGTCCACTTTTGGCTGAAAGCCAGTTGGAGAGAGGATCACAGCCCTGGACTACGCGTAGTCCATCCGTAGTCCACCTTAGTCCACCCTATGCCTCCGGCAGGCTAGCGCCAACAAAAGAGAAGACAGGCAACGGATCTGCAAACCTGGACTACCTGGACTACAAGTGGACTACCGGTAGTCCACCCCCAGAAGCTGCTCAGGCTAAGGATTCCAGCGATTTATGGACTACTGGACTACGATCTACAGAAAAGGCAGAACCTGCAACTGGGGAGGGTGAGGAGCTGCCAATGACTCAACTCACCGAGACCGATCTGCAGGATTGGCAGGAGCTGCTCACCCTTGCTGCTGAGTCTGAGGATCCAGATCTGCTGAAACCTCAACTGGAAACCCTGCGCGAGTCTTATGCTCCTGAACAGGTGGAGGAAATCTTGACGACCCTCTCACCAGAACTGCAAGCTCAGATCCGCTCAATCCTCAATAGCACTGGGCAACCCAGAGAGCCTCGACAAGCCTGCATCAAGAAAAAAGGCTTCATAGATGTGGATCTGGATCAACTGGATCTGGACTACCGATCCCCCGTCTCTATTCCCGAGTGGAAGCCGTCAGAGGAACTTCCCCCGTATGAATCGCTCAGTAAGCTCTATCTGGATATTGAGACCAGTGGGCTGGATCCAACAAAGGATCGGCTCTACATGGTGGGGTTCAAAACCCAGTCTGGGGAAGAAACTATTCTGACTGATCAGGATGAAAAGACCCTCCTACAACAAACCCTGGACTTCCTGAAGGGTCACTCTCACAAGCTGCTGATCGGGCACAACATCATCCAGTTTGATCTCCCCTTCCTCATGGCCAGGTGGGAACATCACAAGATCCCATATCCCTTCAGACACAAACGGGATAGGCAGGGTCAGCTGATCCTCCAGACCATTTCCGCCTCCAGCTTTCATGGCAAGCCCCTGCAGTTCCACCCCATCACCTGCCCAGGAGTCGAGATCCTCGATACCTTCCAACAGATCTGTATTTGGGATAAAAGCGCTGCCAAGCTAGAAAGCTACGGTCTAAAAGCCGCCACCCTTGCATTGGGCCTCAGATCCGCTCAGCGATTAGATCTCTCACCCACAGAGATCAAAGACTGCTGGGTGCAAGGGGATCTGGATCGAATCTCTGAGTATCTCCGCTATGACCTGGAAGACACCAAGCTTCTCGCTGACTTCCTCCTGCCCGTTGTCTATTACCAGCTGCAGGTGGTACCTGTTCTCAGTCTCCAGGATCTGGCCGTCGCCTCCCCTGCTCTGAAAGCTCAGAAGATCCATCTTCATCTCCTGCCAAAGGCTCACCCTGATCCAGATCATCCGGTGAAGTATGGCGGTGGGTTGGTAGAGTGTCTGGCCCCTGGCCTGCATCGAGATGTGGCCAAGATCGACATCAGCTCCCTCTACCCCAGCATCATGCTCCGCTATGGGATCTGCTCCAAAAAGGATCCGGAGCACCGCTTTCTGGGAGTAATGCAGTACATGACCCAGGAACGACTCAGGCTGAAAAAGCTAGCCAAGGAAGGGAACACCCAGGCAGGCCATGAGCAGAACGCCCTCAAGATCTTGATCAACGGATCCTATGGATTTCTCGGCACTGGCGGGTACACCTTCAATGATTATGAGGCAGCTGCCCTGGTCACCGCTTATGGCAGAAAGATCCTGAAGCGTATGGAGGAGGTGGTTCGAGATCAGGGTGGAACGGTGATCGAGCTCGACACCGATGGAATCTTCTTCTCTCACCCAGAACCTGAGCCAATTACGGAGCAGGTACAGCAAGCCCTTCCCGATGAGATCCGAGCTGAGCTGGAGCTCTCCGGCTGTGGCATGTACGTCCCCAAAGCCAAGAGCTATGTGATCGTCCACCCCAACGGGAAGACCACCATCAAAGGGATCTTCCGAAAACGAAACCGCTATCCCCTGGAGAAGATCTTCCCTGTGGAATTCCTGAAACTCTACTTCCTTGAATCAGAGGAGAAGGCGATGGCCTACTACCAGGATCTGAGGGAAGCCATCCTCCAGCGCCGGATCCCGATTGAGGAGCTGATCATCACCCGCAAGATTGGATCTGCCGAAAAGCAGCTGCTGAAGCTTGGTAAGCCATGGGAGATCGTCAGTTACTTCTACACAGAACAGAAACGGATCCATTCCAGAACTAGCCAAAGACTTCCCAGTGTGGCGGTGGAGGCAACTGAGGGAGATTACTGGGCTGAGTGGTATCTGGAGAAGCTAGATCAGCAGTTCCACCAGATGATGGGCAGCCCATCCCATGAGTCGGTTCGCGCCAGCGGCGACTTGTCGCCTCAGCTGCCCTTACTTTAGGCGGACCACAGATAAAGAGGTCAATAAAGCATATAGGAGATTAAAATCATGTCAAGTTCCCTGCCCGATCGGTTCGTGAGTCTGGCTACCCTGAGAAAATACTTGGAGGTTTCGGACTGCCATCTCCGACGCCAGGTGAAATCTGGGGAGTTGCAGTTGGGAGTCCACTACCTCTTGATCAGCTCAGCCAATGCCAAGCAACAGAGCTACCTTTGGAATCCAGTGGCGATCCAGGAGTTGTGGAGTTCGGATCCGGCCCTGAGGGTATTGATTCCCTAAAATAGGCAGTTAAGAGGCATAGCTTCAAAAGGATTGAATCGACAAGAGTTCGATCCTTTCTTTGAAAATTGACTAGGCAGTAACATGGATAAATTCTTTGACGAATCCCGCGAACAGTCTCAAGTGAAAGCAGCTCTGGTCTCAAAATACTTCAGGGCTTGGGCAAATGTCATCATTCCAACCGCCAAGAGGAAAGGTGGCAAGATTGCATATATTGACTTATTTGCTGGACCAGGTCGGTATAAAGATGGAACCTTATCTACCCCACTTTTAGTCCTAGAAAAAGCCATCGCTGATCCTAATATGAGGGAGATGCTGGTAACCGTGTTTAATGATAAAAATTCTGACCATTCTAAGACTCTTGAGTCTGAAATCGCAAAACTCCCTGATATCAATAGATTGAAATATAGACCTGTAGTAAGCAACAATGAAATAGGCGAGGAAATTGTTGCAAAATTTGAAGGAATGAAACTTATCCCGACACTATTTTTTGTAGACCCTTGGGGATACAAAGGCCTATCTCTTCGTCTTATCAATTCAGTCTTAAGGAATTGGGGCTGCGACTGTATTTTCTTTTTTAATTATAATCGAATTAATATGGGTATTAATAATCAGTTTGTAAAAAAACACATGGATGCAATTTTTGGAGAGGAAGATGGGGAAAACCTAAGAGAGTTGCTTGCTGGAATGTCTCCTGAGGATAGAGAATTTGCAATTGTTGAACACCTTGCTATGGCCCTCAAAAGAATGGGTGGGAAATTTGTCCTTCCATTTTGCTTTAAAAGAGAAGATGGAAGCCGTACAACTCATCACTTGATATTTGTTTCTAAGGATGTGACAGGGTATAAGATCATGAAAGACATAATGGCTAAAGAATCTTCTGAGGAAGATCAAGGTGTTCCTTCCTTTATGTACAATCCAGCTCCTAGCACCCAGCAGCTCTTGTTTAGTCTTTCACGTCCACTTGATACTCTTGCTGATAGCCTTTGCACAGACTTCTCAGGCCAGACTCTTAAAATGGCCGATGTTTATAATTTCCATCATATCGACAAACCTTTTGTTAAACGAAACTACAAAGATGTGTTACGATCGTTAGAGGCTTCAGGTCGAATTTCTGCAATCCCTTCTGTGGATAAGCGCCGTAAACGGAATGGTGTAGTTACGTTTGGAGATGATGTAATAGTCAAGTTCTTGTGAGGTTGATATGGCAGTTGGTTCTTCAATAGAGTGGACTGAGGCAACCTGGAACCCTGTGACCGGATGTTCTAAGGTCAGTGCTGGCTGCAAAAATTGCTATGCGGAGCGTATGGCAAACCGTCTTAAATTGATGGGACAACCTAACTATGCGAATGGTTTCAAGGTGACTCTTCATGAGCACATGCTCGATCTCCCACTTACATGGGTTAAACCACGAACTGTTTTTGTCAACTCAATGAGCGATTTATTTCATCAAGATGTTCCTATTGACTTTATATCGTGTGTATTTCGAGTGATGGAGACTGCTGAACAACATACCTTTCAGTTATTGACAAAACGATCTGCTCGACTCTGTGAGATAGCTCATCTATTACCGTGGCCACAGAATGTTTGGATGGGAGTCAGTGTGGAAGATGAGAGAGTATTGAACCGAGTCTATGATCTTGTCAAAACACCTGCAAAGACTAAGTTTCTGTCACTTGAGCCTCTGTTAGGACCGCTTGATAAACTACCTCTTGGGGGAATCAACTGGGTAATCGTCGGAGGTGAATCTGGCCCAGGAGCAAGACCTATGCAGGGTGATTGGGTTAGGGATATTCGGGATCAGTGTAAAATCGCCCAGGTACCTTTCTTCTTCAAACAATGGGGCGGAACAAATAAAAAAAGAACTGGTCGAAAATTAGATGGTCGTGAATGGAACCAGATGCCATCACATCAGCTAGATCTGCTGTCTGTGTGAGTGACAATTCACTTTCAGTTTTATGTGATACTTTAACCTAAACCAACTCGATCAAACGCCTCCACCGACACCTGATCCGCCAACCAAGCAGAGTAGGTCTGCTGCGACACACTCACACTATGCCCCAAGCTCCTGGCGGCCACACTCGGATCAATTCCCACTCGGATCGCCCTCTGCTTCCAACAATGCCTCAAGATGTAAGGCCCAGGTAATCCCTTATTAGTAAACAGGTGAGTGATCTTGTCTCCCAATGCCCCATTCGTCAACTTTGGATCCGGCTCCGGCAATGGTTTCTCCACCCGTAGTTCAAACTGATCCAACCAGGCCCTTGGCAAGGCATAAGCAGTCCGATCCCTCTTGCTCTTGGTGTTCCTTGGGATTTGGATCGTGTTCCCTCCTTCCAATAAAGCTGAAGTATCCACAAACCACACCTCATGACTGCGGCAGCCGAAGCAGGCCATCAATCCCCACACATACTTGGCAATTGGATTATCCAACAGACTCCAGATTTCAATGATCTCCTGATCTGTCAATAACTTCCGAGGCTTCAAAGTCCCAGGACGACCATAGTTACCAGACAGTTGCTGGATCTTCTTCATCCGGATCGGGAGCTCCGCAAACTCTGCTAGCTTCTTCATGGCCTGGGTGTAACGCTTGCGGGATCGGGTGTTGGGATCCGAGCTGGACTGGATAAAACTGATGATGAATTCTTCCGTCAGGTGAGCATCATTAGGGATCTTTCGATAGACAGCCAGGTAATCCTTCTCCCAGGTGTATTTCGTTGAGGCCGTCTCCCCCTTAGTGGCAAAGAACCATTGCTCATAACGAGCGGCTAACTCCCCAACTGGAGGACCACTCACCTGACTCTGATCCCCAATCCACTCACTCCAATCAAACTCCCCCTTCTCCAACAGCAGTGAAACCCGCTTAGCCTCCTGCACCGCCCGCTTGATCCCCTGAGTATGTGGCTGCATCCCCAAAGAGATCTTCTGCTGATACGGTTTGTCCTTCTGGCTCTGGGGTTTCGGCGGAAACGTGCCGATCAGGTAGAGGGGACCATCATCAGATCGCTGATAAAGTTTGACTCTGACTCCCCCAGCTTTGAGTTTCTGATTTGCGGCCTGGACCTGGGTGTGCATAACAGGTGGTGTGCATAGGGCATAGAAACTGTGCATAAATTATGCCCTAAACGGGATAGATCTGGCTAGGGATAGCTAGAAATAGCTTTCCGAGGTGATCGGTGTAAAGTAGTCTGTTACTGGCTTCTGGAGCGGAGAGGGAGGGATTCGAACCCTCGATGACGTTGCCGCCATAGCGGTTTTCGAGACAGCTTCACTGATTTCTATAATCTAACTAGGGCAAGAGTTACAGCGGTTGACTATTTTTAGTCTGCCATTAGTCTGCCGAATATTCTGAGGATCCAGATCGGCGGTCTGAGAGACCGCTGTAGGTGCTTTTCGGATCAAAACTTAGAGGAACATGCCAAGGAGAGAATAGGCATTTGAGAAGAATGACGGGATCCATAGCGGTCTAATGCGGCGGTCACGCAACCACTCTGAGCTCTATCCGCAATGTTTCACCTGGGATAATGGGATCATTAGCGTGAATGGTTAGGAGAGGATCCCAATGAACCTTGAAGAGACTTTGCTGGAGGAAGTTCGCTCCCTTACTCCAGAGCAGCAACAAGAAGTCCTTGACTTTGCCTCATTCCTCAAAAGTAGGTCTTCGTCTCCGCTGCAAAGGATCCCAGGTCTGAATAAAGGAGCTTTTTCGATGACCGAAGACTTTGATGCCCCCCTTCCAGATCAGTTTTGGCTAGGTGAGGAATGAAGCTCCTTCTCGACACCCATACGTTTATTTGGTGGGCCAGTAATCCAGAGCAACTTCCAAAGTCTACCCTTGAGCTTCTGAAGCACAGGGAAAATCAACTGTGGGTTAGTCTTGTCAGCATCTGGGAAATTCAAATCAAATATCAATTGGGAAAGCTAGATGTGCGCCGTCCCCTGTCAGAGGTTGTGGCTCAGCAACAAGCCAATGGGATCATCTTGCTCTCGATGACCCTGGAACACATTCTGGAGCTGGAGCAGCTACCCATGCATCACAGAGATCCTTTTGATCGCGTACTCATTGCCCAGAGCCGTGTTGAAAGTGCTGCCCTGGTTAGTCGGGATCGGGTCTTTCAGCAATATGACTGCCAGGTGATCTGGAACTGAGGGGCTGTTTCAAAACTTTTGCTAAAGTACTGGGGCGCGCTTCAGCTTTCTTCTCAATGGAAACAACCCATACCTTTTTACTCGAAGGGTTGTTGGGTTCTCTCCCTGGGCTCTGTATTTTGATCCAAGTGGTCGAGGACGCTTTGACGGACCCACCCAGAGATATGGGATTTTGTATACGGCTGAGTTGCTGAGTGTTATCCAAAGTTGTCGGCGGTAACGGCGTTCTGTCATGGAGTTTTTCAGACAGGCTTTACAAGCAACGTGTCATCCAAGCTGTCAGATCCCTTCTCTCTTCCCCACTCCCTCGACCTGAATCCTTACCGTTCATCAATGCTCAACTCGCAGCTGTTCATGCCAATAGAGACTTGTGGCATTAGCCTCAATCTCGGTGAATTAATCTACTGCATTTGCCGTAGTAGCTTACAAATACTTGTTTTTTCGCTCTTGTTGCTGCCACATGTAACAGGCACCGCTCCCCATCGACAAAAGAGATTTTCGAGATCTCATCTGGACAATCTTTGAGGACAAAGTCGAGGGGTAGATTGCTATCATCAACCCCAGGAAGGATCATGTAGTCAAATTGCAAGCCTTTAACTCGATGCATTGTGCCAATTCTCAAGCCATTTTCCTGTGGGTTATCCGGTTGGTTCTTCTGAACTCGCCTTACCTGAATACCAAGATTTTGTAATGATTGCTCATAGCGAGCCAACAGCACATTTGTTCTGACAGCAACACAGACTGTCGAAAGCTGGGTTCCCTCAGCCTGAATTTCCTCTAGTAATTTCTTAAGGTATTCAAGCTCTTGCTCTGGTTGACTGAAAGCTTTGATGACAGGCGGATCACCATGCATAAGGGAGCGATAGTCTTTGAGAGAATCTACTCCTCCATCAAGATCATCAATAGTAACGCCTTCGAGGATTGCTGCAGCCCAACGCCTGATTTCATCGGTAGTGCGATAATTAAGTCTTAGTTTTCTAGCTCGGCCTCTGACATCTATCCCACAATGACTTAGAGTAACCAACTTCCCATAGATCCGTTGGTGAGCATCTCCAACGATAAAGAGATCATTGGCTTTAGGCTCTCCCAGCATAGTTCGAAGCAACCTGAATGCGGCTTCACTCATATCCTGTGCTTCATCAACGATGATTGCTTTGAAGGGAAGCGATTCCTGTCCTCTGGCTGAGATTATCTGGCAGGCATCTCTCATTGCATCATCAGGCTCGCGCAGACCTCTCTCCTTGAGAAGGTTCCGATATTCTTCAAATACGGGCCAGATCCCCTGGCGTTGCTGACGGCTGAGACGGGTTCCTCGTCCAGTGCGTTTAGCCACTAGGTAGTCCCGCAATCTCAGACATCCATGTGCACAGATCACGTTTTGCCATTCTTCCTGATAGAAGCTGAGAGGGAGGCCCAGTTCTGAGGGAGCCAAAGTATAGGCAACTCTCCAGATCTCCTCCAGTTCATCATTGTCGTATACGATACGAGTCTCGATTCCTTCACGCCTTAGAAATTCTCCAACCCAAGCATCCAGGTTGACTACACGGATCCGCTTCATGACATCAGGAGGACAAATGGACTTGAGATTCGCCTCGATATCGACAGCCAGGTTGCGAGTGAAAGTTGTGAATAAAATGCGGTTGCTAAGATCCGTAAATCGATTTTGAGCTAACCATTTTGCCCTGTGCATGGCGACCACAGTCTTGCCAGTTCCGGCCCCTCCCAAAACACGAACAGAACCATTCCAATCTCTGGCCACCAGTTTTCGTTGACTGGGATGTAGAAACACACGCCATTTCTCTAACGGCGCTGCAAGCATCTCCTCCAGCTCGGTATCATCTGTAATCACCATGAAGCGGCTGCGGCTATCGTCATTCTCAAGGGCCGTCTCAAGATCTTCTGGATCTACTACTGCTTCCTTTTGCTTGTCCAGTTGACGAAGGACTTCATCCAGCTCATACCCTGCGGCCAGCATCAGAAGAGCATCGCTGGCCTCTTTAGGTAAGTGGGGTAACAGTTGTTCAACTTCCTCATCAGTAATCACTGTGCGGACCGCAGAAAGCAAGATTTCTGGCACACCTAGTCGAAGTAAGTGCTTATCCTTGATGTCATCAAATCTGCCAGGGATAGAAGGCACCTTATTCTTGCTGAGTTGCTCTGTAGCTGCTTCTGCATCCTCTACATCAATGATCTGAAGTGCCCCGGATACCTTATTGACATTACAAACTCGCCTGCGAGCCCAGCTGTAGGCATCGTCATGTTTATCCACCCAGAGGAGGATGTAAATATTACCTTCTTCAGGTTGTAGAACAATGGCTCGATGAGCCTGATCTACCCGCACGGATTTGATCCGTTTATCTCGACCATTCTGGATTTGCTCATAATTCAGTCCAGGTCGAGTGGGATCTTGACGGAACCGATTGATAAACTCTGAGACTTTACCCTGTGCCTGTCGCGGGAGGCGGCTGTAGGCATCAAAAAATTCATCCGAGATAGCCAGTCGGATCTGATGTTGTAGTGCCACTAGACCTTTGCCTCCTTGAGCTTGATTTCAATCATGTCCAAAGACTGCAGAAACTCTTCTATCTCGTAAACTTCCCATCCGGCATGAGAAAACAAAGCTTTTTCCTCAGGGGCTGTGGTGACTGCGATCCTTAACTCTTCCCAGGCGAGCTCTGCTGAGGCAGTGACGGCCCCTCTTTGATCTGTTAACTCATACCCTACTATGGGCAAAGGCCAACTGGATTGACTCATGTGCTCTAGGGCTGGATAAAGAGCTTCTTCAATGACAAGCTGTTGAACGCCTTTCCAATCATCATCCCTCTCTGATTCACTCCCAACAGCCTGGGTCAGAGTTACTCCTGGGTACTGGCGAAATAGTCCTTGGGAAAGACCCGATTTGGATCCAGCATAAATATGAGGCAGAAACTGGTAATGGTTGAGGAGGCGCAGAGCTTCAATCCATGAACACTTCAAGAGTTTAGAGTCTTCTAGAGGGGTTTCATCTAGCAGCATTAGGACAAAGCTTCCGGAAGGATCCAGGTGCTTGTGTCGTGCCAGATCCACTCCTCCATAAAGGGTAAGAAGATCGCTGATCCCAACCTGACTGCATAAAAACTGGGGGGGAGGGTCCCAGAGGTCTAGGGCTTCGTGACCCAGGTATGAAGTCATTAGATTTTGCCACTGTTCCCTTTTTGAGGTGTCGCCATGGGTCTGGTGGTCCGCTTGAACCAAAGTATGAAGCATAGCCCAACGCTGCCACTGCTGGGCTCGCGGATTGGCGAGAAACACCATCAACCAGTCAAAACTACTGGCCTTCTCCAGTTGATCATCGATGGAGCAGTCGTAGCGTTGATAGGCCTTATCCCGCTCAAAGGTGACTTGGGGATTCCATCTCAGTCCATCTGGTTTCTCAATGACATGGGAAGGATCTAGCTGTGCAGCCACATCATCCCAACTCAAGGACCAGCACCAGAACTGTCCGCTGCGCAGAATTGCTAGGCGCTGTTGGAGATCACCCGTGATTCTCTCGCGGTGATATTCCCATCCATCCGTGAAGACTACAATTGGCTTACTCTCTGTTCTGCTGGAAGCCGGACGGAAGAGAAAGTCGGCTCTAGAGGGAATTTGCACACCGTCCTGTTGTCCCAGAACTACCTGAGTCTCAATAGTCCAGGCACTATCCCCGATGCGGAGGTAATAGCCTGCTCGCCCATTGATGATGTCCTTTTGTAATTTGGGCGGATCACCTTGGTAAATTTTGCCTTGGCAGCGGCGGATTGCTTCAATAAAGCGTCTCTCTAATTCACTTTCAAAATTACTATTCAATCGAATAGCTGAGAGCCCTTTAGAACTTTCCTCCAGATGTGGCCAATGTTTGACAATGGCAGAGAGCAATATGAGAGCCGTTCTACGGCTTGTTTGATTCTGATCATGGCTATTTCGATAAGCAAAAAGACAGTTGTAGCATCCATCCTCACAGTCACAGGCCCGTAGAACCGCCAGGGCCTGGTTAAAGACATCCAAAAACTCATCGGGGTTACGAATGAGTTGCCGGAGGTAACCTGTTCCCCCTGGCACACTATCAAACAAGTAAAGAAATGATTTTCGCAGAGTTGATTGGGGTTGTGGCTCTTCACTGATTAGAGTTCGGAGGTGATCAACTTTGCCCCCAAACTTCCGTTTGAGTCCCAGTTGAAGTGCCGCAATAAAGGAATGCAGCCCTTCTGGAGTCCAGAATCTTTCTACCGGCATCAGCAGACGGATCGCCTCTGACTCAAAGTCCCGGTAGAGGTACAGAATATCCAATGCCTTGGCCTGATCCGGTTTGTCACGCCACTGACAGCTAATTGTGTGATCCTTGGCACCCTGATTCCGAAGCACCTTTCCGCAACCGCGGCAGACCTGGAA
Source organism: uncultured bacterium (assembly GCA_964392245.1). Lineage (GTDB taxonomy): Bacteria > Cyanobacteriota > Cyanobacteriia > Thermostichales > Thermostichaceae > JAAUUJ01. The sequence goes on from CAYMOX010000020.1 coordinate 36,898, forward strand.
TCCTTGGGTAGTGAACCGCTGTCCTGCAAATTCAACTGTTTCCCCAAATGACTGTATTTCTCCAAAATTCACTTCCCTAAACAGAGTGCGAGAAATGTACTCGATGCCAAAGGGAAAGTCTTTCTCCTTGACCCGATAGGTTTTCTCACGGGTCTCAGGATCAAAGTCAACCAGCATGTGCCTTTGGAAGAAACCGGGGGTCCTATCCTCACTGTCATCCCCAAAGCGGCTATCTCGATCCGAGGTGGTGGCCATCACCTGACGGAGTCGCACCATGCGTCTGAGACGACCCTGATCACTCCACATCCCATCCCCACAGCGGGGGCAGATTTTATGATGTGCCTCCGGTTGGAATGCACGGACAGAGTAATTGCAGTTGCGGCATAAGCGCCAGTCTTCTGGCTCTGAAAGGCGCAGATCAATCTGGTCAATTCGTACTTTACGGCCTTCAGCGTAGAAAACACCACTAGGGACCAGTTCACGGATGGCCAGGGCACCAGGTCGCTCATAGGTGAGGGTGAAACTCTCGTATTTCCTGCCCTCTTCATCGGCAGTTTGCTGGAAACGTCGCCAGAGGATCGAACGCAGGGTGACGCCTGCTTCTGGGAAAGCATAGTTGGGCAATAGCCCTTCATCCGTGAGGAAGTTGAGAATATGTTTTTCATTGAGACTGCGGAGGAGTCCACGAAACCCTGCTCTTTCTCTGTCTAGTTCATCCAGAACTTCAGGATCCTGCAGCGTTTTGGGCTGCTCTCGATATTTTTTGAGCTTGGTACTCAAATTCTTGATCTGCGTGCTCAGTCGGGTGCGTTCCTGGCGAACACCCTCCAAGCGATTCAAGATCCGCCAGCGCAATCCCCCTTTATCCTCTTCGCCCCTCTCCATGAAGAGTCGTAGCTGCTGCTTTGTCTCTTCCTCTACCGTGTCTTGAAAGAGAGTGAGGAAGTTCAGGAGGAGCTCACTCTGTCGTTCCTGGATAAATTGCAGCCAGTTATAGGGGAAACGAGACTGATCCTGTCGCTCAATGGCGTTGAGAACATCGTTTAAGGCAGTGGGAAACTCACGGTGAGTAATGCCGGTGGCCACCCAGTTATCAAGACAAAAGGCTGTGAGCTGTCTTTCCAGGATCGCGGAAGCATCCAGATAGCATCCTGCAGATTCCACGATTCCAGCCAGCATCCGCATGGGTTCGGCATAGAAGTAAAGATCATGAGGGGTCGCATTGGCCACGCTGCTGATCAAGGCATTACCTTCCCGTCGTCCTGCTCGCCCAATTCGTTGCTGGAAGTTAGCTGTGCCAGGAGGAATAGAGCAGAGCAGCACTGTGGAGAGGTCTCCAATGTTGATCCCCATTTCCAGGGTTGAGGTGGCTGAGATCAGGTTTGGATCACAACGGCGCTGATGATTGATGAAACGCCTTTCCAGTTGCTCTCGTTTGGGTCTATCCAGAAGTCCGGTATGTTCAGAAGCTACGATCCGATGAACTTCTCCGCCACCATAAAGTTGCCGGTAGTAGGCTAAGCCGGTTTTGGGATCCGGTTGATATTGTCCAGGACACCCTCGGGTCAGGCATCTCATTCCCTGTAGGCTGGATCGCTCCAGCTCTCCAGTTGTCAATTGATGGCTACACCGATCACAGGCCAGCACGGTCCCCCCTGCACGCAGCTGAATTCGGGCGAGTGGGATCCCCCAGGCTTTGCCCGTAGCGCAGGCATGACACTCCAAGAGTTCTGAATTGACCAGTGCCTCAACAGTAAGATGCAGGATCTCCGCTAGTTGCTCCTTCAACAGCAGCGACTGTGAGGCAAAGAGGCGACTGGTCCAGTCTTCACACCAGCTGAAGCGCTTCCCCGGTTGGGAGATGTGTTCAAATCGATTGGCCTTTGCCGCTGCATTAGCGAAAAAGACCGGCACGGGAATGCTGGGTCCTAGGCGAGGCATAAACAGAGGTTTCTGAAGTAGATATGTGTTTCCTCCATTGCTGATATAGGTGTAGGTGATCGGTTGCAGGATGCCCCCACGTTGTCGCAGGTGGTGCAGGATGCCCAGGAGGTAGCACCGGATCAACTTTGGAGAAACTTCTCTCAGAACTTCGATCTCATTGGTGAGGCGTAAATGCAGAGAGTGAACAGCTTGATCCAGGTGGTTAGGCTCAAAGATGGCAGAACAGGAGCCACTCCGCTCAAGGGAGGGTCCAATACTGGCACGGTGTCCGAACTGACTGACAATTTCCCATTCCAAGCGCTCATTCACCAGGGTAGGCAAATTGCTATCTGCTGGTAGATCTTCTTGATCACTGTTGACGAAGGTTTCCCATTCTCGCAGCCACTCCAGATCATTGGGGAGGAAGGTGGCAACATAATTGGCTGCTGATCCCAGTTGCTGTTGCCAGTATGCCGGGAAGACCGAAAGTAGATCTGCAAGGGTAAACCCTTCTGGGTGATTGGCAATTGTATGGGCAATAGCAGTTCGCAAAGTGGTGCGGTAGGTGCGGGCCCCATAAAATCCTGCACGGTGGGCAGCATCTTGAACAGAGTCGGAAAAGGTAAGGAGCTTCTTATCTTTGTTGTAGGGACTGGTATAGAGGATCCCAATCATCGCGCTGGTCAAACTGGCGGCCTGAGCACCCAAAATCGTGAGGCCATTGCTGCTGCCGCAGAAAGGACAATCATTGGAGGAAATCACCCGAGACTTGCCTTCTTCCTTCTCCTCACGGTTGATTTCTGGGACCTGAACTGGAATTAGAGTTTCTCGTCCGCAGGATTGGCAGGTTTCTGCCCGTGGACCATTGAGGGTGAGGCAGGATCCACAAAGTCGTTTGTCGGCAGTGCTGATCCCTTCATCACAGGGAAAGATAAAGGTTACGAGCGGTTTCCGGCCAAAGAATTCCCGATAAAAGCGTTGTAGATCATTGGGGACAAGTGATTGGTAGCCCTGTGCCGGTCTGACCCCCCCCCAACCAGTGGCTCCGCAATCTCGACAATGCAGGACAGGAAGAGTCTTTTGAGTGTTGCTGGGAGGAAGATCGTCAGAAAACTGAAGTTCTGGTAACGACTCAACCGTGGCCACCATCCGGCGAAGTTCCCGGTACCACAATTGCACCCGCAAAGTTACCCAGGGCAGGATCCGGTCAGGGCTTCCAGGGATTGATACTCTTCGGCGTGCAACCGAGAATAAGGACAGAATGCTATCCAGAAGCAGGTGAGGGTAGTCGGATTGATCCGAATTTGGTAAGTGCAAGCGCCGACCGAGGATATCCAGTAGATCCTGATAGGTTTGAGGGTCCTGGCTCAACAGACGGATCAGGTTGTGAGCAATGGGTAAACACTGCAGTTCTTCCCCCAGCCGAATTCGCCAGTCCTCTGTTAACGGATCCTCTAAAGAGCTTTCGGTTAGAAGAAGCTGGTTTTCCTGCTCAGTCCATAAAGAGATCTGGGGATGAGCAGATCCAATCGGAACCCCCTCACCTAATGTAGAGTCCTGGAGCCAGAGTTGAGCCTGGGCGCGGATGTAGGCAGTGGGGTTAGGGTAATAACCTGGTCGCAGTTGTTCGGTGAGCTCGGGACCAGGAATAGGTAAGACATTGAGCAGAGCATCCTGAAGGAATTCGGCGGCAGTGATCCGGTCTTCCTCAATCAAAGCTCCTTCCTTGGGCTCAAAGGGTTCCTGAAAAATGGTGCTGGCGTAACCAAGCATGTCATCTTTACTGGCCTTACTCCCCAGGGTGGCGGATGTACCAACACAGACCAAGTGTAGGGGTGGAGTGTTCAGTCGATGTTTAAGGCGTCGGATCAGGCAGGCTAGATCAGTTCCCTGAGCTCCATCAAAGGTGTGGAATTCATCAACAACGATATAGCGAAGGGTCTCGGGTTCGTTGAAGGACCAGAGTTTCTGAGCCTCTGGCTGCACCAACAGGTAGTCCAGCATCTTGTAGTTGGTCAGAAGCAGATCTGGTGGAGCCTCTCGTAAGATGCGCTTGTCGGTGATAACTTTTTCAGGTCCCATGCTGCCGGTGGGTGTTTCGTCAAGAGACCCGATATAGAGACCTGCAGTGACTTTCCCTCTTAGTGCAGGGGTGCTGTGGATCAGCTCCGCTATACGTTTAGCCTGATCCGACGCCAGGGCATTCATGGGATAAATGAGAATCGCCTTGATTCCTGGAGTCCCCTGCTGTAGACGGCAGTGTTCCAGGATCGGCAGGAGGAAACACTCGGTCTTTCCAGATCCGGTTCCGGTGGCCACCAGAGTGGACTGATAGTAAGGAGGACTCAAGCGTGCAAAGGCCCGTTCCTGGTGGAGGTGGGGGGTAAAGGACATGGGGATCTGGCGGAAGTGATCCGGTCCTGAGTTGCCAGAGCGAAAGGGAAGACCAATGGAAATGTAGGGGCCGCGGCAGACATTCTCCGGCTTGCCCAGAAACCGCTCCATGAGACCCTCGAAGCCAGGAGTGGTGGGTCGGAAGGTGGTGCGGAGGTAGTCTGAGACGCAGTTGCGGAGCTCAGTGGCAACGACAGAGGGGATCATAAGGATATTTCAACAGTTAGAGGCAACTCAGTTATCCCTATCAAGCAGTCTAGTCCTTGCTGATCACTATATGTTGAAGACAAAATGAAGACTACAGAGTAATATGAATTTCTCTTCAGCATTGCTCTATGATCGGACGATCATAGATTAGCCTAAATGAATCGAACAGTGAAAACAGAGAGCGATTCAGTATGATCACGTATTGCAATGTCATAAACCTGTCATTTATTATATGAGAATCCCTGTTAGTAATGCTGCTGTCGTCCAGTTCTGCTTATTGAGTGTTAATTTGGCTGCAAGCTACTTTCGGCCAAATGGGTGATCATGTTTAAGTCAGATCATGAGATTTATGCTCTGCACAAGTAATTAATCTTGAACAATAGGTATTGTTTCAAGTTATTTGCCAGGAAAAAAGTCACTTAACCTCGTTGAGGAATAGTATCTATGGCAAAACTGTTGAACTCAGTTGAGCTTATCGATAGGATTTTAATCATTAATCATTCCTGGAAAGCATCTAGGATTTGTTTCGGAGATAGTAGTTCTTTGTCTAGATCTTTGCGGGACTTGAAGAGCTTACTACAGATAAGACTTCTGAAATCTTGTCACCCAGAGATATATCTTGAAATTGACGCAGAGGCTACAGATGAACCTTTATTTAGTCTCCGTCTAGCTGAGCCTATAAATGGGAGGAGTAATGTAGAACATTTGCCGGTGAGAGTTGCAGAAAGGCTTTTATCCGATGAAGAACTAACCCTTTATCAATCAAGAGAGTAGAGGCAGTGGGAACAATGTTAATTAGCATTTGGGATGTGATCTGGGATAACGATCTTTTTCATTGGGCAAGTGTCATATTCTTGATTATCCCATTAATGATTGAGATAGTTTTTTCCTTAATTCATGGAATAACTTTGCCTTACATAGTGAAGCAGTTAAGTTTTTATCAATTCAGCTAAACAAGCCTACAGTTAAATCTAGACTAAATTCAGATATAACAATTGAGCCAGGCAAGCTGACAAATAATAAAAAAGCATGGAGTTGGATAAAAAAAGTTCTTGATTGTCAAACTCTTGAGGGAACTCAGAGGATCACCTCTCGGCTAAGAGATGGAAGATATATTCTCCGACAGTATCCTGCTGAGCTGGCAAGAACTATTCCCCGTAGCCCTGTTTCGTTCATACCAGCTTTACACATTGCTATTGGGATACTTGGGACTTTCTGGGGAATCACAAATGCATTGTCAGCTATTGATCTAGAACAAGTTGGCGACATTCCAGGTCTAATTACTGCCAGCCAGCAGGTGCTTACTGGAATGAAAACTGCGTTCTCTACTTCGTTAATGGGGTTAAGTTGTTCGATCTTTAGCCAGGTATTTCTCGTGTCTACAGGTTTGATAAGACAATTTTATCGAGATAGCCTAAAAAACAAATTTGATAACATTGTCATTCAGGAATCCCCAATTCAGATTCTGAGTTCCACAAAAACTGCTACTGATGCATTGCTTGGTGTATCACAAGAGATGAATCGTCGTATTGACGGCCTTGGTCAAATCAATCCAGATGAGATTGGGAGGCAAGTAGGAAAATCTGTTGGACAGGCAATTGAGCTCCATCTGGCTCCTGTATTTAGAGATATCAAAGATGAAATATCTATTCTAAGAGAGATTAAGGCTGATCAAGGACAGGAACTCATGAGAGCTTTGATTGATGATTTAAGAAAACAGGTTTTAGAACCTGTGATCGATAAGCTAGATCAAAGTGCTGATCTGATTAAAGAATCGTCAGAAGCTGTCAAAGAATTAAGAGTAGAGTTAGGAGGTATTTCTCAGAGTTTATCGGAGTCGATACTAACCATTCAGCAATTTCAACAGGATACACTTTTACGGCTTAATGACTTTACCCAGCAGCTAGCTCAAATCTTAACTCAATTCCAGGTCGAAACAAAGGATGTCTTGTATCAAGTTGCTCAAGAAATACAGGCAGCTGTTAACCAGAGCATTACTGGTTTACAAGCACAACGAGAGGCATTCGAGCAAAGTGCTGAAAGGGCTAAACTTACATTCTCAGAGATCAAGGACGCATTGATAACTTCTCTTCATGAAAGTGCACAAACTACAGCAGATACATTTAGAGGGATTCGGGTTGATCTGGAAGCATCCTTGGATAAACAAGCCCTTTTACAAAAAGAAATGCTTCAGCAGGTGGAAAGTAATACCAAAGCCGTTTTAGAGGAAGCAAACCAGGCTTTTCTACAGCAGACACATACAATCAATGCTGTAGGGTCTGAGGCATGTGGGCTAATGGCTAGTGCCAGTGAGCAACTGAGAGCATCTCTGAACAATATAGATGTGATGCTACAAAATACTCGTCTCACAGTTCAAGAAGAGTTGCAGAGGTTTCGACTAGAGTACCAGGCTTCTCTGAGAGAGTTCTTTTTAGAGCAGAATAATCTACTAGAGGGAACTCTCGGTGAGCAAAGAAGAGGCCTTTCGGAAGTAATTAATAGTCTGAATGAAGTCTTTCAGTCTGAGGCGAGGATGATCCAGGAAAGTATGGAAAGAATAAGGACAACCGCTGAAGAGGTCAATTCATTAGTCTGTGCTGTTGGCCTAAACTCTGGTGCAAGGGTGGTTCAGCTCGAAGAAATGTCACGTCATATCGCAGATGAAGTTGAGATAGTAGAAAAGAGTTATAAAAACCTATCTCAATCCTTTGATCACAGTTGCCAGAGGCTGGCATCTAATCTTGATCAGACCCTTCAGGCAAGTTATGCTCACCTCACCAATTATCTGCAACAGTCAAGGGATAATGAAATCACATTCTTTGAAGAAGCAGACAAAGCTACTTCCAGGATTTGCTCTTCACTATTAGAGGCGGCAAATTATCTTGTAGCAGCAGAGCAAGATCGCCAGGTAAGGAGCCAGAATTAGATGGATCTATTTCATTATCACTCTCAAGAAGAAGAGATTTCTCAGGAAGAAGAGAATGGAATATTCTTGTCCATTAGTGACTTAATGTCAGGAATCTTTCTCTTCTTCCTACTGCTATTTATCACGGTTCTATTGCAACTTAAGGAATCAGAATTAGAAAAGCAAAGGTTATTAGATCAGGTCAAAGAACAGCGAAGAATTATTATTGGCACATTGATCAATGAGTTACAGGGAAACAACATCAATGTTACAGTTAATCCTGAAACGGGAGATATAAGTATTAGAGAGAATATTCTCTTTGACTTAGCAAGTGCTGAATTAAAGCCTGAGGGTCGCCAATTTCTTCGACAATTTATCCCAGTATATAGTGGTGTTGTATTTACTAACCCAACGATCGAGTCTGAGGTATCTAGGGTTGTCATTGAAGGGCACACTAGCTCTAGTGGAGATTACAAATCTAATCTTGAATTAAGTTTGCTGCGATCGCTTTCTGTTTCGCAGTATATTTTTTCTCAGGACTTTGACTTTCCTACAAAAGAAGAATTTAGTCAAAAGGTACTACTTTCTGGTCGAGGTGAAATTGATTCTCGACAAGATATAGATGATCCAGTAGATCGGAAAGTAGTTTTCCGTTTTCAATTCAGAACAGATCAGCTTGAGCAGAGTATAGAAGAATTATAGATGTATGATAGATAATCATGTGTTTTCCCCACTTATCCTATCTGATGTTGAGCACAAGCTTCCTATCAGCTTGATTTCTATTGCTCATGAACTAGATTGTGAGAGTCAGGAGAAGTTTTCGGAATTAATTGATCTGCCAAGGCATGTTGACTCCTTGGGAAATATTGATCAAATATGTTCGCAAATACTTTGTGGGGATTCTGAGAATATCTTACCAATAGAATGGATCTATTGCATCTATACCATTCACGAATGGAATAAGCGGAATCCCGAACAGTCTCTTATCCTTGCTGAGAAATTATGGGGAATATCAATACATAACTATTTTTTACTGCAAGTATTATTCTGGCGTGTGGCTCTTCATTACTCAAGTGAGATTAGCCTTGTAGATTCAATCCTAGAAGCCTATAAGACTTTCCAAGTTAAACATTTCCATAGATTTGTTTCTCAAATATCAATTATTTCTTACCTGCAGTCTGAATCTCCAGCATCAGGAATAGCTAATTTAGCATTCCAGGAATATATATCTCCTAGAGAGTTATTTGTGAAAGCCAAACTACCCTCATGGATTCAGCCTATTCAAGATGCTTTTGGAGAAGTGACAGAGATATTCTGTACAATAGATAATCCTGCAAAGCATCATTCTCAGTGGCTTATACGTTGTTTTGATCAAATGAATCATGAATTACAGACTAGATCTGTAGAGAGATTACTGTTGACTTTGCCTAAACAAACAGCTGGTAGCCTACCTGATCTCATTCAATGGCTCAGAGAACATTATGGCCCCAAGGGATTATCGTTGTCATGGCACTCACTTTCTGAAGAAGCAAGAAAGAATCTGCGAGAGTGGATCGGGGCAGCAAGTTATCAGGATTTTTCCAATTTAGTTGATAGAATTCTAAATAAACTACCCCCTGACGACAAGGAAAGAACACGACTTTCTCGACGAAAAGATTTCTGGTCAAACTATTCTGATGCTTTCTTGAGGATCAGGATTCTTATTCCTGGAAAGACTATTTCATACCTGAATACGCAAGATTTCTCTAGTGACATTGAAATACTTGCTCATGATGGAACTGATACAGAAGTATGTATCTTTGACTTCGGAGAATGGTTTGTTATTGAATTCTTCAGAGGTGGAGGAAGTGAGATTAGGCTATTCCCAAAAGGTGATTTAGAGACTATACTCTTCAACTCTAATAATCTTTCGGTAAAACAACTTCGTTCCTTAGGAGGAGAAGTACATGATCATGTTTTTCTCTGGCAACGTTTCTGTGTCAAATGGCTAGGAAGAAAAGGCATCTATCCTAACAAAAATATTGCTTACTTCGAAGGATTGTCTCCTAGTCACGGTTATTATGACTGGAAGACTAATTCTCTACCTGAACCGTCTCAAGAAGATCAGTTGGAACGTGAAGAGCAGCTTAATCATTGGCATAGACATATTGCGTCCCTGTAAAGCCCAGCAAAGTATTATATTGCCAACGAGGTGAGAGCTTAACTTACTACTTATCAGACTTTAGGATCCTGGAGAAGTTTCTCTAGTTGGGGTATGAGTTGAGGAATATCTGTGCTGACGATATCCCAGATGATATCAAGGTTGACATCAAAGTAGGCATGGGAGAGTCGATCTCGGGTACCTGCGATTTGCCTCCATGGGATATTGGGGGTTCGATCACGGGTCTGTTGTGATACGTTTTTGGCGGCTTCTCCTAAGATCTCGATGAGACGTACTACCGCAAGGGATAATATCTCATCTTGATCTAGATCCAGCCGACTGCGATTCTGAGTGAACTGGAGGGCTTTTTGAGATGCATCTAGCATGTGCTGAAGGCGGACTCGGTCAGTTTTGAGGCTGGTCATAAATCACCTCGGCTTCGGCGATGACCTGATCTCGAAAGTAGCGGCTCAGATCTTGAGGGGTGTTAAGGTCAACAGCTCGCCCCAATATCTCTGAAAGCTGGTCTTGCAGGTCGATGAAGGCAAAACCAGGGGTATGCCCTGGCTCAAAGTCCACCAAGATATCGATATCGCTGTTGGAGGTAAAGTCATCCCTGAGGATGGATCCGAACAGGGCCAGTCGCTGAATGTGGTGCTTCTGGCAGAACTGCACAATCTGATCTTGAGGGATCTTGATAGGGAGCTGTCGGGTTTGGGTCATTGTCTTAAAGGGGGGACTTAAGAGACAGCATACTCAGTCAGCTCAGAGTATTGCCGACGGTGGATAGTCATAGGTGAATGAAGGGACCATAGATCCGCTTATGTTTTTGCCAGCCTGACTTATGCTAGATCGCGAAGCCCTGGCGAGCTCCCTGTGGATCCAACTGTTGATCAGTGCCTCTCTCTCTATCGCGTTGTCAGACAGGTGGTTCTGTTATCCTCTTTTGTGGCTTTTGTGGAACTCGCTCAGGATCGAAAGCTCTATGTCCATACTGGACGCTATGAGGATCTCACTAGCCGCATCGTTATCGTCATTACTCCTGAAGGAGAGGTGATCTATGAGTAATTCTCTTGACTTATCGACGTTGACCCGGAGACAACTCATGGATCTGGCCTGGGATCTGAGAGGGACACCGGCGGTTCAGCCTGTCTATCAGGAATTGGGATCGCGGCCCCCCAAAACGATGATCCATCCTTCGGATCCGGACTGGGAGAGAAAGAGTCAAGAAGCTCTCAAACGGGCCATGGGGATCTATCCAGTTGAACACTCTCCTGATCCAGACCGCTAGATCATCGCAACCCTTCTGAGAAGATCAGCAGTATCCTCTTAAGCAACTGCAAAGCCAGTGTGGGGACGCACAAAGGGTTCGTGGAAGCCAAGCACGATCACGTCCTTCGGGATTCCTGCACTGACCAGTTCATTGGCGATCCCGTCTTCGGTGCCATCGCGCTGGATCCAGATCTTGCCATCTCGGATCTCGATGTGGATCAGACAGCCGTGGTGGTGGCGAGGGCCTTCCCACCCTTCTGTGAGAATGGCATATTGATCAGTCTCTGGATCAAAGGCGGCTAGATTGCGGACATCGACGTTGGCATAGGTGAGCTGGGTGTAGGGCTTCAAGACCGAGCGGATGATCTGGCGGTAGTGCTCTAGGGTATCCATTGAGTGATGACCTCCTGATCTGGATCAAACGTTATGAGCTGGAGGACCTGCCCCTCCAGTAACATTTTCCCAATTTCCTCCTGGAATAGATCCTGGTAGACCGCTTCTCGAACAGCAAGGTAGAGGGTGCGGTTGGGTTCCAGTATCCTTAGAGCATTCTGGTAGAGAACAAACTGGCCCAAGGCGTTCTCCAGATCTTGAATGATTGAAGGACTGACAAAACTTTTGATCTCGATGGCGATCTTCGCGTTGCCTTTCTCTGCAGCTAAGAGTTTTTCGGCTCCTAAATCGATGAACAGGTCTTTCTTACCAATACGAAGACTGAGGGGATCATGGGTGATGGTCCAGCCGTCTTTGATCAGGGCGGTTTTGACGGTGTCGTGGTACAGATCTTTGGCGGGCATCAGATCCTTCCCGTTTGAAGAAAGGTGCATTATGGGCTGGGCATCGTAGCCTTTAGGGGGCGGTGGTGAGAGCGAGGGTGCTGAGGGGTAGGGCTTGAGCTTCCAGGCGAGAGAGATCGACGATTTGGCTGGCCTGATCGATGTCGATACCCACCAGGTTGCCTTCTGTGTCAAAGTCCAGAACGATGCCATTGGCTACTTCCTGGGAGTCTGCACTGGGGCGATCGGTGAGACTGATATAGAGAGAGTCGGTGTCGGGGTAGTAGTTGAATTTCATGGGACTATCCTAGGGTTGAAAGTTTCGATCGGGAAAGGCATTATGGATCGTTTCTCCATCATCGAGGGTGACAACTCTGAGATATTTCCCCAGGGCTTCGATGTAGATCCAGTGGCGGATCCGACCGTTGGGTTGGACTTCTCGTTTGAGGGGGGAACGGATGGCTTGCTCACACCATTCTCTCTGCAGATAGGGACGCTTGACCAAGACTTGTTCCTCGAAGTAACGGGTTGATTTCATGGGGTGCTCTCGAAGTGATCCCAGGTTGTGCGGTAGTCTTCCACCCGATCGCAGCGGTCGAAGGGGGCTTCGTAGGTGATCGTGCGCTGGATCGGGCCGCCTGGGAGGGTGTCGTCTTCGATCGTTTGCTCGACGGATCCGCTGGTCATGTGCTGCACGTCTTCCCAGCCCAGGATCCCTTTCTTCTTGTTGCCTTTGCGGGGGAGGCCAACTCCTACTAGACCTTTGCTGGTGGTGAAGATGATCCGACCGTTGCGATCGTAGTAGGTCTCCCGCTCGTACTGCTGCATGACGGGGAATTGGACGCGGTAGATGGTGATCAGTTCATCCAGGGTGAGGCCGAGGGCCATGGCGGCTAGGACATCGATCTCGACGAGGGCTTGGCGACGGGTGTAGTCGGTGCGGAGGGCACAGTGGCGCTGCCAGTGGGGGGTGAGGGTGCGGAAGAAGCTGTTGTCGAGGCGCGGATCCTGTTTGGCCCAGGTGTCTTGTTGGAAGACCGGATCCCAGCATTCGGTCCAGAGATCGGTGTAGTGGGTGGTGAGGCAACTTAAGATGAGTGTCCGTAAGCGGAGTTGTTCTGATGCTTCGATCAGTGGAAAGTTTTCCCAAGTGTAGTGAAGGTTAGATCGTCCAGTTGTTTTGATAAAGAAGTCTGAGATGATGCTGTAGCAGAAGCAGGTATGACGAATCAGAATATCTATGGATTCAAAAACAGTTGTTTGGACTCCATGAATATGTCCTACCCCTGGCGGGATGAGTGCAGCAACATATGTTCTTTCCCCAGATTGACTAAGCATTCCTCTGGCAGCTAACCGATAATACTCTGTCACCGGATCCCGTTCGCCCCAAGGCACACAGGGGGTACGACGGCGGTATTCTGCCGGATCACAGTCGGGGACGTAGTTGGTGCGGGGGAGGTAGTCGTCGGGGATCGTGGTGAGATCGAGGGTGTCGTAATGGCCCTTTTCGGTGCAGATCCGTCGAGGAGTTTTGTAGACAGGTGTGCCAACGTAGAAGTGTGGGCCTGAGAGAATTAAGCCATTAGTGTCTTCGGGAAATGTGGTGTTGCGTCTGATCGTTCCATCTTTCTGAGTATTTGTTTCATGCCACATCTCTAAAGCAAGATATCGGCTGTCCATCGAACTCAAGCGATTTTGTTGAGCCGCAAACTTACGCAGCACACTTACAAGTTGGGTCGAGTGCAAAGTTGGGAGCCTTGCTTCTGCCGGAGCTGTCCCTTCGGTGTCGTATAGTTTTGAGAACAGATCTAGCTCATCCAGCGAGACTTGCAGGATCCTATGTCTATGGCCATTAAGATTCCAGAGGTTATCCTCTGTTTTTATACCGCCTACTGCATCATGCCCATCATGGTTAAAGCACTCATCAACTGTTTTAGGATGGAAGAGATTGGAGATTAGGTGAAAGTTAAACTGATTGGATGTGCCACCGTATATGTTGATTCCATAACGCCTAGTACCTCCAATCGGAAAAAGTTGCTTCTCGTTCTCGAATTGAAAATGAAGTCTAAGCAGAGGATATAACTTCCTTCTTAGCAATCCTCCTTTTGGATCATCATAAACACCCTCAGGATGAAGGAAGCCAGATACACCTGTCGATTTATTAAAAGTCCATGCCTGCGGAAGGAAGCACTTAAACAGATTAGTCTGACTTCCTTTCAATAAGGGATAATTCTGTAGAGCATTCAGGAAATTCTGGGTTCCATCAAGTTCCTCATACTCATTCAGGTAAGCAGCTCTCAACCCTGGATAACTCCGAAACAGTTCCTCTCTCTCCTGAGCCAAAGCACTAGCAGACAACTTCCGCAACTCGATCATCGGATTGTAATCCCCCAGGATCCCCCCTTCAGACCACTCAATCTTGATCCAAGGCGGATTCCCCACCATCAGATCAAACCCCCCTCTCTCCCGAAACACATCCGCAAACTCCAGCTCCCAATGGAAAAAGCGATACCGATCCGCCAGATCCTCCACCAACCCCAACCGAGGACACAACAGCTTCAACTTATCCAGATCCACAAACCCCCAGGTGGTCAGAAATAATTTCCCCTGCTCCTCCCCTTGAGTCTCTGGAAACAACTGCAACTGTTCCTGAGCCGGAGCCAACATCTCCGTTTCCCCCAGGATCGCCCCCACCTCCTGCAAAAACTGCTCCCGCGTCGGCAACCGATCCGCCTCCTTGATCGGCCAGAACCACAGCCCACACCAGTAATCCATCACCAGCTTCAACCGCCGATAAGCACTGGCATTCGCCACCCCCTGAGAGAGTTTTTCTTGAGCGAAGATCTTGTCCTTCTGCTCCAGCGGCTTCGGCAGCAACCCATCCAGATCCTGCCCCCACACCACCAACGGATCCGTCGTCCGCTCCCGGATCTGGGCCAGATCCACAGCATAAGACTCCCACAACCGATGGATCCGCTGGCTCAACCGCAGCCCATACTCCGCCTGTTCCGCCGTCAACCCCTGCTTAGAAAACTCCTTTTGCCACCCCTGGATCTGCTTGATCGCCTCCGGCTCCATCGACTTGATCACCTTATCGGTGTAGTTCGCCATCCCCGGATCCCCCAGCAAAAAGTGGAAGATGCCATCCGGCGGCAACTCCTGCCCCAATGGAATCCGCTCCGGCTCACCCTCATGCCACTTCGCCCCCCCCTTCTTGGATCCGGTCACCTGTTTGCGCCGATAGACCTGCCGCCGCGCCCCGATCAGAGAATTGCCACAATGCAGCTGCAACCCAAACCAGGGCACAAACACCTGCTGATTTCCCTCCCGCTCCCCATAGATGCAGTTCAGCCACAGAGAGACCTCCGCCAGCTCCATCGCGATCGGGTTCTTGTCAATGCCAAACACATTCCGATCCGCCAGCAGCATCTTCACCTTCTGCTTCTCGATCGTCACCCGCTCATGGGGGATCCGCTGCCCCAGCTCCGCCTGCTTCCGCTCCAGATACGCCTCTGCCAGCTGATCCACCACCTCATTCAAAAACGCCGCACTCCCCATAGCCGGTTCACACACCTTCAGCTCCAGAATCTGATCCGCAGTCTTATCCTGCAGCAACTCCTTGAGGGCATACTTCACCAAACACTCCGTCAACGACTGGGGCGTGTAATAGCTGGCACTCTTCTGCCGATCCCGACCCGCCAACCGAAACAAAAACTTACCCTTCTCATGCTTGCGGGGCTTCCGACCCGTCTTCGGATCCGCCACCAACTCCTCCGGCTTGAACTCCTCTACCCGATCTGCTGTGACGAAGTAGCCCACCTCCAGATCATCGTGATCCTTCCCTTTCTTAGACTTCTTGCCAGAGTCCTCGTCATCCTCATCGTCATCCGACTCAGAACTCTTGTTATCCGCCGGTTTCACCTCATACAGATCCTCCTCTGCAATAAAGCCCGACAGACTCAGCAAGCCCTCATACACCTCCCCCAACTGGTTCACCCCCAACTGGGCATAACTGATCCGCCCCCGCCGCTTGCTCTTCCCGATCCGAGACAACGACATCAACTCCAACACCTGCCGCAACACTGCATTGCGAAACTTCACCCCATTCAGCATGGGTGTCCGATCCGGATCAAACAGATGACTCTTCAGGGCTGGCAGCCGAAACGTATCGTGGATCACCTCCTCCTGGTGGTCCCACAACTCCCGCTGCACCGAATCCTCACGGGGATACCCCTCCCACAGCAACCGGAACAACTGCCGGATCGAGGTATCGATAAAATAGCCATTCTCATCCTCATGGGTGAGTAGCTCCGCCTGCTCCAGATCCCGCAGATACTCCAGGCTGTACCCTTCCCGATAGACATCCGATCCCATGGGCACATAACCCAGCTCCGGTCGCGCCTCAATATAAAAGACAAACAGCAACCGATAGACCCACCGCAAACACTCGATCTTGAGCTGATCGGGATCGATCTCCCGTTCCCCCCGCTCCTGCTGAGCCTCACTGGAGAAGACCCGCTTCTTACTCACCGTCCGCCGATAGAGCAGAGCCTCATTCCCCAACAGTTCAATGGCCTCCCGCAGAGCAAACTTCAGATCCTCCGAGACACTGTAGGCATGACGATGACTGTTCTCATCCAGCTCATCCAGCAGCGCACTCCCCTCCGAGGGACAGGTATGCTCTCGATGCAGCAACGTCGCCGCCGCCAATAACGCATCCGGATCCCGTTCCCCCAACAACTCCATCAGATCAAACCGCAGCAGCCGTGAAGCATTCCACTTATGGCGGTCGATCAACACGATCTGGTCCAGACTAAGGGCAATGATCCAGCGAGGCGGACTATCCTGAGCCAGCACAACATCCGAGATCAGATCCTCCAGGCTGATCCCCTCCAACCGTTCTCCTTCCTCCGCAGGCAAGCCCTCATACTGCACCGGATCCAACGGCAAGCTCAGCAGATCAGAAGGCTCCGACTCAGCATTAAACCCCTCCAGCACCCACAACAGAGGGGATCCATTCCCCCGCAGCACCTTACCCACCACCGGCAACAGACTGTCATCATCCAGCAGCAAGATCTCCGGCTGCCACTCATACCCCAGCACCGCTAGGATCTGCTGCAAAAAGCCCCGCTGCAACTGCAACCGCTCTACCGGATCCTTCTCCCGCTCAAACCGATCCCGTAACCGGAAAAAATCCTGTCGCAGAGCTCCCAGAGCTTTGTCCGGCGACTGCTCCTCTTCCTCTAAGGATCCTTTCCACTTCTGAGCGATCCCCTTGATGTCCTCCTTGAGAATGGCATCCAGGTAGTGAGCAGAGTAGAACTCATTCTCGTTAGCGATTCCGGCCAGGGCCATGTCAGATCTCCACTAGCAACAGGCTGTTACTCCCCTCTACCTCTGGGAGAGGGGCTGGGGGTGAGGGCCTCAAAGGTCGGGCGTGTAATGAAGATGATCTCATGAAGACTCCTGATCCATCAGAACACGGTAAGAACAGCAACTAACTTGATATAGGGTTCAGGCTCCGTGGTCATCGACAGCTCCACCCACTCCCGATAATCCGTAAAGATCCGCTCAATGCGAGAGAGCTCCCCCTGCCGCCGCTGTTCCTTGATAGCACTGGGCCGCTTATCCTCACCAAACCGGATCTCCAACTGCTCCACATGCCGATCCCGCAGGATCTCCAACCTCCGCTTCTGTTCTGCCAGCTTAGGATCTAGCTCCGCCTGAAACCCCTTCCGAGCCTCCAGCAGAAACTGACGAGCCTGCTTCACCGCCTCAGCCCGTAACCCGAACAGATCCTCAGGCAACCCACCCCCAGGATTGGGCAGATCCCTTTGCCCTAACTGGGTCCGCTGCAGCGTCTCAGAGAAATCCTCCACTCGCTTCCACTTCCCTCCCTCAAACACCACCGAGATCCAGCGATTGACCACCGGCTGCCCCCGCCGATTGGGCAGGATCCCAAACATCACAAACGTCGCCTCCTGGTCCGCCATCCCCTTAGACAGCCGCAACACAGGAGCCTGATGTCGCCCAAATCGGAACAGACACCGATCCGTCAACCACTCCACCACCGGATGCAGATCCCAGAGGTACTGCTTCGAGGGCCAGCGAGCCTCTTCCCTACGGGCCTCCTCCATAGCCAACTGAATCGCACTCACTCGATCCGTCATCTGCAACAGTTCCGTCTCCTTGGGCAAGATTTCATAGGGCAACCGTTCGTACCGCCGCTCCAGCTCGACAGGCATCTTGAGCTCGATTAGCCTTTCCTCCTCCACAAAGTTCAATTGGATCCCGTCCCCTAGGGTTTTCAGGGCCTTACAAACATAGTCATAGGTAGAAGGAAATAAACTCAGTAACTCTCCCTCCATGTTCTGGGGCTGCGACAAGTCGCCACTGGTGCTAACGGTCGGCTCCTCAAACCAGCTCAGGAAATCAAACTCATCTTTCTGCTCTGCATTCTGATCCAGCTGCTGAGAAAAGACCTCTGCTGACTGACCACTCTCAATCGCCTGAGCCGTGACCTCCTCCTCAGCCCCAGCCTCAAACACCCCCATAAACACCGAAGGATCCCCAATGTTCTGGATCGCCTTCTCATCCTTCTCCAGCAACACCTTGATGATCCGTTCTACTTCGTCCATCCGCTCCAGTTGGGATCGGGTCAACAGATACCGGATCTGAGGCTGTCGCTTCTGCCCATACCGATCGATCCGGCCATTGCGCTGTTGCAACGTCATCAACGACCAGGGGATATCGAAGTGGATCAGGCGATGACTCTGGTAGTGCAGGTTGAGACCCTCTGATGCCACCTCCGTCGCAATCAAGATCCTCACCTTGGCCTTTTCCTGACCAAAGTTCTCCACAATCGCCGTCTGATCCTTATCCGGCATCGACCCATCCAGGATCTCAATGGCCTCTGGCTTTAGGTTTAGATCCTCTTCCAGGTGCTCCCTCAAAAACCGCATCGTCTCCAACCGGCCAGTAAAGATCACCAACCGATCCGTTGGATCCTTTCCCTTCCAGCCAAAGCCCTGGGGTTCTGGATCCTGAATGAGCTTCAGCAACCGCTGATACTTAGAGAAATCCTTGATTTCAACCTGCTCTAAAACCCGCTGTAATTCCCTCAGCTCAGCACTATCTTCTGTAGAGATCGGATCGGTCTCCCCTTCTTCTTGGCGAGTCAACCGTCTCAGCCGATTCTTCACTGTTTCCAGACAAGCCGCAGGGCTGGAGAGCATTGCTTTGAGCAGAGTCGTCTTAAACAACTGCCCAGCCTTCTTGCGACTATCGATCCCCTTGAGCTTGAGAGCATTCAATACCTCAAACACCCGTTCCTCAGCAACAGAAGCTGGAGTCTCAACCGCCTGCACTTCCCGCTCCGGGATCACCTGCTTCAGATCCTGGAAAACATCCTTCCGAAACCGCCGCACATACAGATCCCGGATATCCTCCTTGGTGTATTCCGACTCATTCGCAATCGCCGTCGGATCCAACATATTCATCAAACTGGCAAAACTCTCAGGCCGACCATCATGGGGAGTTGCCGACAACAAGATCAACGTATCGGATCGAGCGGACAGCCGTTCTGCCAACTTTGCTCGCTGCGAAGCCCCCTGGCCTTTCCCACGCCGTGCCACATTATGAGCCTCATCAATAATGATGATGTCCCAGTGAGCCTTCTCCAGATAGCTGCGGTACTCCCGATCCTGTTTGAGCGTATCCACCGAAATGATCGCCCGGTCGTAATAGTGAAAGGGATTATGATTACCTGGAATCCGAGCCCTGATCCGCTGAATCGCCACCGAGTCCAGCCGCACCAGAGGGATCGTAAACCGGACCCAGAACTCCTTCTGGAACTGCAACATCATCGACTTAGTCGCAATCACCAGGATCCGTCGCCCCTTCCCCCGTCGGATCAGTTCAGACACCAGGATGCCGCACTCTAAGGTCTTACCCAGACCCACCCCATCTGCAATCAAGATCCTCTGCCGAGGCTTACTCAGAGCCTTTTGCACTGGGATCAGCTGATAAGGGAGCGGATCCATAGCTGCCCGATGACCCACATACACCCGTTCATCTGGAGGAGCCGTTTGCCGTAGATGAGCCTCAATAAACAGCAGGCTGTTGAGATACCCCGAGGACGTATCAACCACCAGATCCGTCTCCTCAGGCCGCAACACCTCCAGATCATCCTCAAGCTCCTCAACGAACCGAGCTGGCCGACCCTGAATAAACTCCGAAACCCCCACCGCCTCGATCACACGACTCCCATCAGAGGCCAGAGAGGTTGACCTGACCAGCCATTCTGCATCTCGACAAAGGATCCGCGCACCAGGAGCAATATTGTCTGCCATACATGTGTGCTGAGGGAAACGCCAACTCGTCTTAGGATGCCAACCCAGAAGGATCTTATGCCTGTTACACCAGATTCTTTGAGAAACATCCCCATTCAGGGGTGCCCTACAGGGTGCGATACAACCTACAGCCTCTTTGAGAGGCATCTTATAGTTACATTACCAACTGTTGAATTCGAAACCTCAGATCCTCAATCTCCTCTAGGATCTCACCGTAGGCTGATCCAGCTCCATTCTCAGGTAGAGCATCGAAGGCAGCCTTGAGAATCTGGATCCGTTGCTGATACTGAGCGATTCGCTGCTGTCGAGCTTCGGTGGTGAGGGTCTGCTTGGTGACTGGCATGAGACTGGGATCTCCCGTCGGTTGAACAACCCCAGATCATTCAGCCAGGATCAGGGCACAACGCAGTTGTCTCGCCTTGGCCTTGATCCGGCTGATACTGTGGGTGGGTCAAATCGATTGGGAAGATCCAGCTGCCAGTACCTGCAGCCCCACGTAGAGAGAAGCCCCAAGCTAGCGAGAAATCCAAGGCTCCAGGGCACGAGACCCTGCCGGATCCCTAGCGCTTGAGCGTCATGCGCCACCAGAGCCATTCTTCTCTGACTGGGGTTTCCATCGGCTGACCTGTGTACTCTGCAAAGTCTCTCAGACTTTTGATGTATTGGCACTGGCGAGAGAGTTTCCAGATTTTGATCCATGTGTGCAGAGTTTTCATTGGGGGACCTAGAATTCGGTGATCACCAAGGGGCAGGTTCATGAGCACCTGTCATACGTGGAGCCCCCCACTGGAGGAACGACTTTGACAGGGGATCAGGGTTCTGCCAGGGTGAATGTGCGAATTCCAGGCCCCATGAGACTCAATGCCTGGATCGGAACTGGAGCGATAGGATCCGCAGTGCTCAGAAAGGGTCTATGACTGCACTAGGGCGACAGGCTGAGGGATGGGAACAGAAGGAGAGGTTTGGAACCTGGCATTGAGGCCAGCAATGAGTTCCAGCACCAGCTGATCCGTGTCCCTGGCAATGATCACTGTGATCGGCTTGACGAGCAACACATGAGTCTCCACCTGCAGGGTGGATTCCACAAACCATTGGAAGGTCTTCATATTCCCGATCACATGAAATACCCTGCGATGAGGACTGATGTAACCGTCTCCATGGGGGATCCACTGCCCACCAAACACCGGAGGTACCCGTCCACTGATCACCAAATACCGCTTTGTCAGTGACCAGCATTCTTGAAGAACAGCTACTCGTTCCTCCCGATGCAGGATCCCATTCAGCACAAACAGACAAGTGACGACATCAGAAGGTTGTTTGGGAGTGTGGGGAAACCAATAAGGATCCCAGCCCCAGGATTGGATCCCCATCCTCTGCAGTCGAGTCACATCGTCCCCATAACCACACCCATAATCGAGGTGCGTCCAGCCTGATTGGATCAGACCAGCATTCACCAGGGCCTGCATGGGTCGGCTCAACTTGTAGAGATGGATCGCACTCCGTCCTGGGTGAAGTTGTAGGTTCTGACCTTTGCAGAGGGTGACCTGATCCAGCGCCTGGCGGATCCCCACCTCCAAAACCTTAGTCAACAGCTCCAGCAGCAACAGATCAAACATCATTCACAGCAACCGATAGCAACGTGCGAATGAAAGCCTTCATTTTTTTAGGAAGAACAACCAACCGTTGAGGCAGTAGTTCATAAACCTTTCCGATCAGACGCAACTCATCAGCCAACCCAGCATCAGCTGCCAGGACAAAGTGAGTGAGATCCCAGGCTTGCTCTACCAATGAGGGGTCACTCAGCAGCACCACATCTGCAGGAGGGAGATCATCAGCCTCTGTTTGATCCAATCCCACCGCATTGAATCCCAAACTTCTGAGCTGCACCAGATCTGCACCTTTAGTGAGATCAAGAAATGCCACTCTCTTTCCCAATCGAGCCCCAGTCCTCTTCAGGAGTTTGGTCTGGATCAAAAACTGGATGCCCTGTGGGCCGCCAAGGGCGAACAGCTCCGATAGAGTCTCCATATCCTTTCATTCCTGCCCAGATCGCATGTACTTGTCCCGCCAGATCTCCACTTCCATTCGGCAAGCGGTTAGATCCCGCTCCAGATAAGCGATCCGTTCCTTGAGATATCCCACCTCCTGCATGAGCATGGAGTAGCGATTCCCGAGAACAGAAAAGCGGCGGCCCAGTTCCATCACCGTCATCAGAGATCCGCCCATCACGATCATTTCCACCATTCCCATTACTACCCCCTACAAACGACGAACGAGAGAGAGGAGAGCATTGTCACGGTTAAGCCACCCCTGCAGGAATACTCTCTGGCTGGGAGCCTGAGCCACTCGCTGATAGCGGTAACGGATCCGTGCCTCCACAATCGCTTGAGCTGTCTCCTTGGTGTTGGCTTTCTCGAAAGCAGCTTGGGTGATCGGTCCCCAGATCCCATCAACACCAACTCCGAGAACCGACTGGAGAAACTTCGTTGCTCCCCCTACTCCAAAATTGACAGCGGTATCGAAATGAGCGACCGCCAGGGGCAGGATCATCTCAGGACATTTGGCAGGGATCCAGTAGTTCTCCCAGTAGATCCACTTCACCTCCTGAGGCTGGATCCGGAGTACATCTTGTGGGCTCAACTGTTTTAATCTTCGCCATTGGTTGTAAGTGGCCTGAGTAATTCCAAAATTCGTTCTGCCTCCAGGATCATTCGGATGATCCACGAACCCACCCTCCCATTGCTGGGTAAAGGTCAGAGCTCGTTCAAAGTTAGCGGTTGAAGTTGTTGTAGTCATCACATCACCTCATTGAGGAAACTACCCCTCCCACAGGGGAAGAGGTAGCTATCTATGCACTCACCTTTCAGCCAAACCAGGATCAAGCAGCAGTCACACCAGAGAGATTGATCTCTGTGCGGAAAGATCCGACGAATTGACCATTCTCGTTGATGCTCCAACGGTAGGTGTTATCACGGCTTTCGGTTTGCTCATTGAGCGTGGCCTCAGCAGCGGCACAGCCCTGGAAGGTCTTGATCAGGTAGTTCTCCACTGCCTTAGGACCATCCGCGATCCCAGTAGGGAGGGGGGGGAGCACCAGCGGGCACAGCCAAGTCATTATATTGTTGCAGGTTCATAGATCACCTCAGAAAAGACAGCACTATAGTAGCCATTTATTGTGGTGCAGTCCAGGTGCATTGAAGCTAATTTTCAAGATCCTCACCTATTTATCTCGCCTCCTTGATGATGTGTCTCACCCAGCCCACGATCTTGAACTCTGTCATGATCGGTGGGTAGTTCTTGTTGTCTGAGATCAGTTTCAGGCGGGAGTTTCCCTTCAGCCGCTTCACTACCCATCCTTCCCCTGCCACATCCGCCACCACGATCTGGCCAATGGGGGCGATGTCACAGCGCTCCACCAACAACCAATCCCCTGGCTCAATTCTGGGAAGCATCGAATCCCCTGTTACTCTCAAGCCAAAGGTCGTCCCGATCTTGATATTCAATAGCTCATCCAGAGAAAACCAGTCGGCACAATCCTCTGGCTCAAAAGGAGATCCCGCTGGAACCGCTGCTATCCCCACAGGCAGTTTTCCTCCAGACGACATCAAGAAAAAGAACTTTTCAATCATGCTCTCCTCCGCCTGCGAGAAGCCTCACCCTCCATCACCACAGGGATCTTGGTCAAAGCTCGCAACTCCGGCTGCACATGGTCAGCAAGCCAGGCCAGGATCTCTCCTTTCTCCACCAAAGACAGCCCCTGGATCTGTTGCTTCATTCCCTCCACGGATACAGGCTGCGATTCCACCCGCTCATTTCCTCGCAGGTAGGCCATCAGGCGCGAGAGATCCCATCCCCGCAGACGAGCCACCACTTCCAGGAACTCCACCCCTGGTTCTGCTTGCGATTCCTCGTAGCCACGTAAAGCAGAGTAACTGATGGCAGAGGCACCCAGCAGTTGTAATTCACGACACAGCTCCGGAGCATATTGGCGCTGAGAGCGATCCCCGCGTAGTTGCTTAAGGAGGAGGGCCAATCGCTGGCGCATTTCAAGATTCATAAGCAAGAGCCTCACAGAAACATCATCGGCAATGACGACATGATATAGGACATAGGGAATAAATAGCTATATACAGAGAATAACTGTGGTAAACCGAAGTGTACTTAGTGAGTATCTGATTATGATTTCATCAGTTAGAGGGAATACTGTAATCATACATAGGGAAGTATTTTGTGATCATGTGGAGTTTGATGAGCTGTATTTCACTAGGGAGGGTGAAGAGTCATGAATAAGCAAGCACTCCTGGAGGGGCTGAGTCAGATCCCTGAGAGTTGGGTGCTGACGCCCGTGAATGAGCGGAAAGCTCCTTACCGAATGAGGTGGCAGGTGGAAGCGCCCCTGGAGAGGTGGTTTATCGAAGAGGAGATCCGTGAAGGTTGGGCGAAGGGATATGGCTTGCGGTTAGGGGAAGTGAGTGTTTACCAGGGAGGATTCCTGCTGTCGGTAGACTTTGACGGATCCAGTGCCTTGGACAAGTATCGGGAGTTGTCTGGGGGAGAGGATCCACCCGTCACGGTGAGCTGGACTTCAGGAAAACCTGGCAGGGAACAGCGTCTCTTCAATGTGAAAGTTTCCAAAGGTTCAAACTTCAGGAACAGAGTTGCTTTCAAGACGGGGGTGATCGGGGCGGATGGAAAGGAGGAGCAGCTGGAACTCCGGTTCAATCACTGTCAATCAGTGCTCCCACCCTCGGTTCATCCTGAGACAGGGTATTACCGCTGGATCAACCCTCCCTTCAATTCTGGGGAAACAACTCTGGTGGCCGCCGCACCGAAATGGATGGTGAAACTGCTGATCAATCCTGCTAATTCCAACTCCAAGAATGGATATCACACTAATGGAAACGGGCATCAGGATGCTCGAAGCCGAGCGCTCTGTTACCTGGAGGCTCTGGATCACCGTCTGGCGGATGATTATGACACCTGGATCCAGGTGGGAATGGCACTTCACTCGGTTGGAGATGACGGTCTTCTTGAGGAATGGGATCGGTGGAGTGCCCAGAGTGCCAAGTACAAACCTGGGGAGTGCAATAAGAAGTGGAGGAGCTTTAACAGTTCGGGGATCTCCCTCGGAACGTTGGCTCACCTGGCTGAGCAGAGTGGGTTCCCCAGACATGATCCACCCAAGCATAATCACTCCAATCTCCCAAGTCAGAAAGCAGAAGATCCCCCCCCAGTTCCTTTGAGAGAGAGGCTCGAAGAACTCCTGGAAAAGAACCTGGATCAAGCTTCCCGCCAGGCTGTGCTACTGGATCTGGCCGCTGAGTATGGCCGGAGTCTTCGAGAAGTGGAACGACTGCTGGAGGCTATCGAAACCACCCATGAATATGAGGAAGCCCTGTCCGAAACCTCCAATCGCTTTCAGGAACTCATCGCCCTGGAGTCGAAAAAACTGGATCTGCATCGGATCCTTCCTACCAAGATTGCCGATCCGATGGTGGCAACGGCTCAAGCCATGCCCACTACCACCGCAGCTCTCCTCACCACATTCATTCCTACTGCGGGGAGCCAGATCGGGACCAGTGCTCGGATCGTTGTCAAAGCCAGCTCCGGTTACACCCAACCCTGCATCTTCCGCACAGCTCTCGTTGCCAACACTGGGGATCGCAAAACTCCCACCCAGCGAGCCATCGTGGATCCGCTCTATGCCCTGGAGTCCAAGGCTTTCCAGGAATGGCAGGCAAAACAGCTGGCCTATCAACAATCCATGGAGAACTGGGAACCAGGCTGTGGTCCCAAACCGACATCGCCCCCTCCCAGACGGAGATACATCATCAACGACACCACCATCGAAGCCAAGATCCGCATCCACTCAGAGAATCCCCGCGGATTGTTGGACTACACCGATGAGCTAGCCGGACGCTTCACCCGCATGAATAAGTATCGCGGCGGCCACGGCGATGACATGCAGCAGGATCTGACCGAGTTCAATGGCGGTGAAATCAACAAGGATCGGACGAAAGAATCCATCTTCCTCCCGAGATCAGCGATCAGCTGCACCGGATCCATTCAGTGGGAAACCCTGCGGCAACTACAAGAGCAGTGTGGAGCCGATGATCATGCTGGAGTCTGGGCCAGGTGGTTGTTCTGTGTCGTGCCCATGCCCCCTCCCTATTTGAATCTCACAGGTGTAGACGCGGATCGGGATACAGGACTGGGAGAAATATTGGAGGCCCTCTACCACTACTTGGGGGAACTGCCTGAGCAGGATTACTTTCTCACCACGGCAGCCAAGGCCAAGTTCGAGCGCTGGCAGCACAAGCTGGTGAACAAATTGCAGGAGGAGACGATCCCTGTCCTCAAATCGGCCTATCCCAAGATGGAGGCGTATGCTGCACGGGTGGCATTACTGATCCATATCATCTGGGCGGTGGCCGAGGGCGAGAAGCCGGATCAGTTTATTCCCGAGGAGATGATGGGCCGCGCCCTCTACCTCACCAACTTCTACCTGTCTCAGCTACGCTTGCTCGTTAGTCATAATGGCCAGGATCCTCTGACTCAGTTGGAAGGAAACCTCCTCAAGATTAGAGCCCTACTCCAGAAGGCAGGCTCTATCACCTCCCGTGACATCCAAAGGTCAATCCTTCGCAAAACCCCAGGCTACCAGATCAAGGAAATGATGAGATTCCTTGCAGAGCAAGGGTTTGGAGTCTTAAAGGGGAAGGGATTAAGCCTGAAGCTCGTCACAGTAGCAAATGATGCCAATACAGAGAAAAGTGTCACAAGTGTCACAAGTGTCACAGGAGTGTCACACCGGGGTGTGACAGTTTCTCAACCACTGAAAACTCACCAACCACAGGGTTTTGAGACGTCAGAATCAGTTAGTGTCACCCTGTCACAGGGAGATCACGTTCAGAGAGAAAAATTACCCCAAAACGGCAATATCCCTCTTTTGTCACTCTAGGCCGGAGAGACTAGATTTGTATCCATATCGT
>CAYMOX010000021.1:0-63835 GCA_964392245.1 uncultured bacterium
TGTAAATTTGGTCTAGACACGCTCAAGCGCATTTTTAGAATGAAATAGCCCTGGAAAGAAACTATGTTTTTGTCCCTAGGGGAGAAGCTACCTCAGCACTCAATAATTGCATCGCCTGATGAGTGGAAAGGAAAATGTGATCGGATCCGATACGTTCCATAAATCCAACCTTCTGCAAGCGGTCCATAACAGGCCCTTTCACTTCGGCTAGATAAAACCCCACTCCAGATTGTCGGAGTTGCTCAATAAGATCAAAAAGAGTTTCAAGTGCACTACCGTCAATGAAGTTAATGGCGCTACAGATTAACAGAAGATAATGAACATCAGGCTGCTCTGCTACTGTATTCAGAACAAAGTTCTCCAAGTAACGGGTATTGGCAAAGAATAGACTTTCATCTACTCTGATCGCCAGAATACCGGGAAATGTCTTGACCTGATGCCGTAGGATGTTGCGGTAATGTTCTGTATCTCCCACTTGACCAACTACAGCGATATGGGGCCGACTGCTCCGCCACAAGTACAGCAATAGAGACGCCAAGATTCCAATACCAATCCCTTTCTGGATTCCTAATCCTAATACTCCTAAAAAGGTTAGGATCCAAACCCCCGCATCGATTTGATCGTAGCGCCAGATTTGCTGCAAGGGTCGGAAATCAACTAATGATGATACGGCTACCAAGATGATTGCCGCCAAGGTTGCCTGAGGTAAATAAAAAAATAAAGGCATTAAGAATAGGACGGTTAAGGCAATCAGAATAGAGGTAAAGATCGAGGCCAATCCCGTGTTAGCACCTGCCGAATAATTGACCACTGAGCGACTGATCCCCCCTGTGACTGGGTAGCCACTGCTGAATGCGGCTGCTAGATTAGAAATCCCGAGCCCAATTAAATGTTGATCGGGATCTACCTTTTGTCGTTTCCGGCTGGCCAGAGATTTACCTACCGCGAAACTTTCCATAAAGGCGATCAAGCTAATGGTCAAAGCCGATGGGATCAAAGTCTGAATTTGAATCGGATCTAAGTTAGGAATAGTCAAAGGGGGTAGACCTGCTGGGATTGTTCCCACCACATTCACCCCTAAACTTTCGGCTAGGTTAAACTCCCAAACAAGTAGAGTAGTCAGGAGTACAACCAACAAAGGAGCACTTTTGATGATCGGCAGGATCCAGCCTGGGTTAACCTTCCAGCGGTGCAGATCCTTCTCAAAGCGCTTGTTAGCGTAGATCAGTAGGGTGATGCTGGTTAATCCCAGTCCTAGTGTGATCAGGTTGGTTTGATCCAAGCTCTGCCCCAGGAATCCTAGAAGGGTGAAAAACGATTCTGTATTCGGAATCTTGACTCCTAGTAGATGCTTAACTTGACTAAGACCAATGATCAAAGCGGCGGCACTGGTAAACGCAGTGATCACGGTTTGACTGAGGAAATTTGCCAAAAACCCCACCCTCAGCAATCCCATCCCTAGGAGAAAAATTCCGACCATTAAGGCCAGAAGCAGAGCTAATCCCAAGTATTCAGGACTCCCGGCGGCTGCTAGAGGAGCAATACTACTAGCTACCAAGAGAGAATCGATCGCAACAGGGCCAACCGATAAAAACGGGATCGATCCGATTAAGCCATAGGTCACTCCCGGAAGAATACTGGCATAGAGTCCAACTTCTGGGGGGAGTCCTGCCAGTAGCGCATAGGCCATCCCCTGGGGGACTAACATGATGGCCACAATAAATCCAGCAATCAGATCTCCAGGTAGATTAGCCTTGGGATAATGCTGTAGCCAACCTGGAATAGGGATCTTTTGTTCAGCCATAGTTAAGTCTCTAGGGTCGTGAGGCTTCAAATACTGACCTGAGTCAACAGCTTTTGAGTGACGACATCACCAAGAGTTGCCGCATCATCACTCTGGACATCAGTGCGTCCACATCCACAAATGAAGAGGGCATCTCCTGTGAGTAACTGTGTTCCATTGATCAGATAGGCCATCTGACTATTCGTATGTTCGAGAGCGGAGATAACACTGATTATTACACTGCTCAGGAAGAAGATTTCACGGTCGCCTATCAAGCGATTGGCATAGACGGTTTGGTTACTGGTATCTTCAAACAGGAAATCTAGGATTTGATTGAAGGGGTAAGTCATGAACATTCTTGTCATTCATCAATCCTAGTTATTCGGCAGAGGTAATTGGTTGAGAGAGACTGGCTTCCACGATCTCGGGATCCTTAGGTCTAGAATCAGGACTAGGGTGCTGATCTACTTCTAGCGATGCATATTTCTTCCGCCAGATCTTATAATACAAAATGGGCACTACCGAACGAGAAAGCAATAGAGACGCGACTTCCCCGGCCATCAATGAAATGGCTAATCCCTGAAAAATCGGATCCGTCAAAATAATTGCAGATCCCACAAACACAGCTGCAGCCGTCAACATCATAGGACGAAATCGGATCGCTCCGGCATCAATGACTGCTTGCTCTAGAGGAATTCCTTCCTTGAGGCGCAGCTCGATAAAATCCACCAGAATGATTGAATTCCGTACTACGATCCCTGCCCCAGCAATAAACCCAATCATGGATGTGGCTGTAAAAAATGCTCCCATTAGCCAGTGGGCAGGCATGATCCCAATCAGAGAAAAGGGGATTGCCACCATGATCACCAGTGGCGTTATAAATGACTGGAACCACCCCACGACTAGGGCATAAATCAAGACAAGCACCACTGCAAAGGCAATACCCAAATCCCGGAAAACTTCATAGGTCACTTGCCATTCCCCATCCCACTTAATCGAGTAGATCTCCGTTGTTGGGGGCTGTCCAGTCAAATAAGTTTTGAGCTTAGGGCCACTGGGAGGCGTCAGTTGATCAATCTGGGGCTGCAGGTTGAGCATGGCATAAACCGCACTTTCTACTCGGCCTGCCACGTCTCCGGTAACATACACTACGGGTTGTAAATTCTTGTGGTAAATACTTTGATCCACTGTCGTAGTTTCGGTCTGAATCAAGCTACTCAACGGTACTAGATCCCCTGAAGATCCTTTCAGATTTAACGCTTTTAGATCTTCTAAATTCGTGCGGCTAGCAGCACTAAACCGGAGATGGATACCCACGTCTTCTCGGGAGTTTTCATCATGGAGTAAGCCCACAACTCGACCCGAAAGAGCAATGTTCAGGGCTTCCGAAATTTGGGCAGGGGTGATCCCATTCAGAGCTGCTTTCTCTTGGTCAATCTCTAATCGGTAATCAGTCTGGGGACTTTCCACATACCAATCTACATCAGCAATTCCAGAGAAGTTTTCATACAGCTGCCGAATTTGGGACGCAACCTCTATTTGTCCTGCATAATCCGGGCCATAAACTTCGGTCACCAGGGTTTGCAATACGGGTGGACCTGGTGGGATCTCCGCCACTTGGATCTGGGCTTGATACCGATCCGCTATCTCTTTCAGTGATGGTCGAATCGCTTTGGAGATTTCATGGCTTTGGCGACTACGTTCACCTTTCGGCAAGAAATTGACTTGAATGTCAGCTACATTTGGCCCTGATCGTAAAAAATAATGGCGCACTAACCCATTGAAGTTATACGGCGATGCCGTTCCTACATAACTTTGATAGTTGATCACCTCCGGCACGGTGGATAGGTACTGCCCCATTTCTCGGGTGACCCTAGCAGTTTGCTCCAGCGTGGATCCCTCGGGCATATTCAAAACTATCTGCACCTCACTTTTGTTGTCGTAGGGGAGCATTTTTAAGATCACCAAACGAAATCCCGCTAGACCCACTACAATCACCAATAGAGCGATCATCGTGCTGGTAATAAACGCATTTCCCAAAGCACGATTGTGGATTAACGGGTGCATAAAGCGACGGTAAAGCTGACTGAGGAAATCTTCCTGTTCATGGCTGTGAGGATGAGCTGCAGATCCGGCAAAGATCTGCACCGTTGCCCAAGGGACAACAATAAAAGCCACTAGAGCCGAGAAAATCATGGCTGCCGAAGCCCCCAACGGAATGGGCAGCATATAGGGCCCCATCAACCCTCCTACAAAGGCCATCGGCAAAATCGCGGCAATCACTGCCAGCGTCGCCAAGATTGTAGGGTTACCCACTTCATCGACAGCTTGCAAAACAATCTGCTGCAACACCCGACGAGGATGAGGATCATTTTGTAACTGCCGTTGATTGTGGGGCATCTGCAAATGACGACCCACATTTTCCACCACCACAATCGCGTCATCCACCAGGATCCCGATGGAGAAGATCAGAGCAAAGAACGTGACTCGATTGAGGGTGAAGTCATAGAACACAAAACTAGCTAGGGTTAAGGCTAATGTCACCGGAATTGAAATGGCGACGACGGCGGCTTCTTTTCGTCCTAGAGCAAACCCCATCAATACCGTTACCGAAACAATCGCAATTAACATGTGAACCAGCAGTTCATTTGAGCGTTCTGCTGCGGTTTCTCCGTAGTCACGGGTGACCGTGAGATTCACCGATTGAGGAAGATACTGGTGTTTGATCTGTTCGAGTTTGTGTAATACCCGATGGGAGACTTGAATTGCATTGGATCCGCGCCGTTTGGCAATCGCTATGGTAACAGCTTCGGTTTCACCGGTGAATTGGGGATCTGTTTCCGGAGATTGTTGATGAGATCCAGATCCTTGGCCGAAGAAGACGTAATTAGCAGGTTCTTCAGCCCCATCTGTAACGGTGGCAACATCACGCAAATACACAGGTTGGTTATTGGAAACAGCAACGACCAACCCTTGGGCATCTTCAGCCGACCGAATGAAACTTTGGGTTCTGACTAGGACGGATTGATTGTTTTGATTCAAAGATCCGCTGGCCAGCTCAGCATTTTGAGATTGTAACTGTAAAATATCAATAGGACTTAACTGAAATGCATTAAGACGAACCGGATCTAAGTCAATTCTGAGTTGTCGTTTTTGCCCACCAATAATTGTTGTTTCGGAAACCTCCGGAACTTGTTTGATCTGTTCATCCAATTGAGCCGCAATTTGCCGTAACTCAAATCCATTGGCATTGCCCCATAATGTTAGTGAGAGAATTGGGACATCATCGATCGATCGAGATTTAATCAGAGGCTGTGAAGCTCCAGGTGGGATCTTGTCAAAGTTTGCATAGAGTTTATTGTAGAGCTGAACGATAGCATCTTCCGTATTTTGCCCCACATAAAACCGAACAATCACTAAGGCGGATCCGGGTTGTGAAGTCGAGTAAACGTACTCAACTCCAGGCAACTCCTTGATCAGCTTCTCCATCGGGAAGGTAACCCGTTGTTCGATCTCTTTGGCGGATGCTCCCGGCATTTGCACAAACACATCCGCTAACGGCACCGTAATTTGGGGTTCTTCTTCACGGGGAAGGATCAAGGTTGCTCCTAACCCCAGTAGCAGAGAAACAATAATGATTAAAGGGGTCAGTTTCGAGTCAATAAACCTTTTCGCGAGTTGACCGACAAAGCCTAGTGGTTGATCTTCTCTGGTTTGATGAGCATTATTCATGGGCGTGTCTCTATTTCCTTACAGTGATTAACAGTCCATCACTTAATCGAGGAAGATCGCTGATGATAATTTGATCTCCTGGCGTTAATCCAGAAACAATTTCTACATAATCGCCTTGGGTTTTACCTATCTTGACCCAACGCAGAATCGCACTTAACTGGGATCCGTCAGCAGTAGATTCAACAATGTATACACCTCTTAATTGTCCACGTTCAATCAAAGCTGTAGAAGGAACCATGATAATTTGTTGTGTTTCATTAGTGGGTAGCTCGATTCTCCCAAACATCCCAGAAATCAAATTGCCTGGATTTTGTAACGGGATCTTGACTAGGAAACTTCTGGAATTCGGATCCGCCGAGGGTACAATCTGTTCAATACTCCCAGTGAGGGTTTGATCCGCTGCATCGACATATACCTTGACCGATTGCCCCACTTTCACATAGCGCAGATTAGCTTCAGGAACCGAGATTGTCAACTGCAAACGATCGGGATTTTCAAGCTTGAGTATGGGCATTCCTGGAGTGGCAATCTCACCTTCGTAGGCCATTTTTTCCGTCACTACCCCATTGAAAGGAGCCAGGATGGATCCGTAGCCTTCATTCACTGAGACCACAGTCACCCCTGCTTGAGCCTGACCGACCGCTGCTAGGGACTGGGTGACGGCTGCTTGAGCTTGGCGGATCCCGGCTTCTGCTTGAGAAACTCTTGCTTTGGCCTGTTCCAATGCTGTGTTAGCTTCGTCTAACTGGGAAAGCGACACCGCCCCTTCAGCCTGGAGAGCAGCTATACGTTTCTGGTTGATATCAGCCAAATTTAGGGCGAACTCAGCTTCGATCCGTTGCGCCTCTAGTTGGCTGACGGTGGCTTGGGATCGAGCGAGTTCTGCCTGAGCTTGGGCAACTCCAGATTGAGCTTGTGCTCCTTGGGCCGCAATATCAGCCACATTGACTTGAGCAACCAACTCCCCTTTTCGCACCGGATCCCCCGCTTCCAACGACAGTCTCGTGATTCGCCCCATAACTCGAGTGGAGAGAACCGCTTGCTCAATCGGTTGAATCGTTCCGGAAAGTTCTATCTTCTGCAGATCCGTCTGAGGCTGGATCTTGAAGGTTTCGACTTGGAGTCGCTGGTCGGCAGACATAGCTGGGTCAGCAGGAATATCCCTGACGGGAGAATGTTCTTGACAGCCTGCAGACAAGATTCCGATGCCTACAAGAGCAAAAACCCAAAGATCATGTTTGAGAAGGAAAAAAAATGAGCCTAAACCGTTGATTTGTTTCATCGCGAAATCTCACGTGGAGTATTCTGGTTACTCAGAACTTGACCCATGACCCCAAAGGATCGGATAAATGGCCCAACTATACGCAGATCCTTAATCATGGAGAAATCCCCCCACTTTAAACACTAACTTGCGACTCATGTAAGCGAGTCCTAACCCTGCCAGTTCTAAACCGTTGGCCAACCACTTTTCCCAATCTTGAAGGTTGGCACGTAGATCCCAGCTCAGCAATTGACCTGTAAAATTTCCTGCTGAGATGACTCGTCCCTGTTCAATCGCTAAGACGCCCTGGGGTTGAGTCATTTTCTTAAACCCATAACCAATCGTGGACTGAAACTGGATCTGAGCTAATACCTCCGCTAAGTCTGGTTTAGCATTCCAGGTGGTGGCGTAAGCTTGCATCCATTCCAATGATAATAACTCCCCCATGAATTTTCTCCCACTCGTTTATCGATCTGAACGTGCCTGGAGAGGCTATAAAAATGCAGGGTTAGAGACACTTCGTCGGTGCTTCATGTGTAAACACAACTCAATTAACTCCTGATCCACTACCCGGTAATATCGCCATACTCCCTCCCGCCGACAAGACACTAACCCGGCATCTTTCATGAATCGCAAATGCTTGGAAACATTTCCTTGTTGCAGACCCGTTCGCTCACAAATTTCTTGCACATTGAGGTCTTGTTCACACAACCCTGCCAGAATGTGTAACCTAGAGGCTTCGCCTAGTAGCTTGAAGCGATTGGCCAAAAACTCAATTTCTTCAGGAGTAAAGGGGGCTGGCATGGTAATTCCTAAGCCACGTTCTTGATCACAATTGGCTCGATCAACGGCAACCCGATGGCTCGTAAAGACCAGCGTTCGAACCAGGGCATGGTTCTACCCACTCGCATCTTGGTCAGGAAGTAGGCTTCAAAGGCTGACTTCGCCCACGACACCCACGGTTGTTTGATCGCAATAGCTCGATGACGTTTGCCCGATTTTTGATCTGGCAATAACGGATCCGCCAGGAATAATGCTCCCGTATCCCCAAAGTCAGCAAAACAGATTGCCTGTAACGTGGGTTTGTACTGTACCCCAGAAAGTACCTTCAGATCGAGGGCAATGTTGTGGGCAACCGCCAGCACCATCTCTTCAGTCATCTGACCCACCTTCGGTACTCCAATCGGAATGGGAGTCTGCTCAAAGGATTTGAGTTGCGTCACCACCCCCACAGCATAAATTGAGGCAAACTCTGGGTGTCGATAAGTGGGTAACACTGGGATAAATCCTTTCACATCCGTCAATCCTCGTGCTTCTCGTAAAAAGCGTGGTCCGCGAAAGGGGGGCAATAGCATGGAATATTTAAATGGTAACTCGCGGCCATCCGCTACATGAATCCGATCGGGTTCAATGCCCAAAATGGCTGTATTCTCCATAACGCTCACGTTTCGCTCGGCCAATAACTGCAAAATCATGGCATTGGAATTCGCCATTCCCCCAATACCGAGATGTCCAGCGTAAGGCTCAGAGGTCACTAATGTAATAGGAACCTGATCGCGCAATCCTTTCAGCTTCAACAGATAGCTGGCGAGCAAGGCAAATTCATAAGCAGGGCCAAAACAACTAGCTCCAGGGGTAGTTCCTACCACCAATGGCCCCGGATCTTGCAGGAATTTCTCCCAAGCGGTATGGGCTAATTCCGCATGATGGGGGTTACACACTGACTGGGTATAGCCGCTGTCTGGCCCCAGCCCGGGCACAGCATCCAACGCCAATTCTGGCCCGGTGGCAATGACCGCATAGTCATACTCAACAGTGGTGTCCCCCACCCTGAGAGTCTGGGCCTGGGGATCTATCTGTTCAACAGATCCTAAAATCAACTCGATCCCGTGGGGAGTGACGACCTTCTGTAGATCAACCTGAATGTCTTTGAGGGATTTAAGCCCTAATCCTACCCACGGCAACGAAGGAACAAACGTAAACTGGGGTCGATTAGAAATTAAGGTTACCCGGTGCTGACGGGGCAATAAGTGACGAATTTCATAGGCAGCGGGGAGTCCCCCTAGACCTGCCCCAATAACGACAATATGAGCCATGTGATTAGCTCCAAAAATAAGTAAGGAGTCAAGTTGGACTGCAAGGCAATCGGTGCTGAGACTGAGACTTCTTACGATTCCGGAATATTGAACCGCTGCAGGATCCAAATCAGGGGACACCAATTCGTGAACGCAGACTGGAACAAGTTCAACCCGACGAAAGCTGTCAGGAACAACCAGTAGGGATGAAGTAGCGATAAACCCAAGCTGATCAATAAAACGGATCCCGCCACTAAGCGGATCCATCGAGACTGAGGCCAAGGGCGATGCCCTGATACCGGGGGCCGGGGAAGTGGCAGAGATGACATCAAGATCCCTTCTGGAACAATGATTCAATTATATGTCCATCTAGCGATATAGCCAATTCCGTTTGTGTCAAGATTGGTTACCTCTGAGCGGTACTTTAGGAATTTCTCCTGCTAACAGCAGCTCAAACCCTTACACAGCCAGGAATTTACGTCGAGGGTCCAAAAATCGCTGAAACCCGTTCCACACAAGGATATATGCTCAATCGACCTGAAAGCCCATCTCCATCTAGGTTTGAACCTGATCTGAGGGTAGTTTGTCCTTCGACAACTTTGCACCACACTCAGCAACTCAGCCGTCTGGGCGAGCCTCTCCAAACTGCGGCTGCCCCCTGAAACTTTGGGTTTGCTCCCCCCAAGCGCCATGGCCCCTCTGAGAGGTTGTTGTCTGGCCTCACCCGCGGATCACGGAGAACGTGCCACCATTGATCTGCCTTCTCCTGGAGATGTTTCAAGAGCTTGCCAGCCTCATAGCCTGCTCGACTCGCTGACAAAACCCTTCTCCTCCCTGCCAAAACTCAGTAATGTTCTGACTATGCAATAGCTGGGGAATCTGCACCGAGCAGGTTGATGCTAGCCTTACAGCAGGGATCAGGAGGGTTGTGCAGCATGGATCTGAGTCAGAAACGGATTCTACTCACTGGCGGCAGTGGCTTTCTGGGTAAGCATGTTCTGGACTATTTGCAAGTGCTGGGAGTAGATCCGGCTCAGGTGCGTATCCCTCGTTCTGCCAGCCATGACTTGCGGCAATGGTCGGTTTGTCAGGAGGTGGTTCAGGATCAAGATATTGTCATTCACCTGGCTGCCCATGTGGGTGGCATTGGGTTAAACCAGGCCAAGCCAGCGGAACTCTTTTACGACAACCTGATCATGGGAACCCAGTTGATCCATGCCGCTCACCAGGCAGGGGTGGAAAAGTTCGTCTGCGTGGGCACGATCTGCGCTTATCCCAAGTTTACGCCGGTGCCCTTTCATGAAGATGATCTGTGGAATGGGTATCCCGAAGAGACTAACGCTCCCTACGGAGTGGCCAAAAAAGCCCTGCTGGTGCAGTTGCAGTCCTATCGACAGCAGTACGGGTTCAATGGCATCTATGTTCTGCCCGTCAATCTCTACGGTCCTCTGGACAATTTTGATCTGTTCAGTTCCCATGTGATTCCAGCCCTAATCCGGAAGGTACATGAAGCGCAGCAGCAGGGGCAACCCTACCTGGAGGTCTGGGGCGATGGCACCCCCACCCGCGAGTTTTTCTTCTCCGAGGACTGTGCCCGTGGCATTGTAATGGCTACTCAGTTCTACGATGGTGATCAACCCGTGAATCTGGGCACTGGTGAAGAGATTTCGATTCAGGATCTGGTGGGGCTGATTAAGGAATTAATGGGATTTCAGGGGGAGATCCGCTGGCAAACGGACAAACCCAATGGTCAACCGCGTCGGTGTCTGGATGTCAGCCGAGCAAAAGAAACCTTCGGGTTCGAGGCCAAAGTCAGCCTACGGGAAGGGCTGGAGCGCACGATCACCTGGTATCGGCAGCATGCAGCGACTTAATCTGGAGTCAACTGCTGGACCCAGGCAGAGTTTATTTGGATCTGGAGGGAACCTGAGTCCTATTCCAGCTCCACCTCAGCCTTCATGATCTTCTCTTCGATCCAATCCAGGATTTTCATCTCTTCCCCGTCGACTTTTCCATCCGCCATGATGGCAGCCATGATCTCATCCATTTCGGTTTGGGTTAACTTGCCATCAGCAAAGGCCTGATCCACAAGTTGCTTCAGCTCAGGCAGTTCCATCGAAGTGCTCAAGAGATTGTGCCCAAATGCTAGCACTCTTGCTCCCTGCCGCTTCTTCCTGAGGGAGGTTGACCGCAGGGTCCTGTCTCAGACCTTAAATCTTGAGGATCCTCCTCCGGTTTTCTCAGCTTCGGGGTCTACAGTGTGTAGAGGCAGAAAGCACCCGAAATAAGGATCCCCTATGAGTCAAGCCAGTTTTGCTGTGATCGGTCTCGCCGTCATGGGTGAGAACCTGGCCCTGAATGTTGAGCGCAATGGCTTTCCGATTGCCGTGTACAACCGGACGGCAGAAAAGACGCAGGCGTTCATGGCAGAACGTGCCAGTGGCAAACGGGTGATCCCCACCTACTCAGTGGAAGAACTGGTGCAGAGTCTGGAGCGTCCTCGCCGCATCCTGATCATGGTTAAGGCCGGGGCTCCTGTGGATGCGGTGATCAATCAGCTAAAACCCTTGCTGGAGCCCGGAGACATTCTGATCGACGGCGGGAATTCTCTCTACACGGATACGGATCGCCGCGTCGAGGAACTGGAACCCACTGGCATTCATTTTGTGGGCATGGGGGTGAGTGGCGGGGAAGAGGGAGCCCTGAATGGTCCCAGTCTGATGCCAGGGTGCAGTCAAGAGGCCTACGCGGCCATTGAACCCATTGTGAGCCAGATTGCGGCCCAGGTAGAGGATGGTCCCTGTGTCACTTATCTGGGACCGAAAGGGGGGGGCCACTACGTCAAGATGGTCCACAACGGCATTGAATACGGGGATATGCAGCTGATCGCTGAGGTCTACGATCTGATGCGGCGGGGCCTGGTGATGACCCCTTCAGACATGAGGGATACGTTTGAAGCCTGGAACCAGACGGAGCTGGAGTCGTTCCTGATCGAGATCACCGCCAAGATCTTTCAAACCATGGACCCGGACACCGGCAAATTATTGCTGGATCTGATTCTGGATCAGGCGGGCCAAAAGGGCACCGGACGCTGGACGGTCAAAGATGCTCTGGATCTGGGGGTTTCCATCCCCACGATTGATGCAGCCGTGAATGCGCGGATTTTGTCCTCAATTAAACAGGAGCGCGTGGCGGCTTCTGCCCAGCTCCCAGGCCCCAGTGAGAGCTTCAGTGGAGATCGGCAAGCCTTTCTGGAAGATCTGAAGGCAGCCCTCTACTGCTCTAAGATCTGTTCCTATGCCCAGGGAATGGTTCTCCTGCAAAAGGCGGCCCAGGAACACAACTACGTCTTTAACTTCAGTGAGATCCCCCGTATTTGGAAAGGGGGCTGCATTATCCGCGCCAAACTCCTGGGGGATATTCAGGCAGCCTTCATCCGGCAACCCGATCTGCCCAACTTGATGCTGGATGAGGAGTTTAAGCAGGCATTAATTTCTCGTCAGACGGCCTGGCGGCGAGTGGTGGCGACGGCCTTCCAACTGGGGATCCCGGTTCCAGCCATCAGCTCTTCCCTGGCTTACTATGACAGTTACCGCACCGCCAATCTGCCCCAAAACCTGACTCAGGCTCAGCGGGACTTCTTTGGTGCCCACACCTTTGAGCGAACTGACAAGCCCGGGGTGTTTCATCACGAATGGAATGCCTGAGACACTGCAGAGGGGGTAACCGCAAAATCCACAGACCCTGTTGAAAGTGGCCGTAGAATATCAGATGACCTGATCTGAGGCCCCTATGGCACGACTTTCGCAGGAGCTGGAGCGTTTCTTTTGGTCTGAGACCTGCCCTCCGCGAGTCCAGTTAGCCGATCTGGTTCAGCTGACGGGGGAGCGAGCTTTTGGTTTCTTCTTCGTGCTGCTCTCGTTCCCCTCAGCGTTGCCTGTTCCCGCCCCTGGGTACTCTGTTCCCTTTGGCGTTGTCATTGCCCTGTTGTCGGTTCAGATGCTGGCGGGCCGCTCGGAACCCTGGTTGCCACAGCGGGTATTAAAGCAGGGTCTGGAACTGAAGCAAATTCAGGGGGTGTTGAAGGTTGGGCTACCGTGGCTCCGGCGGATTGAAGGTCTAAGTCAACCCCGCCTCACCGCTATCTGTACCAGTGTGACAGGCCGTATCTGCATGGGGTTGTTGATTACTCTCATGGCCTGCTCCATGATGATCCCGGTGCCGGGGACCAACACCCTACCTGCGATGGGCATCTTTGTCAGTGGCTTTGGCCTTTTGGAAGATGATGGGGCTTTGAGCCTGGCCGGACTTTGCCTTTGTGTTCTGGCTGGAATTCTTTCGACATCTATCCTGCTGGCCATGTACCTTGGGGGAGCCAGCATCCTGGATTGGGTGCGTGATCAGATTTAAAGACAGGTTTCCGATGGCTCCTGTATTCCTTGACAAACCCTGGACTAAGTCTCCCAGCCTAAAACTTCAGAAATTTCATCCTTGAGTTTGACTGGATCAAAAGGTTTGGTGATCACACCCTTTGCACCCTGCTTCAGCAGCTCTGATTTACGACTGGAGGCCAGCAGTGCCGTAAGAATAATCACCGGAATTGCTGCTGTCTTGGGATTGCTCTGTAACTGCTCCAAGGTCATGGGCCCATCCATCTCCGGCATCATGTAGTCCAGGAGGATCGCATCTGGTTGCGTTGCCTCTGCCATGCCAATGCCCTCCCACCCGGATTTTGCCTCCAGAACTCGCCAACCCGCCATCGTTACCAAAGAGATCATGACTACCTGGGAGATCCGAGGTTCATCATCAATAACAAGTACGGTCCTGGAGCTATTCACATGCGGCACCAGTCTTTCATCCCACCAAAGATCATCGCACCTCCGCCAGCGCTTGTCATCAGTTATACCTACACACTTATCAGTTACACGGAAGGAGGGTTATTCAAGTGAATTAACGGACTTGAACATACATTTGATGAGCAAGCTCCTATATCGAAATAAGTATATGGTGATTGTTACTGATCTCAATGAAGACTGGATCGCATTTGTTGACTGACCAGATCGACTGCAAATGTCAGTACCACAAAACACACCAGGGTCAGGGTGAGACCCCCATAATCAAAACTGCTGATCTGCTCAGTGAGTAACCGTCCCAATCCCCCAGCCCCCACCAATCCCACGATCACCGTCTCCCGCGTACACACTTCCCAGCGGTAGAGAATATAGGCCAGAAACTTGCCTAGATTTTGAGGAAGTACCGCGTAAAGCAGGATCTGGGGGGCAGATGCTCCCAGGCTAGAGAGGGCACGTGAGACATGGGGTTCGAGGTTCTCATTGACCTCCGTCATCAACCGGCCCAGAATGCCGCCATTGTGAATCGCCAGTGCCAGTGCCCCAGGAAGAATGCCCGGAAAGAAGATAAATAGAAACACCAGCGCCCAGATCGGGGGAGGGATTGCCCGGCTCAGGAGTAATAAAAACCGGATCAGCCCCCAGAGGCACCAAGTCCAGGTTGATCCGACAGGACTTTTGGAAACAACAGGTTGCAACCCGCCGCCCGGAAGTAAAAAGCTGCGAGCAGCCAGAAAAGAAGCCAGCATTCCCCCCAGTCCCGCCAGAGTGATCGCCAGGATCGACATGGCCAGCGTGAGTTGGGAGAGCGACAGTAATGTGAACCAGGTTCCCAGATCAGGCCAAGTGGGAATCACTTCCCCCAGCAGATCCGCTAGCAATTGCCGGGTTCGCGGTGCCCATAGTCGCTGCCATTCTATTTGCAACCCCCAGAAGCTGAGGGGGATCGAGATCAAGATCAACGCTCCTACTGCTCGCAGTTTCCAGGGATGAGTACGCCGGATCAGGGGGCGAGGCTGTCTCTGAGGGGGTTTCCTGGCCTGGAGATCCAGTCGATTCAACCATCCCATCTCCTCCCGGATCCAGGCACTTCCCAGATCCACTAGTCCATTCAAGAACATGAGGGCATAGAAGCTGGTCCAGAGTTGGGAGTAACGCAGGGACTGCAGGCTAAGGAGAATTTCGTAACCCAGGCCTCCCGCCCCGATCACCCCTAACACCGCCGCAGAACGCAATGAGCACTCAAATCGATAAAAGCTGTAGGAGAGCAGATTCGGCAAAGCCTGGGGAAACAACCCATAGATCCAGGCGGTGAGAGGAGGCACCCCACTGTTAATCAGTGCCTGCAGGGGTTCGGCTGGGGTTTCATCCAGAATTTCTGAAAAAATCTTGGCCACGATGGCCGCAAAGGGAATGGTAATGGCCAGGACTGCCACCAGAGGATCCAGCCCCAGGATGTTGAGTAAGAGCAGACCCCAGATCAGTTCATGAATCGACCGCGGCACCGCCAGCAACCCTCGCATCAAGATCCAGAGGGGCTTCCCGATAGTGGAGTGGGGGAAGAGCGTTTGCCACCAGCGTTGAGAAGAGCCGATCCCACCCACCAGGCCCAGACCCAGACTCAGTGTGGTACCACAAACGGCATAGGCCAGGGTGATCCAGGTGGCCCGCGCGATCACTCCCAAAAACGCAGGCGTCAGATCAGGATGAAAGGCTGCTCCCCAAAACTGCCACCATTGTCCCCAGCCTCCACGATTGATCAGTGTGATCTCGGGATCTCCAATGCCCGCTTGCCAGAGAGACCAGCCGATGGCCAGGACTGCCCCCAGTCCCCAGAGGGAACGACGATTGATCAGAGGGGGTGAAGCGGGAATATCCACAAGCGGGCCAGTGTTTACGAATTCAGATGATAGAGATCAGCAATCATGGGCTCTGTGACCGCTGCGGTAGGAACATCAAACACCACAGTTCCCTGCCGCAACCCCAGGATGCGGGTGCAGTATTGAAAGGCAAATTCAATTTCATGCAAGCTCACCACCAGGGTCTTTCCTGTGGAAAGGGTCAGATCGCGTAATAACCTCATCAGACTGTGGGAGCGCGCCGGATCCAGACTGGAGACAGGTTCATCCGCCAGAATCACCACCGGATCTTGAACCAGAACCCGCGCCAAGGCCACTCGTTGCTGCTGCCCCCCCGACAACTGATCCGTACGCACATAGATCTTCTCCAGAATGCCCACCTGCTCCAGTGCTTGGGCCGCTGTTTCTACCTCCTGAGGCCAGAGCAGTGACCAGGCGGCCTTCGCCAGGGACCAGTATCCCAGATGTCCAGCGTTGACGTTGTGAATCACTGCCAGATGGGGTACCAGGTGATGCTGTTGATAGATCATCCCGATCTGGCGTTGAATCCGCCTGCGCTGCCGAGGCTTCAGGGAGGTGAGATCTGATCCCAGGATGGTGACCTCTCCGGTCGAAGGGATGAGGCTGCCATTGAATAAATTCAGCAACGTGGTTTTTCCCGCTCCACTGGGTCCGATCAGGGCCACCCGTTCTCCCGCGTGAATCGTCAGATTGAGATCTCGCAGCACCTGCAGGGGCCCAAACTGATGGCCCACCTGATCCAGCTTAAAGATGGGATCGGGATCACGCTTCACTGGATCTTGCCGATCTGACGACCGATCGCCTCGATCTGGGCGTAATTTTCATTCCGGGTGGGAATAAACTGGTTGGCTCCGTACAGCTCCAGCACTTCCTGTTCCGCAGGGATACTGGGATCCAGTTGAATCAAGGCGGTCTGCACTTTCTCGGTAAACCCCTCGCCGTAGCGGGCCTCCACATCGGGATGGATCACCCAGTGGTAGTCGTAGTAAGGCGGGGTCCACCAGATCACCCGCACTCTGTTTTCATCCACAATCCCTTCTGAAACACGGGTCTCCCACACCTGCGAATTCAGGGCTCCCAACTCATAGGTTCCGGCCTCCACCAGCTTGATCGTGGCGTCGTGATTACTGGAGAAGCCCACTTCACCTGTAAAATCCTCCAGCGTTACCCCGGCCTCCTGCAAAAAGTATTGGGGCATTAACCGTCCCGAAGTCGAAGATTCACTGCCAAAGGTCAAGGTATGGCCTTTTAAACTCTGCAGTCCCCCGATCTCCTCAAACGGTTCCAGACCTGTACTGGCATTGGCAATGAAAACACTTTGAAATTTCTCGTCAATATCTCGCTGGGCAATGGCT
This sequence comes from uncultured bacterium, assembly GCA_964392245.1. Lineage (GTDB taxonomy): Bacteria > Cyanobacteriota > Cyanobacteriia > Thermostichales > Thermostichaceae > JAAUUJ01. Next base: position 16,937 of record CAYMOX010000021.1, read on the forward strand.
TCGGCTCCCTCCACCTGTAACCGTGCCTGCACGCCCGTCAGCCCCCCAAACCACACCAGATCCAGATCACCCACCCGAAAGGCTGTCACAGCTGCGGCATAATCGGTAACCGGCTGGTATTGCACAGGAACTTCTAATTCAGCTTCCAGATAGGTGACTAACTTTTCCGAGAGGCGCTACACTTTTTCTGGGTCCTGATCCGGAATCGATCCCACCCTCAAGGGGGGCATGTTTTGAGCTGGGGTGTCTGCAGTCGTGACCTGGGATGAGCTCGATGTGTTTACAGTCTGTTCTTCCCTGGCCCGATCCGACCCCTGATCTGAACAACCCCCCAGCAGGAGTAACGTCGTGATCCCCCCCCAGAAGACGGCATGAATGCTAGATGTCATCCTCGTTTCCTTCTTGATGTCCAATCGTTTCAGCCTTTCTTCTTAGCACACTGTTTTCCCAGGATCGATGAGATCCCCTGAATCCTGATCTGGGTTTTTCGCTGGAGACTGATTACAGTAGACCTACCGATCCCCTTTGCCTGGACCATATGTCCGATTCTGCTTCGCTTTCTCTCAACTGGCGAGCTCAACTTTCCGCCTCACTCCACCGTCACCGCAGTGATCCCAGCAGCCGCTACCTGCAATTGGCCACCGTCGATACCTCCGGCCATCCCCGCAATCGCACGATTGTGTTTCGGGGCTTTTTAGAGGGAACCGAATGCCTGCAATTTGCCACAGACAGTCGCAGCGACAAGGTATCTCAACTGCAGCACCATCCCTGGAGTGAACTCTGCTGGTCCTTTGCCAAAACCCGCGAACAGTTTCGCATCGCCGGATCGGTGCAGGTGATCATGGCCGCTCATCACATGCCAGAGGGGCAACAACACACCTATCAACGGGAACGGATGCAATTATGGGAACAGCTTTCCGACAACAGCCGTCTCCTCTGGTACTGGCCCGATCCCAAAGCGAAAAGAGCCGAAGCTCAAGACTTTATTCCATCCCTTCCGGCTGCAGCTGCGGATCATCCCCCTGAAAATTTTGTGATGCTGCTCCTCTCCCCCACCGCTATCGATCATTTGCAACTTAAGGGAGACAAACACTATCCTCAGATGCGCCACCTCTACTCCAAACGCGAACAGGGGTGGATCTGTCAGGCGGTGAATCCCTAAGGCAGTGGAGGCAAGGACGAACTCGTTTTAGCTAAAGATCTCCTCAGTGATCCCTAGTCTTTCCCCTCATAAAAATGCGTTTAGACTGGTCGCTGAGTCAGTGAAGAGATCTGAGCGCGGATCAACTGGTAAGCGCCAAGCTGGTTAAGGGGTTGTAGGGTAAGACCCATTGCTTCCAGGGACTCTATTTCAGATTCAGTTCCCAAGATCAGAAAGGAATCCAATCCACTCTGCGCCGCCTGACCATTCAACTGCCGGGGCAATTCCTCTGGATCGCGGACAAAGAGAACAGGCAGCTGACTGTAGAAGACCACACTGGGTTTCTTTTGCCCCACCATCACCAGAGGCTCCTGGGGGTATCGCCGTTCGGCTGCCGTGATCGCCAGTTCTCGTAAAGGTTGTTGCCGCTGGCTATCGAGCACATAAAGTCCTCCGGTGGCTGTTAACGCCGTAAACATGAGACTGGCAAGGATCATCACTCCCCAGATCCAGGGCAGGCGACGGGAAAACAACAAAAGGGTAGAAAGGATCGCGGCAACCAGCCACACCAGTGCTGCTGCCTTCACAGCCACTGACATCTGCAAAGCCTGGGGGAGATCTGGGGCAGCCGTGTCCGGTCCCAACAGATGCGGTAACCGCCAACATAACCACGCCAGCACCCAGAGGAAGAGCACATTCATCCCATTCGTGATCCAGGATCCCAACCCTTCAGGGGGAGAGGGGGAGGTGAGGGCTTGACTCCAGAGCAGGGCCACCAGAATAGCTGCCGCGGGCATGAGAGGTAGAACATAGCTGGGTAACTTGGTGACCGCAATTGAAAAAAAGCCAAAGACACTTACAAACCAGCAGAAGGCAAATAAACCCAGCTGTTGGGATCGGGGGGTGAATTGCCACTGTTGCCGCTGCCAGAACCGCAGATGCAGCATGGCCTGTGGCAGTTGCATTGAAAACGGCAAAAACCCGATCAACACGATCAGGAGGTAAAAGTACCAGGGCGCGGCATGATTATTGACCACGCGGGTGAAGCGTTCAAAGTTGTGATAACCGAAGAAATCATCCAGATAAGCGGATCCATGCTGCCAGGTAATCGCCAGAAACCAGGGAGCGGTGAGCGCCATGACAACAAGCCCCCCCCGTAACCAGCGAGCTTCCTGCAGAACCTGGACTGCAGTTTTCCTTCCCAAAAAAAGCAGGAAGAGGGCAATGCCCAGCACCGGCAGCACAATCGCCACCGGGCCTTTCGTCAGTGTCCCCAACCCCAGCAGGATGTAAAAAAAAAGAAACCAGCGCTGTTGCTGTTGGGGCTGATCCGCCTGCGCATAACCCCAGAAAAAGGCGAACATCGACCCGCTGATACAGGCAGTTAGCAGCATATCCGACACCCCTGTCCGCCCCCAGATCACCAGGAGTGGTGACAGGGCCATCAAGGTGCAGCCCAGCAGCGTCGTCCACCACCGCATCAGCCCGGGATCTCCAGCAGGAGGGTTTTCAGGTGGACAGGGCAAACCAAAGCGGCGAAGCGTGAAAAAACTAAACCCCAACAGCCCCAGAGCGGAGAGAGCCGAGGGTAGACGTGCCCCCCAACTATTCACCCCCACCATCTGATAAGCCAACCCCATCAGCCAGTAGATCAGGGGCGGTTTATCAAAACGGGGCTCCCCATTAAAATAGGGACTGATCCAATCCCCGGTTAGCAACATTTGTCGGGCTGCCTCTGCGAACAGGGGCTCAGTTTCATCAATTAAGCCGTAGCGTCCCAAGTTCCAGAGGTAAGCAACTCCACCCACCACAGCGACCCAACACCCTGCAAGGATCCAGGCAAGTGCAGGTCGCCGCTTCAAGATCATTCGAATGTAAGCCATTCACCTCAACACCCGTACAGATTGCTCGTAGCTCCGATTGCCAGAATCATAAACCATCCTGGCATCCCCACCACTGCACACCCCAGCAGAAGCGGATGGATCACGCCAATCAGATCAGGAGCCCAGCAAGAGCATTAGCTGTCGGAAGATGGATCGGTTTCGGTCTCTCCTTCTGGTGTTGCGGCTTCAGGTTCCGCTTCTGGGGAAGGGGCCTCAGCTTGCTCTGACTCCTCTGCCGCCGCTGCGGGGGTGTCTGCTCCCTCGGAGCCAGCTCCATCTTGAATGACGACACTCTGGGACACCTGGATGTAGTAATCTTTGATCTCCTCCAGTTGAGGTCGTTGATCCGGTGGGGCCAGTTCAATCGCTCGCGCAAAAAGTGCCTGAGCTTCCTCCTGAGCCGCTTTGTCCTGCAACTGCTGACTGAGGGCAACCGCCTTGCCCAAAATGGGATTGAAGTTGCTGGTGTCTTCTGCGATCAATTCGTCATAGATCTGGATCGCCTGATCCACCTGACCCGCCTGAACATAGACGGAAGCAAGTCCGGTCTTCAGTGACATGGACTCTGGATCCTGTGCCAACTGTTCTTCCATAAGCGCGATGGCTTCGGTGAAGTTGCCCTGCTCCACCTGCAGTCGGGCCAGTAGCACAGGATAGGTGGGTTCTTCCGGTTGCAGTTCCTTTAATCGGATCAGAGCTGGGATAGCCCGTTCCGTATTATTGGTTTGCAGAGTCAGATTCACCAATCCCTGCAGGGCTGTAATATTCTCGGGTTCCCGTTCCAGAACGGCTTCATAGCCCTCAATTTCCGCCTGGATCCGTTCTTCCGGCAATTGCTGAGTATTGGTGGCGGCAGGATTGTTCTGGAATAAGGACAGGAAGGGAGCCACTGAAAAACCTAACAGGGCCAGTGGGGCAATGAAAAATACGATCCCCTTGGCAATTCGCTGCATTAATGGGGCTTGAGGACGGGATTCAGGCACAACACACCCTCTTGGAATTGGCTGTAAAGTCATCTACTGTAATCTAACCTGCCTGCTGCACAACAGACGAGGCTGGCAATGAACTCCTATCAGGAAACCATAAGCTATCCTTGTGCTTGTCCTGATTGCCTGTAGCTGTCCCGACACCATGGCCAACGGTAATTCCTTCGGAACCCTCTTTACCATTACCACCTACGGAGAATCCCATGGGGGAGCGGTGGGTGTTGTGATCGATGGGTGTCCACCCCGCCTGCCCATCACTCCAGCTGAGATTCAGGTGGAACTGGATCGCCGACGTCCGGGCCAAAGTCACATTACAACTCCCCGCAAAGAGGCGGATCAATGTGAGATCACCTCCGGCGTGTTTCAGGGCCTGACCACAGGCACCCCCATTCACATCATGGTGCGCAACAAGGACGCCCGCCCCCAGGATTACGCAGAAATGGAGCAGGCCTTCCGTCCTTCTCATGCCGATGCCACGTATGAAGCCAAGTACGGGATCCGCAACTGGCAGGGGGGAGGTCGTTCCTCAGCGCGAGAAACCATTGGACGGGTGGCAGCGGGAGCGATTGCCAAAAAGATCCTGAAGCTGGCCGCAGGGGTGGAGATCCTGGCCTATGTGCAGCGAGTCCATACCCTGGAAGCCCAGATTGACACGGAGCACCTGACTCTGGAGGCAATTGAAGCCACACCTGTGCGCTGTCCTGATCCAGAAGTGGCCGCACAAATGATCCAGCTGATTGAAGATACAGGTCGAGCCGGAGACTCCCTCGGCGGCGTGGTGGAGTGCATTGTTCGCCAGAGCCCCCGGGGGCTGGGATCCCCCGTGTTTGACAAGCTGGAGGCGGATCTGGCCAAAGCGGTGATGTCGCTACCTGCCACCAAAGGATTTGAAATTGGCTCCGGGTTTGCAGGCACCTATTTAACCGGAAAGCAACACAATGATGAATTTTATATGGATGCTCAGGGCTGGCGCACCCGAACCAACCGCTCCGGTGGCATCCAGGGAGGTATCTCCAATGGGGAGCTGATCACGATGCGAGTGGCCTTCAAACCCACCGCCACCATCCGCCAGGAACAGCAAACCGTCACCCGCGATGGCCAGGACACGGTTCTTGCCGCGCGCGGACGCCATGATCCCTGTGTGTTGCCTCGGGCCGTGCCGATGGTGGAAGCCATGGTGGCTCTGGTTCTCTGTGATCACTACCTCCGCCAGCAGGCCCAGTGCGGATCGCTCTCGGCTGTGATTCTGGACCAGGCTCTAACGCCTGGCTTTCTCAAGAGCCCCTGAGCCGCAAACAAGCGCAAACACCCAGGCAGTGAGCGGAGAAAAAGGCTCTTATTTATTACTCCATGAGCATGTCGTAGGATAGAGACGGGAAAGTTCTACCCCTGCGAAGGTGAAACTATGTTATTCCGACAGTTATTTGATGCTGAAACCAGTACTTATACGTACTTGATTGCTAACCCTTCCACTCAGGATGCGGCCCTTGTTGATCCGGTGCTGGAGCAGGTAGAGAGGGATTTGAAATTATTGCGGGAACTGGGCCTCAACCTGCGTTACTGCCTGGAAACCCATGTGCATGCGGATCATATTACGGGGACAGGCAAGCTGCGGCAGGCCACCGGATGCCTGGGGGTTGTGCCAGTGCGGGCTCAGGCTACCTGTGCTGATCGCTTTCTAGAGCATGGAGAAGTGCTTCAGGTCGGTGGAATTGAGGTGCAGGCGATTGAGACCCTGGGGCATACTGACAGTCACATGGCCTATCGGGTGAATGGGGATCGGGTGCTGACGGGGGATGCACTGCTGATCCGAGGGTGTGGCCGCACGGATTTTCAAAGCGGGGATCCGGGTCTTCTCTTTGATGAAATCACCCAGAAGCTGTTTACCCTACCGGATCAAGTCCTGGTCTACCCGGGGCATGATTACCGGGGGCACACGGTTTCCACCATTGGCGAAGAGAAGATTTGGAATCCGCGCCTGGCAGGACGCAGCCGTGAAAGCTTCATCAAGCTGATGAACAACCTCAATCTTCCCGATCCCAAGAAGATGATGGAAGCGGTTCCGGCCAATGAACTCTGTGGCAACGTCAGTGTAGCCTAGGGTCATACTCTGCTAGGATCCGCATCCTATTTCAGGACTGCCACATTCTCCAGGGTTTTGATCTGAGGGGTGGGCAGGGTTTTGTCCTTGCGCCACAGGGACTTGCACAAAATCTTGCTGGGATCACAGCGGTGACTGTAGCGCTTGGCCACCTCGGTCACCTCCATCATCAACCCCTTATCCAGCTTGGTGGGCTGCAGTCCCATATCCAGGAAGCACTTGTTTTCCACAAATAGCTCATTCTCGCTGGCCTCGTTGCGGGGATTGGGCAGGTATTCAATCTCAGCCCCGGTCAGATCCGCCACCAGCCGAGCCAGATCCCGAATGCGGTGGGTTTCGGTCATCTGGTTTAAGATCTTTACCCGTTCCCCGGGCTCAGGAGGGTGATTAATGGCCAGTTCAATGCAGCGAACGGTGTCCTGAATATGAATAAAGGCACGCGTCTGGCCCCCAGTCCCATGGACCGTTAGGGGATGATCAACAGCAGCCTGCATCAGGAATCGGTTTAGAACAGTGCCATAGTCACCATCGTAATCAAAACGGTTGATCAGGCGCTCATCCAGGCTGGTTTCCCGCGTGTTGGTTCCCCAGACTACCCCTTGATGGAGATCGGTAATTCTAACCTTATCGTTCTTGTTGTAGTAGTAGAAAAATAACTGATCCTGGGTCTTGGTCATGTGATAAATACTGCCCGGATCGGCGGGGTGCAGAATTTGTTTGCTGACCACATTACCGTTATCGGTCACCACCTGAATATCCAAATAGCCCTCAGGAATTTTCATTCCAGCTGTGCCGTATCCATACACCCCCATGGTTCCCAGATGCACAATATGCACATCCAGGCCGGAATCCACCACTGCACAGAGAACATTGTTGGTGGCATTGAGGTTGTTATTGACCGTATAGCGCTTGTGATACGCAGATTTCATGGAATAGGGAGCAGCCCGTTGTTCCGCAAAATGAACAATTACATCTGGCTGATAGGACGTAATCAGATCAAGGAGGCGCTCATATTCCTGGGCAATATCGAAACGCAGAAACTGGATGGAGCGGCCCGACATCTCCTGCCAGGTTTGCAGTCGGACTGACATGGGACTGATCGGAGTTAAGGACTGGGCTTCCAGTTCATTATCAATATTGCGGCGGGACAGATTGTCCACGATGACAACATCGTGACCCGCTTGAGACAGGTGCAGCGATGTGGGCCAGCCACAAAAACCATCACCACCCAGAACAATGACTCTCATTGCGCCTCTCTACACTACGTTCGATTTAGGGCTCACTGATTTCGGCACTCACCCATCCTGGCTCGGATGTGGGATCTATGCAGAGGATTATAATTTAACATGTGCACCTCGCTACACAACCCGCCCAAATTATTAACGTAAGTGGATTCCCTCAGAGATCTGATGATTAGGCTTTCTGCCGTTTCATAACGATTGCCATGGCAACTTGAACCTGGAAAGGCCTTGCAGTTTCAATCATCCAGGTCCGGAATGCCAACACTGGAGGCAAAAACCGCTTCAACAGAAACCCCACAAACACGGCTGGGGCGGATCACCAAATATTCATTGTCCATATTACGGGGGAGCTGAATAAAATCTTCGCCATCCTCACCACCCCGAAAGATCTTGTTCATCAGAGTGGTCACTTCTTTGCCTCCCTTCACGCGCACCTCTTCTCGATGCCCCCCATCCAGAAGGATATGGACACTAAACTCATCCGGCTTTCTCGGCATAACGGTCCCCCCCGCATCTGACGGCTTTCATAGATAACTTTAGGGTATAGAGCGAATTTGTCTGCACCCCTGAAAAGGAATGCTCCAGCAGAACAGCAATTTACCCCAAATGTTGGCGACCAGTATCCAACTCAGTGGGGGAAATCCGGCCAAAGGTCACCGTTAGATCCGCCAGCTGGTGGGCCAGTCCATCATGAAGCATCTCAGCACTGTAGCGCCAGCCCCAGTTTTGCTCGATGGTGCCAGGTAAATTCATGCGGGAGTCCTCCCCTAGACCAAAAATATCCTGGAGTGGAATCACCGCCAGATTGGCGACTGACTGCAGAGCCAGCCGGATCAGGTCCCACTGGATCCCTGCTGGGCTAACCTGCCCTAGATAATTCAGAACGCCTTGACGTTCGGCCTCTGAGATCCGCCCGCCATAAAACCAGCCCACCGTGGTGTTGTTGTCATGGGTTCCCGTATACACCACACAGTTGCGTTCAAAGTTGTGGGGTAAATAGGGGTTTCCTGCCCCCGATCCAAAGGCAAACAACAACACCTTCATGCCCGGGAAACTAAACCGATCCCGCAGCTCAAGAACGGCTGGCGTGATATCCCCCAGATCTTCAGCGGCCACTGGAATCTGACCCAGTTTTTGCTGCAGAGCAACAAACAAATCACTACCGGGTCCCTGTTTCCATTCCCCATGAACAGCAGTATCCGCATCCCCAGGAATAGCCCAGTAGCTCTCAAAGCCGCGAAAGTGATCAATGCGAACGCTATCCACCTGGTTCAGCATTGATTGCATCCGGTCGATCCACCAGACATATCCACGTTCCCGCATTACTGGCCAGTTATAAAGAGGGTTTCCCCAGCGTTGCCCCGTGGGACTAAAGTAATCAGGTGGGACTCCTGCCACCAGTGCTGGCCGCCCATCTGGCTCTAAAAAGAAGAGTTCCGAATGGGCCCAGACATCGGCACTGTTGTGGGCCACATAGATGGGCATGTCCCCCATGATGTGGATCTGGTGGCGGTTGGCATAGGATTTCAGATCCAGCCACTGTTGCCAGAAGAGAAATTGATAAAACTTGTGCTCAGTGACCTGCTCGCTGTATTTGGCCTCCGCCTCAGACAAGGCCTCCGGATCCCGATGGGCCAGGGGGGGATCCCAGCTCACCCATTCGCGGTGGTCATGCACCTGTTTCAGCGTCATGAACAGGGCATAGTCATTGAGCCAGCCACTTTCCTGCTGACAGAAATTGCGAAAGGATTGCCCGTGCTCGGGGTTGGCATGCTCCTGAAAGCCCTCCCAGGCCCGACGCAACAGCTTCTCCTTGAAAGGCAGCACCGCTGCAAAGTTGATCCGTCCCACAAAAGCGTTCTGGATCGTCTCCCACTCCGGCAAGGATTCCCAGTCTCGGGGTTGTAGCCACCCCTGCTCCAGTAAACGTTCAGGGCTCACCATCAAGGGATTCCCCGCAAAAGCGGAGTAGCACATGTAGGGGGAATTACCAAAGCCAGTGGGGCCTAAAGGTAAAATTTGCCAGAGTCGCTGTCCACCTTTCACCAAAAAATTGACAAAGCGATAGGCTTCCGGACCCAGATCCCCAATTCCAAATGGACCGGGCAGAGAGGTGGGATGAAGTAAGACCCCACTTTTGCGGCCAAATATCATGCAATCAACCTTCAGCTGCAGCTACAAGCGATCCTACCAAGATTCGTCGCGGTGCTCCAACCATAAGCCGTTGGCAAAGCCTGCCGGAGGCATAGAGGCGAGCAACCGAAGGGAGGAAGCCTAAAAAACACACTGCCTGTTCTTAGATTTGCTGTGATCGATTCATGCCAAACCTCACGTACACCTATCGACTGCGACCCAATTGTCAACAGATCCGGCTTTACCAAGAGTGGCTAGAAGCTTCTCGTCAAGTTTGGAACGATGCGCTGGCTGAGCGTAAAGATTGGTCTATGTCGAGGTCTTGCTCTGTCGATAGGTGCTCCTTGCGGGGTGAGTATGTCATTGCTGCTGACGCGCCCAGACCCACATTTGCCAGTCAATGCAAGTCACTTACACAAGCCCGCAAGGCTTTTCCTGAACTGCAAGCTGCCCATGCTCAGATGCTTCAACAGGTGTTGCGGCGTCTTGAGAAGGCATTTGTGTCAATGTGGGAACAAGGGCACGGGTTCCCTCGCTTCAAGAAACAGGGACGGCTGCGCTCTCTGTTGTTTCCTCAACTGGGCAAGAATCCCCTGCGAGGCGATCAGGTCAAGTTACCTGGTATCGGCTGGGTGCGGATGCGGATGTCGCGTCCTCTGCCTGAGGGTTTTGAGCTGAAACAAGCTCAGGTCGTTAAACGGGCGTCTGGCTGGTACGTGATGCTGACCTTACAAGCCGATGTAGCAGTGCCAGAGATCCAGCCCCATGGTCGGGCGATAGGCATTGATGTTGGCCTAGAGAGCTATCTAGCAACCTCTGATGGTGAGTTAGTTAAGCCACCCAAATTCTTTGTGAATCTCCAACGCAAGCTGCGATTGCTGCAACAACGAGCCAGTCACAAAGTTAAGGGATCGGCAAACTGGCGTAAAGCCCAGATGAAGGTAGCAAAACTGCATGAGCATATTCGCAATTGCCGACAAGACTGGTTTTACAAATTGGCCCATCGGCTTTGCGATGATGTTGGTATGGTATTTGCTGAGAAGCTGAACTTTAAAGCATGGGCCAAAGGGATGTTCTCCAAGCACACTCTGGACGCAGCTCATGGTGAGTTTCTGCGTATTCTCATTGTATTTGGAGGTGGATGCCAATCTCACGAGCCAGATGTGTCCAAACTGTCAAACAGTGACAGGGAAGAAAGACTTATCAGACCGGGTGCATGACTGCCCTGAGTGTGGCTTTAGGACGAGTAGAGATATAGCTGCGGCTCAGGTGGTTATGCAACGAGGTTTTGCAGCGGTGGGATGCACCGTCAAGATGCTTAGCGAGGGGTTAAGGGTTGCCTCCCCAACGACCTAAGAATCTCTAACCATACCGAAGGTTGGTTGGATGAGCGTCAATGGAAACCGTCACGTGCGTAACCCCGGATCCAGAACGGATCCCAACCCAGTTCGATCTTCACCAGAGTTTTCTGCTTGGCTCAACAACCTCTCCAGAAAGAGGTAATCTTTCTTAAGATTGTGTTCGTCAACAGGAGCTCACCGCATGGGGATTCAGATGGAGAGCCAAGCCACCGCTGGGGTTGCAGACCTGGATCAACCGATTCCTGCCCACGGGGGAACCCTGATCCAGCGGATTGCCACGCCAGAACAGGCTACTGAATTGCAAGCCCAGGCCCCCACATGGCCTCAGGTCACCCTGGATGATCGTGCCCAGTCCGATCTGGAAATGATTGCCATCGGGGGATTCAGTCCCCTGACCGGCTTTATGGGGCGAGCTGACTACGAGTCTGTGCTTCAATCCATGCACCTGCAAAATGGGTTGCCCTGGTCCCTCCCTGTCACCCTGCCCGTCAGTGCCGAGTTGGCGGCTTCTCTTAAGATCGGGCAGCAGGTGGCCCTTTACACAGCCGCCGGAGACTTGCTGGGATCTCTAGAGCTGACAGAGAAGTTTGACTATGACAAGGCCCAGGAAGCTGAGCTGGTTTACCGCACCACCGAGGTCCAACATCCTGGAGTCAAGGTTCTATATACCCAGGGTCCCGTCTATCTGGCAGGACCGATCACCCTTCTCCGCCGTGATCCTCACCCGCTTTTCCCCGCCTATCAAATCGATCCGGTGGAATCCCGCCGCCAATTTCAAGCCCGTGGCTGGCGAACTGTGGTTGGCTTTCAAACTCGCAACCCCATCCACCGTGCCCATGAGTACATTCAGAAATGCGCCCTGGAAATTGTTGATGGTCTCTTTCTGCACCCGCTGGTGGGGGCAACCAAGAGCGATGACATTCCGGCCGATGTGCGCATGCGTTGCTATGAAGTGTTGATGGAGCACTACTACCCCAAGGATCGGGTGATCCTGGCCATCAATCCTGCGGCCATGCGCTATGCCGGACCGCGAGAGGCCATTTTCCATGCCCTGGTGCGGAAGAATTATGGCTGCACCCATTTTATTGTTGGTCGCGATCATGCGGGGGTGGGCAGCTATTACGGCACCTATGATGCCCAGTACATTTTTGACGAGTTTGCGCCCGGAGAACTGGGGATCCAACCCCTGATGTTTGAGCACGCCTTCTTCTGCACCGTGACCGGGACCATGGCCACCGCCAAAACCAGCCCCAGTACTCCTGAGCAGCGGATCCATCTTTCTGGAACCAAGGTGCGGGAAATGCTGAGCCGGGGTGAAGTTCCTCCCCCAGAGTTTTCCCGGCCTGAGGTGGCGCAGTTGCTGGCTAAGGCCATGCGTGAAAGTAGTTCAGCCTCTTAGTACAGGCTGGGCTGCAGGTGCCACTCCCTCCGAGAAAGGCTATTGGCTCCCGTGACCACCTGTTGAGCCGCCAGAGCCTCCTCCAGCTGACGTAGAGCATCCAGATCGGTTGAGGAGCAGCGCTGGTGGCGCAAGAGAACCTCAATCTGACGCTGCTGACGAAAGGTCAGTACCCTGGTCTGTAAAGCCTGATTCACAATCGTCTCGATCAACACCCTCTCCTCCTGTAGCAGGCTGGACTCCTTTCTTCCTATTGTTCAGAGGCTATTTGGGGATCACCAGCGGATCTCCACGGGTTTTCCAGGCATGATTGAAAGCTTTTGCAGCTGCAGTTTCTGTAGGACTACGGAGAGATCCATCACATTTGGGCTCGGGCTGAATACGATGCCTGGCGAGGGACAAGGCAGCTGTGTCACGATGGATTTTCACCTGCTGGATGGCTAGAGCTAAGATTGGAAAGCTGAGTCCCGTTTACTCAACCATGGCTGACCCCAAACCCTCTTCAGATCGTTCCAAGTTTTCTGAGCGCCCCCGCACCCGCGAGGTGGATCAGGGGGAGTGGCGCACCTTTTCTGCTCTGCCCCCTACTGCCAACGCCCCCCTGGGGATCCCGGAAGCCAAAACCGAAACTGCAACCCAGTCCCAGGCTGTTGCCATCGGACCGAAGCTAGCCACCTGGCGCAAACGGGTAGGCGCTTTTGCTCTGGACTTTGGGTTAGGACTGGGGGTTTCCTATCTCGCTCAGGGGGTTGCCTCTCTGCTGGGGACGGGGGCAGAAACGGTGAACATGGTAGGATACACCGCCTTTTTCGCTGCTTGGCTGGTGAATCGTGGCTACTATCAGTCCCGCCCTCAGGGGCAGAGTTTAGGCAAATGGCTCCTCAACATTAAAACAATTGATACGGAAACAGAACAGTCCCCCTCGATCGTTCGCTCAGTGGCTCGGGAAGGGGTGGTTTCTCTGCTGGTGCTGACAGAATCGCTGGTGGTGCCCCTGGGAGCCGATGCCCTCTTTGCCATCTTCGATAAAGAAAAACGGCAGGCACTCCACGATCGGGCTGGACGCACCCAGGTGGTGGAGGCGGAGGAAGGATTTCACCTCGATGAAAAAACCGCTCAGCTGTTGCAGGATCTGCTGGAGGGAGAAACCGCTGATGATCTGAAAGCAGCCCTTAATGATCTGATGGAACAGGCTAAAAAGAACGATGCCGTGGCGGATCTTTCCCAGCAACTATCGCGGGTGGGCAAGGATCTGGATCAAAACACCCGCAGTCTGCGCCAACAAACCGGTAAACAGGTGCGCACATGGGTTGATTCCGTTAAGAAAAAAATGGATAATGAATGATTGTCTTTGAATTTGTGACGGCGTATGGCTAAAGCCAAAGGTAACCGCATCGTTATTACCCTGGAGTGCACAGAGTGCCGCACCAACCCTGACAAGCGTTCGCCCGGGGTCAGTCGCTACACTTCCACCAAAAACCGTAAGAAAACCACTCAGCGGCTGGAGCTGAAAAAGTTCTGCCGCCACTGCAACCAGCACACTCTGCATAAAGAGATCAAGTAACGTTCCTCCTGTTGTTCACCCCTGATCTGCCATGACCTATATGCGTAAACGGATGTCTCCGGTGAAGCCGGGGGATCCCATTGACTACAAAGACATTGAGATGCTCAAGAAGTTCGTGACGGAACGGGGAAAGATCCTGCCCCGCCGAATTACCGGGCTGACGGCTAAACAGCAGCGTGAGCTGACCATTGCCATCAAGCGGGCTCGCATCATGGGCCTGCTCTATTTTGTGAACAAAGAGGGCTGATCGCTTCCCAGCACATTGGCTTGAGGAGATAGCCATGAACCTCACCCTCTCCCCGCAGCTGCAGGAACGCCTAGCCACACCATTACCAGTGGGGGGAGTCAGGCTGCACAGTCGCGTCTTTCAATCGCCGCTGGCGGGGGTAACCGATAAGGTCTTTCGTCGCTTCGTCCGCCGCTATGCCCCCCAGAGCATGGTGTACACCGAAATGGTCAACGCCACGGGGTTGCACTATGCCCGCCAGTTACCTCAGGTGATGGATGTGGATCGCAGCGAAAACCCGATCGGGATCCAGTTGTTTGACTGTCGGCCTGATTTTCTGGCAGAAGCGGCGCGGATGGCTGTAGATGAAGGGGCCCTGCTGGTGGATATCAACATGGGCTGTCCGGTGAACAAGATCACCCGCAATGGGGGAGGATCCTCGTTGCTGCGCGATCCGGATGCCGCCGCTCTGATTGTGGAAAAAGTGGTGCAGGCGGTGCCTGTGCCCGTAACCGTAAAAACCCGCCTGGGATGGTCTGATCAGGAGATCAATATTCTCGAGTTTGCCCGCCGTCTGCAGGAGGCTGGGGCGCAGTTATTGACGTTGCATGGACGCACCCGTTCGCAGGGGTTTAATGGCACGGCCCGCTGGGACTGGATCGCGCGGGTGAAGGCCCATCTTTCCATCCCCGTGATCGCCAATGGTGACATCTTTTCTCTGGAAGCGGCGATCCGGTGTTTGGAAGAAACGCAAGCGGATGGGGTGATGTGTTCCCGTGGAACGATGGGAAACCCCTTTCTGGTGGGTGAAATTGATGCCTATCTTCGCAGTGGCACCCTCAGGCCCCCCGTATCAGTGGTGGAGCGACTCCAGGTGGCGATGGAGCACCTGCAGGAACTGGCCGACTACAAAGGCAAAAGCGGCGTGCGACAGGCCCGCAAGCACATGACCTGGTATGTGAAAGAGTTTCCGGGTGCAGCCCAGTTCCGCTCCGAGCTCTGCCAGATGGAGACGGTCGAAGAAGGACATGAGATCCTGCGACGGGCCATTGATCACTGTCAACACTGAGTCAATCCGTAAAACTTAGCAGCGGATCTGGAGATGGTCTGCTACTCACCAGGGGATATGATTACAATGGATTACGGACTTTAGCCCCAGCTCTACCCCTCATGGACTTCGGCGTCGGATTTCTCTCCAACAACGTCATGCTGCCGATCCTAGATTTTTTCTACGGAATCGTGCCCAGCTATGGCCTGGCTATTATTTTTCTGACTTTGGTGGTGCGGTTTGCCCTCTATCCCATCAACGTCAGTTCCATCCGCAATATGCGCAAGATGAAGGTGGTGAACCCTGTCATGCAGCGGCGGATGCGGGAAATTCAGGATCGCTATCGGGACGATCCCCAAAAGCTGCGAGAGGCTCAGTCACAACTCTACAGTGAGCTGGGCGTTAATCCCCTGGGGGGCTGTCTGCCTCTGATTATTCAAATGCCGGTGCTTCTGGCCCTGTTTGCCACCCTGCGGGGATCCCCTTTTGCTCCGGTGAATTTTGATGCCAGCCTGCAAATTCTGCCTCCGGACGTGGCTGTGGAGGTGGCGGGTCCGGTGACCTCCGATCCCAAAAACATTTTCTTAACAGAAACCAATCACCGCCCCTTGGTACTGGTGAATCCGGAGGGCAACAAGATCCCCATGGGTAAGGTTGTGCAGTTTCAGCTGCAGAGTGAGAGCGGCAAACCTCTAGACCAGCTTTTGGAGGAAACAAAGGCCAACCGGAGCATCCTGATCCCCCACTGGACGGTGACCAAGGGTGAAGAACGGGTCCAGATCGGACCAGAAGGAACGCTCACCGCGCTGCAGCCTGGGGATGTCAGCATTCAAGCCTCGATTCCGGGTTTGGCCTCCAACACTGGCTTCCTCTTTATTGACAAGCTAGGCCAGGTGGGCTGGCGAGATACGGACGGGACCATTCACTGGGATATTTTGGGAATGGTGATCCTGTTTGGCCTCAGCACCTATGTCAACACCCTTCTGACCGGACAGGGACAGGGAGGGGGCGAGGACAATCCAGCCCAAAATTCCGCCACCAAGATCACGCCGGTCCTGGTCACGGGTATGTTTCTGTTTTTCCCCTTGCCTGCTGGGGTGCTGCTCTACATTGTGGTCTCCAGTGTTTTCCAGACTCTGCAAACCTATATTCTTGCTCTGGAGCCTTTACCAGAAAGCCTGCAGCAGTTGGTAGAGGAAGAACGGCAGGTTGCCCCTGAAAAATCGGCAGCGGTGGAGGACACCAAGAAGTCATCCCCCCCCAAGTCGGTCACGGAGCGAAAATCACTCCCCTTTGAACCCTAGCTTCCTTTCAATTCCCTTCCTGTAGGTCTATGAACCCGATCTCCTCTCCCTCTGATCTGGACCCAGACGTTCTCTCTCCAGACCCACAGCTGAGGCGGGCTCAGGAATGGTTGGGGACAGTCTTGGATGCGATGGGCTTCCCCAGTCAAGTCAAGATCGGAGCCGAGGATTACCTGGAACTGGATGCCGAGGCCCTCACCCCGGATCAGAAAAAGATTCTGCTCTCCTCCCTGGCCGTGCAGCCAGATGAATCGGAAGCAGAAGGGGAACCCCCCATCACCGGGGGAATTGTATTGGATGCGTTGCAATATCTGGCCAACACCATCCTCAATCTGAACCAACCGGAAGAGGCTCAACGCTCCTACACTCTGGAACTGGCAGGATATCGCAGAAAGCGCCAGGAAGAACTATTTTCCATGGCCCTGGAGGCGGCTGAAAAAGTCCGCTCCACCCAGCAAGAATTTGAATTCAAAGCTTTATCTTCTGCAGAGCGGCGACAGATGCACACCTATCTCAAGGATGAACAATTTGCCGATCTGGAAACCTACAGCCGGGGCAGAGAACCCGATCGGCGTCTGGTGATTCGACTGGCGGATGCACCCACGGAAGGTTAAAAGCTAGCGTAAAAGCAGTGATCGCTAAGGGCAGGGGGATCGAATGCTCAGACCCATCCCACTCGAAGAACTACTCCATCAACCTCGCCAGACCCTCACCCTGGACTTTCAGCAGTTTCTGGAAGGGTTTGACAGCCTGGTGCCAGTGGAGGGGTCAGTGCAGATCACCCATCGAGGCACCTTTCTAGAGGTAGCCGGTGAAGCCAAAACGATTGTTACCCTCACCTGTCATCGCTGTCTGCAGCAGTTTAATCACCGTCTTATCCTGCAACCGCACGAGATTATCCTGATTCGCAAGCCTGCTGACGCGGAGGCAGCTGAGCTGGACCTGGAAATGGAGGATCTGGTGGAGCAAATCTCCCCCTGGGCGGTGTTTGATCCTGCAGACTGGCTATATCAGCACCTCTACCTGGCATTACCCCAGCAGCTGGCTTGCGGTGAAGACTGCCCGGGACCCGAGATCCCCCAGGAACAACCTTCTTCAGGGATTGATCCGCGTTGGGCTGCTCTGCTTGCACTTCAGAAACGGCTGGAAGGCTAAACCAACCTCAGCTCCACCCCTAACTTTATCTGGCTTCCTCTACAGTGGAGACATGCCATGACTTGAAGGTCCGTTCATGATTGCCAGCCTTTGGAATGATCTGCTGATTTTTGGTCAACGAGAGTGGAGTCAACCCACCACGTTTCTGGCGGTAGGGTTGTGGGCGCTGGGCTTGTACTGGGCCTTTTCGCCCCTGCATCAGCAATGGATCGATTGGCTGGGTCAGCAGTTGTCTTTTGATCGGCAGGCGGTTTTCAGTTCACTGCTGGGGATTATTCCCTGGCTACTGTTGGCAGTGGTGATCGTGATGGTGACAGATCTCACCCTGGGCAAGAGTTGGGCGGGATCTCTGGGATTAATGGCCTGCATCAGTTGTGGGCTCTATGAACTGGGACGACGTGACAGCGCCACTCGCCAGTAAGTTCCCTATGCAGCCTCACACCCATTGCCTTCAGGGTCCTTTTTCGCTTCGGGTAAGGTTCCCGATTCCATGCGACAGATCAGATCTTTCATAATCTCGAAGGCTTCACGATCACTGACGTTAAAAGGGCGGCTGGTTTTTGTTCGCAATGAGCAGGCTAGATCTTCCAACATTTGCAGGGCTAGCTTCCGGCTGAGATGCGGGATGATCTGGGTGTATTCAAATAACATGATGCCGCTCACCTACCAGTAGCTTAAGTTTAAGCACTTTCTTCCTGCAGACAAAACCCCTAAGAAGGGGGGCTGGATCTAGAGTTATCACCTGCAGAAATCTTGGAGAAACAAGCAAGGCCAACAGTTTTTTTGGCCTATTTATGCTGAGATCGACTCAACAAAAACCACCACAGCTCCAACCCGATCAGGCTGAGCCCTCCCACTGTGACGCCGATTTTGGCAGCTAGAGGTTGTTCAATCCGTCGAAAGGTCTGCTGGGGTTGATGATCATCTGGCTGGGAACCGGCGGAATGGGTCAGCAGTGGCCACAGAAGCAGTGCCAGCAGCAAGGATCGGGGAAGAGAAATCGATTTCATCGGTGAACTCCTTGAGGCTGAAATTTCCGCAACCGCAGGGCATTGGTGACCACAGAGACAGAACTTAAAGCCATGGCGGTTCCGGCGATCATGGGATTGAGCAACCAGCCCGTCAGGGGAAATAAAACTCCAGCGGCAATCGGAATGGCAGCAATGTTGTAGATATAGGCAAAAAAGAGATTCTGGCGAATATTGGCCATTGTGGCCCGACTTAACTGGATCGCCGTTACCACTCCCCGCAGGTCTCCCGAGATCAGGGTGATATCACTGGCGGCGATCGCCACATCCGTTCCGGTCCCAATGGCAATCCCCACATCAGCACTGGCCAGCGCCGGAGCATCATTGATCCCATCCCCGACCATGGCTAGGATCTTCCCAGCTTGCTGGAGGGCCTTGATGTGATCGGCTTTGGCTTCTGGACGAACTTCTGAGAGGATCTGCGTGATGCCCACAGCCTCACCCACGGCAGCAGCGGTGCGAGGATTATCTCCGGTGAGCATGATCACGTCAATGCCCATCTGTTGTAAGGCAGCCACCGCTTCACTCGAACTGGGTTTGAGGGTGTCGGCGATGGCAAGGATACCCAGCAGATCCCGATTCACCCCCAGACCCACCACAGTTTTCCCCTGAGATTCCAGATCCGCCCAAGGGTTTTGGAGTGAATGAGTTGAAATCCCCTCCGCCTCCAACCACCGCTGGGTACCCACTCTCACCAGCAGCCCTTCCACCTCCGCCTGCGCCCCCTGTCCAGGTACTGCCATAAACTTCTGCGCCTGCGGCAAACTGAGATTCTGATCCTGAGCATGAGCCACAATCGCGGTTGCCAGGGGATGTTCCGAGTGTTGTTCAACCGCAGCGGCCCAGCGCAGCAATTGCAGGGTGTTGTGATTTGCCGCGATCATCTCGGTTACCTGAGGTTTGCCCAGGGTCAGGGTCCCCGTCTTATCCAGGACCACGGTCTGGATCTTGTGGGCCAATTCCAGTCGATCTCCCCCCTTAATCAGCACCCCCAGTTCCGCCCCTTTGCCGGTGCCCACCATGATCGATGTCGGTGTAGCCAGACCCAAGGCACAGGGACAGGCAATGATCAATACCCCCACCATGTTGATCAGCGCCAGGGTTAGATGTCCCATCCAGTTGAACCAGACCACGAAGGTGAGCAGGGCAATGGCCATCACCACTGGCACAAACCATCCTGTCACCTGATCCGCCAGCTGCTGAATCGGCGCTTTTGCCCCCTGAGCCTGTCGCACCAGTTGAATGATCTGGGCCAGAACCGTATCGCGACCCACTCGCGTTGCCCGCAGAATAAAACTGCCCGTGCTGTTGAGGGTGGATCCAATCACTTCATCCCCCACCTGCTTGAACACAGGCAAACTTTCCCCCGTAACCATCGCTTCATCCACAGCGGAGCTGCCTTCTTCCACAACTCCATCCACGGGAATCTTCTCCCCAGGACGCACGCGGATCCGATCCCCCACCTGCACCTCTGCCACAGGAATATCCACCTCTTGGTCGGAACGGATCACCCGCGCCGTTTTGGCCTGCAGCCCGATCAATTTGCGGATGGCCAGGGAGGTCTGTCCTTTTGCCCGTTCTTCCAGCAAGCGCCCCAGCAGCACCATGGTGACTACTACCGCCACCACCTCGTAATAGACATCCGGATGCAATCCCTGCCGGATCCAGGCCTCTGGAAAAAACGTGGGAAAAAGTGAGTAGAAAAACGCGGCCCCGATCCCCAGAGCCACCAGGGTATTCATATCAGCAGCACGGCGCTTCAAAGCTGACCAGGCCCCCAGAAAGAAGGATTGTCCCACCCAGAAAAGTATCGGTGTAGTGATGAACAATTGCGTGTAGGGATGATGCAACCAGGGGGGGATCCAGGACATTGGCAGCCCCAGCATCATGGGCAGAGACCCGATCACCAACAGCAAAGAAATCCCCAGTCCCACCCCCACCTTCAGGGTTAGAACCCGGGCATGTCGGGATTGGGAATCAAGATCTTGGGGTTGATCGAGATCCCCAGCCCCTGTGATATCAGAGACCGAGTAACCCGCGGCTTTCACCGCTGCCGTGATCTCGCTTGTCTGCACCTGTTCAGACTGAACCTGAACGGTTGCCTCTTCCGTGGCAAAGTTCACCGAGACCTGGATCACCCCAGGAACTTGCTGGATGGCCTGTTCAATGGCACGAGCACAGGCGGCACAGCTCATCCCCTGCAGTTTGAAGATCCGAGGGGGTGTTGCCTGCGACAGGCGGTCGCCAGAGGTGCGTGGCTGCAATTGTTGAGCCATGATCCGTTTCCTCCCTGCATCACAACTGATTTAAGTGGGGGGATAACCCGCGGCGGTCAGGGCTTGCCGAAGATCTGTCTCGGGGGAAGAGGAGGAGATCACCACTCGTTTTGTGGTTGGATCCGCCTGCACTTCAGCGTTCGCATCCAGTCCCCTTACGGTTGTGGTTACGGTTTCGACACAAGCACTGCAGGCCAGTTTGGGAATCGTAAACTCCAGCGTCATCTCCGCCTCCTTCCTGGTTTAGATAAGGCTCAGCATAAACTCTCCAGCTAACTGGAGGGTCAACCCTGAAGGGATTCGAATTTGCTTTCTTTTTGGTTTTTTTCTTTATGGCGGGAACCCTGAGCCCCTATCTCCGGCGTCAGAGGGAACAGGCTAAGATTAGAGAGTTTATTTCATCATTGAGCAAAGCGGCTATGACCGATGTGACTGTCTCCCGCATTCGCAACTTTTCAATTATTGCCCACATTGATCATGGCAAAAGTACCCTGGCGGATCGTTTGCTGCAAATCACTGGCAGTGTCTCCTCGCGAGACATGAAACCCCAACTGCTGGACAGCATGGATCTGGAACGGGAGCGGGGGATCACCATCAAGCTGCAGGCCGCGCGCATGAACTATCGGGCCAAGGATGGCAAAGACTATATCCTCAACCTGATCGATACTCCTGGACATGTGGACTTTACCTACGAAGTTTCCCGCTCTTTGGCCGCCTGTGAAGGGGCCCTGCTGGTGGTGGATGCCTCACAGGGGGTAGAGGCGCAAACGCTGGCCAATGTCTATCTCGCCCTGGAACATGATCTAGAAATTATTCCCGTGATCAACAAGATCGATCTACCCAGTGCTGATCCGGAACGGGTGATGCGGGAGATTGAAGATGTGATCGGATTGGATTGCAGCGGCGCGATCTTAGCTTCTGCCAAAACTGGATTGGGGGTGGAGGAGATTTTAGAAGCGGTCGTTGACAGAATTCCCCCGCCAAAAGATACCCTGGACGAGCCTTTACGTGCCCTGATCTTCGATAGCTACTATGACCCTTACCGTGGGGTGATTGTCTTTATCCGTGTCATGGATGGACGGGTGAAAATCAAAGACAAAATTGCTCTCATGGCCAGTGGTCGTGAATATGAAATCGATGAGCTGGGTGTCTTAAAACCGGCCCAAACCCCGGTGGCGGAGCTGCATGCAGGAGAGGTGGGCTACATTAACGCCGCCATTAAGGCCGTCGAGCATGCTCGGGTTGGGGATACGATCACCCTGGTAAACCGCAAGGCTCCCAAACCTTTACCGGGCTATGCTGAAGCCAAACCGATGGTCTTCTGTGGATTATTTCCCACCAATTCCGAGCAGTATCCTGAATTAAAAGAGGCGCTGGAAAAGCTGAAGCTCAATGACGCTGCCCTCAACTTTGAACCGGAAGTTTCTGCCGCCATGGGCTTTGGTTTTCGCTGTGGCTTCCTGGGCTTACTGCATATGGAAGTGGTGCAGGAGCGTCTGGAGCGGGAATACAACCTGGATCTGATCATTACGGCCCCTTCGGTGGTGTTTATGGTCACTCTTCTGGATGGCACCGTGATCCGCGTGGATAACCCCAGTGATCTGCCTCCCCCCTCCAACCGCCTCAAGATTGAAGAACCGATTGTCAAGATGGAAGTGATCCTGCCGGAATCGTATGTGGGCACAGTGATGGAGCTGTGTGAAACCAAACGCGGCACCTTTAAGGACATGCGTTACATGGCCCAGAACCGCACCACATTGGTGTATGAGCTGCCCCTAGCGGAGGTGGTGACGGACTTCTTTGATCAGCTCAAGTCCCGCACCCGTGGCTATGCCAGCATGGACTATCAATTTCTGGGCTACCACGAAGACAAAATGGCCCGCCTGGATATCCTGATTAACGGGGAAGTGGTAGACTCCCTTTCTACGATTGTTCACCAGGACAAAGCCTATCAGGTGGGACGATCCCTGGTGGCCAAGCTTAAGGAACTGATTCCTCGCCATCAGTTTGAAGTGCCGATCCAGGCGGCCATCGGCTCAAAAGTGATCGCACGGGAAACGATCCCGGCCATGCGGAAAAACGTGCTGGCCAAATGCTACGGTGGCGATATTTCCCGCAAACGCAAGCTGCTGGATAAGCAAAAAGAAGGGAAAAAACGCATGAAGTCCGTGGGAACCGTGGATGTGCCGCAAGAGGCCTTCATGGCGGTTCTCCGCCTCAATAACGAGTAGTTAAGCCACCCTTAGACGCTCCGCTGACGTTGTAACTGCAGCTGATGCTGCTTTTCCAGCTGCCGCTCTGCTTTGGTGGGAGTGAGCATCTCAATACAGTAGGGGCAGCAGATCCCTTCTTGATAGACAGGGTTCAGCTTCTCCGCTGCAGAAATAGGCTGACCACAGCCCCGGCAAACCTCGTAGGATCCCAGCTCTAGGCCGTGCTGCAGAGTGACTCGCTCATCAAAAAGGAAACATTCTCCCCACCAGAGGCTCTCCTGCGCAGGGATCGCCTCCAGGTACTTAAGGATGCCGCCACGCAGGTGATAAACCTCTGAAAACCCCTGCTGGATTAAATAGGCAGAGGCTTTCTCACAGCGGATCCCCCCGGTACAGAACATGGCAATTTTGGGGTGTGTGGCGGGATCCAGGTGCCGTTGCACAAAGCTGGGGAATTCTCGAAAGGTTTGGGTTTCTGGGTTCAGAGCCCCCTGAAATGAGCCAATCCGCACCTCGTAAACATTCCGCGTATCAATCAAAGTGACGTCCGGATCTGTGATCAACGAGTTCCAGGCTTGAGGATGAACGTAGGTCCCCACCGCCTGACTGGGATCCACCTGCGGTAGCCCCAGAGTCACGATCTCAGATTTTAACCGGACTTTCAGGCGTCCAAAGGGGGGTGCAGGAGCGAAAGAAACCTTGATCTCAATGTCCGCAAATCGAGGATCTTGTCTTAAGTCAGAGAGAAAGGCCTGGACCTGGTCTGAAAGACCCACCAGCGTGGCATTGATGCCTTCTCGGGCCAATAGGATCGTCCCCTTAAGTTGCTGGCGCTGACACTGGTTCTGCAAATCGATCTGAAGGGTCTGGCAGTCCGGCAACGGCACAAATTTATAAAAGGTCACGACCTGCTGATCCATGCTGTTCACATGCTTCTGACTATGTTACGATTATAAGCCGTTGACCAAAATCCTTGGATGCGGTCCCTTCCTTCTCAGGGGGTTTAGCTCAGTTGGTAGAGCGCCTGCTTTGCAAGCAGGATGTCAGGAGTTCGAGTCTCCTAACCTCCACTTTCTCAATGATGTAAGTCAAGTCAAACTTCCTTCCCGAACTGAAGGATGTACGCTGCCATCAGATCTTTGAGATCTGTCATGGGACACCAAGAGATTATAGATGAGAGCCCACCAGTGGAGAGGTGGGCGCAGGTTGCTTCGGAAGGATTTTGCTTGCCTTCAAACAGGGTAGCCAGCTGATAACTCAACAGAAGTCAGTTGATGCCAATGGCCTGCCAACTGACGATTGAGCTAGGCATCCGCAGCCTCATTGGCAGCAACACGCTCCAGTTTAATGTGCTTGTATCCAAGTTTAATCTCCAGGATGTCCCCAGGTTTAAGCTTGGCCTTCTCGGTGTATGCGGATCCAATAATTAACTGCCCATTTTTATGAACACTGGCGCGGAAGGTTGCTTCTCGACCCCGTTGAGACTGCTCATCACTGATATCAAGAGTGAGGCCCTGGGCACTGAGCACCGCATTGTAGAAACTGGTGAGATCAACCCGAGTCCTGCCAGTTTTTGTGATGGTGAAATAGCCACATTGAATGGCCAGGTCACGCTTAGAACCCCCGGAAGCCTTCTCAATCTTCTTGAGCAGGGCCTTGCCTGTTAACGCCTTACCTTTAGAAGATGAAGAGGACTTCTGCTTAGAGTCTTCCTCTGCTGATTCACCATGGTGGCCATTTACTGAAGGAGCAGTTTTCTCCTCCGTCTGAGTAGCTTCTGCAGGAGCTGTTGCAGGAGCCTCAGGAGTCTCTTGCTTAACTTTCTTTCTAGCCAAGGATCAATTCCTCTAAAAACAATGATGTCATATTAATCTTGACACCATTCCATATCTGAAGCAAGCTTGAACAAAAAATTTTGGCCAACAAAATTGTCCATAACAATCAGTCCCCCTCTCTCAGACGCCCACCGATCGAGAGTGAGATGTTTACCGATTCTGGTAGAGAATGTTGCCGACTTCTAATCCCGCTCGATACCATCCCTTTCCATCAGATCAACTCAGAAGGATTGAAGCTGACCCAAAATAATGGGATACAAGCCCGGTTCTTCAGAACGGCTTTTGGTACAATCGAGCTAATCGCTATACAGGTAGAGGCTTGCGCCACAGAGGGGAGGAACCTATTTTACAAGGGGCGTAGTTTCCTGAGAAAGTTTCACCTCCCAGGGAGTTAAGAGCTTTTCTGGAATACAGCGGTGGGGAGCATCGCAGTGAATTTTGGTCAGGGTTAAGTCGTTGGACTCCCACAGATCCAAGAATCCCTGGACTTCAGGACAGAGAGCCGTCAAAGAAATCATAATCATCTTGTCCTGGCTCAGTGTAAAAGCAATCTCTACCCTGAATTGGAGCCTGAACTGGAACAACTTGCCAGAGATCAGGATGAAACTTTAGCTCTGGCCCTTGTTGATGAAGAGATCAGGAAAGAATTAAAGGAGGCAATCCTGGAGCGGCTGACCCAGACTGTCAGACTCCTGTTTAAAGGGGATCAATATCAATGGCTTCTGCTGGGATGGTTCCGGCACTTTGCCTTGATTTGGGCTGGAAGAGGCTTGCTTGCCCCTCAATTAAATCAGGTTTGAGACTGAATTAACGTCAGGCTTTCTCGAAGTTCACTCAACGAAAAAAGGGGCCCATGGTAGAAATTGGACCCCTTGGGGTGTGGTGTGAATTTAATATCGTTGGGCTGTGTATGGATACTAACATTCACGCGGATAAATCAGGTGCGCAATATCACAGTTGTGGAGAACTTATCTTCTTCCTTGCGGTCCATGAAATCGTCGGTACTCCGGACGGGATCCCCTGAGCAAGCGGATCAATCCCTTAGCTAAAACTTAGCCTCACCTCAGGTTGAGCCTGCTGGAGGTGGTTAGGGTAGCCGGGAAATCGGATCCCCCCCTTCGGACTTTACTCATCGCTCTGGGAGATCAACCCATGTGGAACCGTCAGGGAATTCAGTTTGCAACCTCCGATGGCGATCGCACGGTTGAAGATTCAGAAGCACAGACCTGGAAACTTACCGAAGATGCATTGATCGGACCTGGGGATCAGAAGTTACAAAGAATACCTGACTACCGAGCCTTCTGGTTTGGATGGTACTCTGCCTATGGTCAAACCCGCCTGGTGTATTAGAAAACCCACTTCACGATCCCTTCATTGTCGTGATCAATGTATCCTCACAAACGGTAGGACTACCTAAGCTTTTCAGCTCCGTAGAGGCTTTAATCATGAATGTGGTTAAGACCGACGCTGCTCCTCACAGCGTCTCGGGATCCGGAAAAGGATCCCTTTTTTGTTTCCTGGGATACGTAGCCCAACGATGGCACCTGCTAGGGTCTTCTCGAGTGCCATGACACCCTCTTTGGTGAAGTGCGGCGGGATCCAGATCTTCTGGATCCTTTTTTTTGTCAACTCGAATCCAGGGTTTACAGGAGAGGCGTGACATTCACCTGGAGGCACCCCTCAGAAGGTGACCTGATCCTGAATGGCAGTGAGTTTAGCAGGCCCAATCCCTTTGACATTGTCCAGATCCTGTAGTGAGGAAAGAGGACGGGAATTAATGATCTCCTGGGCTAAGGCGGGACCAATCCCGGGAAGTTCAGTCAATTGCTCTAGGGTGGCGGTGTTGACATTGATCGGTCCTGAAGCAGCTGGAGCAGAGGCAGCTTGAGCCGCGTTACTACTGGCAGTTACGGATACCCCTTCAGGTCCGGCACTGGGATCGAGGGGTTCTGCCTCCGACTCTGCACTGGCGGTGACGAACCCATTGGGGCAGGA
The DNA here is from genome assembly GCA_964392245.1 of uncultured bacterium. Lineage (GTDB taxonomy): Bacteria > Cyanobacteriota > Cyanobacteriia > Thermostichales > Thermostichaceae > JAAUUJ01. The sequence continues at coordinate 43,826 of CAYMOX010000021.1, forward strand.
GGCTTTCCGCTCCTCGATCTTGGTCTGCAGCGAACGGGATGGGCCCAAGCTGGCATCCGTCAGCAACCGATCCACTTCCCGATCAAAATGAGCGGCCACAATCGGAGAGCGAATAATGACAATATTTTCATCATTGAGTTTATTGGCTGCTGCGGTCCAGTTGTGGGATCCGGTAACAACGGTGGCAGTATCCATACCAGCATCAATCAGCCCAAACTTATGGTGCAACTTGTCAGTGGGGGCCAGGTTGGGAATCCCAGCGGAAGTCAGCGGATCACTCCAGGGGACGCGGGCCGGATCAGTCGAACAATCTTCCTTCGCCAGCACCAACCCCCACATATCCAGGGTGCGACTGTAGTCCCGGAAGGCAAATCCCGGATCAAAGACTCCCCGAACATCAATGCCTTTTTCATCGTGGAGTACCCGCAACTGATCCGAAATCCCCTGATCCGAAAAGACAAAGAGGGCAACATTCACACTGCGTGTTGCTTTGGAGAGGGCCTCAACAATCGCTCCATTGGTGGTTTCAGCATAGGGGATCTTGCTGCCCGCAGGCGAGAAATGGACCCCCACGCTGGCGTCACCCACCGAGACTGTCACCACGGATCGCTCAGGTTTGTTCACCCCAAACAGGCTATCGGTCTGACCGCCGGGCCCATCTCCCCACATGTAGTTGAATTCTTCCGTATAGAGGCCAGCGATCTCAGGGCTCTGAAGCAGGATCAGGTGATTGGCGTTGCCAGTGCTCTCCTCGATGCCAAAATCACCGTGCATATCCGAGAGGGTGAAATTGGCAGATCCCATGACCACCCGCTGGCCATCCACCACCACAAACTTTTGGTGCATGAGACCACTGCCCTTGGATCCGTCTGCCGTGTCATCGACATAGGGGACTCCAGCTTTGTTCAGGATGGCGTAAACATCCCGCTCTTCAATTTCCTCCTGGCTGAAGCGACCATCCTTATTGAGATCCACCAGATGCAGATACTCCTCGTATTTGCCGCGTTCCCGTGACTCCAACTCAGCCGGATCTTTTTCGTGCCAGTTGAGGTTATAAGTATTTTCAGTTACAAAACGAACTTTCACCCCGGCTTGATGCCGTTCCGCCAATGCCTGAGCAATCAGGGGTAGGTTGAGCTCCTGGACTGCAATATCAACACTTTGCTGTGCCGAGGCAATTTGTTGCACCACAAAATCTTCTAGATTGGCTCCATAGCGCTTCATTTCTCGATAAGGATCGGTGTAGACGCTTTCTCGCGTCTGGTTGAAGGCCACCTGGATCTGGGGATGCTGGGGCAGCGGGGGAATGGTAGGAAACGGGTCGGATTCTTCTGTCTGGGGACCCAGAAAGTAACCAACCACCACCAGGACAATCAGGACAACCGCCAGGGGAAGATATCGGCGGATCTGCCGTAGGTCGAAGGGGGATCCGTTCATAGCTGAGGGGTGAGTAGCAAAATCCACCTCAACTATAGGACCAGTTGCAGGATTACGCTTTGGGTTTCTCTGCACTGCGATTCATAGGAAGCAGGGATTGGCAAAAAGAGAAGTCTGGTCATGGAAGTGTATTCATCGTTACGATCACCAATGAGGGCCGGATCTAACGTTTGAGATGGGTTCGCAGGAGCAGTAGCATGCATAGAGGATTTTCCCGTCGTGATTTTCTCAGTGTTGGGGCAATGGTTGTGGGGATCCTGGGGATCGCAGTTGCAGGACAGAGTTGGGCCCAGGATCCCTTTCAGGTTGCGATTGTCTTGCCCGGTGTGATCACAGATAACGGCTGGAACCAGGCGGGATATGAAGGTCTGGAAAGCCTCAAGGAAAGCATTGGGGCTGAAACCGCTTACGTAGAGAAAGTTGCCCAGGCGGATCAGGTGGAGGCACTGGCAGACTTTGCCCGCCGAGGCTATGACGTGGTGATCGGGCATGGGGGCCAGTTTGATGCCGCCATTCTGCAAGTGGCCGATCAGTTTCCGGATACCTTTTTTATTGCCACCAACGGCGAAGCAACCGCTGAGAATGTGGCAGCCCTGCAGATGAATACCCGCCACCTGGGTTATCTGATGGGGGTACTGGCGGCATCCATGACTGAAAGCAATACGATTGGCTATGTGGCTGGACTGAGTTTTAAGGCCACCAATGAGACCTTTCGGGGGTACGAGCTGGGAGCGCGAGCCATCAACCCCGAGATCGAGGTGATCGAAACCTATGCCGGAGATTTTAACGACATCGCCAAGGGCAAAGAAGCAGCCCTGGCCATGATCGGGGCGGGAGCCGATGTCATTTATGAATCTCTAGATAACTCAGCCCCAGCCGTTCTCACCGCAGCTCAGGACAATAACGTCTACACCATTGCCAACTATGCCGATCTGTTTGAGGTGGCTCCAGAATCAGTGCTCACCAGCGTGGTTCAGAGTGTTGGGGTGGGCAATGCCAAGCTGGCGGAACAGGCGCATGCCGGACAGCTGGAAGGAAAAATCTATGTCTTTGGGTTTGATACTCCTGAAGTATTGAGTCTGGGACAGATCAATCCCGCCATCCCGGAGGAGGTCCAGCAGCGGCTGGAGGACACCAAGCAGGCTTTGATCAACAACAGCATCACCTTTGTAGACTGTCAGGAGGATGGGAAAGACACCTTTTGTGTCTCTTCGTAAGGGGTGAACCATCGAGATCCGGAATGGCCTATTTACGACTGGAGGGGATCAGCAAGCGGTTTGGCGCTTTTCTGGCAAATGATGGCATCAATCTCGAGGTGGAGGCCGGATCCATCCATGCGCTCCTGGGGGAAAACGGGGCAGGTAAAACCACCCTCATGAACATCCTCAGCGGGCTCTACCAACCGGATGCCGGTCAGATCTACCTGCAGGATCAACCGGTCCGAATGAGCTCACCTACCGCAGCCATTCAGCACGGGATCGGGATGATCCATCAACATTTCATGCTCGTGCCCCAACTCACGGTGACCGAAAATCTGTTGCTGGGCAGAGGTCTGGATCTGCGTCTGAATCTGAAACAAAAAGGGGAAGATCTGCAAGCCCTGGCGGACTCCTATGGCCTGAAAGTGGATCCACAGGCGCGGGTGGGTGATCTTCCGGTGGGAATGCAGCAACGGGTGGAGATCCTGAAGGTACTTTCCCGTCAGGCCAGGCTGTTGATCCTGGATGAACCGACCGCTGTGCTCACTCCCCCAGAGGTGGGGTCTCTGTTTACCATCCTCAAGACTCTGGCTGCTAATGGACACACCCTGATCTTTATCAGTCACAAATTAGAGGAGGTGCTCAGCCTCTGTGATCGGGTCACGGTGCTGCGGCGGGGCCAGGTGGTGGCGGAGCGATCCACCCAAGCCTGTAGCCGTCAGGAATTGGCAGAGCTGATGGTGGGTCGGGATCTGAGTCTGCAGGTGCAAAAGCCTCCGGCTCACCCAGGAGAGATGATCCTCACCCTCAACAACCTGCAAGTTCAAGATCAACGGGGATTGCCAGCCCTTCAGGATGTTTCTCTGCAGCTGCACTCCGGCGAGATCCTGGGGATCGCAGGTGTGGATGGCAATGGCCAACGGGAGCTGGCGGATGCAATTGCAGGCTTAACCCCCGTACAGGCTGGACAGATCCTATGGCGAGATCAGGAGGTGACACGGTGGTCTCCCCAGCAGCGGAACCGGCATCTGCAACTGGGCTACATCCCCGAAGATCGTCAGACCATGGGCCTGATCCTGGGCTTCAGTATTGCCAAAAACCTGATCCTGAAACTGTTCTGGCGGCCTCCTTTCTGTCGCTGGTTTCGTCTGCAATCCCAGGAGGTGCGCAGCCATGCCCTCCAGATCATGCATCTATTTGATGTCAGAGCCTCAGATCCAGACGTTCTCGTGAGTGCCCTCTCAGGGGGAAATCAACAAAAAGTGGTGCTGGGCAGAGAACTGGATCGAGATCCGACGCTGATCATCGCCATGCAACCCACACGCGGGCTGGATGTGGGGGCCACGGCCTATGTGCAGAACGCCCTACTGCAGGCGCGGGACCGAGGGGCAGCCATTCTTTACATCTCCACCGAACTGGAGGAAGTGATGGCCATGAGTGATCGGATTGGGGTGCTCTACGAAGGACGGCTATCTCCTCTCCTGGAGACCCAAACCACGCCGATGCACCAGATCGGACTGTTAATGGCAGGACAGCCTCTCACCGTCGGGAGCCAGGCATGATCCGGCGGGTCCTTGTCCGTCTCTGGAATCGGGGGGGACGTTCTCTATTCGCACCTTCCCTAGCGATCCTGGCTGCTCTGCTGGCGGGGGCGGGTTTGATCCTGCTGGCGGGAGCCAATCCTCTGGTCGCCTATCAAGCACTGATACAGGAATCGCTGGCCAACTACTACGGTTTTGCCAATACCCTCACCCGCACGGCTCCGCTGCTGCTCACCAGTCTGGGAGTGGGGGTGGCGTTGCGGGCAGGTCAGATTAATTTGGGGGGAGAAGGACAGATCTATCTGGGGGGATTGGGCAGCACATTGGTGGCCTTGTGGCTTTCAGGATCACCGAGATGGATCCATCTGCCTCTGTCCCTTCTGGGGGGATTCCTCCTGGGAGGTTTATGGGGCCTGATCCCGGGCTACCTGAAAGTGCAACGGGGCATCAATGAGGTGATCACCACCCTGCTCCTGAATTATGTCGGCCTGCACCTGATCAGCTATCTGGTCAGTGGTCCGCTGATGGAACCCGGAGCTCCTTCCCCCTACTCACCCCTGCTGGACATCTCCGCCCGTCTGCCCCTGATCATGCCCCGCACCCAGGCTCATGCTGGCATTCTACTGGGACTGGTCCTGGCCCTGGGGCTCAGTCTGCTATTTCGCTTCACTCCCCTGGGTTACCAGATCACGGCGGTGGGATTGAATCCGGTGGCGGCCCGTTACGCTGGCATGCCCGTAGGGTCCACCGTCCTGCTAGCCATGATCCTGGCAGGGGGATTGGCCGGATTGGCGGGTTCCTGTGAAGTGCTCGGATCCAAGTACCGCCTTTTTGAAAACTTCTCCCCTGGCTACGGGTTTGATGCAATTGTGATCGGAGTCCTCAGTCGTGGCAATCTGGCGGGGGTGGTCCTCACCTCCTTCTTCTTCGGGGCGCTGCGCAGTGGTGCCAATGTCCTGCAACGCAGTGCTGGAGTCCCTGTCACAGTTGTATTTGCCATTCAGGGACTGACGATTCTGTTTGTGGCCATGACCCTGGCCTGGGAGCAGCAACGGCTCCGCCACCCACCCTCGCCCGCAACGTCTTCCTCTGCAACTCCTGAGACCCATGACCTGCATGCCCCTTCTGACGCTCCTCTCTGACACTGCCCCCGATCTGGCGGGCCTGACCAGCTACCTGGTGGCCAGTCTGCGGCTCTCGGTCCCGATTGCCTACGCGGCTCTGGGGGGACTGATCTGTGAACGATCCGGGATCTCGAATATTGGACTGGAGGGCATGCTCCTGACGGGGGCCTTTACGGGTGCGGGCACCGCCTATTTCACCCACAATGTAGCTGCGGCAACGCTGGTGGGTCTCGGTAGTGGAGCCCTGGTGGGACTGTTACATGCCTACCTGTGTGTCACCCTCCAGGTGAATCAGCTGGTTTCCGGGCTGGCCATCAACCTGGCCGCCAGCGGTCTCACCGCCTTCTTCTCGCGACTGCTGTTTGTGGAGGGAACCGCACGGGAACTGCCCGCCATCCCCACCTGGCCGATCCCTCTTTTGCAGGATCTGCCCCTGATCGGCCCCCTTTGTTTTCAGCAGGATCCGTTGCTTTATCTCTTGATTGCCCTGATCCCCCTGACCACCTATCTGCTTTTTCGCACCAGTGTGGGCCTGACCCTGCGAGCCGTGGGAGAGTATCCCCGTGCTGCCGATACAGCTGGGATCCGGGTGGGCTGGGTGCGATATCTCAGTGTGATGGTGGGCGGTGCCCTCACCAGCCTGGGGGGAGTTTACCTGGCGCTGGTGCACGTCCGTTTTTTCACAGAGGATATGAGTGCAGGCAAAGGGTTTATTGCCCTGGCCGCCCTGATCTTTGGCAAGTGGCAACCTCTGCAAACGGTCATGGCTGCGCTGCTCTTTGGGGCTACCGATGCACTACAACTGCGGATCCAGACCTTTGATATCGATATTCCCTATCAATTTCTGCTGATGTTGCCCTATCTGGTCGCACTCCTGGCCCTGATCGGTTGGGTGGGTCGTTCATCCCCCCCGGCGGCGCTGGGACAACCCTACATCAAGGAAAGTAGGTGATCATGGTTACCCGAAAGCTTTACACAGAAGGAGAGTTTGGATGCAACCGCCCCCCAACCCCGAAAAACAGCTTCATCTCTGGGGCTGGATCGTGTTTATTGCCTCAGCGATCTGTTTCACTGCAGCAAGTATCAGAGTCGGTGATATTCTAAGCTTGCTGGGAAGCCTGCTCTTTTTGCTGGCCTGTTTTTTCTTTCTGGTGCCCCTGTTCCGCTCTCCTTAACTGGCTTTTGAGCATTGATCAACTTCTAAACTGAACGCTCTGGGGTAGGAATCCATGATTCTCCCAGGGTCTTTTTTATGGCACTACTAACCTTAAATCGAAGAACGGTGCGGCATGACGGATCGTCTCACCACAATTCAGGAAAACCTCAGAGATTTTGTCGCCTCTACCGTACTGCTGTTGCTAGGGCTGATTGTAGCTGTTGTCGCAATCTGGGCTATACATACCTACGACTAGCGCCTGTTCAGCGATTACATCCCCAAGGCTGAAAACCCTTCCTGATCCGGATCACGCCCGATACCGTCCCTTGATGGATAGGCTAACCACAGCCACCACCAGGGGATTTGCCACCACCCGCACCACCTTAAGAAATATTGCAACTTCTTGATCTCCTTGCTATGGTATGCAGGAGTGAGTTCTGATAGGCAGGAATGCCTAGGAGGATATTGATGCCAAAACTCAAGGGTGTTGAAGGTTGCAACTAACCCTTTTCTGAAAAATTCTCTGACCCCATCCTGCTCGGCGTGTTCCCTCAACTTTGAATCTCTCTGGGGTCATTAGCGGACGAATAAACACACTAACCCAATCGGGTTGGAGGTTGGCACATGAATTTTGCAGGTAAAACAGCACTAATCACGGGTGCCTCTCGTGGGATCGGGCGAGCGATTGCCCTGGAATTTGCCCAGCAGGGAGTGAAACGCCTGATTCTGGTGGCCAGAAACGCCCAGCGTCTGCAGGAGGTGGCCGCAGATCTGCAACCCTATGACGTGGACGTGATTCCCCTGATTCTGGATCTGACCCAGAGCACTGAAGTCACGATTGCCATGGCCCAAACCTGGCGGGATCACGGTCCCATCCACATCCTAGTCAACTGTGCCGGAGTGGCTCACCAGTCCTGGTTCCCGCATTCTCGACCCCAGGATATCCATGAGGAATTGATGGTCAACCTCATGGGTCTCTACAGCATCACCCGCCTGATCTCCCGCCGCATGATCTCCCAGCAGGAAGGGTTGATCGTGAATGTCTCCAGCCTCATGGGCCGCCTGGCTGCTCCCACGATGGCCACCTATTCTGCCACCAAATTTGCCATTGTTGGCTTTACAGAAGCCCTGCGCAATGAACTGCGTCCCCATGGGATCCGGGTAGTTGCCCTTCTGCCCTCTCTCACGGATACAGATATGGTGCAGGACATGACCTGGTTCCGCTGGGTTCTCCCCCTCAGCCCTACCCAGGTGGCCCAGGCTCTGATCCAGGGACTTAACCGTGGTTCGCGCGAGATCCTGGTGGGATGGCAGAGTCATCTGGCGGTCTGGGGATACCGTCTGGCCCCTGGTTTGATGCAGGAGTTGTTACGCTGGTGTGCTCCTTCCTCCCCTTCGGCTTCTCCTCGCCGCAAGCCCCGCCGCACCTGGGCTGCCCTCCGGTGAAGGATCTTGACCCTCTGTCCGGCCTAGCTCCCCCTGCAGCGCCGCTGCTGATCCTGAGCGGCTGAACCTGATCTCCTTATATAGTGGAATCACGTCTTGGCCCGGATCTGTCGGCCCCTCAACCGCATTGCCATGCCCCACTTCCCCAAACGATCCCCGCAACGCCTGACCCTGGGTCCCCTGGAGCTGGAGATCATGACCATCCTCTGGACCCAAGGAAAAGCCACCGCCAAAGCCATTCATGATCACATCCTGGCGGATCCGGATCGAGAACTGGCCTATGCTTCGGTCATGACTGTGCTGCAACGTCTGGCCGCCAAAGGCTGGGTTGCCAGTGAAAAGGTGGGGCGCAGTTTCCGCTGGCATCCGCTCCTTTCCCAGGAGGATAGCCACACCCTGCAGGCCTATGATCACTTGCAAAAGTTTTTAGCCGTGGGCAATCCTGATATCGTGGCCGCCTTTGCCGATGAGCTGGATCAGGCCAGTGTGGAAAAACTCCAGGCGATTGCCCAGAGACTGAAGTCAGCTCGCCAGCAACGGGAGGACTGAGCATGCATCTGATGATGATCACCCTGGTGCTACTTCTGAGTCTGATCTGGCGCTGGCCTGCCCTGGAAACAAAATCCCCCTGGAGCGAGCGCTACTCTCAAGTCCTGAACCGTTTTTTGTTCCCACCTCTGCTGCTCCTGACCACGGCCATGGCTGTCGTCTGTATGGGACCGCAGGGACAAATGGCTGGCCTCTGGGTGGGTGGGTTCAGTTACGTGCTCTCGCTGGCCTTTCTCGTGGGAGCAGGGGTGCTCCTTCTCTGGCAATATCTTCGCAGCCTCCACTCCTTACACCGTCTCCACCACCTCCCCCTGCAGGAGATTGCTCACCATTCCCTGCATATCCTGGAAGAACCCACTCTCCTGGCGGCTCAGATCGGGTTATGGCACCCTCGCCTGGTGATCAGTCAGGGGGTTCTGGACCGTCTCAGTCCGGATCACCTGCAGGCCGTGCTCACCCATGAACAGGCCCATCACCATTTCCGCGACACCTTCACCTTCTTCTGGTTGGGCTGGCTGCGTCGTCTCACCTGCTGGCTGCCCCACACCCCAACTCTCTGGCAGGAACTCCTGCTCTTACGCGAAATCCGTGCCGACCACTGGGCCTCGCAGCGAGTGGATCCCCTCCTGCTGGCGGAAGCGCTCTGGATGTTTGCCGCCGATCCGGTGAGTGAAAGCTGGGCTGACCATGGTGTCGGGTTAAATGAATCAGGTCCGGCATCTCGTCTGGAACAACGCATTGATCATCTTCTAGATCCCGCCATCGCTCCGGCCTTTTCCCTGAACTGGAACTGGATCGCCCTCGGCTCCAGTCTGCTTCCCATTCTGGTCATCCCCTTGCATTCCTAATCTTCAAGAAGGTTTCAACCAGCGTTCTACCTCCATCCAGGCCGGACGGGTGATCCAATTCCATCCCACTCGCAACTGATGATCCAGGGTGGGCATTCTCACCAGGTAGACCAATCGCCGCGCCAGGTAACCCAGAGGGCCATCCAGCGTGATCCCCAACCCCGACAACACCGCCGTATCCATCCCCAGACTCAACATTTCCCCCAGAGCGTTGTAGCGAAAAGGGAGCAATGGTCGGCTGGCGGTCATCAGCGCCCACACATTCCAGGCACAGTAGCTGGCCTGTTGAAACGCAGCCTGAGCAGAGGCAGGCACCACCGTCCCATCGGCATCCACCACCGCCGCTAGATCCCCCAATGCAAAGATCTCGGGATAATCTACAGTTTGCAGCGTCGGGAGGACCTGCAGTCGCCCCCGTTCATCTTTACTTAACGCCAATGCCTGAATCACTGGCACTACCTGTAGTCCCACCGTCCAGATCACGCCCTCGACAGGGGAGGTCGTCTCTTCCCCCGACAGAAGATGACGGGTCTGGATCTGCTCCTTTTCGATACAGATCACTTCTGTATTCAGCTCTACCTGCACCTGCCGCTGGGCCAGCGCTTGCTTCGCCGCCTTCAGACTGGCATCTGTAAACGCTCCGAGAATTTCAGACCCCCGTTCAATTAGCCGTATCCGTCCCCGATCCCCCACCCGGTCTGCCAGTTTACAGGCCAGCTCTACACCACTGGCTCCTCCCCCGGCCACCGCTAGACGAATCGGGTGATCTGGAGGCTGGTGTTCCCACTCAGAAAGAGCCTGCCGCAATCGCACCACATCCGCCAGCTGCCGAAACGGAATGGCATAGTCTGCAGCTCCCGGCACCCCCCCCAGAGGCGTATCCCCTCCCATTGCTAGGACCACACAGTCGTACTCTAGGATCTGTTCATCCTCCAGATGGATCTGTTTCGCCTGAATATCGATCCGTCGCACCACTGCCTGATGGAATTCAATGGGAACCGTACCTGGTTGCCCAGCCCCATCCGCCAGCAGATCCCGAAACCGCGGCGCCACCTCCCAATCTTCCATTTCAGAAGTCAGTAATTCGTACAACAGCGGCAAAAACACAAACCGTTCCTGCCGATCCACCAGGGTGATCCGGGGAGGAGTCTGCCAGGGTAAGCGGCTTAACTCTAAGGCCGTATAGAGACCCCCAAAGCCGCCCCCAAGAATGCAGATACGCTTCATATAAAGTTTTCTAACGGTGCCCTCTCACCTTAACAAAGCCCCCCTAAATGCGCGCGATCTCAAACGAAACATCATAAGCCAGGGACTGTTGCGGCTGCAGCTGAAGCAGGTGATCCCCAGTAACCAGAGCCTGACGAGGTCCAGTCCAGGGCTCCAGACAGTAAAAATCCTTCCCCTTCACCGTCCAGAACACCAGCGTCGAAACCGGATCCTGATAGCGCACCGTTAACCGCGTCCCAGCCCCTGCATCCGTCACCACCGCCACCTGATCCGTCAACGGTTTCAGGGCCACATCAATCTCCTCCCGTGTCAGATCAAACTCTCCGCTAAAAGGCACAGTTTCCTGACTCTGGTGATCCCAGTACTGTGAAGCGGGGAGTTCAAACTGCAACTGCGACTTGTCTTTCACGGAAAAATAGGGGTGAATCCCACTCACAAAGGGCATGACTTCCTCGGAGAGATTCACCACCTGAAAATGCAGGATCAGACGATTGCCAATCAACTCATAGGTATAGGTCAATTCAAAAGCAAACGGATAGGACACCAGGGTCTCTTCACTGCTTTTCAACTGCACCGCCAACCGTGCTCCCCCATCCGGACTCTGATCCACCACCTGCCAGGGCAAATTGCGACCAAAGCCATGTTGCTTCAATTCATAAGTCCGCCCCGCATGAGTATACTGATCATCTGGCAGATTCCCACAAATCGGAAAAAGAATCGGGATGCCCCCGCGCACCGTCAGATCCGGATGAACAAAACGCTCAGCATCCAGATAAAACAATTCCTGCCCTTGAAAACGCCAGTGGGTTACAATTCCCCCCCGCTCCGGCACCACTTCAATCTGCGTATCGGCATCCGTATCCGTAAGTATATAAGTCAGATATTGGCGCTGTTCCTGGGTAATCTTAAGCACGAGCGGGCTCCTGGATGAGTGGCATGACAAGGCATGCTCTTTATCGTAAGCCTTTGCGCTCTCATGAGGATCACCCTGAGGCTTCTCCTCAATCTATTCACGATCAACTCCTGCAGATGCTGCCACTTGCAGTAACTCTGCCCCCCCAATTCTGAGTTATATCTGGAGTGCTCTCCAACACAACGAGCACACATCATGGGAAAACGAACCACTCTTTTAACCCTGAGTGCAGTCATGATTGCTTTGTCTGCCTGTGGCGAAGGGGATGATAATGTTGCTATCGCCCCTGGACCCAACCTGGATCCCACCATCACCCTAACCGCCCTCAGTCCTACCTCAATTCCTGTGGGTACGCCCCTCCTCTTTGGTCTTTCAGCCCAGATCAATGCACCCCAGGGAATTCGCGGTGAGGATCCGGTTCTGGTTTCGGTAACCCCTCCTCTTGGCACTCCCGTTCCTGTCGCAGTTCTGGATGCTGACGATATTCCTGGATGCAGTGTTGGTCAAACCTCCTGTGTGATCGATAGCCTCACAGTCGATGCTTCAACTCAGGTCCCTGTAAACGTAACGGGAGCCTACACAGTGTCCATTAGCGTCTTTGATCTCCAGGGTGGGTTTGATCAATCAAGCAGTACCATTACTGCTACACTGTAGATTCTCTAAAGCAGACTTCGATCACTCTTCTGCATTGGGGGCATGGCGGAATGGTAGACGCTGCGGACTTAAAATCCGTTGATCGATGAGATCGTGAGGGTTCAAGTCCCTCTGCCCCCATCCTCAATCAAGCTCCAGGATCCCCGCTCAGCACGAGTTCCTGGGCTATGATATTTCCAAGTCTTTCCCGCTAAGGTTGAACATTAGCCAGAAATTTTTCGCCTTTTTGGGGCAGACGGGTGGCAGAGTTTTCTGACCCTGCGGACTTCATGGGTTGGGGCAGGGACATGGGTTGGGATATCGATGCGGCCATTAAGGAGGCCAACAAGAACCTCAAGATCAAGATCACTCTGGAGCGGAAAACTCATCGCCTCTGCCTACGAGGAATGATGCCCCTGGCGGATCACAATGGCATGAAACGGCAGCAAGTTTCACTGGGGATCTATGCGGATAAGGCTGGCCTGAAAATCGCGGTGGCCAAGGCCCAGAAGATGTCTGCAGATCTGGCTCTGAATCGGTTTACCTGGGAGGAATGGCAGACCGCATACCGAAAGAATCCAGAGACGATTGGGGAGTGGCTGGCTCGTCTGGAGCGGGATCACTGGAGTAAGAGAGAAAAGACAAATCAAAGCCTGACCACCTGGAAAAAGGATTATGAAGCGGTTTACGATAAGCTGCCTCACCATCGGGGGCTAAGTCTGGAGTTGCTCAAGGATCTGATCACCAAGAACTCAGAGCCAGGGAGCCGTTCCCGGAAACGCTGGGTGCTGGCTTGTGGAAAGTTGGCACGGTTCGCTGAGTTGGAGGGGGCGGACACTCTCAAGCAACTGACCACCTACACCACCCAGGCGGTTAGGGTTCGGGATCTGCCCACCGATGATGACATTGCCACTACCTTGGCGGAGGTGAAGAATCCTGAATACCGCTGTGTCTTTGTCTTGATGGCCGTGTTTGGTTTGCGTCCGCATGAGGTGTTTCGGGCCGAATTCGACGATCTGGATCAGGATATGTTGAGGGTTCAGGACGATAGCAAAACTGGGGAGCGCTTGGCTTATGCCTGTTGGGGTGAGGACTGGGGTGAAGAGTTTCGCTTGACTCTCGACACGATCCACTTACCCCAGGTGAATTTGGATCAGGCCAATACTGCTCTAGGAGAGCGCATTAGTCAGTATTGGAGAAAGTCTGGTCTGGTGCAAAGGATCGGGACGGCCTACAACTTGCGGCACTGCTATGCACGGCGGACCCTCATGTATCAGTGGCCTTTGGAGCTATCGGCTCGCAGCATGGGACATGATGTGGCGATCCATACTCGTACCTATCAGCAGTTCATTGACAATCAACATTTCCAGAAACTGTACCGTTCCCTTAAGAAAGGTTAGATCCGCTTTTCTGGGGGAAGATTCATCAGTTTGTTGATGGCGACTGGATTGATGAACCACTCGGCACGTTCAGCACCAGGATCCGCTTCATTACGATAATGGACCCCATATTTCCAGGCACAGGGCTCCCCCAGGATCCGGGCTCGTTCCGCTTTGACACACTGGCGGCGGAGATGATCCTGTGATTTGCCCAGGAGCTTGGTGGCTTCTGCGAGGGAGACGAATTTTTCACCTGTGATCCCCAGCATGACCAGGCAATTTTGCAGGTGGTCGATCTTGGCGGATAACGCGGACAGTTTTTGTTCAAGCGAGGCCATGGTCTTTTCCTCTGCAAAGCCATGAAGGACAGTTTTTCTTGTAATGGGTTGGCGAGGGTTGGGCCGGATCAGGGTGGATCTTTCATTGCACTTTCCTTAAATAATGGATCTCAACTTCATGAGGGTGGATCCACTTCTCGGCCTTGACGGTGGCCACCTCTCCCTTGATGTCCAGGACCTGCAGATCCCGCCCCCAACAGGTGACATTCATCGCTCCCTCAGGGCCTCGGTATCGGCACACATCCCCGATTCGGATCAGGGGGACAGGGCTTCTTTGGGAAGTTTGCCGTTGAGGGAGTTGCGCAACAGCAGGCGTCGGCTGCACCACTGCCAGCTGTCCAGGCGCAAATTCGGCGGTCAGGCGGGGCCAGACCCATTTCATGAGTTCAGGGAATTCCACCTGATAGATCTGGGCGGTTTCAATCAGTTCTCTGAGCATCTTCTGCAGGATCTCGTGCAGGGTATTCACGGCATGTTGAAGATGGGGATCGGTGGCTGGATCTTCACTCGGGGCTTCCTCTTTCACTGGAGAGGTTCTGGCTGATGGAGCTCCACTGAGTTGCATTCCACCGTAGGGATGATCCAGGAGATCGGGGAGGAGTTCTGGTTTCTTGGGCATGGGGACCAGGAACAGGGATCGCTTGGATCTGGTCAGTCCCACATAGAGAAGGTTCCATTCCTGTTGTTTTTGCCAGTGGGTTTCCGCCAGGGCCAGGAAGGGCATGCAGTCTGCCTTGAGGAAGAATACCCGCTCGGCTTCATCCCCCTTGGATCGGTGGATCGTGGCCAGGATGACGTATTCACTCTGAAGGGCCTCGTCATCAAAGAGCTCCTGGATCCGTTTGCAGAAATGCGAAACGGTTTCGCTTTTGTCGCTGAAGGCCTCAAAGCAGGCGATGATTGCCGCTTCGCGATCCCGCAGGGATTCAATGGCAGATTCTCTGCCTTCTTCTGAGTAGCGTTTCACCCGCTTTTCAACATAGGCACGCAGATCCTTGAGAAAACCCTCGGGAAAGGTGTCGGCCACATCCTTGACCAGGGAGGCCAGCATCTTGCCGATGTCTCTGCCCCGGACTCGGGCCTGGATCCCCTGCTGGATGACCAGCTTCAAACACAGACTGATCAATGGAGCCGTGAAACGACAAAGCACCAGATCTCCTACCTGTACCTGATGCTTGATGGAGGCAGGATGGATCACATGGACCTCTCCCTCAGGGGCCTCTGGTCTGCATTCCAGTTGGGGAACGATCCTGGCGGCAAGATTGGCATGAGCTCTGGGACATCGGTAAGTGATACTGAGGGGAAATTCTGTCGGATGGATCGCTTCACGGATCCGCTCCCAGGAGTAGGCATCAGATCCGGCAAAGCCAAAGATGGCCTGTTGTTCATCCCCCACGAAGACCATCCGACCTGTTTCACCCTTGAGTTTGAGGACCAGATCCAGCTGTGCCCGTGACAGGTCCTGGGCTTCATCCACCAGAACCCAGTCTTTGGTTTTGGGTTGCAGGTTGAGGACATGGGGCAGCCAGAGCAGATCATCCAGCCCGATGTTGAGATTCTCGGTGGCCACCAGACGACCATGCTCCAGGATCTTCTCCGGCCAGGGGAGTAGCCATTCTAATAATGATCCCTTGGGGGCTTCTAATCCAAAGTGCTGAATGAGAGATGTGATGCCCTCCGGTGTGGGATCGGTCAGGGTGATCTGGAGATAGTGGATCACTTCTTTGAGGAAGCTGCGGATGGTGCCTTCCAGTTCTCGGGCCAGAATTTTCTTGGGGTGGTTGAGTTGGGGAGGGGGGATGGGTTCCTTGTCTTGGAGTTCTGGATCCCGTTCCCATTCCAGGCGTAGCTTCAACATCTGTTGGATGGCTGCATTGGCCAGGTCGTGATACTTGGACTCATTGCACTGGAAGGTTTGGCGGAAGTAGCGGATCAAGACGGACATGCCCATGCGGTGGATCGTGCTGACTGTGATCCGTTTAGGGAGTTTCTGTCGGAGTTCAGAGGCCATGTGATTATTGAAGGCCAGGACCGCGATCTTTTTGCTGGTGGGGATGCGTCTGACAATCTCCTTGAGGGTGGTGGTCTTACCGGATCCAGCCACGGCATTGACCAAGGCATGACCGGATCCAGAGTCCACCCAATCGAAGATGGCCTGTTGGTAGTGACTCCAGTTGATGGAAGGTTGTTTTTGGCGAGGCATGAGGTGACCTCCTCAAAACGGATCATGAGGGTTGTAGGTGACCTGTCGATCTGGTGTGTCCAGCGTGGCGTGATCCTTGCTGGGGGCGGGTTCTACACGCTGGACACGTGGATCTGAGGTGGAGGTCATGTCCAGCGTGGAAAAGCTTTGCTGGGACTGGGTTTGAGCCACGCTGGACAGATTCTCTGATAGGTGTGCTGAGGCATAGACTTTGTAGCGAGTGGCTCCGGTCTGAGTTCGCTTCAGTCGGTCTTCTCCCCGCAACACACCCTGCCGCCTCCAACGCTCCAAAGCTTTACGGATCTGGTCCCGACTAGTGTTAGCAAACTCATGGGTCAGCTCCTCGGGTTCAAACCAGGTGCCACGATGATCATTGAGGTAGTTCAACAGTCGGGTAGACAAAGGTTGAGTGCCGTTCTCATCGGCTCCCATTTCCCCGTGGTGAGTCCAGGAGTTGTCCTCCGGATCCAGCTCGATGATGGAGGTGCAGTTGCAGCCAGATCTGGACTTCTCGATCTCCAATACCCGCTGCAGGAGGGGAAGATTTTCCTTGGGTTCCCCTTTTCGTAAATGCCAGACTTCAGAGACGGAGTTACGGATCGCAGTGGATCCTCGGACGCCACCCAGTTTGTTTTCATGGTGAAGGATCAGGACGCTGCAGTTGAACTCACTGGCCAGCTGGCCCAGATCAAGCAACCCGAGAGCATAGGTCATATCTTTTTCCTCTAGCTCCGAGAAGCGATTGCAGGAGGTAAAGGAGTCAATGATGATCAATCCTGGTTGATACTCGGCCACCCATTGCTTGAGTTTCTGCATCTGGCTGAACTGCCAGTTCCGTTCGATGTAAACCTTTTCGGTGCCGATCTCCTCAAATCTCGCGATACGAAGTCTTTCACAGGTATCGATCTCCGGTTCATCGGTTTGAATGATCAACACCCGCGCCTGCTTCACAGGGAACCCATTCCAGGGACTCCCCAGGGCTACTGCTTTGGTCAGATCATAGGCCAGGAGGGATTTACCGACCCCACCATCGGCGTAGAGAAGGACCACGGTACCAAAACTGATATGGGATCCAATCAACCACTGTCGTTCTGGCAGCTGCTGGTTGATCGTCTCCTGCACATCCACCGGAGCAAACTTGACCTGCGTGTGTTGTCGTTCCGTGAAGATCTTCTGCAATAGTTGCGTGGTGAAGGGAGTTTGCTTGGAAAAACTGGCTAACTCCCACAAACGCTCCCCAGGATCCTCGATGGCCAGGATCCGTTCCACCTCCTCCATCGCCTGCAAATACGAAACATTTGCGGGTTTACCCAGGATGAGGGACACGATCTCTTCCTCTGGAAACACCGCTTCCTCTGCCGCTTTTCGCAGATCTTCCAGGGTAAATCCCTGATGCAAAGCATTGGAGATGTCCCAGCCGCCAGGTGGATTCTCAACTGACGGAACCTCCGCAATTCGACCTCTGGGTTTGAGGGCTCTGGCAACCTTGTACGCTCCTTTTTTCCCAGGATCATCCAGGTCGTAGAACACCGTCACCACCCCAGGCAGCCGATCCAACTCCTCCTTTTTGGGGACCCCATTGCACCCACAGGTGAAGGTGGCCACCGCAATCTCCTGGATCCCTTCCTGGTACAGCTTCCACCCCAACAGGATCGCGTCCCATTCCCCTTCACAGAGCCAGGTTTGTGAAGCCCCTTCCGGTTTGTGGGTGAAGTAAACCATCGCTGGGATCCCCTTCTGGGACCAGGCTTTGGATCCCGTCCACGGTGAGATCCTCCGCTTCAAATAGAACGAGTTTCCCCTCTCGTCTACAGGAATAGGAATACTGATTGAATCTCCCACCAACCCCAGTCGGAAATGCCGGATCATCTCTGCCGTGATCCCTTTCTCCTCCAGCCACCGCCGAGATTCCAAACCGTTTGGATTTTGACTCGTCAACAGTGACTCCACTCCCCATTTCAAATCCTGATCCATCAGCTGCATGGACTTCTGACGGTACGGATCCATGGGCACCACCTGTTTTGACTGCCCCAGAGCACGCCGGATCTCGTCGGGGGTGCAGCCTGCATGACATTTGTAGGCCCCACTGGGCAGGACCGCCAGACTCTTCTGACTGGGGCGACGTCCTTTTTTTAACGCGCAACTGGGACAAAATGCCCTTCCACTGCGGTCAAAGACCACATACTCTTGAATATTGAAGCTCATAGTCTGAATTACGTTTGAGGAATTACGCCTTGCACTTCTGCTCAGCCGCCACTATCATAGCGATTGGTTTTGAATCGTCAAGGCAATTCCTTCAGAGAAATTATGGCCAATTCAAAGGGTTATTTCGATGTTCAAGCGTTCTACTTCGCTCTTGATGACATCCGCCATGCCCGCCGCATCAACTGGAAGATCGTTTCGGAAGAAGCAGGGGTGAGTCAACCCACCCTTTCTCGTATGTCCAAGGGGGTCAAGCCAGATATTGATAGTGTGGCCGCCCTGGTGCAGTGGGGAGATCTGAATGCCAATGACTTCATGCGATCCGAATCCAGAGAGGATGCCGAGGCCAGAAGGAAATTAGAACCGAGTCCACCTCCCCTGGCCCAGATCACCGCTCACCTGCGAGCGGACCGACATCTATCCCCAAAAGCAGCCCAGGCCCTGGATGTGGTGATCCGAGCGGCCTATGAGGAATTGAGGAAGTTGAGAGAGTGAGTCATGGCATTGCGTCCAGGGTTCAAGTCGCGGGCAAATGCTCTGGCTCGCCAATACCGCCAGGAGCTGGGGCTGACCGTCACCGATCCGCTCTGTCCCTGGCAGTTGGCCAGACATCTGGGGATCATTGTCCGCACTTTATCCAGCCTCAAGCAGGTCGAGGAAGCCGTGAAGATCCTGCAGGGGGAAGGGCTGCGACATTTCTCCGGATTCACGGTGGGGGATGGAGAAAGACACATGATCATCCACAACGATGCCCACTCCATCAGACGCCAGGCCAACACGATTGCCCATGAATTGAGTCACCTGATCCTGGGTCATCCCCCGCTGCCCTATCTCAATGAATTGGGGGCGAGGCACTACAACGAAACCCAGGAGAAAGAGGCGGACTGGTTGGGTCCCGCGTTGCTGATCTCAGATGAGGCAGCGCTCTACATTGTGGAGCAGCGATGGAGTGAAGAACAGGCGGCCAGGAAGTATCGGGTTAGTCGAGATGTGGTGAGAATGCGGATCCGGGTGACCGCAGCCAGGCGGAGGGTGATGGAGAGGCAGGCGATCTATGACTATGAAACGTAAGAAAAGGGAGCACAGTGTTCTCAAAGATCAGGTGCGGCGGCTCTTGCCGAAGCTTTCGTATATCTCAGATGCCGATGAACCCGTGCAACTCTCCAAGATGCCCGTCACCACGATCTGTGAGCGGATTGCTCGGGGGGATCCGGTTGCAGTGGAATCAGGGGAGGAGTTCTTTGAGCCGTTGCTCTTGGATCCTTACTGGTCACGGCTCTGGCGATTGCTCCAGAAATGGCCTGCGCCGATCCGGGTGCTGATCCTGGGGGATAGGGAGCAGACCATCTTCATTATTTGTGACAGGTCTCCGCCAGGGTGGACAGGTTCACTGATCCTGGAGACTCAGGCAATGGAAAGCTGACGAAGGGGAAGACTAAACATAAGACTGCCTTTAACATCATTGGAATGTTGAGAGAAAAAAACTGGATGCGACTCACACGCTTTGAAACTTGGTATAGTACTACCGTTTCCTACTTCTCTGAGCATGGACAGTGTTCATCCCAACATCAGAGTTCAATCTGAACTTACAGTTTGTTATAGACAGAGGCACCCATTATGAACTCTATTCCTCCAGAACCTGAGAATCGTAGGATCATGCTCTTAACGGTGGTGTTCGCAGGAAGTGTGCTATTTACCTGTAGCACTGTCCGCCATGTTCTGCTTCAATCGGGTGCCTACGATCTGGGTATTTTTGATCAAGCTATCCCTCTTTCGTCAGTTTCAGTAGGATAGGATCGATGTAGTACGCTAGAC
>CAYMOX010000022.1:0-63368 GCA_964392245.1 uncultured bacterium
CTGGACTGTCAGCAGTTGCTGCAACGGTTTGCGGCAGGAGAGCGCGACTTTAAGGGCATCTATTTGAGTGAGGTCGATCTGGAGGGGGCAGAACTGACAGGAGTGCGGTTGCAGGAGGCCAATCTCAGTGGTGCCAGGCTCAGCCATGCAGTCCTGAGTCAAGCTAAATTGCTACGCACCTATCTGACGGTGGCGGACTTGCAGGGAGCTTATCTCATTGGATCAGATCTCAGTCGTGCGGATCTGTTTGCTGCCAACCTCCGCTCCAGTCATCTCAGTAAGGCCACCCTGGTCGGGACCATTTTGACTCAGGCCGATTTAAGTGACTGTACCCTGATTCGGGCAAATTTGGCGGAGGCGAATCTGAGTGGAGCCAGGCTGGTGGGATCCGATCTCAGTGGTGCGGAACTGGTGTCAGCTCGCCTGGTGGGTGCCGACTTAAGTCACGCTGAAATGGGGGGGACCAATCTGGTGAGCGCTGATTGCAGGGCAGCTAATTTTTCCCACGCGCAGCTGAGCAAGTCGAACCTGGAGGGGGCCATTCTCACCCGTGCTCGCCTAGGCAAAGCCCATTTGTCGCGGGCCAATCTCAACAAGTCGGTGCTGGTGAAGGCCGACCTGGTGGCGGCAAACCTGGAGGGAGCAACCCTAGAAAGCGCCAACCTTCGGGGGGCCAATCTCTGCAAAGCCCGTCTCGAGGGAGCCAGTTTTCAGGGGGCCCTTTACGACAACTTCACCCTTTTTGATCCTGGTTTAAATCCCGCCAGAGCTGGCATGATCAAGACAGAGTCGGCCTGCTTGCCCTCATGATCGGGTCCCGTAGAGTCTATAGTGATGTTCAGTGGTCATGGCCTTTCCTGATGGAAGGGTGCCCATGCTGCCCACCTGCCTGAATCTCCACCTCCCGCGGGTTTATGTCTTTGTTAACCGCTTCCACTTTACGTAGACTCCAGCAGCTTCCCCAGTTGTCTACCGTCTGGGAAGGAGATCGGCGGCCCCTACAACCCGGGTTCCCCCCAGGACAGATTCACCCTCGAGATGGCATCTGCATCCTCTGGGTGGATGGCTCAGAAGGGGTGGTGAGGCTCATGGATATTGTCTCCAACAATGTGGGCCTGGAGGGGATGGTCCGCACCCTGCTGCAGGCAATGGAATCCCCCCATGGGGCTGCACCCGCCCGACCCAGCAAGATTGTCGTCCGTGATCGGGAAGTCCAGTTCTATTTGCGGGGGGTGTTGCAGGAACTGGAGATCAAGGTGGAATTTCAACCGGAACTGCCCCTGATCGATGAGATCTATCAAAGTTTTCAGGATGCCACTTTCCATCATCGTCCTTCTGAGGAAGAACCCTTTCAGGCGGAATTGCAGTCCAAAGCCTTTGCCCTCTGGGGAGATGCCCCGTGGGATTATCTCGCCGATCATCAAGTGCTTGCCATCGAGCTCAAACACCCGGAAATCCACACCCTCTACGCCTCCGTCATGGGGATGTTGGGAATGGAGTACGGCATTATTTTTTATCGCTCGCTGGAGTCACTCCAACGCTTCCGGGCCCAGGTGATTCAAGGGGAGGACAGCGATCACGAAGAGGCTTTCTTGCATCAGGATTGCTTCTTTTTGACCTTTGCCGCCCGCGATCCCCATTGGGAGGATGAGGAGGTGGATCTGGGTACGCTTCCCCCAGAAGATCTGGAGGCCACCTTCGGCACCATTCACCCTCTGGAGGGGTTGCGCCCGTTCCTTTACGAAGAGGAAGCCCTGCCACTGACCCTGGCCTTGGAAGCCCTGCACCGCTTTCTGCGTCAGCACAAACTCCACCTGCAGACGGCCTATACTGCCCGCAAAGGCCGCTATCGTATTCCCCAACCCGAAGGGGGGACCCTGAATGTGCAGGTGCAAACCCTACCGGAGCTGGCCGAGAGCCTGTTGGATGAGTCTGCTCATCTACCCTCACCCACAGAAAATCAGGCGGTTGTCCTGCATGAAGATCTGATCCCAGCCAAGTCTCACCTGGGACTGGGCATGATCCCCTGGCAGCTGGTGGAATATTTGCGGCAGGGCGGTCAGCTATTTTCAACCGCAGCAAAAGACATTCCCTCCGAGGGGGATGGGTTACCCGTGGTGATCGTGCAAACCTCCCGTCCCAAGGCCAAGGTGCTCATGCAGCAGCTGCAGCAGGGGGGTGGACCCATGGGCATCTGTTTTAACACCGGTGTGGATCCCCTCAATGGTGTGCGCTACGACCTGGAAATCATGCAATTGGGGAACGGTGACCTGCATCTGCTAGCAGAATTTCCAGAGGATGATCCCACCCATTCAGCTGCTCGCCAGAAATGGGATCGGCGCTGCAAAGCCACGGGAGGCTACTGCGGACTGGTGGTCGCCATGGGGATCACTACGGCTCGGCGGGAGGATCTGCAGCTTAAGCACATGATGGGGCTCTACATCCTGCAGTCCCTCAGCCCCGGCAAGTTAGGATTGGGACCCATGGTCCGCCTGGATCCCGATCTGCAGCTCCCCTGACTCAGGTCCCCAGTTCTAGAGAGAAGCGTGATGCCGATCCAGCGACCCACCTGGAATGAGTACTTCTTGATGATGGCAAAACTGGCGGCCACCCGTTCCACCTGTCTGGCCTTTCCCGTGGGGGCGGTGATTGTCAAAGATCGGCAGGTGTTGGCCACGGGCTATAATGGGCCACCTTCCGGGTCTCCCCATTGCATTACTCAGGGGTACTGCTATCCCGGCTTAAGCAGCTGCGATGCCAGCAAAACCCTACCCTCTCGAGCGATTCATGCCGAAGCCAATGCAGTTGCCCAGGCGGCCAAGCACGGCATTGCCACGGAAGGCAGCAGCATTTACATTACCCTGGAGCCCTGCCTGTCCTGTCTAAAACTGTTGATCTCAGCCGGGATCCGTCAGGTTTACTACGAAATGCCCTTCAATGGCGGGGAGAGCATCCGTGTGCGTGATGCCTTTGTGGAGGAACGGTTAATCCGTCTTGAGCAGATCCAGTTATCCGAGACCACGGCCCAACGCGCAGCCCAGTTTCTGATCCACCCCACCACCAGGGTTCGCTCGCTTCTCGTGGAAAGCTAATCTAGCAGGGGTTGGATCTCCCGGTTGACTGCTGTAGCATCACCGTGGGGCTGAAGTTAACAACTGTTATGCTCGTTTTCATCAATGATATTTTTTATGCGAGGTTCGGGGAGTTGCCATGATCATGCAGGCCAATGTCAATCTTGAAAACCAGACGCAACGGGTTCGCTGTCCCAATTGTGGTGAAGTTGCCCTGCGTTACTGTGTTTACCATTCACCCCTGACCAGCTCTCCCCGTCCAGCCCATTTCGTCTGCCATACCGAGTGTCAGGCCTGTGATTACCTGATGGCAGTCTGTATTTCTGGTGAAGATATCACCAATGTCTATTCCACGAGTATTCCCACCCTCTCCACAGAGGCCTAAAGGCGCTCAACCCTCAACACCCAGGATCTGAGCCTCCAGGAAGATCCCCACTGTTTTTGGAAATTCTTCCTGGCGATAGGCATCTCAGGGGGCAGGAAACTCATTGACCACAACATCGGTGGCTTGAATTCGCTGCCCTTGACTGCCAGGCGGAAGGGTGAGTGTCCCCAGGAAGCGATCGAGCATCCCGTTCCCCGGATCCTCCTGTGTCACCTCAATGCCATCATCCTCATTGCCCACAATGGTCGAACGCAGGACTTGAGCGGTGAGACTGTCCTGACCTCCTTCCTCAATCACCAGGCCGTCGTTGTTGTTGTTGGCCGTGATCCGGGTGAACTGTGCATTCAGATGGCCACCATCCTCCTCCTCCAATTGGAAGCCTGCCCCATCGTTGTTGGTGGCGGACGTGGTGGTGAAGGTACTGATGAAATCGCCAGCTCCAGACTCCTGGATCTGGATCCCTGCTTCCCGATTGTTGG
Organism: uncultured bacterium; assembly: GCA_964392245.1. Classification (GTDB taxonomy): domain Bacteria; phylum Cyanobacteriota; class Cyanobacteriia; order Thermostichales; family Thermostichaceae; genus JAAUUJ01. The sequence goes on from CAYMOX010000022.1 coordinate 3,936, forward strand.
AGGCTGATCCTCCAGAGACGCTGAGATCCAAGAGACCCGCATCGGTTTCTACTACATTCATGCCCGCCTGATCATTGTTGGTAACCGATAGACCCTCGAGTTCCAGCACGACATCCCCATCGCCTTCCTGAGAAACCGCAAGACCGCTACCACTATTGTTGTTGGCGTCGCTATTTAAGATCTGAGCATTCACCGTTCCAGAGCCCAGCTGGGTGTGCAAATGAATCCCTTGATTCTGATTATTTGAGGCATTGCTCATGGTCAGGGTGACACCCAGATCTCCAGAGCCGAATTCCTGCATTTCAATGCCATCCTCGGTTTGGCTGGACGAGGCATTGACTCGGGTGAAAAGTGCAGTCATGTTGCCTCCGGCAGCTGAACAGGCGATGGCGTCATCCTCGCAGATCCCATCCTCACTGAACTTGATATTCTCCCCCTGATTGCGAATGGCTTCGATATCTCGCAGGGTGGCACGAATATCGCCGGGCCCATCTTCATCCCAATCCAAACCCTGATCAAAATTGTCGCTAAAGGAAGTGTTCAGAGCGGTTACGATGATGCTCCCAGCCCCTGTCTCGCCAAGGTCTAACCCATCATCTGGATCAGCGGGATCAAAGGAACCATTTACATTCAATTGCGATCGGGATGTAGTGAGAACAACGTTGCCATCCCCCGTCTCGTCCAATTCCACCCCATCACCGCCATTGCCCAGCACCTGGGAATTGACGATCTGGACTTCGAGCGTCCCCGCGCCCCCCTCATTCAGGCGAATGCCGTCCCGATCCGTAAGTCCAAATCCATTCCCTTCTCCCGGATCAATTCCCCCAATGGTGCTTGAGGAGAGGGTAAAAACAATTCCAGCCTCAGAATTCTCAATCTGATCCTCCACCAGCAGACCAAATTCTCCTTGTCCCAGCAGGGTGACGGCTGCTAATCCGATCTGAATTTCACCAGTCTGATCGGCGGGCACATCCACACGCACACCATTGCTACTGGCATTCTGGATCTGTAACCTCAGAAGCGTCAGATCTCCGCCACCGTTTGCTACCAGTGCATCTCCGCTCACGCCACTGGCATCCAGAACAACACGAGTGGATCCCCCATCGATCAGCAAGGGATCCGAACCGGAATAGACAATGGGACTTTGCAGATGAATCTGCTCAATCTCGGGAACAAAACGAATCAGACTGCTGGTTCCACTGGCGCTGGCCTGGGCAACTGCATTCCGCAGGGAACCTAAGCCGCTGTCCTGAATGGTGGTGACCGTGAGAATCGCTGCCGCTGATAATGCTCCTGGATCAAGACCGAGGTCGCCCAACAACCCAACCGATTCCCCGTCATTCTCCAGCGGCGATGTGGAGATCTGAGCAGTAGGAATGGAACTGGGACTACACCCCCAATGCACAAACCCTGTAATCCAGAACAAACTGAAGATCCAGTTATGGTGACGCATATATCCTCACGAAAGACCTGATCAACTTTTCCACTCCGGTCAAGCTTAGATTATGCGAATTTTTGTTCTGAGTCTACGCACTTGTCATCTTCAGAGTTTCAAGAAGTGTGAAATTCTCGGGCTTTGCCGACAACAGGTTGCTCTCATGGAATTAGGACTCACAATCTGCTGGTTTTCCCCAGATCATTTTGCTTCACAGAATAGAACTTTAAGAAAAAGATGCCGATGGAAAGGCACCGGGATTTTGCAAAGAATTATTTCCTCCAGGAAATCCTGAATAAGAAAAGCCTATTTCCAGCCCCAGAGAAGGAGAAAAGATACACAACGACTGATCAACGAAGTTTTGTGCATGGCCTCTGTTTAACACTTAGATCAATTCAGGAGATTACCTCGCTCGCTTGCCTGAGTCAGAAAAAACTGGTAATCGAAATTTCCTTTTCTCGTCGAGTTGCAAGTCTCAGGAGGATTAACGGGCATTAAATTCTAACCCCCTAATTCTATAAACATCGTGAAGCCAGTCCCCAACAATCGAGATTGCACTTAATCTAGGTTTAGCTGCACAGAGGAAATCACTCCATTGCGAAGTTACGTACTGATCAAGCAGGTCCCCGACCAGAGTGCCAAGACTGGGGTGAACGCCGATGGCACGATCGACCGGGCCAAAGCAAAGAAAATGCTCAATCCTTTTGATCGCTATGCCCTCGAGGCAGCGCTGGCGACCAAGCGGCAGTATGGGGCAACAGTGACCGCCATTACCATGGGGCCTCCCCCTGCAATTGAAGTCCTCTACGATGCCATTGCCCATGGAGTTGACCGTGCGATTTTGTTAACCGATCGACGGCTGGCTGCCTCCGACACCCTGGCCACGGCCTATGCCCTCTACCAAACCATCCTGTATGCAGGTCGCCCCGATCTGGTCTTTTGTGGGTTGCAAACCACGGATGGAGATACGGCTCAGGTGGGGCCGCAACTGGCGGAGCGATTAAAGATTCCGCAGATCACTTACTGTGAAGCATTTGAGATTCGCGATCAGCAAATTATGGCCCGACGTGCCATTGAAGGGGGAACTCAGGCGGTTCTCTGCAATCTCCCGGCCCTGATCACTGTCGCCAACTCCTCCCGACGGCTGGCCTATAAAACCCTGCGGGGGGCCCAACGGGTGCAGCACCTGCAACGAGATGAACAGGCTCGACAGGAGGTGATTCAGGTGGTGGATCTGGATGAGATTGGTGCAGATCCAGATCGCTGTGGGCTTAAGGGATCACCCACGATTGTGGCGGCAACTGAAAAAGTTGGGGAGATTGGCGGATCCTGTGAGGTGATCCAGGGTAAGTCCGTGGAAACCATGGTCCAGGATGTTCTGCAGCGAGTTCCCCTGAAAGAGGTGGTGAAACGATGACTGATCAACAACGTGTATTCGTTTTCATTGAACAGGTGGAGGGGGTGATCCAACCCATTGGCTTAGAGCTCTTGGGGGCCGGACGTCTGCTGGCGAATAAGCTGGATGCCCTGCTGGCGGCTGTGATCCTGGGGGACAGCATTGGTCACTGTCCGGCGGAGTTGATTGCCTATGGGGCCGATGAAGTCTACCTGGGGGATCACCCGGAGCTGGCGTCCTATCGCACACTGCCCTATCGACGGGTGATGATCCAGCTCTTCAATTCTCTGCCTGCTCCGCCCCATACGATCCTGTTGGGATCGACCACCACCGGACGGGATCTGGCTCCGCGGCTGGCGGCTTATCTAGAAACAGGGTTAACAGCAGACTGCACAGAACTGGACATTGGTCCTTTTGAGTACAGCAACTCCAAAGATCCCAGCAAATCGGGTGTCTTTCCTGAATGTCTCTACGCCATTCGCCCCAGTTTTGGGGAATCTCTGAAGGCACGCATTCTCGGCCCCTGGAAAAATCCGCAGATGGCCACCGTTCGTCCGGGCGTGATGCAGGCTAGTCAACGGGATGATCGGCGTCAGGGGGTGGTGATCCCGCTTTCCGTGCAGCTGCAGCCAGAGGATCTCCATCTCCAGATCCTGGATACTGCCCGTTCCCTTGCTCATGCGGCTCAGTTAAGCCAGGCAGAGGTGATCATCTCCGGTGGCTATGGCCTGGGATCGCCAGAAGGGTTTGCCCTCATGCATGAACTCGCGGATTGTTTTGCCAACAGTGCTGTGGGCTCCTCTCGCAAAGCCGTTGACTCTGGCTGGATCCCCTATGCCCATCAGGTGGGCCAGACTGGAAAAACAGTACGTCCCCGCATCTACATTGCCTGTGGGATTTCGGGGGCCATTCAGCATCGGGTGGGCATGGACAAATCCGATCTGATTATTGCCATTAATAAGGATGCAGCGGCCCCGATCTTTAATTTCGCCCATGTGGGCATTGTCGGAGATCTGTACCAGGTGGTGCCAGAACTGATCCGCCAGCTACGTCTGGGCGACTCCCTGGACTCGGCAACGCCCGCACTGCTGGTCACCTCTGTAACCGCTGATTAACGGTTTAGCTTAATACACCGATCCACAAGACGAGGAATGTGACTATGGTGTCCCAAGATCCAATCCGTTACAACCTGCTGCTGGTGGGGGGAGGAGCAGCCAATCTCATCCTGGCCCATCGACTGCTGGATCTGGCGGCCACCAGTGGCCTGGAACTGAGTATGGCCATTCTGGAAAAAGCCCCCCAGTTTGGAGGACACAGTATTAGTGGCGCGATCTCCAATCCGCAGGTCATACGGAAACTGTTTCCAGACTTTGAAACCAATGGGTTTCCTCTAGAAGGAGAAGTGACCCAAAGCCATCTCAGCGTTCTGGGCGCAGAGCAAAAGTGGGATCTGCCCGAGGCCGTTATTCCCCGAGGATTTAAAAAAGAGGGGTATGTGATCCTCACCCTCAGCCATGTGATCCGCTGGCTGGCAGACCGTTTACAGGAAAAGGCCCAGGCGATTCCCAACGTCACACTGGATCTCTTCCCCGGCTTTGCGGCCCATGAGATTCTTTACGCCGAGGATCAGGTGATCGGGTGTCGAGTCAGCGACTCCGGGGTCCTCTTGGAGGATGTGATCTTTGCCGACTACACCTGCTTCGGGGACAAGGGATTTCTTTCCAAAGATCTGGTGGAGCGATTTCATCTCCGCCCCAATCCTCAGCTCTGGTCGGTAGGGGTGAAAGAGGTGTGGCAGGTCTCTGCAGATCATCAGGGAGAAGTCTGGCATACCCTTGGGTATCCGGTTCTGGATGGCACCTTCAGCGGTGGCTTTGTCTACGGCCTCTCTCAATCCCGTCTCTGCCTGGGCCTGATCCTGGGGCTGGATAGCCGGAACCCCAATCTCAACCCTCAACAGCGTCTGCAGGAATTTAAAGCTCATCCCTGGATCCAGAGCTTGCTAGCAGGAGGACGCCTGCTCAAGTATGGGGCGGCGGTGATCCCAGAAGGGGGGTACTACAGTCTGCCGACTCGCTTCAATGTGGGGGGAGCCGCCCTCTTAGGAGATGCCCTCGGAGTTTTGGATGTGGGCAGCCTCTCTGGCGTGGATAAGGCCATGGAAACGGGTTACATCTGCGCCGATCTTCTGCACCAGTCCTTTCTGCATGCCGATTTTTCCCCTATGGAAGCGTATCGTGAGCAGGTGATGGAGAGTTTTGTAGGACAGGCCCTCTACGACAGCCGTTATTTCCGTGAAGCCTTTCTGGAAAATAGTCGCCTGCTGGAGGAACATCTCCCCAGTGTGTGTGCCCAGGTGGATCAGGGACATCCCTGGCTGGGAAGTTTGACCTATGGCCTCAGCAAACCCCTGCAACGCTCGGTGGATATGATCCGGGCCCTCTCTCTCATGACCGGGAAAACCCCTGCCACCCATGTGCCAGACTATATCCCCTGTCATGTGGGTATTGAACCGGATTTCAGCCCCCAGTATGCTCCACAGGTCTCCCATCTCCACCGACTGCCCACCTCCTATTCCCGCGCCGACGCCGTTTTCTATGCCAATCCGCGCTACCACGAAGAAAACCAGCACATCGAAGAATTTAGTGCTGAAACCTGTCGTCGTTGCATCGCCAAATATGATCAGCTGCAGCGCCCAACCCCCTGTGTCTCCGATTGCACGGCTGATGTGCATCATGTGGCTGAGCGGCAAGGAATGCGTCTGCACGGCATGTCCCTGGAAAACTGTATTCAATGCCGCACCTGTGAGGTGGTCTGCCCTCAGATGAATTTGCGGGTCAATCCCAGCTATGAAGGATCGGGACCAGACTTTTTTGGGCTTTGAATCCAGAAGGTGCTCGGCGAAGCGCTCAGGCGAAATCCCCGAAATAGGGTTAGGCTAGCAATGACAGCTGCGGTCATCATAAGGGCATGGACAAGGAGACACTGGATCGGTTCCTCACCATTCCTGGGGTGACAGGGATAGCGCTTCTGGGGCGGAAGAGCCGTCCTTATTTTTATCGTTCATTCCAAGAGCTGGGAAAGCGGCAGCAGGATGCCCTGATCCAGGGGCTTTTTCAGGTGTTGGAGAGCATGCCCTCTGGGTTCGACTTTTTTGACTTCCAGTTTGCTCAGCAGCGGGTGTTTGTCTACCCCCTCAATCAGGAGTGGGTGTTGCTGGTGGCTGCCGATGACAACTTAAACCTGAGCCGCTATGATCCGGCCATTCGCGATCTGCGAGAAGGCTTGCAACGGGATACGCATCGGGGGCTGGCGGTCTTTCGTCTGTTTACCAGTCATCAGGAGGGGTTGGCCTCGATTCCCTTTCCTCCCGAGGCTGTTGTTGCCACCAATGGCGCAACCCTGACCCCAGTCCCCATTCCCGATTTTCTGCAAGCGATCAATCATCTCTGTCAAGTGACGGTAGGCTATCTGGGGCGAGCCGTGATTGTCAACTACTGGAAAATGGCCCGAGATCAGGTGCTGGAGGTCGATCCCACTGCTCAGGCGCTGCTGGAGAGTTTTCTGGTGGAACGAAGTGCTGAAATTCGCTACACCGGAGCCCTACAACACCTGGATCCAGAGCAGCATCAGCAGGTGAGAGCCTGGGTGGTCATGTTCATTAAACGGTGTGAAGAGGTGATCCGGAATTTTCGTTCCGTTCTCCAGACCAACGAACTCAGTCCCCAGGAATGGCGGTTGCTGGTCAAGGGATGAACCACATGGGATCAAGAAAATCAGGCTAAGCTAGGACCATATCCGTGAGCTAGGATGTGTGGTCTAGCTGAGCTCTTTCCAGCAGCCTCTTGTGTCATTGTGGAGTTGCCATGCTGAGAATCGTCACCCAGTCTTCAGAGGCTGAAGCCGAACTCAAACGGATCTCTTTTCGTACCCATTCCGAGCAACATCTCCATAAAGAATCCACAGTGCGGGAGATTCTGCAGACCGTGCAGCGGCAGGGGGATCGGGCCTTGCTGGCCTATAGCGCCGAATTTGACCACGTCAACCTGCAACCGGGGGATCTGCGGGTCTCGGGCTCAGAACTGGAGGCAGCCTATCAGGGCATCTCACCTCAACTATTGACCGCTATCCGCCTGGCCAAACAGCGCATTGAAGCCTTCCACCGCCTGCGAGTGCCCAAAAGTTGGGTGGAGTTTCCCGAAGCAGATGTGGTCCTGGGAAAACAGTACCGTCCCGTGGATCGAGCTGGACTTTACATCCCTGGAGGACGGGCTGCCTATCCCAGCACTGTGTTGATGAATGCGATCCCCGCTATGGTGGCGGGGGTGCCTGAGATTGTGATCGTTACCCCTCCAGGGTCAGATGGGCATGGTGGGATGGGAATCAGTCCAGCCATTCTGGTAGCCGCTCAGGAGGCAGGGATCCAGACCATCTTCCGAGTCGGGGGAGCCCAGGCGGTGGCAGCCCTGGCCTACGGCACGGAGACCATCCCCAGGGTGGATGTGATTACAGGCCCTGGCAATATTTATGTGACCCTGGCCAAAAAGCAGGTCTACGGACTGGTGGGCATTGATTCCCTGGCCGGTCCCTCGGAAGTTCTGATCATCGCTGACGAGACAGCCAATCCTGAATATCTGGCGGCAGATCTGTTAGCCCAGGCGGAACATGATCCCATGGCTGCTGCAGTGTTGATCACCGTGGATCCCCAACAGGCTCAGCAGGTGAATCTTGCCCTGATGCAGCAATTAGAACGCCATCCCCGCCGCACGCCGACGGAAAAGTCGATCGTGAACTATGGACTGATTGCAGTAGTGGATACCCTCACCACCGCTGTTGCCCTCTCCAATCTCTTTGCCCCCGAACACCTGGAACTCCAGGTCGCGGATCCCTGGGCCTTGCTGGATCAGATCCGCCATGCTGGGGCGATCTTTTTAGGGCACCACACACCGGAAGCCGTGGGAGACTATCTGGCCGGACCCAACCACACTCTGCCCACCTCGGGGGCAGCTCGCTATGCCTCTGCACTAGGGGTCGAGGTTTTCTTAAAACACTCCAGTCTGATCCAGTATGGTCCCCAGTCCTTAGCCGCAGCAGCGGCAGCCATTGATGCCCTGACAGAAGCTGAAGGATTGCCCGCCCACGCAGACTCAGTCCGACTCCGAATCAAGGATCAACAGGATTAGCACCCTAATGGCAACCAGGAAAGCAGTGTCTGGTCAACAACTGATCTTTCTGTTCCTGGGGGTCTGCCTGTTCCAACGGCCTCTCCAGGCCAGTACGGGCTTACCCTGGGAATGGATCCAGACACTACAGAGGCAAGCACAACGCCAGGATTGCGTACTTATCGGTCTCCTGCGCAGCCGACCCCTGCTCTCCCCTGATCAGGAATGGCAGGTGTACAGTCGCCTCAACTTCATTGTTGATCCTCAGGGACAGCCCGATCAGCTGAGCAGCGTTGTTTTTGCCCAACATCGGACTTCCGGGCAGCTGCAGGTCATTTATGAAGGGCGTCCTCCCCAAGACCAGGATCTGGATTTTGTCATGGCGGTTCCCCTTGTCTGGTCAAGGACAGATCCTTATCATCTGTTGATCCGTGATCACCGGGGTCTGTTTCAGTCGGACCTGGCGGCGGATCAGGCCGTAATCTGGACACCTTCTCAGGGGGCTGAACAGGAGATGACCGCAGTCCGGCGACAGCCTCAGCACCCCTCTGATTTTAGCGAGGTGGTGGGCTGGGATTCCCAGGCAGCGCAGCGAGTCCTCTTCATGGTTGGAAATTTTGGGGAGGATCCCGAGGTGATCAGTGTGGGGGCAACACCTCCCGATCAATTAAGCTCACTCCCAGCAGAACGTCTCTCCACCAGTCTCAATCCTGATCCCCATTGGACCTCCCCCTTGCGGATCCAGCCGTTAGACTGGACATCAGCAGTTCCTGTTTCCCCAGGCCCCCTCTGTCATTTCCTGAAGAGATAACCCGATCATGTCCAGGCCCTATGTAAGTGAAGGTTGGCCCCAGGAAGCGTTTCTGGGGGATGTTCTGGTGTGTACCCTGAAGGGTGAGCATCTGGATCAGGTCACCGAGATTCTGGTGGCCCCGGCGGCTAAAGGTATTGAAGCGGTGATTGGGGATCCCTATGGTCGGCTGGGGGGAGAGGTGCAGCAGCATGCCCAGGCCCTGACCGTTACCGTTAAAGTCGGCTTCCAGACCTATCCCGGAGAAAAACGCATTGTCCTGGTAGGACCCGAGGGGGAAAGCAATCCCCTCCCTTTTTTGATCATGATGTGAGATACCGCTAGACCATGAATCGGATCCAACGCTACCTGCGCAGAGAACTGCTGCCGCTCCTGGCCGATCTAAAACTGGCCATTGGCTTGTTGTTAACGATTGCCCTGGCCAGTGCCTCCGGCACCGTGATTGAGCAGGATCAACCCCTGACCTTTTACCAGGCCAACTACCCAGAAGATCCGGCTCTGTTTGGCTTTCTCTCCTGGCGAGTGATTCAATTCCTGGGGTTGGACCATGTCTACCGCACCCCCTGGTTTCTGGCCCTGCTGATCCTGTTTGGCTCCAGCCTGGCAGCCTGCACCTACACTCGCCAGTGGCCCATGCTCAAGGTGGCCCGCCGCTGGAGTTATTACCAAAAGCCTGCCTCCTTTACCAAATTATCCCTGAGCAGCTGCGAGTTGCAGGAATCAGTACAGCAGCTCTCTCCGCTACTGGAACAGCGGGGGTATGCCCTCTTCACGGAAGCAGACAAACTCTATGCTCGCAAAGGGCTGCTGGGCAAGATTGGCCCGATCGTAGTCCACGCCAGTATGCTGCTGATCCTGGGAGGAGCGATTGCAGGCATCATGACGGGTTTCAAAGGCCAGGCCCTGATTCCAGCAGGCACGGCCTCTCCCATCCAGACCTACACCGCCATGGGGGAATGGGCCCAGTCTCACCTGCCGGACTGGCAGATCCAGGTGAACCGCTTCTGGATTGACTACTCTCCCGAGGGGCGGATCCGTCAGTTTTATTCCGATCTTTCTCTGGTGTCTGAAATGGGGGAAGAGCTCACCCGCAAAACCATTCATGTGAATGAACCCCTGTCCTATGATGGGGTGACACTTTATCAGGCAGATTGGTCCATCAGTGCGGTGGTAGCGCGGGTGAATGGCAGTCCTCCTCTGCAGATCCCGGTGAGAAAGTTGCAGAGTGAAACCGGGGCGCAGCTGTGGGGGGCTTTTATTCCCACTCGTCCGGACTTTTCGGCAGGGGTGACCCTGATCCTGCCCGACCTACAGGGAACAACACTGCTCTACGACGAATCGGGGGAACTGATCGGACCGCTGCGCAGTGGCATGAGTCAGGCGATCTCGGACCGCATCACCCTCTATCTGGATGAGGTGATTGGCAGTACCGGCCTGCAGATTAAATCGGATCCCGGCATTCCACTGGTCTACCTGGGCTTTGCCCTGTTGATGCTGGGGGTGATGATGAGCTATGTCAGTTACAACCAGATCTGGGCTTTACAGACGGCAGAGGGACTTTATATTGGGGGCAAAGCCAATCGAGCCCTGGTGAGTTTTGAACGGGAATTTATCCAGATCCTGTCTCAACTGCGGCAAACCTCCCCGGAAGCGAATGCCACTCTCGACTCCGACCCACTGGTAACTCCCTCTTGATCACCCTCAGGTTTGTCGTCGGATCCTCTTCCGATGTTCTTGCCAAGGGGATTAACTTAGGGTGTGATCTAGGGAAGACCCCTTGGATCCATCTGATACACCCGACCGGCACCGCATCCCCGCTGAGAACACCATGACTGAAGCTGACATTACCCAAACCTTGCAAACCCAACTCAACCGCCATCGTCTACGTGCGGTTGCCAAGCTTAAGCAAAATCACCTCCATGTTCTTCTCACCCGACCAGCGGGATCTGCCGACATCACAGATTTCAAAGCCTGGTGTCAACAGGTGCTCGGATGTCTGCGAGGGTTGCAGCTTCCCGAGATCAATTTGGTCACAGTGTATGTGCGCGTCGCAGGTCAGAAGAATAAAGACTTTGAATTTGAAGAAACGCATGCTCTGGATGAACCCCTCGATGAGCGGTCTGCAACCACCATTCACTTCAGTAGCGAGCAGATGGCCAGTTACATGAAACAACTGGATGCCATGGCCGCTTCCGTGGACAAGGGAGAGGAAGAGATTCCCACCGAGTTTTATCAACCCGGATCCTCCCGCGACTCTATCAGCCGTACCGATCAGACGGTTGCCTACGGTGGACCTCCTCGCATTTCTCCACCTGTGGCCCCCGTCCAACCTTTGAGGTCACCCTCGAACGGCCTCCTAAATAAGTGGACCCTGATCATCGGGGGGGTGGTGATTGGGGTGGTGATTGTGGTTTTGGTGGTGGTGCTGTAGCTACCTCAAGGGATGTTTTCCCAGTGGCAGATGCAACCATTGAGCTAATTCTCCAAAACCGTCAATCACCTGATCCGCGCCTCCGGCCCATAGTTCCGATGCGCTTAACCCGGTGGTGATGCCCACAACGGTGCAGCCCGCTGCTTTGGCCGATTCCAGACCAGCGATGGAGTCTTCAATCACCAGACATTGTTCGGGAGGCAATTGCAGCCGAGTGGTTGTCAGTCGATAGGGTTCCGGATCCGGTTTGGCCTTGGTGATGTCAGCTGCGGTGACCACCACATCAAACCAGGGATGCAGTTGAAACTGAGCAAAGACCTGTTCTTGATCCCTGGCAGTAGCCGATGTCGTCAACCCCAGCCATGGGAATGACCGTCGCGCTGTTTCCAAAAAAGGCAGCACCTGATCCACCAGTTGCACCTGGGCCAGAAGGACTGAAAAAGCCTGGGCTTTGGCCTCGATCAGACTGAAGATGAGTTCTGAAGTGTAACATTCTTCGGGTCGATAGATCTGTACCAGTTCCCTGAACATCTCCCGATCGGTTCTGCCTCGGTAGCCGGGGTGTAATGCTGGGAAAGGGATTTCCCCCAGGCCATGTTTCTCCAGCGCCTGCATCCCCGCCTGCAGGTGGAGCGGCTCAGAGTCAATAATCACCCCATCCAGATCAAAGATGAGGGCTGTTGGCCCCACTCTAGGCTTCACCTGTAATCGCCAGCTCGGAGACCCAGACTCGCGGGCAAACCCCCCCCGGCGTCACCTCCGCTTCGGGTTCCAGGTAGATTATTGACTTGAGCAACGACAGGAAATCTCCTGCTACGGTGGCAGACTCAATGCTGATGGGTTCCCCCTGCTTCAGCAACCAGCCATCAAAGGGCAATGAGAAGGATCCCTGGGTGGCTTTTACACCCGCATGCAAGGCGTGCAAATCATCAATCAAGACAACATTATCCATCTTGTCTAGCTGGTAACTGGGATCGGGTGCTGCAGTGGTGGAGATGTGATAAAAGTGGGGGCTGACACTCACCTTGGCCCCAATATTGCCATGCCCTGTGGGCTGGGCTCCCATGCGTCGAGCGCTAACCGAACTGTGGAGGAATTGAGTCAGAATCCCTTCCTTAACGATCTCCACCCGACGGGTGGGTGTGCCTTCACTATCAAAGCGATTCCCCCCGATGCGTTCCGGATGCAATGACTCATCTGTTAATGAGAATAGAGAACTGGCAATGCTTGTGCCCAGGGTCTCGGGGGTAGCCAGACTCTGACGATCCAGGACCGACTGAGCATTGAACACATTGGAGAAGGCCCCGATCAAACTGAGAAAGGCTTCGGGTGAAAAAACCACCCTATACTTGCCAGAGGCAATGGGCTGATAGTCGAGATGGCTGATGGTTTTCTCCGCTGCCTCCTGAATACAGCCAGCGATATCCAGTTCATCCAAGGTGTAGCTAAGCCGCATTGCCCCAGCACTCCGAGGCTTTTTTCCCTCCACATCGGTGCGGCTATAGAGGTAAAGGGACGTTTGCGTCTCCGCCTCCTGGCGCAGGGCACCTTCACTGTTGAGGTAAAACCGATCCACATCCCGCTGACTGAGGCCATTGTAGGGAACTCCTTGGATGGCAGGGTGGGCTGCCAACAGTTGTTGCTCAGCCTCAAGCAGTTTTTCCAGCAAATGGGCAGCAGGCACGAGCGGATGGCGGTGCTCTTCTGCCGTGGCCAAGGGATCGGTGGCTTCTGGGCTGAAATCGGGGATATGCTCACTCACCCCCAGAGGACTGGCCTCCAGTGCCGTTTGCAACGCCAGTTCCAGACCCACAGCATCCACATCGGTGGTGGAGGTCACCCCGACCGTGCCCGCTGGATTCCAGACCCGCACCACCACACCGGCACGATTGGAGGCCTTCACCTGCTTGGCTTCCCCCTGATCCACCTGAACAGAGGTGTCATCCACGATCGAGCCGTAGATATCGTACTTGCGAATTCCCAGTCGTTGAGCACTGGCCTCGGCTGCTGCTGCGATCTCCTGAATCCCTGGCATAGCTCTCCTTTGTCCCAATTCAATAACACTGACAACCCCAATTCCTTCGCTAGCGACCACCCACAGTAATCGCATCCACCTTCAGATGAGGCTGTCCGACGGTGACATAGATGCTGCCGCTAATCGATCCACAGAAGCCTGCCGCCAGCTCCAGATCCTGGGAACACATTGAAATGCGATTCATGATCTCCTGCGCATCTCCGATCAGGGTGGCCCCCTTCAGGGGTTTGCCCATCTGCCCATTTTCAATCAGGTAGGCCTCTTCGACGGCAAAGTTAAACTGGCCCGTGGCACCCACACTGCCTCCCCCCATGCGCTTGCAATAGATGCCGCGGTCTATGGAGGCAAGCAGATCCTCAAAACTGTAGGGCCCTGGAGCAATATACGTATTCCGCATCCGGCTGGCAGCTGCATAGGCATAGCTCTGGCGACGACCACTGCCTGTGCGCGGGTGCCCGGTGCGCATCGAACCTGCCCGATCCGCCAGGAAGTTCTTGAGAATCCCCGCTTCTATCAGTAGGGTGCGCTGGGTGGGCATGCCCTCGTCGTCCATATCGACCGATCCAAAGGCCGAGCTGGTGATCCCTTCATCCCAGGCGGTGAGACTGGGGTGGGCCACAGGCTGACCTTTTTTCTCGGCAAAGGGAGTGGTTTTGCGCTCGATCTGGGTGGTCTCCAGCAGGTGCCCACAGGCCTCGTGGAAAATCACCCCCCCAAAACGGTTGGCCATAACAATCGGATAGGTGCCGGACTCCACATAATCGGCATAGAGCATGGTGGCCGCCGCTTCTGCCACATCGGCTGCAGTCGCTTCATAATCCCAGGCGGTGAGAAACGCAGGATCGGAGGTATTGCCTTCGCGGTGGCCAATGGAACTGCGGTGACTACCCTCGGCGCAGAGAAGCTGACAGCTGGCGGATTGGGTCAGGCGCAGATCACGAGCAAAGGTGCCATCACTGGCGGCGACCATCACCTCCTGCCAGTCCCGAAAATAGGCGGCTCGGCGAGATTGCTGATGGTGGGCTCGGCGCTGCAGCTGATCCGTTGCCCCCAGCAAAATGTCCCGCATATCCTGCATTGAGGGGCAAGCAGGCAACCAGAGATGTTTCCCCCGTGCCTGAGCATGGTCCCGCAGCAGTTCCAGGTTAATGGGCGGGGTGGAGACAGACGGGCGGGGTAGCTGCAATCCCATCAATGAGAGTCCCTTCTCCAGAGCGCTTCTCAGCCCCTCAAAACTCAGATCGTTGGTGCTGACATAACAATCCGCCGTCCCCCGAAAGACGCGGATCCCAGCACCACTACTCAGGCGAGGAGCAACCGAGGTCAGCACATCCTCTTCCGCCATGGCACTGATGTAGTTCACCCGTTCCAGGAAGATCTCAATCAGATCGGCCCCAGCGGCACGCCCCAGTCCTAACAGGGTGGCCAGGGGAGCTTCCCAACTCTGATCAAACTGCTCACGAGTGGGAGTAGACAATTCCTGAGAAAGGAGAATCGATGGCACCATAGACACCTCAACGGATCCGTTCTCAGCTTAACAAAGCTCTACAGAGGAATGGGCCTGTTTCGTTGTCTATCCCGATCCCACCCGCTTCTCCAGGGTCGTCTCAGAATATGTAGTTCCTTATACTCCTATTAAGGCTAGGATGAAAACACTGAAATTACAGCAGGGGAAGGCAGGTGCGTTCTGATCCATTAACCTTACTCACCGCCTACGATCCAGAAACCATCTCACGCTACTACCGCTGGCGTCTAGGGTTAGTCATTTACCGCCTTTGGCGTGTTGCTTCTCAATTTATTAGTTTTGGTCTCAGCTTGCAGTCGGATCGCTGGTGGGGCCGCAGCGAACTGATGGTTCCCAAACGGGCAAACCAGCTGCGTCACATCCTCACCCATCTGGGACCCACCTTCATCAAAGTGGGACAGGCTCTGTCCACGCGCCCTGATCTGGTGCGCAAAGATTATTTGGAAGAGTTGACACATTTACAGGATAGTTTGCCAGGCTATCCTACCCCTCAGGCCTTTGCCCGCGTTGAGCAGGAGCTGGGTCATCCCATCCCGACTTTGTTTGCGGAGATCAGCTCAGAACCCGTGGCTGCCGCCAGCCTGGGTCAGGTCTACAAGGCGCGGCTCCATTCCGGCGAGTGGGTGGCTGTGAAGGTGCAGCGTCCGTTTCTCGTGCAGCAGCTGACTCTGGACCTTTTTCTCCTGCGCTGGATCTCCACCTGGATTGGTCCCTTCCTACCCCTCAACCTGGGCCAATCCCTGACTGATGTGGTAGATGAGTTTGGGGCTAAATTATTTGAGGAAATTGATTACCTTAACGAGGGGCGCAATTGTGAACGCTTTGCCGCCTTTTTTGAAAAGGATCCTGAGGTCCATGTCCCTAAAATCTATTGGTCCTACTCCAGTCTGCGCGTCCTGACACTGGAATGGATCGATGGTATCAAACTGAATAATACCCAGGGCATCCGTGCGGCTCACCTGGATCTCTCTGCCCTGATTCGGATTGGAGTATCTTCTTCCCTAAAACAGTTGCTGGAGAATGGCTTTTTTCACGCCGATCCTCACCCTGGCAACCTTTTTGCTATGCGGGATGGTCGCATGGCTTATATCGATTTCGGCATGATGGATCAACTCTCCCAAGAAGCGAAAGAGCATCTGGTGGATGCCCTGGTGCACTTAGTCGATCGAGATTACGAATCCCTGGTGCAGGACTTTATTCATCTGGGCTTTCTGATGCCGGATGTCGATACCCAGGCGATCATTCCGGCCCTGGAGGTGGTCCTGGCAGAGGTGCTCACCCAGGAGGTGCGCAACTTTAACTTCAAGACCGCCACGGATCAGTTCTCAGATCTGATGTACAAATACCCCTTCCGCGTTCCCCCCAACTTTGCCCTGGTGATCCGCTCCCTGGTGACGCTGGAGGGGGTGGCCCTGAGTCTGGATCCGCAATTCAAGATCGTGGGGGTGGCCTATCCCTACATTGCTAAACGCCTGCTCACCGACGAATCTCCCCGAATTCGCAAACGCCTCCTCCAGGTTTTGGTCAAAGATGGTCACTTCCGCTGGAATCGGCTGGAAAATCTGATCGAGATTGCCCGATTGGAGGGAGATCTGGATTTGCTTCCCACCGCAGGCATGGGGTTCCGTTACCTGGCCTCAGCCGAAGCAGCAGATTTTCGCCGCCAACTGGTCTTAGCCCTGACGGAGGATGATCGTCTGCAGCTGGATAAGTTACAGCGACTCTGGTCTCTGGTGCAGCCGGAACTCACGTTAGAACGCCTGTGGCAGGTGGCGGTCGAGACCACACTGCAGTCTCTACCTCCCGATCTCAGCACCCCCCTGGTCGCCCTGCAACAGCAATTGAAGACTCCTACCGATCAGCAGCTGCAACCCACAATCTGAGAACTGGGGTCTAGAGTTAGATCAACAGGGTCCGCAGAAGGATGGAATGCTGTATGCTTTGGTGCTAGGAGCAATCCCTGTGGGCAGGGTCAGAGGTCAAGCGTGCCAGAACGTCAAGGTGATTTCATTGCTGGATTGGTAACCGGTGCCATCCTTGGGGGAGTGATCGGCGGCGCCCTTGGTGTTGTCCTGGCCCCGAAACTGCGGCGGCGGCAGGACGATGATGAGAATGAAGAGCAACCCCCCCGCTTGATTCCACAACGCCTTTCCTCACAGTCCAAAACCACAAGAAATCTCGAAAGTCCCACCCGATCCTTTTTGGATCAGGCCCAGGACAAAGAAACTGATGAGGCCATCACCAAAGCCCGCATGGCTCTGGAAACCAAGATTGCCGAATTGAATCAGGCGATCCGTGAAACCCGCGCTCAGCTACTGCAAGAAGTACCTGCACCCTCGTCAGATCGGGTGGTTCGAGACGACAGTCGTTAGACCTTTTTCCCTGATGCCAGGGGATCACAGCCGAAGGTGACATTAAAATGCCGACACCAGATCACCACAGATTCAAAAGCACTCAGATCAGCATTTGCAGGAATCTGATAACGTTGAGCCCCTCTGAATTTTTCCAGACCACCCAGGTTGAAATAGTTGTTGGCGTCATAGCTGCTGGGTAGTGCTTCATTGTGCAGTAACCCAAACAGATCGGGTCCCAGTCTATTCTGGAAATCATCAGCTAATTCCAGGTAAACCAGACTGGCCGTTGATCTGGGACAAACAGGAGATGCCTGAGCTCCGAACTGTCGGGTCAGATACTCTGGATCATCAGGTAGCCTGTCATGTTCCAGTAGGGATCGACTGAGATGGGGGGAGTGGGATTCATGCTGCTGGGGGCGGTGGTGCTCTCCTTGCATAACGTGCTGGTGCGCGTCATCTTTCAGTCCAGTTCGGTGTTGGGATCCGATCCTGTAGGGGGATGGCTGGATCCAGGGTGGCCTGCCTCTCTCCTGCTGTTTCAAATGCGGGCCGTGGTGGCCATGCTATTCATGATCATCTCGGCTCCTTGGTTGAACCCCAAAGTTTTCACCGAACTGCGTCAGTTTCTCACTGAAGCCCCCTCCTGGTTGCAGCGGCAGGTCCTGGCCTCTGGGATCAACCTCTTTCTAGGTCTTTGGTTGCTTTACCTGGCTCTGGCCTATCTGCCTGCAGGGATTGCCATCACCACTTTTTTTATGTTTCCAGCCGTCACCATCCTCCTAGCCTGGCTGATCTTGAAGGAGCGACCCAGGAATTTTCAGTTGCTGCTGGGGGGCGTGATCCTGGCAGGCGTTCTTCTTACCACCCCGCTTCAGAATGGATCTGAGGGGGATTGGATCGTGGGTAGTGGAGCAGCCATTCTGGCCAGTGTCATCTATGCCTTTTACGGTCTACAGGCCCAGCAATCTTTAGCGAAACTGCATCCGGTGCCGTTTTCTCTGATCCTATTTGTGATCTCAGCAATGTTATCTACCCTGGTACGGCTTTTCTTTCCGGTGCAGGTGGATCCTGAGGTCTGGCCGATCCTGTGGCTGTGCAGTTTAGGAACGGGATCCAGTATCTGGATTGGATATCTGGCTATCAGTTATGGCATTCAGCAAATCGGAGTTACCACCGCCTTCTTGATCAGTGCGGCGACACCAATCCTGACGGTCCTGGCAGCGAGGATCGGCATTGCGGAGATGCTCAGCCTGAGGCAAGTGCTGGGTGTGATCCTGGTGGCTTTTGGAATCACGATCCTGGGGTTGAGTAAGCGATGTCGTCAGTAGAACTTCAATTTCCAATAAATCAAGAAATAGCCTTACTGATGTTTACAAATTCTCTTCGGAGTCCAATTTCAACTGGCTTAAATTTGTTGCTCAGACAGAAGGTGACAGGCTCAGTTAGATCCGCAATAGACAATCAGATCAATTTCCACATTGCCACACCCAGCCAACCCCAGAACCCCAACCGTGGTGCGACAGGGGAACCGTCCCGAGGAAAAATACGACTGATAGATCGAATTCACAATATCGTAGTCACGAAACTCCGTGAGAAAGATCCGGGCCATGACCACCCGATCAAATCCAGATCCGGCATGCTCCAGGACAAGCTTTAAGTTTTCCATCACCTGGTGGGTTTGGGTGGAAATGCAGCTTCTCTGAATCTCGCCTGTCGCCGGATCTTCGGCGAGTTGGCCGGTGACAAAAAGAAAATCTCCGGCACGGACGGCATGGGAGTAGGGGGCAACAGGCGGTAGCTGATTCTCTGGCAGGGTAATATAGTCGAGCATAAGTTTCTGGATTGATTCTGAACCGATTCTCCCACTCCTGCGCTCCCTGATCTCCAGCTCCCCTGAGCCTCCCTTCCCCATCTCCTCCAGCAACCATGCCCTATCTCAACATTCATGGGTTCCCCCATTACTACGAATGGATTACTGCCGAGCATGCAGAGGGTCCCTCAGGCCAGAAGCCAGTGATGGTCTTTGTTCACGGCTGGGGAGGTTCTGGCAGGTATTGGCATTCCACCGCCCAGGCCCTCTGTGATCAGTATGACTGCCTCATCTACGACCTACGCGGATTTGGGCGCAGCAGTTCCCCCGGAGACCCGTTGCCCCCGAGTCGGGATGAGTCCTATCAGATGGAGGCTTATGCAGAAGAACTGAATCAGATTCTGGATCAGCTGCACCTGCCTCAGGTGACGATTAACGCCCATTCCATGGGAGGATCTATCGCTACCCTCTTTGCCAGTCAGCACCCCCAACGCGTGCATCAACTTATCCTTACCTGCATGGGGGTTTTTGAATATGATCCGATCACGTTCCCTCTTTTTCATCGCATTGGCACCTGGGTGACTAGCATCCGCCCCCAGTGGCTCAGCCAGCTTCCAGGAGTCGATCGGTTGTTTATGGCCCGATTTATTCACCTGCCTCTGGATCAGGCGGATCGAAAAGCCTTTTTGGAGGACTACCTGCAGGCAGCGGCCTCTGCGATTGCCGGAACCATCTACACCTCCGTGAGTAAGCAGGCCAGTGAAGTCATGCCCCTGGCATTTCAAGCCCTCCAGATCCCGACGCTGCTGATTGCTGGAGAAAAAGACATTATTATTCCTCCCCCTTTGGGACAGCGAGCCGCCAGCCTCAATCCTCGAGTTCACTACATCGAGATCCCTCGCACTGCTCACTTTCCCATGCTCGAGGATCCGGTCACCTATCGACATGTGCTGCAAACTTTCCTGGAGCCGGATCCCTCTGCGGTTGGCAAACCCTCTTAAATTGCCTTCCAATAAGAAAAGAGGCTCAGAAGGAGTGGTGTTGTGGGCATGACCGTTGTGGGCATCGACCACCTGCATTTCTACGTCAAAGATGTGCGAGCGTGGTCCCGGTGGTTTCAAGAGGTCTGGGCTTTTCATCTGCGAGGAGAACGACAGACGACAGACACCCTCAGCCACTGGCTGCACCACCGATCCATTCATCTGGTTCTGTCGCAAGCCCTGAACACCACAAGCGTGGTGGCTACTTATCTGCGGGATCACCCCCCAGGACTGGTGGATGTGGCACTGCGGGTGACAGCAGCGGCTAAGATCTACGCCGATCTACTGCAGCAGAACCAGTCGGTGACGTGGCGTTATCAGTCTGGGACGCTCCAACACCTGCAGCTCCGCCTCCCCTTTGCTCAATCCGATCAGGCGCCGTTGGGATTTCATCACTCGCTGATCGAGCGACATGGGGAGAGAACTCCGATCTTGCCTGGCTTTACTTTGGCGGAGCCTATGGATCCCTCCTTAGAACTCAATCATTCCCCCAGCTTTACCCATATTGATCATGTGGTCCTGAATGTGCCCTCCTCACAGCTCCACCCCGTTTCAACGTGGTATCAAGAGATTCTCCATTGGGAGCCTCGCTTTCGTTATCAGGTCTCCACCTCCCGTTCTGGTCTGAATAGCACCGTTCTTTGTCCAGCCTCTTCGGCTTTACAGCTGGCCATTAATGAACCCGTGGGATCCGATTCGCAGATTGCAGAATTCATTGAGGCCAACGGTGGTCCTGGGATCCAGCATGTGGCTCTCCACACGTCGCAGATCGGAGAGACGGTTGCTCACCTGCGCCAACAAGGAGTCGCTTTCCTGCCAGTTCCCTCCACTTACTATGCATCACTTGCTCACCTGCCCAGGGGATTGACCTCTGCCGATCTGACCAGATTGCAATTGCTTGTGGACCAACCTGATCCCCGATCCCCCGATCAAGAACTGTTGCAAACCTTCACACAACCTCTATTTCCGGAACCCACCTTTTTCTTTGAGGTGATCCAGCGTAACCACAATGCCACAGGGTTTGGAGAAAGAAATTTTCAGGCTCTGTTTGAGGCAGTTGAGCGTCAACAACAGGAGCGCACACGCCAGGTTTAGTGTTGACTGGAGATCTTTAGAGCTCTGATTGAGAGGGAATCATGATTCTTTGGTGGGCAGGTTAGCCGCCAAGCAACTCCACTGACAACTCTCGGGGTTCACCGTCAGCAGATCCTCAATATTGCGCAGCATGGTCCGGCAGATGGCATCCAGCGGCAGATCATTGGGATCAAAGCCAAAGGGATTTTCAATTTCAATGCCAATTTCTTCAATGCCCAGCAGGGTAAAACTAAAGATCCCGACAATCGGTCCCGTTAACCAGCTGAGGTTATCCACCATCTGAAAAGGAAGGGCCAGGCAGTAAATCAGCAGCATTTGCTTAAGGTGAATTGCATAGGCAGGGGGGATCGGGGTCTTGAGGATGCGCTCACAGGCTCCCAACGAGTCAACCATGCCGTTGAGTAACACATGCATAGCTGCCAGTTGGTAAGTATTGACCAGACCTCGATGGTGCTGCGACTGCAGATAATCCCCGATCCAGAGGGCAACTTCCAGGGGAGGATTATTCATGTCCTGCAGTTGGGCAAACTGTTGGGGGGACAGGAGTGGCTCCAGTTCTTGATTGGGACGTTGATGACGCAAATGCAGTTTCATGGCTACCGCAAAAGCCACCAGTAGACGCAGAACTCTGGCTTTGTGCAACCGATCCTGCTCATCTTTTTCCCCCACCACCACCCAGATCTGCCGCGCCAGATTGCGAACAATATTCACCAAACTTCCCCAATGCTTGCGGCCTTCCCAAAAACGATCGTAGGCAGTGTTGGTCCTGAACACCAGCAGCAAACCCAGAACCACATTGGGAACAAAGGCCACCAGAACGGGAATGGAGACAGGCCAACCCAGCTGATGCAGCCAGGAAATTAATACCCCAAAGCCAGTACACACAAGGGTTCGGGGCAGGATCGAGAAAACCACCGATCCTCGCAATTGCAATGCCAGTCGAAACCAGTTCCCTTGGTAAAGGGCTGAGGGAGAACGGCCCATTTCTGCAACAGCCTGAATATGGGGGCATTCTAGCCTGCTTCACCGACCGGATCTCCAGGAAGCCCTCCCACATCCCGTAAATTTTTGGGGCTAACCTGCAAAATTTCTTGTCCCCCACAGCAGGATGGTCTAGAATACACCTCAAGTGAGGAGTGGACGTTGAAGGAGAGCCTGTGACGGAACATGGATAGTCACGGGCTTTCCTTTTGCGCTCTACCTACCACGATCTGGATCACGATCTTTTTTGATCTCTTGGTCACGAAAATCTGATACAAAAGAGTTTTGCCGATACCCCAGTTGGACCACTATCATAGGAGTAGCGGAGACGCATGTTTCCGTTCACTCCTCACACCATCTTCCGCTTGACGTGGAGTCAGGCGGTTTTTTTTACTGAATAACAGGTTAGTGGGCCGCTAAGGCCAAAAGAGATGACGTCCGTGACTGATCAGTCCTTACCTGCTCTGGGCAAAATCCATGGGCAGTTTTTTGAGCGAGTCATTCGCCCTCAGCTGGGTGCCGCCAATGCTTCCATCGTCGTCGGGCCCCAAAATGGCGTGGATATCGGTGTGATTCATCTGGGCAATCAACGAGTGATGGCAGTAACCACTGATCCTTTTTTTGTCGTACCGGACTACGGCTGGGAGCGGGCGGGCTGGTTCGCGGTCCACATCCTGGCTTCCGACATTACCACCAGTGGGCTGGCACCCGAATACATGACCATCGATCTCAATTTGCCCCCCAGCATGACAGAGACAGATCTGGAGCAGCTGTGGGAGACCGTGCACAACACCTGCAGCCAGCTGGGAATTGCGGTGGTTACGGGGCACACGGGTCGTTACCAGGGCTGTAACTTTCCCATGATCGGGGGCTGTACCTTAATCAGCACCGGAGACGAGCAAAAGTATGTGGCCGCAGGCATGTCTCAGGTGGGGGATGCCGTCCTGATCACCAAAGGAGCCGCCATTGAAGCGGCAGGACTGATGGCAGTCACCTTTCCCCACCGACTGGAGCAGGCCTTTGGAGCCGAATTTACCTCTCGCGCCCAGGAGATCTTCTGGCAGATGTCAACGGTCAAAGATGCCCTGACTGCTGTCCGTGTGGGGGTGAGGAAGGATGGTGTGACCGCCATGCACGATGCCACCGAAGGAGGGGTGTTTGGGGGATTATTCGAGCTGGCTCAAGCGGCGGGATTGGGGATGCGTATTGAACTGGAGAAAATTCCTGTTGCACCTGAAGTGAAGAACATTTGCCAGCTCTTTGAAATGGATCCTTACACCTCCATTAGTGAGGGCACTCTGCTGCTCACCTGTACCCCCACTGCTGTGGACCCGATCCTGGCGGCTCTGCAGGCGGAATCAATTACGGCGGCCCAGATTGGCATCTGTGTTCCCGGTCAGGGGGTGTCTTTAGTGGATCGGGGAGAAGTGCGTACCCTTGCCCCTCCGTGCGTTGATCCGTTTTGGGAAGCGTATGCCAGGGCAATGGCAGCGGAGTCTGAGTCCTGAGGCTGATTGAGCTTGTTCCCGCATAGAGATTCAATCAAGGAAGCGACGCCAGCGTGGTAGCCTATCGGATGCATGGATGGAGAGCAGCGATATGGCGCAACTGCAGGCCCTGATCTTTGATGTGGATGGCACCCTGGCAGATACCGAACGGGATGGGCATCGGGTCGCGTTCAATCAAGCCTTTGCGGATGCCGGACTGTCCTGGAACTGGTCTGTGGACCTCTACGGTCAACTGCTTACGGTCGCAGGTGGAAAAGAGCGGATCCAGCACTTTATTGAGCAACACCAGCCCGACTTTTCTCCCCCCTCCGATCTCAAAGAGTTTATTGCCAACCTGCACGCTAGTAAAACCCGCCATTACACTCAGCTGCTTGCGGAAGGATCGATTCCCTTGCGCCCAGGAGTGCGTCGTCTCCTAGAAGAAGCCCTCAGCAAGGGGATGCGCCTCGCCATTGCCACCACCACCACACCCGCCAATGTTACCGCCCTGCTCCAAAGCACCCTGAAACCCGATGGCATTCACTGGTTTGAGGTGATCGCCGCCGGAGATATGGTGCCTGCCAAAAAACCGGCTGCCGATATTTACTATTACGCCCTACAGCAAATGCAACTGGAATCCAGGGATTGTCTGGCCTTTGAGGATTCCTACAATGGGGTGGTCTCTGCCGTGAAGGCCGGATTGCAAACGGTGGTGACCGTGAATGACTATACTCGCCAGCACAATTTCTCCGGCGCCACTCTGGTTCTGGATCACCTGGGGGAACCGCACCAGCCCTTTCAGGTTCTGGACGGGGATGTAGGCCCTCACACCCATTTCACTCTGGAACTGGCTCAGCATTTGCATCAACAGCGTTTGTACTGATCAGCATGGCCTTGACTCCAGATGCCGATCTGCAAAAGCGTCTCTGGCACCACCTGCAGATCATGGCTCAACCCCGGGATCCCTACTGGTCACCTGCAGGCCACCGGGCGGTGCAGGAGTACATCACAACCCAGTTACAACCATGGGGAGAGGTCGAACCGTTTGCCTTTCTGGTCAGGGAGCAGCAGCATTACAACTATCAACTTCGCTGTCTGCCCCAGTCTCCCAAGGCGGCGCAACGCCCCCCACTCCTGGTAGGAGCCCATTATGATGCCGTTCCTGCCTCACCGGGGGCAGATGACAATGCCACGGGTCTGGCGGTCTTGCTTGAGTTGGCTCACCGGATCTCTCAAATGCCCTTACGTCGTCCTATCTGGTTCGTGGCCTTTGATCTGGAGGAGCAGGGATTGCTGGGCAGTCGAGCCTATGCCCACCACCTGAGAGCAAACAAACAGCCCCTGCGGTTAATGATCTCTCTGGAAATGCTGGGCTATTGCAGCCAGGCAACCGGATCCCAGCGCTATCCAGCCTTTTTGGACAAAATCTACCCCGATCGAGGCAACTTCATCGGATTGATCGGCAATGCCATGGCGATAGGGGATCTAATTCGGCTGCAGCGAGGGATGCGAAGTTGTAACGTTCCCTGTCAGTGGTTGCCCGTGGGAAAACAAGGCTTAATGCTTCCCGACACTCGCCGCAGCGATCACGCCCCTTTCTGGGATCAGGGATACCGAGCGGTGATGGTAACCGATACCGCTAATCTCCGAAATCCGCACTATCACCGACTTACCGATACTCTAGACACTCTGGATCTAGACTTTCTCACAGGAGTATGCCAGGGAATTTGCCATGCTATTTCTGCTCTGTGAAAAACGGAGACGGGAATCCTCCGCCACCGATCCGCGGGGATATGGCAACCCTACCGTTTGGGTAAGTTAGTATGGTAGTGTTGTAAGACTATTTGTCGCATTTCTGCAAGCCTGCACTGAACAGAGACTGCTATAAGAGGCAAACAGATGGATTTATTAGATAAGTTGCTTGAGAAGATTCGGGAATGGGTGGAACGCGTGATCGATGCTCTCCTGGATCCTCAACCTCAATCACAGCCTCAGTCTATTCCCATCCCTGTTCGCGATCACCCCGGATCCCGCTAGCGGCTTAGTGGTTCATGCCTATTCTGGTGCTTCACGGTCCTAACCTCAATCTGCTGGGCCAGAGAGAGGTGGATGTCTATGGGGCAATAACTCTTGAGGATGTGAATCAGGCATTGCAAGAGGAAGCTAAGGCTTTCAATGTCGAGCTAGAGATTCATCAGTCCAACCATGAAGGCCAGCTGATCGATTTCATTCATCAAGCGGCTGGAAAATCCGCAGGGATTTTGATCAATCCTGGAGCCTATACCCACACCAGTGTTGCGATTCGAGATGCTCTCGCAGGGGTAGCTTTACCTGTGGTCGAGGTCCATATCAGTAATATTTATCGAAGAGAATCTTTTCGCCATCATTCCTATATTGCCCCCGTTGCGGTGGGTCAAATCAGTGGGTTTGGACTTTACAGCTATACTTTGGGGCTCAAAGCCCTGGTGAGTTATCTGAGGCAAAGAACACAGCCTTAGCGCGGGCGTCGTTCCGTAGGATTGAGGACCTCCTCGGTATCCAGCCACCCCCAACGCCAGAAGAGAAATAAAAGTAACCCCGCTACCGCAAGCATCAGGACCCAGACGGCGGGATACCCATAAGCCCATCCCAGCTCCGGCATATTCCACGGAGATCGATCGGTGTTAAAGTTCATCCCGTAGACCCCAACAATAAACGTAAGGGGAATGAAGAGGGTGGAAACGATAGTGAGGACTTTCACCACTTCATTGAGGCGATTGTTCACGGACGAGAGATAGAGCTCCACCAAACCGGAGGCCAGTTCTCGATAGATTTCTACAGTCTCAATGATCTGGATCGTTTGATCGTAACAGTCACGCATGTAAGTACGGACATGGGGCGACACCAGACGGGTTCCTTCCCGGAGGAGACGGTTAATGGCCTCCCGTTGGGGCCGGATCGCCCTCAGAAGAACCAGCAGTTCTCGCTTCGTGCTGTAAATCTCACTCAAGGTCTGACGCGCGGGTTGATGGGTGGCTTCTTCCTCCAGATCCTCAAGCCGATCATCATAGGTTTCCAGAATCGGAAAAAAACTATCGATCAGGGCATCCAGCAGGGCATAGGCGAGATAATCGGCTCCCTCCTGGCGGATGACCCCTTTATTGTTACGGATCCGGTCCCTAACCCCATTGAAGCAGTCATATTGGGGTTGCTCCTGAAAGGTGATCACGTAATTGCGTCCGAAGACAATGCTGACCTGCTCACTGTAGAATCCACGCGAATGAGGCACAACCATGCGACTGACCAGCAGATAGTGTTCCTCGTATTCTTCAAATTTGGGTCGCTGGGGCACATTGACAATATCCTCCAGTGTCAAGGGATGCAGCCCGAAGATCTGTCCTAATCTCAGCAGGATCTGAGCATCCCCCAGGCCCTGAACATCCAGCCAGGTGACCGAATTCGTATGTGCCATCGCCTGGCAATCCTCAAGGGCTTGAGGAACAATCCGCCTGACCCACTCACTGGTGTAATCAATGACCACTAACTTGGGAGAATGGGCATCCGCAGGAATTTCCAGATTGTGGGTGAGCGAGGGGATCGATTTCATAAGCCAGGGATAGACAGAGGGAACCGAGGGAGGGATGTTCTGAGGGTAGCCGCTCAGCACCCCATCTTGGCAGGTATCTCCTGGGCCAGTGGAACTGCGACATAGAAGCAACTTCCCTTTCCCAACTGACTGGTAACCCAGATCCGCCCCCTATGCTGTTCCACAATAGCCTTGACAATCGACAGTCCTAACCCTGTCCCCTGAATGGCCATATGCTCGGTGGTGTCCACCCGATGGAACTTATCAAAGATACGAGTCAGGTCATCCGGGGGGATCCCTAATCCGGTATCCTCAACTCGAACAATCACCTCGGTGGGGTTTACATCAGCCGCCAGGGTTACGGTTCCTCCGGCAGGGGTATACTTAATGGCGTTCGAAAGGAGGTTGCTCAACACTTGCCGAATCCGACGCGGATCAACCTTCAACATCACCTCCGGTGGCTGGATCAAATTGAGGGAAAGGTTTTGCTGTTCTGCTGAGATCCGCTGGTGCTTCCATTGCTCTGTCAACAACAAGGGGAGGGAGATGGCCTGGAGATCCAGTTGCAGTCCGGCCTCAATTCTGGACAGATCTAGCAGGCTGGTGACCATTGCATGCATCTGAGTTGCAGTTTCCAGGGCCATCTGGAGATTGCTCAGGGCTTCTGCATCCGCCTGCACTGCGGCACTGGACATCACGGCTTTTGTACAGAAGCGCACGATGTCAAGGGGGACCACCAGATCGTGGGAGACCGTGCGGATCACCTGATCCTTCAGGGTATTGAGGGCTTCCACTTCTTTGCGCAGCCGATCCAGCGCCAGGTGATTTTGAATCCGCGCCAGAACCTCCTCCAATTGAAAGGGTTTGGTAATGTAGTCAACACCGCCCACCTGAAAAGCCCTGACCTTATCCAGGGCATCATCGAGAGCACTGATGAAAATAACCGGGATGTCACGGGTGATCTCATCTTGCTTCAGTTCCTGGCAAACACTGTAGCCATCCATGTCTGGCATCAGGATATCCAGCAGGATCAAATCAGGGGGTTTACTCTGGGCGGCACGTAAGGCCAGAGCCCCACTGGGGGCAGGTCGCACCTTATACCCGCATCGAGTCAGCATGGACCCCAGTACATCTAAATTGAGAGGGGTATCGTCAACAATCAAGATATCTGCAGAGGTGATCATGGGCTGGCCGTGCCCTCTGGGTAGAAGTGGGCTGCTAGTGGTTTCTAGAAATATTGAGTCTATTCTCACTTAACCATAAGTCAGACAACCCATTAAGAAGTGACCTGGATCACCCCCGTTAGTGGCGGCCTAAAGGTGAGGATCCTGAATTCTTCTCAGCAGCCCCAAGGCTCTTTTGCTAAGATCTGATATCCTTATCGTTCGGCTGTCTTCGATCCCTGTGCGCATCGATATTATTACTCTGTTCCCGGAGTTTTTTGCCTCACCGCTGCAGACTGGCTTGCTAGGAAAAGCGCTGCAGCAGCAGATTGCTACGGTCTATCTCACCAACCCCAGAGATCTAACCCAGGATAAGCACCGCCGTGTTGACGATGAATGCTACGGCGGGGGAGTGGGAATGTTGCTGAAACCCGAGCCCCTCTTTGCCGCAGTGCGTTCTTTACCCCAGCTAGCTCCTCGGGAAGTGATCTTGATGACCCCTCAAGGGGAACCCCTTAACCAAGCCATGCTGCGGGAATTAACGGGACTGGCTCAACTCGTGATCCTGTGTGGCCATTATGAAGGCGTTGATGAACGGGTGCGCTCCCACCTTGCCACCCGAGAAGTTTCCTTAGGGGACTTTGTTCTCACCTGTGGAGAGATCCCTGCTCTGGCATTGATCAATGGAGTAGTACGGTTGTTACCGGGAACAGTTGGCAAGCAAGAATCTCTGAAGGCCGAGAGCTTTGAGGCAGGCTTGCTGGATTATCCCCAATACACCCGTCCCCCCAACTTTGAGGGTTTAACCGTTCCAGCTGTGTTGCTCTCGGGCAATCACCAGGCGGTGGCCCGTTGGCGGCGACAACAACAGATCCTGCGCACATGGCAACGACGTCCAGATTTATTGTCCCTAATCACCCTTGCGCCGGACGAACAGGCCGATTTGAATGAATGGATAGGTAGGCAGGAGGTTTCTCGCAATGAAGATCATCTCAACAGCCATGCATCCGTGGGCTCGGATCATGATCGCAACGGTAGCCCTAGTGTTAGTACAGACAATAGCAACCTCGCATCAGGGATTGGCTCAGGAAGATGTGAATGACGCCACGAATGGACAGCAGAACATCAATCTCTTTGATGGCACGACCCTTAGTATCAACGATCTGATTCAGATGACCCAGTTTCTGGATCAACAACGGGCCACCTCTCCAGAGGATCAGGGAAAACAGCTGGATGACGCCATCGAACAATTTAAAGGGAGCCGCAACAGCTCTTTGCAGATCGGGCCAGGCTCCCTGCAGCCATCTCCTGAGGGTGACGATCCACTGGTTTCGGATCCGGATCAATCAGAGCTCTAGTCACGGTAGGCCATCCATAAACTCTGGACCAGCAGTACCAGAGAAAGAATGGTAATTAGCCCCCCCCAGAACCAATGGGGCAAAAGCAGGCTACGGGCAATCTGAGCAGTGTCTGAGAGCATCTCCCGCCCCCCGATCACCGCTCCATAACTAAATAAGTAATTGATTTGTTGATAGGTGCTGATGCAGGCCTGTACTCCCAGAAACTGGACAGCAAATCCCCTCAGCCAGGGGGATCCGTACAACCCAATCACCAGCGTGATCACCCCCAGGGCTGGGATCATCACCAGACCAAAGATGGAACGGACCCAGAGCATTGTAGACAGTAGCAATACCATTCCCAGCACCACCAGCGAGACCTGAGCGCTGCGGAAACGTCGGGAAGCCAGGATCAATCCCGCCCCTGCAATTGGTGGGCCCATGGGTCCGGCGGCGGCGACGAGCGCATGTCTAAATGGACCAAACGTATAGGGAACCGAGTGTTCTGCCAGCCCCGATCCATTCGCAAAGATCAATAGCTGGTTGAATTTTCCGCCCAGGAGCAAGGCCATCAGCCCATGACCCATCTCATGAAACCAGGTCGCCAGGATCGTGAAAGGGTAGAGCACGTAGTTCCCCCAGGGAAATTGCCAGAGCAAAACCGTGATCACGGCAGCAGTGATCAACCAGATCAACCCCTGTTTTCCTTGCCCTGGAGTGCTGAAGGTTAACATTGGCGCTTGTTCATCCATGCCCAGTTCTCCCAAACCATCTCTCAATCCTAGTTCTAGCGACTCTGAACGACCAGATCCATCACCCCCAACAGAAAAGGGTGACCGTTCAGCCACCCCTGAGTGAATTTCTGAACAGTCAACGGTTCTTAAGAGGCGAGTACCTGCCGTGACACGTTCAATAGATTATCCAGGTTAAATCCAAATTTCTCCATGCACAGGGGTCCAGGCGCAGAAGCGCCAAAGCGATCAATCCCGATCGACACCCCCTGATCTCCCACATAGCGACACCAGCCAAAGGTGGTTCCTGCCTCAATGGACACCCGTTTCTTCACACCGGGAGGAATCACCTGATCACGATAGTCCTGGGGTTGTTGATCAAACAGTTCCCAACAGGGAATGGACACCACCCGCACTGAGCGACCTTCTTGCTTGAGGGTCTCTGCTGCCTGACAGGCCAGTTCCACCTCCGATCCGGTGGCCAGCAGGATCAACTCAGGATGGGGAGTATCCACCACCACATAGCCCCCCCGAGCCACCCCTTCGACCGAGGTTCCCGGCAGGGGAGAAACTTTCTGGCGGGTAAAGGCGAGTAGCGAGGGAGTTTTCTGATGCTCCAGGGCCTGGATGTATGCCCCCACAGTTTCCCGAGGATCCGCGGGCCGGAAGACCAGCAGATTGGGAATCACTCGCAGGGAAGCGATCTGCTCAATCGGTTGATGGGTGGGGCCATCTTCGCCCAACGCCACAGAGTCGTGGGTCATGATGTGCAATACGCGCACCTGGGAGAGGGCCGAGAGTCGAATCGCTGCCCGCATGTAATCAGAAAACACCAGGAAGGTGGCATCGTAGGGGATCAGGCCACCGTGTAAGGCGATCCCATTCGCAATGGCCCCCATGGCATGCTCCCGCACCCCAAAGCGGAAGTAGCGTCCTTCATAGGAGGTGGCTTGAAAATCAGAAGTACTCTTGATCAGGGTCATATTGGATTTGGCCAGATCTGCCGATCCACCCACAAGCTCAGGCAGAGTGGGAGCCAGAGCATTGAGACAGAACATGGATAGGTTGCGGGTGGATTCTTTGCCTGTCTCCGCCACCGTCATCAGTGCTTCTTTCCAGCCCTGAGGTAGTTCCCCTCGCATCATCCGCTTAAATTCAGCAGCCTCAGCCGGATAGGCTTGGGCATAGGCCTCAAAGCGATCATTCCAAGTTTTTTCGGCAGCCTCTCCCCGCTCCACAGCGGTGCGGAAGTGATTCAGAACTTCATCAGGAATATGGAAAGTGGGCTCCAGGGGCCAACCCATCGCTTCTTTAGTTAATTGAATCTCATTCGCGCCCAGAGGAGCCCCATGCACTCCGGCGGTACCCGCCATATTGGGAGAACCATATCCAATGGTGGTGGTGACAACAATTAAAGAGGGCTTATCCGTCACGGATTTTGCCGCATTGATGGCGTGCAGGATCCCATCCACATCCGTGTTGCCATTTTCGACATGGAGGACATGCCAACCATAGGCTTCATAACGCTTGCCCACGTCCTCGGTAAAGGCCAGATCGGTGCTGCCATCAATGGAGATGTGATTGCTGTCGTAGAGCATGATCAGCTTGCACAATTTCAGGTGGCCTGCCAGAGAAGCCGCCTCGCTGGCAACTCCCTCCATGTTGCACCCATCCCCCAGGATCACATAGGTGTAGTGATCGACAATGGTGTGACCGGGCTTATTGAAACGGGCCGCTAGATGGGCTTCAGCCATGGCCAACCCCACCGCGTTGCCCACCCCCTGACCTAAGGGACCTGTGGTCACCTCCACACCCGGGGTCTCAAAATTTTCGGGGTGACCTGGTGTAATACTGCCCCACTGGCGAAACTGCTGCAGATCCTCCAATGTCACATCGTAGCCCGTGAGATGGAGCATGGCATATTGCAACATGCAGCCATGGCCTGCTGAGAGAATAAACCGATCCCGATCCACCCAATCCGGGTTGCGGGGGTTATAGTTCATCACCTGTTGCCAGAGGGCATAGGCCATGGGAGCTGCACCCATGGGTAATCCTGGATGTCCAGAGTTTGCTTTCTCAACAGCATCCACTGCCAGAAAGCGAATGGTATTAATCGCAAGTTGTTCGAGGGAAGGGGCGGCAACGGCCATAGCTCATCCTTTCGTCACTACCGCAGAGTCACTCTCAGTGTAGACCTATCCCTGCCCTCCAACAGATCGGTCTGGAAAACTCTCAGGAAGGGAGTCCTCCTGGCCAGGGGGGAGAGCTGCAGGTCAAGCCGATAAAATAGTTTGTCGATTCTGAGCGTTTGCAAGTCTTTGTTTTATATTGAGATAAATTTATTGCACCAGAGCTCAAGCGGTCTTGTTCTGCTCGATCATGCTAGCCGCATTCCCAGGTCGACCATGTCGAAAGCATCTGTTCAAACCACTCCTGTTCAATCCCCTGCCCCAGCCGTTGCTCGCAAACTTTATCCCAACTTTAAGGTGATTGTGCTGAATGACGACTTCAATACTTTTGAACATGTGGCCAAGTGTTTGCTGAAATACATCCCTGGCATGACTGAGTCTCTCGCCTGGTCATTGACCGATCAGGTGCACTACGAGGGCAGTGCGATTGTGTGGGTAGGACCGCAGGAACAGGCAGAGCTTTACCATTCACAACTCAGCCTGGAGGGATTAACCATGGCGCCTTTGGAAGAAGCCTGAAGTCCCATGCCCGCCCCGATCATCCTTGTCATTGAAGACGATCCCGCACTCCTGCAGGCGATTCAGGACCACATTCAGCGGGAGGGGTTCACCTGTA
This sequence comes from uncultured bacterium, assembly GCA_964392245.1. GTDB lineage: Bacteria > Cyanobacteriota > Cyanobacteriia > Thermostichales > Thermostichaceae > JAAUUJ01. The sequence goes on from CAYMOX010000022.1 coordinate 37,099, forward strand.
TCTCAGCCGCAACCCAGGCTACAGGGCTAAGCCTACTTGATCAGATGCAGCCCGATCTGGTGGTCCTGGATCTGATGTTGCCTGATGGGGACGGGTTTCAGCTCTGCCAGCAGTTGCGGTCCCGTCAGGATTATGTGCCTTTGCTGATGCTGACGGCGCGGGCAGCCGAGGAGGATCGGATTCACGGGCTGACTTCGGGGGCTGATGATTATATGACCAAGCCCTTCAGTGCCAAAGAACTCACCACCCGGATCCATTCTCTGCTGCGGCGAGCGTATGCCCCTGGGTATCGTGAAGTCAGTCGGGGGCGGGGATTGCAGATGGATCGAGACCAGCGAAAAGCGTTTCTACATGGGGAGCCCCTGGATCTCCGTGGCAAAGAGTTTGATGTCTTGGCACTCATGAGTGAATCCCCTGGGCGGGCCTACACCCGGGAGCAATTGCTGGAGCAGGTCTGGGGCTATGACTATGAGGGTGAAACTCGGATTGTCGATGTCTACATTCGTAAACTGCGGGAAAAGATCGAACAGGATCCCGCTCATCCTCAGTATTTACAGACGGTTTGGGGAGTGGGATACCGTTTTCAGGGACCGCAGTAATCATGCGACTTTCGACCCGCCTCACCCTCAGCCTGGGTGTACTGATCCTGGGTAATGTGCTGGGGTTGTCGCTGGTGTTACAACGAGCGTTGAGAGATTTTTTTATTCAAGAAGCCCAAACCTCTTTGGAAGAGCAGGCCGCCTACCTGGCAGCACAGGCTGGAGATCAGCTAGGGCAGGAAGGGATCACAGGACTCCATTCCCTGATTACGATGCTGGCAGTTCAGGAAAACCTGCAAATTCGGGTATTTGATCCCCAGGGACAACTGCAGTTGGAGGGACAGGGAATTCCCACGGCTGGACAGGTTCCCCTACCCCCTCACCTGATCCCCGCCACCCTGACGGGATCCCCGATGCAGGGCCAATTTCGCACCGAGACCACAATCCAATTTCCCTCCTGGCTTTACAGCACGATGCCGATCCAGCACGATGGGGAATCTCTTGGGGCGGTCTATGTTGCCATGCCCCTGCAGCGACCGCAGGAATTTGCTCAGGAGGTTGCCTATCTAGTAATGGGTATGACCGTAGTATCTGTAGCCCTGGCTACTGTGGTCGGCCTGATCCTCTCCCGCAGCATTACGGTACCTCTACAACAGCTGCACAGACAGGCTCAACGGCTTAAAAGTGGAGATTACACTGCTCGATCACAACTGCAAGGTCGGGATGAGCTGGCGCAACTGAGTCGTTTACTGGATGCCATGAGCAATCAACTGGTACAAGCCTGGTCAGAGTTACAGGAACAGGAACAAGCCAGACGAGACCTGGTGGCGAATATCTCTCACGATCTGCGCACACCCCTAACCACATTGCGTCTGGGACTGGAGGCGGTGGCGGATGGCCTGGTTCCTGAGGATCAGGTTCCCCAGCATCTGGAACGGGCCTGTCGGGAGGTGGACTATATTTCACGCCTGGTACAGCAAATGCAGACCCTTTCCCAGGTGGACGCGGGACAGTTGCCACTTCATCCCCAGGCGGTTTCGCTGGTGGCCATTGCCCAAGAGTGCCTGTCGCGGATGGAGCCCCTGGCTTCTCAGGCCCAGATCCAGCTGGATCTGCAGGCTGCACCCGAACTACCGCCAGTGTGGGTGGATGCGGAATTGACGGGGCAGGCCCTCCTCAACCTCTTGGACAACGCCATTAAATATGCCCCCCAGAGTGAAGTGATCCGCATCAGCATTGATCCCCCGACATGGCATGAGCAACAACAGTGGATCCCACTTCACATTCAGGATCAGGGGCCAGGCATTCCTCCAGACCAGGTGGAAAGGGTCACTGAACGCTTCTACCGAGGGGATACCGCCAGACCCCGAGGGGGGATGGGATTGGGCTTGGCCATCGCTCAGCATGTCTGCTATCTGCAGGGAGGATCACTTCAGATCCAGAGTCAGGTGGGGGAAGGGACGCGGATCACCCTGCAGCTGCCCGTGGTGGTGGCGGGAGCTTGATCCCTGTGAATAGGGGATAGACCCAGTCCCCGAACGCTTACTGGGGTCGAGGCCCTGGTCCTGGACGGTTAGCCTTCTTTTCCTCCAGTTGGGTCAGCTGCTCAGGCGTCAGGATCGCTTCAAACTCACTTCGATTTTCTTCACGAATGGTCTGCAGTTGCGCGATTTGATCTTCTGTCAGGTTCAGGGCTTCGCGGATACGACGGCGGCCCCGGCGGCCTTGACCTTCTCCTTCCCTAGGTTCCTGGGCCTCCAGCTCGGTCAGGATCTGTTGCTGTTCAGGGGTGAGAATAGCCTCGAACTGAGATCGGTGGCTTTGCCGGAGGGCTTCCAGCTGGGCTTCCTGTTCTGGGGTCAGGTTGAGATCTGCGAAAAATGGGGGGGAAGAAGGTGGCGCCTGGGCGACGGCAAAACTGCTGCTGGCCTCTGACCCTGGGAGGGAGGTGGACAGGGGTTGAGCTCCTGTTCCAGCACAGGCGGTGAGACTGGTGGCAGCCATCAACACCATTGCGGCAAAGATGCGGCGTTGCATGATTCATCTCCTGAGAAGTGTAAACAGGTTTCCTCAAGCCATCGGAACATCAAGACAAATCCCTGGGGTGAGGACATTTCCACCCTAAATCAATGCTTCTTTGCCTTCATCGATCCACAAGCTGTGGAGTTCTAGGTCTGCAGACCTATTTTTTTCAGCTCGCAAGGCTCTACTCAACCCCCAAACCTAGCTCTAGAGTGGATCAAAAGCATCAGCCCCCAGGTCTGTCTTGTCTGTTCCTCTGACCCGTCGTGTCCGTTCTTGGTGGTCTCACCATCCCTTTCCTCTACTGGTCAGCCTGGAGTGGGTGATCCTGGCCATGGCGTTCCTGGTGGAACTGCTACCGGGCCCACCTCGACCTTTTCCCCCGCTCCTTTCTCTACTGCCCATCTTGCTGATCGGTCTGATGGGCTTCTGGTTCCCTTCGCGCACCTCAACAAAGATTCTCTACGTCCTCTTGGAGTTGGTGATCATTATCGGGGCTGCGGAGCTGGAATGGTCGCGGGGAGGTCGGACGGTGGTGTTTCTCCTGCTGATCGTAATGATGCGGGGGTGTGTTCTCTTCAACTTAACGGGTCGGATCCTGGTGGCGGTCCTGACGATCCTTTTGTTTGCTGGACAGCAATTTTGGGGTAGCAGTCCCCCCCCTCTGATCCGCTCTTTTCTGCGGGGGGAATATCGTCGTGAGTATGACCGTAATCGAGATAGAGAGGGATTTCGCCCTCGCCCCCGCCTGGATCTTGCCGACCCGGATATCCGCTGGATCATCCTCAGCCTGCGTCTGAACACGGTCCTGCAATTTGGCCTGATTCAGGTGTTTGTTATGCTCCTGATCAACAGCCTTTTGAGCGAACGCAAAAACCGGCAGCAGTTACAGTCTGCCCATCAGCAACTCCGGACCTACGCCCTCAAGATCGAAGACCAGGCCATGATTCAGGAGCGCAACCGCATTGCCCGTGAGATTCATGACGCCCTGGGGCATACCCTGGCGGCCCAAAGTATTCAACTGGAAAATGCCTTGCTGCACTGGCAATCCCACTGGCCCTCAGAGGTGCAGCGGATCCATCCCTTTTTGCTGGAATCACGGCGTCTGGTGGGCGAGGCCCTGCAGGAGGTGAGACAGTCGGTGGGGGCACTGCGAGCCAATCCCTTGCAAAATCAATCCCTGGAGGAGCTCCTCCACCATCTGCTGCAGGAGTTTTCGGAAATGACAGGGATCCAGCCCCAGATCCAGCTCAACCTTCCCCCAACTCTGCCCCCCGCAGTCACCACATCCCTTTACCGCTTGGTGCAGGAGGGGTTAACCAATATCCGCAAACACGCCCAGTCTACTGCAGTTCAGCTCGATCTGCGCTCGGATCAGGAGAGAATCGATCTCGTGATCCAGGATAATGGTTGTGGCTTCAACCCTGACCACATTTCCAGTGGATTTGGTCTCCAGGGCATGCAGGAACGAGTAAGCGCCCTGGGAGGTTCCTTTCAGATCCAGAGCCAGCCCGGACAGGGTTGTTGTTTGCGGATTCAGATCCCGTTGTCGATTTCTGAGGGAAGACATGATCCGTCTGATTCTGGCTGATGACCAGATGATCATTCGTCAGGGATTGAGCAGCCTGCTGCAATCTCAGCCGGATCTGGAGGTGGTGGGAGAGGCGGCCAATGGTCAGGAGACGATCGAACTGGTGCAGCGTTTGCAGCCTGATCTGGTCCTGATGGACATTCGTATGCCCGTGATGGATGGGGTGGCAGCGACCGCCTGGATCCAGGAACATGTTCCTCAAACCCGAACTCTCGTGCTGACCACCTTTGCCAATGACGAGTATGTCCAGCAGGCCCTCAGGCAAGGAGCCAAAGGATATCTCCTCAAAGACACCCCTGCTCAAGATCTTTTTCAGGCGATTCGTTCGGTCCATCGCGGCTACACCTACATTGGTCCTGAGGTCTGGCCAAGACTGGTCCCTCATCTCTCCACACCACCTCCATCGCCTGAGATCCCCCCGGGCTGGGAAGATCTGACTCCGCGAGAGAAAGAGGTGTTGCGCCACATCGCCCAAGGGGCCACTAACCGGGAGATCGCCAGCGCTCTCTTTATTTCTGAGCGCACCGTTAAAAATCATGTGGCTAGCATTCTCAGTCGCCTGCAATTAAGAGATCGAACCCAGGCTGCTTTACTGGCTCAAACTTGTGCACAACTTCTCCAGCAGGAGAGCTAGGAATCTGGTGTCAGTTATAAGTTAAGGAAGTAAAGCTTTTGTCTAGCAGGTAATCGGCTACTTCAAAGCCCGCATTGGAAAAACGCCTATAGTTTCTGACACTAGAAGCACAAAACCCCTCCGTCTATAGCCTCAGCTACTTTGGGGGAGAGGTCTTCGTCAATCAAGAACTTATGATTTAAGTGGTCTGGGACTGACGCAGAGCAGATTCACTTACATATCGCAGTGCATACTGCAGGTCTTGCTCTGTTAAGAATGGATAGTCCTCAAGAATCACCTCTTTAGCTTCACTTCGTCATGGGTCAATGATGAGAGAATAGCTAATCATTCCTATTGAAAACAAAACAAATGCCGAAATCAAAAGAATTACTCTGATCCAATTAAAAAGATCCCATTTCCTTCGAATCGCTTCCCAGTCTTCAGGCAGTTGATTAAGATCCCATCCCTTGACCTGATTATTTAAGGGAACAGGAAAGATTAGACTGTAGGGAATGACAACAACCCAGATTAATGCAGAAGCAACCACCCAAGGAAAGATAGCAGAAAAAAAGAACCATGCCAAAGCGCTGATCATGACCTGAAGTGCAGTAGTTACTCCCATCCATAGTGGCATGACGCTACCATACAAGCTAGCAAAGATTTGGATAGCACTTAAATTTGAGCGATGATCCTGACGTGATAAAGCTGGGTGAATCAGAGCTGCTATTGCAAACTCATTGCCTGTAAGCAACGCAGAATTTAAAAGGACAATCAGAAACAATATCGCCAGGAATTCGTTGGGCATGATTTCACCGCAAACCTTTGCATGAGTTGATCTTGCTCTTGACTGCGATCCCGCACTCCTCGGAGAAATGTAGAGACAACCTAGGTCATGGATTGGAAGGAAGAAGAACACCCTAACCAACAAACTGAAGCAACCGTCGCCGCAGCCGATCGAGAGCACTCTGGGCACTGGACCAGCGGATCCCCTCTCGTCCCCGTAGCTGACCAAAATGATGCTCACTCACCTCAACCTGACCCTCAGGATCCGCCAGACCGATGTACACCAGCCCCACGGGTTTCGCCTCTGTGCCCCCCTCTGGCCCCGCAATTCCTGTGATGCTGAGGGCCCAATCTGTCCCCAGCCCTTTTTGAACGCCTGCAGCCATCTGGTGAGCCACAGGTTCACTCACTGCCCCGTAGCTGAACAGATCCTGCTCACTCACCTGAAGCAGCTTAGCCTTCACCTGATTGTCATAGGCAATCACGCCCCCCTGAAAATAATGGGAGCTCCCAGGCCTCTGCGTCAGCAGTTCCCCCAGCAGTCCACCTGTGCAGGATTCCGCCACCGCCAGGGTTTGACCCGCCCCGATCAATAATCGACCCACTACGGTGGCCAGAGTGTCCTCATCACTGCCGTAGTAATCCAGTCCGGCAATCTGCTTGAGCTGAGTGATCACAGGATCCATGAGCATTTGGGCAGCCTCCAGTGTGGGGGCTCGTCCGGTAACCCGCAACCGCACCTCGCCTTTCCCTGCATACGGAGCCACGGTCGGGTTCTCCAGATCCAGCAGCGGGCCAACTTTTTCCGCCAATGTCGATTCGGCAATTCCCCAGTGGCGCAGCACCTGACTGTGAAAGATCTCCTGTCCCCAGCCCTGTTCACGCAGATACGGCACCGCAGTTTCCTGCCACATCCGTTTCATCTCCTGCGGCACCCCTGGAAAGGTGAGCAATGTGATCGCAGGTGACGGCTGCCAGATCAGCCCACAGGCACTACCGCCAGGATTAGGGAGAACTTGTGCTCCCTGGGGAAAGAGGGTTTGCTTGCGATTACTTGGAGAGGGAACGATCCCCCGCTGACCATATTTACGCACAATCTCCTCCCACACCTGGGGATATTCCACCAGAGGCACACCGAAGAAGCTGGCAATCGCTTCATGGGTGAGATCATCCGGTGTCGGCCCCAACCCACCCGTGATCAAAATCAGACCATTGCGGTGAGCCGCGATCTCCAGGGCTTGGTGAATTCGGGGAATGTTATCGCCAACCACCGTTTGAAAGTGGTGCGGGATCCCTAGCTTGGCCAGTTCCAGTGCCAAATACTGAGCATTGGAGTTGACAATCTCCCCCAGTAGCAACTCGGTCCCGATACAAAGGATCTCAGCGGAGGTTGGGCTAGTCATAACCAGAAGGTGGGAGTGCAGACTTCATTGTAAAGAGAGATGGAGCAGCAGGACGGGTCTTGAACTTTGCGCAGGGCAACCCGGCAGCCTATAATGTCCGTCTGGAATTACTGCCCCCAGGTGTTGCTAGAGTTGGAAGAGATAAGCCTTGCTAGCTCAATGGATAGAGCAACAGCCTTCTAAGCTGCAGGTTACAGGTTCGAGTCCTGTGCAAGGCGTTCATTGTTAACTCAGCACCTGTCAAGGGTTCATTGGTTCTATGCCCAAGCACCTCAAAAAATCCGATCTGCCTGAAAAGATCTGCCTGACCTGCGGTCGACCTTTTAGCTGGAGGAAAAAGTGGGCTAGCTGCTGGGAAGAGGTGAAATATTGTTCAGATCGCTGCCGACGTCACCGCCCCTCCTCTTAGTGCCCGCTGATTGACAGGACTGGAGAAATACCTCCACGGTTTCACTCTGAGATCGGGGAAAAATCAACCACTCCTGCGGTGTCGTATCCACCAGGGCTTTTACCAACGGAGAGAGTTCGGCAATTTCTTGCGGCCCCGTATCGGTTTGCAACGAGATCCCCTGTTGGTAAAGGCTGTATCCCTGGGTCCGAGCAGAACGTTGGCCTAAATAACTGTAGGGATCCCGTCCTTCGGTCAGGAGAGCAGCAGTCAGGCGTTGATGCAGATCCTGCTGTTGCTCAAGGCTGAGGTGGGTGATATTTCGAGTCTTGAACAGATCACGGTTGAGATAACAGCGGGCCAGATCGGAAAGGATCGGATCGGTTCCCTGACTCCAGAAGCGGAGGGGGTAGGAAAAAATAATGTCATCGGCATCCAGGTAAGTGGTGAGGGGGAGGGTATCGACCTTTTGGGTCAGCCAGTTTCCCAGGATGTGATCCACCTGCAGCGCTTCCTTTTCCACCAGTTGCCGCGCCCGTGAAAAGATGCGATTCAATAAGAATCTGGCTGCCAGACTCTTCGGGTGCTGATACACCTGGGTATACATGAAGTAGCGCACCACCAGATAATGTTCAATCGGACCCAGGCCTTTGCGGGCCGGAATCAGAATTGAACAGCGAACCGGATCATAGTCCAGGACTGTAATAATCCGATCCAGATCCAGACGACCATACTGGGCTCCGGTGAGCAAACTGTCCCGTAAAAGGTAATCAAACCGATCACAATCCAGTTGACTGGAAATGAGCTGGCTGATGAAGGGGAGAGGAAAAGACTTCGTAAACACCTGCTGCAGGTGCTGAGGCAGGTCAGGATTAAACCCCCGCAACAGGTCAGATACCTCTGGATCCTCTTGTAAGATGCGTAGGGTCCACAGTTCATGATGCGAGCCAAACATCTCTTCTCCAGCATGGCTGAAGGGGCTATGGCCAATGTCGTGTAAAAGTGCCGCCGTCAGCACCAGAGCCCGATAAGGTCGCAGATCGGAGTACCGCTGAGCCAGCCGATCAAAAACCCGACGGGCGATATGCAGCACCCCCACAGAATGGGTAAAGCGAGATCCTTCTGCCCCGTGAAACGTGAAAAAGGCGGTGTCGAGTTGTCGAATGCGGCGCAATCGTTGAAAGGCAGGCGTATCAATCAGGTGGATCAGCAGCGCCTCGGCTGCATTTCCTCCATCCAGGCTGATAGCTCCATGCAAAGGATCGTGATATGTCCGCGACTTACAAAAACGCAACGCCATAGTTTTTACTCAGGAAGGATCCTGCCCACAGCGATATCCTACTGAACCTAGAGGTTGAGGTGTTCCTGACCATGAGAAAATGCCAGACTGTGAGTGTATCGTTTTGTTGCAACATCTGCCTTGCCTCTGATCTCTCCGCTGCAGCTCGCTGAATTGCTCCTGACCCTCTGCAACACGCAGGTGTGGGTTCAGGGTCGGCATCTGCTGCCTCCGGGACCCGCCATCATCATCAGCAACCACCGCAGCTTTCTGGATGCCCCTTTACTCATGGCCGCCCTGGGACGACCCATCCAGTTTGCCTGTCATTACTACCTCACCCAGGTCCCTGGCTTACGGGAGATCGTGCAGGGGTTGGGATGCATTCCGCTGAAGCAGGGTTGTGCCAACCAGGTCCACTTTTTTCGACAGGCAGAACACCACCTGCACCAGTGTGGCAGTATTGGCATCTTTCCCGAAGGGGCCAGACAGATCACCCGGGGGTGCTCACCTGCAGAGATGGCCTCATTTCAAGCTGGTTTTGCCCATCTGGCCTACCGATCGCACATTGATCCCCTGCCGATTATTCCGGTCTCTATTCAGGTCCAGCAGGAGTGGTTAGCCCCCCCCTTGCCCCTGGCCCTGTTTCGTTGGGTGGATCCAACCGAGCCGATGTTTCAGGGGGAAGGCTCCCATCCGGTGGTGATCTACGAAGATGTCAGCGTGACGATTGGGAAGCCCCTCTGGGTTCGACAGGAGGATCGGGCTGCACGGGGAGCAGAGAAACAACGCCAGATCCACCTGCTCACTGACAAGGCTTATCAGACTGTTCAGGAGAATCTGCGTCATGGCTGATCCTGCGATCATCACACTCGAAACTCGGCGTCCACATCTGCTCTACCTGCCCGGCATGGACGGGACTGGAGATCTGTTTTACCGCCAGGCTGCCCGACTGCAGCAGCTGTTTGAGATCCAGTCCATCAGCTTGAATCCAGCCTCGAGTCAATCCTGGTCTGAGCTAGCAGCCTATGTGCAACAACAAAGTCGAGCTGAGAAAACCTTCCTCTGTGGAGAGTCGTTTGGGGCCTGTCTGGCCCTGCAGATGGCCTGTGACTATCCCCATCTCTGCCACGGGCTGATCCTGGTGAATCCGGCTTCCTCCTATCACCGTGGTCCCTGGTACTTCAGAGCGGGAGGTCTGCTTCCCTGGGTCCCTGAGCCCCTATACCTGGCCATGGCAGAGCGAGGCTTAAACCTGCTGGCAGCCCTGGAGCGTATGGATCCCCCCGATCAAGAGGCCCTGGCCACCGCTGTCCGCTCCGTTCCCCCAGCGATTACCGCTCAACGCCTCAATCTACTCAGCCGTTTTCATGCGGATCGCCTGCCCCTGGATCAGCTGAACGTGCCCACCATTCTGGTGGCAGGAGGTCGGGATCGGTTATTGCCCTCGATTGAGGAAGTGGAACGTCTGGCGGGTTGGCTACCTCAGGCCCATATTGAAATTGCCCCCGAAAGTGGCCATGCCTGTCTGTTAGAACGAGATCTGGATCTGCAAAAGATCCTGCTGCGACATCCATTTCTGCCCTCTTCGGTGTTTAGTCGCACCTGGGTTCCGCATAAGTGCTGATACGTACGTGGGGATAACTATGTAACTTAGGAGATGTGGAATGTTACTGATCTGCCTCCCCTCTCGGGGGGTTACCTAGCAAGGAAAGTGATATGGCAGCCCTAACACTTAGAACTCCATCGAGTCAGGTTAAAGAACGGCTGTTTTTACAAGAGCGTCTAATTGAGTTTATCCTCAACGAAAAACACTGGTCCGATTTTGTACCCAGTGAGCAATCCAGATTATTGCAAAAGCTGAGTACCCGGGACAACAGTAGCAATCCCTTTGCCCGCCCGATCACCTTTCAAAGCCGCGATGAAAAGGGCAATCTGATTGTTCGCAAAGCCAACCTGCTCCTTGACACCAGCCGCAATCAACACCTCGGCCAGATTTTTGATCAAGCCGTCAACACGGAGATCGGAGAAGTCATTGAAACTCAGCTGGATCGAGGTCTATTAGATCTGATGGCTCGTTTACTGCACTACCAGGATGGAGTTCAGCAGATCATGCGGCGACAGGCCAGTGCCACCCCCTTTGCCGATGATGTTCTCGGCCTCATGGAGGAAGTGCTTCCCCTTTCCCCCGAAGATTTACGCTTTATTCAGAGAAATCAGATTGGCATCCAGGTGCCTTTGGTACCTCAGTTTTTACGATCTCCACTGAACAGGATCTATGAGGTGGTCAATGAGAAAGCCCCTCAGTTTTCATCACTGGCTTTTCAGTTTCATCTCAAACAACGGATTGGCCAGCAGCGCCAGAGTGAGATCTGGGATCTGATGATGGGCTTTATCAGCAAAGCTTTTTATGCTGTGGCACGGAAGCAGGGATTATCATCTGAGGATCTGTGTGCTCCAGAAGCCAGCTGGTTTGATCGTCTGCAATACCTGACGGAGGGAGATGAATCCAGTTCTACGCTTTTACCAGGTAACGAAGCCGGGGAAATTGGCACTGGCCTGGAACAGGCAAGACGGGAACTATTACGTTTACGGCGTGAGACGGCTCAGATCCGGCAACGATATCAGGTACAGGGTCCCTCGGTCACCGTTGGTCTGACCCTGGAGCAAATTCTTTCTGACATCTTTCGGGATCAGCGGCGTCAGCAGCAGGAACTGGCTGGGGAAAGCGAAGCGGAGTATCAACGCCTGACCCTCTGGCTCCCCACTGAAGTTCAGCCGCTGGCCCCATCCGAGCTGGAGACCCTAATGCAGCATCGAGAGTGGATTGCCAGCAAATCGGAGGAGTTATCAGCTGAGGAAAACAGTTGGCTGCAGCAGTGGACCTCTCTGGGGCAGCAGGAAGCAAGCGATCCCCGTACACAGGCACAACTGGCCTCGATTGGGATGAGCGATCCTCAAGCGTTACTGCAAGTCATTCAGGCGTATCTGGCTAGACAACATCAGCAGATCCTGCAACAAAACATTGAACAGGTGATCTCACTCGCCTGTAAGCAGGTCACCCGCCTAGTTCTGAATGGCACTCTGGATGCTCGATCCCTCACTCGGAAACGCTACGCCTTTTTTGCGGAAGAAATCCTGCCCTACCTCTACTTCTATGAATCTATTTCCTCCAAAGGAGAGAGGGTCTGGATCCCTTCTCCCTATCCCCTGAGCAAACTCCACTATGCCCTTGAATTGATTGAATCTCAGCTGGAAGGGACCATGATCCCCATGCAGGATCTTGCCAGATTAGCCAAGGCACAAGAAATGCTGGATGAGTTATTGCTGATCATGCTGGACCCCGACTCAAACCAATTAGATTCAGTAGCTTAATCCTCACGCCAGACTTTCCTGGCTCATAATTATGCAGGACACCGATCGGCGGCTGAATTGATCAATCTGGAAAGCTGGACGACTGAGCCTGATCCTAGCCATTGGGATCGCCACCATGGTCTATTGGATTCTGGCGATGAATGCTGCCAATTCTCTTTTTCTTACCTATATCGGTGCTGAATTGTTAATGATGATCAGTCTCGCCTAATTAAGGAACTATCAACTCATGCGTAAGTTATATGCCCCTGAAATAGAGAATCAAGACATCTGATCCGGTCAGGCTATTTCTCTTTAACTCCAGGCTTTGAAATTCACTGGCACTACCCTTCTTCCAGTAGATTTTGGGCATGAAATTGTAGTTCCATCAGCTGATCATAAAATGGATTGAGCTTACAAAGGGGTGGAATACGTACTGTGATTCCCATCAGAGAAAAGCTTCTAGCAAAAGGACATTGCGTTGGGATTAGGGTACAAATCCATGTTGCTGTATTGCGGTTCAATAGTCCTAGATACCTGCTTTTCTCCTCCTGAATCCAGCGATTTGTTGACGATGGATGACATTGTTGGTGTTGCATAACTGGGTTCATCAAGTGAGCCTCAATCTCGTTATTCTCAAATTAGCGACCCTAGAGGATAAAGTAAATACAATGATTTTAATTCGGTCAATAGATTTTAATCTATCATCTGAGCCTGGTCACCTGGTTTGTTGTGGGCTACGAGCCCCATTGGTCAGGGGAGTAAGATTGATCTGCACAGACGAGGATCTGATTTGCAGCATCTATCTCAACAACAGTCTAGGGTGATCAAGCCTGGAGATCCGGAGTATCGGCAGGTTCTGGAGATTGGCTCTCAGCGCACCTGTGCCCATCCCGCTAACCACCTGAACTGTATGACCGCTAAAGAGTGGATGCGAGCCCAGTCGGGGGTATGGCAGTTCAACTATGAATCTCGAGATATTCGGGACAAAACGATTCATCCCGCAACATTTCCGATTTCGCTGGCGCGACGGATCATCGAGCTATTTACCCATGAGGGGGAACTGGTGCTGGATCCCTTTGTGGGTAGTGGCACGACTCTGGTGGCTGCCCGTGATCTCAACCGGAATGCCATGGGGTTTGATCTGCAGGAAGCTTATATCCAATGTTGTGCCGAACGGCTGGCGGTGAACTCCCTCTTCAATCAAAGTCGTCAGGTGGCGATTCAGGACGATGCCCGGCATATTCCCAGCTACCTTCATCCTGAAAGCTTGAGCTTAATCTGGACCTCTCCCCCCTACGCCAATCTGCTTAACCGCAAGCGCAAAAACAAATCCAGGCGTGGACCGGATCGCAAGAATGCCCAGATCGGCAAGGTGGAACAGTATTCTCAGGATCCTCGCGACTTGGGCACCATGTCCTTAGATATCTACGCGCAGGCGATGGGAGCGATCTTTGCGCAATTGCTTCCTTTCCTGCGTCCCCGCGCCCATTGTGTGGTGAATGTGCCCGATATGTGGTGGGAAGACGAGCGGATCACGATCCATATTGCCGTTGTAGATGCCCTTCGCCAGCAGGGGTACGAGCTTCGTAATATTATGATCTGGGATCGGACCAATATCGTGAACCGCATGGGAATCTTCGGCTGGCCTTCTAATTACATTACGATGGGAATTACCTACGAGTACCTCCTGGATTTCTGGAGACCTGCATAGTTTGCCCCACTGGAATGGAAGGATATAGAGATCCATGGCACTGCTGACACTGCAATCTGTTAACAAAGATTTTGGAATTAAAGAGATTCTCAGAGAGGCCAGCTTTAGCCTGAGTGAAGGGGAGAAAGTTGGCCTGATTGGAACCAATGGTTCGGGTAAGTCCACATTACTCAAAATGATAGCCAGGCTGGAGCCCTTTGATAGTGGAGAACTCTGGATTAACCCTAAAGCAAAGATCATTTATCTTCCTCAGCAGCCTGATGTGGATGAAGAGAAAACGGTACTTGAACAAGTCTTTGCCGATTCCACTGAGCAAATGACATTGATTCGGGAGTATGAACAGGTTTCCAAACAATTGGCTCAGGGAGAGGGAAACGAAAGCCAGTTACTCTCACGTCTCTCCAGCTTGACAGAGCAAATGGATCGCACCAATGCTTGGGATCTGGAAACCCAGGCCAAGATCGTGCTGACAAAATTGGGGATCGAAGATTTTGAAGCGTGTGTTGGTACTTTATCCGGGGGATACCGCAAACGCATCGCTCTCGCCACTGCCCTCTTATCCACACCGGATGTGCTTCTGATGGATGAGCCCACCAACCACCTGGATGCAGCCTCAGTGGAGTGGTTGCAAACCTATCTGCAGCGGTTTCAAGGGGCTCTCCTGTTGATCACCCACGACCGCTATTTTTTGGACCAGGTCACCAATCGGATTCTGGAAATTGATCGCGGTGATCTCTACGCCTATTCCGGCAACTATGCCTATTACCTGACCAAAAAAGCAGAAGCAGAAGAAGCCGCCAGCAGCAGTCAACAAAAACATGCAGGTCGTCTCAGGCGAGAACTGGAATGGCTCAGTCGTGGACCCAAGGCACGCAGTACCAAGCAAAAAGCCCGGATCGAACGCATCCATGACATGCAGGATCAGGAATTCAAAACCGTCCAGGGAAAGGTGGATATCAGCACCGTAGGACGCCGGATCGGCAAGAAGGTTGTGGAGTTGGAAGGTGTCACGAAAGGCTATGAAGACCGAATTTTAATTAAAGATTTCACCTACCTGTTCAGCCCCGAAGATCGTGTTGGCATTATTGGTAAGAATGGGGTGGGTAAATCGACCTTGTTAAACCTAATCACGGGTAGAGAATCCCCTGATCATGGCAGTATAGATATTGGATCAACCATTCATTTTGGCTACTTTGATCAGCATTCTGATGAATTGAATGCCCATGGAAATAAGCGGGTGATCGAGTATCTAAAAGAGGTCGCCGAACTGGTTAAGACCAAAGATGGCAGTGTGATCACCGCTTCCCAAATGCTGGAGCGTTTTCTTTTCCCTCCAGATCAGCAGTATGCTCCTATTCATAAACTTTCGGGAGGGGAAAAACGCAGGCTGTATCTGCTGAAAATCCTGATTGGTGCTCCGAATGTCTTGATTCTGGATGAGCCCACGAATGATTTAGATGTCCAGACTCTGGCGGTGTTGGAGGAGTATCTGGAAGATTTTAATGGTTGTGTGGTTGTCGTTTCCCACGATCGATACTTTCTTGATCGCACTGTCGACACCATCTTCGCCTTTGAGTCCGATGGGAACCTGCGCTCTTATCCCGGAAACTATTCTGTTTATCTGGAAATGAAGAAGGAGCAAGAAGCCAACGGATCAGAACTCCCTTCTACCAAAGTGAAACCCAAATCTCTTTCTCAAGATCCTCCGGTAAAATCTGCAGGTCACTCAAAAAAGCTTTCCTTCAAGGAACGGAAAGAGTATGAAACCCTAGAAGCTCGAATCCCAGAACTGGAAGATGACAAGGCTGCGATCGAACAAATCCTCTATCAAAACCCGCCGGATCAGTTTGAGAAACTGCAGGAACTCACGGATCGATTGGCGGCAATCAGTCAGGAGATTGACAGCTCAACTGAGCGGTGGATGGAGCTTGCTGAAAGAGAAGCCGCCTCTTAAATCAGGGGGAAACTACCAACCCACTTCTGTCACTATGGGGGCAAACCCTGATTCCCTCGTTGGCTATAACCTGTCCCCCCAAGGTTTGATTTGATTGGCCAACCGTAGGTCCCAAGCCAAAGGGCTGACGAAGCTCGAACTTCTCCACCCATCGCTTGGGAAATACCATTTCTCTAAATACCGGCTATACATAACGTTTCCAAAATATTCTTTCGGCCTGTGATTGATGCAACAACTTCCTTCGTCATACCCTCAAGTCGTTTGGTCAGCTCCTTTCTCAGCTCATCCAGATTCTGAAAGTTCCTCCCTCTCATTCCTCGCTTGAGATGTTGCCATACTTGTTCTATAGAGGCGCCAGCGATTGAGAACATTGTTATTGATTTGATGAGTGTGACAGAGTTCAGCAGAGGTTTTCTCACCGAATAGAAGTTGAAGAACCAGCTTAGCTTTGAACTCAGGGGAGTATTACCGACGGTGGGTAGTCATAGGTGCCCTTTCTTCTAAGCCAGGATACAACTCTTAGCCCTGCGTCCGAAATCAGGGGCGCATTACAACTTGTCGCATCCCTGTTCTGCCAGTCCCCTACCCTTTGGTGCAAGATGTCAGCTAAATTTTCTCCTTAGGAGAACAACTCCAAAGATGGTTAAAAATCCTCAAAACAATCCCCTGCCTGTTGTCTTCACTTTTCTTAACTGCTGGATTATGTCCTTAGCTTATAATGCGAGTCTGTGAGCTATTCGACAGAAACGTGGAAACTCAAACATCCTCTTTTTTATCTTTGTCTATAAGAATGCTTGCTGGCCTGGGACTTACTTTATTTGTAGCTCTCCCGGCTTCAGCTCAATCTGCTCATTTCTTTTGTGACGGCCTGGCCAGAGATATTGCAGATCGGCAGGCCAGTGGAGGTACGCTCCAAGGTGCTGCCCGTGGCGCTGCAGGGGGTTCAATTATTGGTGCGATTTCGGGGAATGCAGGACGTGGTGCCGCCATTGGCGCTGCTACCGGAGCTCTGGGAGGGACCATCCGTAAGGCTGAGACCTGGGAGTCAATTTACCGACGTGAGTATGATAACTGCATGCGACGTAATGGCTGGTTTTAATCATGATTGATCATGCTAATCCTATAAGCAGGAGTTGATATCAATGAGAAACATTTTCTGGTTGCTCTTACTTGGGGCAATTGCTACTGGCAGCCTCAATAGCGCGCTTGTCTGGGCTCAATCGACTGCTGAGCCTGAGAATAATGATCAGATCAATCTTGATGAGTTGAATTGTAGAACGCTTCTAAAAGCTGAAGGTGAAGAGCGCTCAAATATCATCATCTTTATGCATGGGTATGTGAGTGGCCAGAATGGAGAGAAGCTTATCGATGCTCCCGATCTGGCTGGAGTCACCGAAAAAGTGATTGATGGCTGTATTGATAACCCTGATCAGCTGGTGCTTGCCACTTTTGAGGAATATCGATAGTGAGATCCTAGGAAGCGGATCCTTAGATTGACATTATCTTGGGATCCGTTTTCTTTATTACAGAAACAAGTAGTGACCTATTAAGTCAAGAAGGGTAACCTCTCCTCGATCTCATGAGTCATTGCTCCTTCTAGTATCTGTAGATCTTGCTTCAATAATGGGAGTATTGGCTAACAGATTTTTCACCACTTCTGTGATTCTCTCTGACTCAATCTCACGCATAAATGCAGAGTAGGTGAATAGTGCCAGTAGGTAACGCGGATCACTGATCCAGGGTGGTAAGTAGCGAGGAAGACGGCATAACCCCTTAGCCGTTAGCTCACACAGGGCAGGTAGATCTAACAAATCAAGCTTTCCACAAAACAGGAGAATCAAGCAGTCGGATCGTCCAGCGGCGAATATGGCACGAATTGCATTGCTCACTCGCAAGAGGCCACGCAAATAAACAACATCTTTGGTAAAGGGTGAGCCTCCGGTCATCACGCCACCCCGGAAAACACGACGAGCACTTTCAAAAGACTGATCTGGATTTCCCGTTCGGTTAACAAAATAGTTGTAAACTTCGATGAAATTAGCCCCTTCGATCGCCATTTGAATTGCAAATACTCGATCAGCCAATCGTTGGAATCGATTAAGTTCAATCGTGCCAGCAATGATTTCCGAGAAGACAGCTAACCCTTCTTGTGTACTGGTGGTGCCAGGGTGCCCAACAGCTAGGATCGGCAAATCGGTTTGAGCCTTACCATTAATTGAGGTGGCAACATGAATGTAGGCTTCGTGGTTCAGTAGTTGCGCCGTATCTCGATCCGTAAACCGGGCATCCCGTCGAATTTTAATGTGCTTGGCAGAGGCGAGGGCGTTGGCTGATAATTCATCAACAATGGGAACCGCAGGTGCATCTATGCCAAAGTGCTTTTGGACCGCCTGTTCAAGTTCCTGCGCAACTTCCTGGGCTGAGTGGTAGGTTGCTGGGGCCAGATCAATCTTGATCTGATTGAGGTTCTCAACTGTGCTGCGAATGCTTTCTGCTAACTCTAAAGGCGTTTCGGTATCAAACCGCATGGGAGTGGTTGGCTCTCCATAGGCCTGACGCGAATACTCAAAGAAAATGGGTGTGCCTACACCACCCAGCATGCGAGCAGCTATTTCAATAGAGTTGGCCTGGCGATCAAGCCACTGATCAATGACGCTATCAAGGAAAATCTGGCGCTGGGCCTGCCGCACCAGATCAATAACAGGTTTTGGATCAAAGCCTGCATAATCGACTTGCGGTAATTCTTTAGCTCCTTTAGCGAAAAAGTCAGCTTTGACTTGGTTTGACCAGGCAATAGTTCCCAGAATTTTAATGGGTCGTGCAGCTTGATGGAGAAGCTTCGCGACACTACAGATTCGAGCTTTTTCGGCATCGTTAATCTGAATAACCACTTAAAAAGCCTCCTAATCCTTATAAGCTCCTAGAAATAGCCTTATTGGTCAGACTGAGGTCAATTTATTTTACCTCTTTTTACAGAGGATAAGCATTATGTTGACTCGACTATTCGCAGCCATCAACCTGCTGGGCAGTGGCACGATCAGGACAAGTTAACAAGTCTTGAACTGCACTAGCTTGCCATTGATGGACAGATTCAAACCTTGACGCATCCAAAGGAGTACCTTATTAAGCGATTCACACAAAAACTTATTGTATGCTTTTTAAGGTTTCTAAAAGGACTTTATCACCTAAGTCAATCCTGATCAGTCCAAGTCGAGGATTTTCTAAATCAAGAATGACATACGTGATTGTAGATATAGTTACGCAGAATATAACCATATAGAATAACGGTCTTTTTTGATTGACGGCCATTGTTTGGCCAACCAAAAAAGCTGAGATCAGTGCAAGAGTAAACAATAAAATGTAAACAATCATCGGTGGATGAGTGCGGGTCGCTTGCAGCCGTTCATTGGCAACATCAATCATGTCATTGGTTGAGCTTAGAACCAAGGTAATAATTCCAGGATTTTTATCTATTAAGACAGAAGCATTAGCAATTTCCCAGATTTGACCTTGTAAATCTAGACTTTGGCGGAAGTATGAATTAGAGAGTTCCCGATCTCTATAATACTCAAATACATTGATGCGATTTTGAACATACTCTCTGTAAAGTGGGCGCAACTGATCTTGAGCATCCTTTGGTAGTAAGTCAAGCCTAAGGTAGGCAGTACCAATGGCATTTGCCTCTTGTAAAACCAGCTTGACTCGATGCTCATATCGGGATAAAGCTCCCGTGAAAGTAAAAGCTAAAATTAAACCTAAAATACCAAAAACAGAACTCTCAACTACACCAGATCCTTCGGATTTGCTTTCTGGATCCTTTGTTAGTCTCCACTTACTCATCCGATAGGCAGCTTCAACGCTTCCAGCCATACCCAAGCAGAGTAATGTTGACGATATGAGAGCTACAGCTAAAAATTCCATAGATCCAACACGGTAAATTCTAGACGGGGTTCAGCACATCCAACTACGTCATCATCTCTACTCGAATCTTGTGGCAATCATCAGGATTGGTGAGCAAATATACTCCCCACCACAAGTTATTTGAGGTCTAACAGTCAAACTTTTCGAGCAGCAGACTAACTCAGATATAAGCATAGCAGAATGATTACCAAAGAGATTCAGTACATTTCTGGTAAGGATAGATCTCGTCACAAGTCAAGCACAGTCTTGATGTCCTCAGCCTTTTGAGACCTTGGTGTGAATCAGCTGATTTCAATACTTTGCGAGGATTGTCCTTGACAGATCAGCCGTTAAGGACAAAGGTTCGGATCCTTTAACTCATAAAGAAAGAAGAATGACGAGAATTCCAATAGTACTAAAGACTAAGATAGCGGAGACGGCGACGCGGTTAAGGGAACGGACCGACAGTGAGACGTAATTTTCTTGATCAATAGATTGCACCTGAATCTGATGCTGTAGAAGTGCTATGGCTAACAAAACGATCCCTGAACTCATAAAGAATATACTGATCCATCTAGCTGTTTCTAAACTCATCGCTGGATCATTTTCTGGGAAGCGCTCATGTAATGCCTGAGTGACCTGATCAATGGCAATCCCTATACCTAAGAGTGAGAGGCAGTTCCCAATCCATGAATTGATCGTTCTCTCAGCTGCCGCACGGTTACGCTCTTTAGCCAGCTCATTGGTGGGATTGTAAGGTTTTTGCGGACTAACGACTTCTGGATCCATGAGTGCTTAATCGATGGGTTAACTCTAGTTCATCAGGTTGGGAGAGGCTGTAAACTGGAATGGCTTGATCTTCATCTTGAGATCCAGAACAGGCATCACTACCTCTGTATGATGAATGGTCGAGGCAGAACGGTCAATATTTTTCATGTGAGCATTCATCTGATCTTAAGAGGTTATCTATCTATGTCTCAAGATCCGCCAGCACCCACTCCACCCAGCCCTGCCACCGAATTAGCCAAAGAACGGAATCGGGCTGCTGAGGAGCGCACGCTCATGGCCTGGATCCGTACCTGCCTGTCTCTAATCAGCTTTGGCTTTGGGATCGAACGCATTGTTACTGTCCTGCACCAGGAGTTGGGTGACACCATCAATCCCTTGAGGTTATCTCGTATTCTTGGTTTAGCCTTTGTAGCCCTCGGAACCCTGGCGATGCTGGTAGCCGCCAAAGATCATCGGGACCAATTACAACGCTTACAGAATAATCACTTACTCTTCATCTCTCGCCGATCCCCTGCCCTGATCGTTGCGATTATTCTTGCTTTCTTGGGAGGAATCGCGTTCCTAGGGATGCTACTTAGCCCCTTCATCGATTAACTTGAGGTATTACCCTCCAGAGGTGTTTCTCTACGCAAGTGATGGGCCAAACAGCTGCACAGGTTCGATGGAATATCCGAGATCTAGAGGTGTTACCTCAGAGTGAAGGCATCTATTATGAACTGCAGGAATACTGGATTGCTGATCGTATGTCGAAGCGATTAGAAATCTATCCTCGAGAAAAAGGCCAATTGATGTTGCATGCGACTTTACTGGAGACGGATGAGCTGACTTCCCCCCTGTTGCCAGGTTTTAATTGCTAGATTAGCCGCTTACTCGTTTAGCTCAAAAAACGGGTCATCTTTATAGTCTTAAGCTTCTATATTCGAATTAGATTCCTCCTTTTTTATCATCTTTTCTTTAAGCTCTATCTCCTCCTTGAGTTCCATAGTGAGGAAATAATTTAAGAAGGTTCGGATCACTGCTGTAGCTCCTAATTTACCCAAGCTTGCATAGGAAGGTGAAACGGTTGTAGCAAGAATATCTGCCCCTAGCTGAAACTCTAAAGCTAATCCTAACCAGCGTCCAAAGGCAAGGCGAATACTCAGTAAAGGGAAATATCCTCTAAAGGATTGGGGGCAAACCCGCACAACAGCTGCAATCCCTAAGAAAACACATAACACTGAAACAACTTCCAGAACGACCTTGAGTAAAGTCGCAGAATTTGCCAGGGCATACTCCAGATTCTCTATCCATTCCATTGTTTGTCTCGCATCCTAACTATTTGATGAAGAAGCCATTCAGGATCAAGCGGCCACTGTTAGTTGTTTGTCAAGAATGAGTATGGTGATCAAAGCAAACAATCCAATCAAGATCAGGAGACCGACCATAATGGATGCTAAAGACTTACTGGATGCATAACCAAACTTTTCACTGTTTTCTAGCTGTCGTAACAGCTTCCAGTGCTCATACAAAGCTCCACAGGCTGCCAAGACCCCCAGGATGATCAAGCTCAACCCGAGGATGCGTTCCTGCCGAATTTGTCGAATGGTATCGATACCCTTGGCAATCTCAGTCCCTCTTAAGTACTTAAAGAGCCGATCGATCCCGAAGCCAAAACTGATCATAGAGAGAGAGGTCCGCACCCAGGCGAGTAAGGTGCGTTCAGACGCCATCCGTGTCCGCTGCTTGGCCATCTCCGTGCGAGATTCAGCAAGATCCGTGCGTTCCAGCGCGTAGCCAGTGCGGGTCTCAGCCATGGCGGTGCGTTCCTCAGCCATCCCTGTCCGTTTTTCAGACATGCCGGTCCGCTCTGTAGCCATGCGGGTCCGGGCCTCAGCCATCTCGGTGCGTTGCTGAGCTAGCTCATTACTGGAAGGAACTTTTTGAGCCTGTTCAGTTTTATCTGGTATTTGAGCATTAGATAAGTCTGGATCACCATTCGCTTGATGAGGAGAAGGTGAAGATGGATCGGGAGTTGGATTCTTCATGGTCATAATGCTTGTTTATACTTCCTCACTACTTTCTTCACTCATCAATCGAATACTCAGCGCCAGGGCAATGATGGACGCAGGAATCACCAACACTGGCCACTGTAAAATATTTTCCCCTCCTCTTTCCAACAGCCCTTTAACAAATACAACACTGAGCAAAACAACTAGAACCTCTAACAGGGTTTTCTTGAGGGTAGAAATACTGCTTACTTGTAACCATTTTGGATCATCACTATTTGGTTCTCCTAAACGGATACATAGAGAGTAGATCCCATAGGCGAAAAAGAAAAATGTGAGCCCTACTAAGAAGTTATCCAGGGATTCTAATAGCTGTAAAGTCGCTTCTTCACCAGCGTCTACTCCTGTTGATGTCAGGAATTCATCATCGAAACCGAGAAAGATTGTAAATGCCTTATAGGTATTCATTGTCCCGATCATGAACATGAGTAGAGATCCTAGCAGTGAAGATAAAACGGCTAGAAAGCTAATATATCGGACACGACGAGCCAGCCGTATGAACAGTGGGGTAAGCAAACTGGTGTCTGTTGTAGCGCTAGCTGAAGCTTTAGTTTCTACAGTCATGGCTATAAAAATCCTTGGTTTGCCGTAACTAGGATACTATTTTTTGATCTGCAAACCTCTGGCTCCACCGATGAAGATTCTCAGCAGAGCCAGTTAGGGGAGATCGTCCTTTACTGCAGATTCATCGCCACCTGAGATCTTCTAGGACTTCCCTGAATGGCAAGCACCTCGTAGTTAGCGTACCCTGCCTCATCACTCTTGGCCGCGTAGAACTTGCCGTTTAGTTCAAAGACCAGTGATGAAAATTTAGATCCATCCTCAAAGGAGGAAGATAGCATGTTGTTCTCAATGATATAGGGATCGGTGACGCCTCCAAAGCCACCGTGGAAACCAGCAAATCCGGCTAACTTGGAGAGGGTTCGCTGACCATTGGTGTTATAAAAGGCCTCAAGGATTTCCCCGTTGACTAGGTTTCTAATCTTCACCCGCTTACCCACGATCAGATCTTTGATTTCATCGGTCGTAAGCTGGACAGCTTCCTGCGCTTTGAGACTGGCGACTGTTAAAGCCTCTTGCCTCACTTTAGCCAGCAGCTCTTCACTGGGGGTGTACCAGATCGGGGAGGTGTAAGCACGTTCCTGAATTGTCGTGGGAGCCGGAGGAGTGATCCCCAGTTTGACAGCATCATAGGTGCTCCAGCGGGGAGTCGGGATCTCCAGAACTCGAGCATAGTAGAACGCACGCGCTTCGGGATCAAAATCAGGATCCGTCCAGAAGGCAGAGAGCTGAGCATCCCCAATTGAGTTTTCATAGGTTGCAGTGGAAACATCCACGGTGTTGCCCACGGGTGGTGCCTTGCCCGTCTCCGGATCCAGCTGGCGGCCATCAGACAGGGCCACATCGTAGACCTTCTCATCACTCTGCCCCTGCTTTGACCACCCTTTGACGATCTGAATCCGATCCAGGTTGGCGGTGTTGGCATCTTTCATGGCGGCGACCAGGAAGGTTGGGGCTTGTGCGCCTTCTGGTTTAAGCACCAGATCTGCGCCCATGGGCACACCTTTTTCATAGCCAATGTTGACCATGTCATCACTGTTGGCATCCGCTTGGTTGTAGTCCCAGCCTCCAAAGAGCCGCACCCGAATTCGTGGTCCAGTTGTAGCAAAGGTTTCTTTGCGAGCAAAGGCATCATAGATGGCTTCACGGGTATTTTCTTCCGCCCAGACCGCTGCTAAACCCGAGGCCCCCCAGGACTTCACCAATGGTGCCAGTGGACCCTGGTTCTGCAAACGGGCTTGAGGGGTGCCGTCCTCTAAACCCAATTTGCCGAAGTAGTTATTCTCCTCTACTGGAGCTCCAGAGTTGTGAGTGTCGGTTGCCGCCACCATGCCAAATTTATAAGGATTTACCCCGATCTTTTCCTCAAAAACCATGCCAGTTTTATAGGCGTCTCGGATATAGCTCCCCTTTGCTTGCCCACGGCTGCCAGGATTGCGAGTATCAAGCCTGAAGTCAGAGATCTCAAAATCAGCGAACTCATCGGTATCTGACAATAAGGGGTGGGTCTCGGACGTGCCCTTAATTTGCGTTGCCTCGACAACTGGCTCATTGCGCATCCGCTGTTCGGCATACTCTCTGCTCAGCGGTTGACCCTCAGAATCCACCATCGGGAACATAAGGCCATCGCTGAGGTTGGGGTTGTGGGGGATCGCCAGAAGTGTCACCCCCCGATCGCGGAGATCATCCATGAAGTTCCACAGATCCTCTGGTTTGACAGAATCAATGCTGGAAAAGGGAAGCTCTGGAACTGCCTCCGAGGAGCGAAAAATCAGGTTGCGATGCAGATTTTGGACGCCACTCGATCCATTGGATGTCCACTCATAAGCGGGGAAAGTGGTGAATTTCCCAGGCTCGTAATTTTCATCGGCAATCTGAACAATTTCCTGCCAAACAGATTGGGAGACCTCCGGCTTGACAAACTCGGGAATCGGATTTCCGGATGTAATGCTGCCGACAATCTGCAGTAGGGCTTCCTGTCTGGCTTCCGGCTCAGGACTGCGCAGAAGTTGGGCCACCTCACTCTCGTAGAGAGGATCGGCAGGATTGAGAGTTTTGGGCAACACCCCCATGTATTCGGAGTGATCCGTCACCATATAAAAATCAAGGGGATGGCTGAGCTGAATTTTGTAGCCAGCTGCATGATCAATGGCAGCACCTTTGGCATAAGCATAGGCATCGCGGGGGGTGGTACGAGTGCTTTGTGTAAATGCATCAGGCGACCAACTGGTGTGCACATGCGTGTCCCCGAAATAGGCATTCTTGAGAGGGTTAGGCTCAGCCTTGGCAGTAGGAGCCCACAGAACTAGCTGAAAGATAAGACCCACCATGCAGGTGGCAAGAAGCCGTTGCAGTTGTTTTAGTATCATAGAACTACCCTCTTAATGAGACTGAACTCGTACTCGTCACCCTTGTCCTGATCAGCAGATTTCTCAGAATGCAGTTTTTTCGAGTAAAACCATTTCCTAGCTTCGCACGATACGGCGCTAGATACAGGGATCTTTAAGGCCTCTTCATTAGGCTGGCTACAACTCGAAAGTTAGCGGAAATATGTTAGTTATTTACAGTCTGAAAAATAGGTGTAGAAGTTGGAGTTAAGTGTGATGGTACTTGCGTTTGATCTGCTAAGCCGACTAGCCCTGGTTGATCCTGAAGAACGCCGGATCCTGAGTCAGGTAGCGTGGGATCAATACGAAGCCCTATTGGCTGATTTAGGCGAGGGATCAACCTACCGTGTGCATTTTTTAGATGGGGTGCTGGAAATCTTGGCTCCGAGTCGCAATCATGAAAGTGGGAAGACACGTATCGGCGATTTACTGCTGATTTTTTTCCTGGAAACTGAGACGGAATACTTTCCGATGGGGTCAACCACCCTGAAAAGGCCGGATCGACAGGCTGGCGGCGAACCTGACGAAAGCTACTGCATTGGCACAGATAAAGAATTTCCTGATCTGGCGATCGAGGTGGTGGTAACCAGTGGCAGCATCAATCGCCTGGAATTGTACCGACGCCTGGGGGTACGGGAGGTGTGGTTTTGGCAAAACAATCATCTTTCTCTTTACCATCAGCGGGAAGATACCCCCATTCAGTTTGAGGAAACTTCGGGCTACGAGCCCATTCAGACCAGTGAGGTATTGCCCACCCTGGATCTGGAGTTGCTGACCCGCTGTCTGCAAAATCCCAATCCCTTAGCCGCCGCAAAAGCCTTTCGACAGGGACTTCGAGCAAAAGGGTAGGGTAACAAAGAGGTAGGGTCGCCACCGATCCCTGATTCGAAAATAACTGGGAGGCACCTCGATTAATCCTCATTTTTCACCTTCAAGTGTAGAAAAAAGGTCCTT
>CAYMOX010000023.1:0-61224 GCA_964392245.1 uncultured bacterium
CTGTAAATTTGGTCTAGACACGCTCAAGCGCATTTTTAGAATGAAATAGCCCTGATACGGCATTGAGCCTGATCGGAGTTCTGATTCTGGGATTGTGGTTGGGGAAGATCTTTAAAGTTCATCGTCGCAATAGTTTTTTGATTACGGTAGGGACAGCCATTTGTGGTGGAAGTGCGATCGCGGCTGTGGGTCCTGTGATCGATGCCCAGGAAGAAGAGATGTCCATATCTTTGGGAACTGTTTTTCTTCTGAATGCCGTTGCTTTGTTGCTGTTTCCCTGGATTGGAACACTGACAGGATTAACCGAATCTCAATTTGGTCTCTGGTCAGCACTCGCTATTCACGACACCAGTTCAGTTGTTGCGGCTGGAGCACGATATGGAACAGTGGCCTTAACCGTGGGCACAACGATCAAGCTGGCTAGAGCTTTGTGGATCATTCCGTTATGTTTGGGGATAGCGCTGATCGAACGACAGAATCAGCCCCAGCTGAAATGGCCCTGGTTTATCGGACTTTATCTCTGCGCTACCCTATTGAACTCACTATTTCCTAGTGGCCAACCCCTATTTGCGGGAATCTACAGCTTGTCTCGGCTGGGACTGACGGCAACTCTGTTCCTGATCGGTTCAGGGATCACTCGCCAAAGTTTGAAAATCATTGGGGTTAAACCCTTGCTGCAAGGCATTACCTTATGGGTAGCCGTTTCTATAGTGTCGCTGCTGCTGATCCAAAACTCGATTCTTCCGGTACCAGTTCTGGAGTAGGTTTGAAGGATTTGCCCCAGCCCGGATCATGTTTCTCTTTGTTGGAGGTATATTCAGGGATAAAAGAATTTGGTCCTCTTGATGACCAGATCCAGATGGTGCCATGCGAGGTGGCTATCGGCTTTACTGGGATTTTCGTCTCTGATGATCCCACTCTGTTTTTCTCGAGGGCTAGCACAAACCCATCCTGCGTCATCGGTTCGGGAGACGATTTCTCAGTCACTCACGGGTCCCCAACTGGACGACAGTCTCACTGAGCTGAGGGCAACATTTTCCCGCATTGGAGCGATTGGTGTACCTGAGTTTGGCATCAGCTCTCCTGGCTACACCCTCGCGATCCCCTCAGCCTTTGGCAGTAGTTTAGGCACCATTTATCTAACGGGTGGCTGTGTCTCTCCACAGCAATTCCAGGATGGATCTCAGGGGGGAGTTGGTCTCGGGGTGGGACTGGGGGAAGCAAGTCAACTCCTGGGATTAGAGCTCAATTATGCCCTCAGTGATCTTGAGCAAGGATTTACCAGCCTGAGTTTCAAACTTCACCGTTATATCGTCCAGACTGAGCGGGTCATTGCTGCCCTGGCGATTGGGTGGGAAGATGCTGCCACCACTGGAACTGTAACTCCGGACTCCAGTGCCTACGGAGTCGCAACTGCCATTATTAAGATCAGCCCCGATATTCGCAATGCCCTGAGTCGGCTATCCCTCAACATAGGGGTAGGAGGAGGGCGATTTCGCAATGAGATGGACATCTTTGAGGGAGATAGTTCACCTGGATTTTTCGGGGGAGCAGCGTTAAGGCTTAACCGATCCAGCAGTGTGATTGCTGAATGGACTGGTCAGGATCTGGCCGCGGGAATTTCGTGGGCGCCTTTTAAAGATCAGCTTGACGAGACGGTATGTGGTGGGCTGGGTGATCTGGTTCGCCAAGATGTTGAGCGCTTTCAGGCCTTAACCGAAGCGAGAACCCAAGCAACAACTGCGGCTGAACAATCTCGACTGGATCGTGAGATCTTTGAGCAGGCGCTGCGACTACCAGAATCCATTACCCAGGATCTAGGGGACCGCCAGCTGCAACTGGGACAATCGGAGGAGTGCGATACGTTGATCGAAGCCGTAACTCAACTGATGGAACAGGTGGCTGATTATGTAGCTGCATTGGAGCGATCCAGAAGTCAGATTTCTTGGTAATGCATTATTCTGAGCATAGGAATACCCAAGTGCCTGTAGGAAAAACTGTGAAATCAAAAGTATTCAAGAAATATTTAATTGGAGAACTCAGCAAGAAGAGAATGATTAGATCTCTGCTGCTAATCTACACATTTTTTTTGTCTGTATGTTTATTTTAGGGCAGACAGCATGATCTTTCTTCCTCAGCCTGCAAGCTATTCAGATACAGACGACATTCTCAAGATCCCTGTTACTCAGGAAGAGAGCATTTCAGCTAGACACCTTATCAATCCAGCCTCTGACTATACATTGATCTATATTCATGGCAATGCGGAAGATCTAGGGCATATTCAGCCGATTCTCACTCAACTCTATACTTTAGGATTCAGTGTTTTTGCCTATGATTATCGCGGATATGGAACCAGTGACGGCAAGCCCAGCGAGCGCAATGCTTATCAGGATGCAGAAGCGGCTTATCGTTACTTAACTGAGGCTAAAGGAATTGATCCCAGTCGTATTATTCCCTATAGCCGCTCAGTAGGGGGTGGATCGGCAGTGGATCTGGCTGCTCGTCATCCGGTAGGGGGATTAATTCTGGAAAGCACCTTCACCTCGGCCTTTCGGGTAGTTGTTCCTGTTGAGATCTTGCCTTTTGATAAGTTTACCAACTTGAGAAAACTAGCGCGGATCCAGTGTCCACTGCTAGTGATTCATGGTGAGGCAGATGAGGTCATTCCAGTTTCGCATGGAAAGAGTCTATATGACTCGGCTACAGTCCCCAAACTTTCGCTCTGGGTTGAAGGGGCGGGACACAACGATATCTTCTGGGTTGCAGGCGACCAATACCCCCTGATCCTGCAGTCTTTTCTCGATCTTGTCGAAACACATCAATAGGCTATATTCACAATGCGCCTCAACGCTATGACACCCTGCAGCTCTCTGGCCAATTATTGCCGGGGTGGTCGAGATCTCTGTTTGCTGTCAGATCCTCTAGGTCCTAGCCCTTAAGATCTTCTGAGCAAAAAAGCAAGCACCCCATTGATCGGAGTGCTGAACTATCTCATAGCTGATCTAGTTTTGATGATCTCTGCAGCTTAAGCAGCAGGGCCAGCTGTGGATCTTTGAGGGGAGGGAAGTACAACTTTCTGAGCTAAACCTACAGTTTTTAACAGCCAGATCGACCACCAGGTCATGTCAATTTCCCACCATTGACGTCCAGCTGGAGCCACATTGGGTTGAGCATGATGATTGTTATGCCATCCTTCCCCATAAGTTAGCAGTGCCGCCCACCAGAGATTACGAGACTGATCATCAGTTACAAATGTGCGGTATCCCCACTTATGGGTGGCAGAATTAATCAGCCAGGTACTATGCCAAAGGAAAACTGCTCGGAAAAACACCCCCCAGAAAAGAAAGGGTAAGCCACCCAATCCATAGAGTAGAGCCGCTACAGGGAGTTGGAGCAGCAAATGATATTTATCGAGCCATCGGTAAACAGGATTTCTCGCCAGGTCAGGGGCATAGCGGTTGTAGTGCTCGTAGGCAAAAAACTCAGAACGCGGATAAAAGATCCAGAGCATATGACTCCACCAGAATCCGCGGCGAGCAGAGTAAGGATCTTTATCTTCATCCTCAGTAAACGCATGGTGCAGACGGTGACCCGCCACCCAGAAGATCGGTCCTCCCTGCAGTGCCAGCGCTCCAATGAAAGCGAACAGGTACTCTAACCAGCGAGGCACCTGAAAACTCCGATGGCTCAGGAGTCGGTGATACCCTAAACAGATTCCGACACTCCCAAATAGCCAATGGAGAAATACAGTCACGCCTAATGCCGACCAGGAGAAAAAGAAGGGAGCCAGCAACGCAAGTGCATGGATGCTCCCAAAGAAAGCGACATTGACCCAGCTAAGAGTGGGATCCCGCTGTGGATTTCCCTGGACTTGAGCTGATACCATCTTTTCACTCCTCATCAATACATTTGAACAAACAACAGTGAGTAACGATCTACTCTCCACGTCAAGAAAGAACAGTGGTCCTGAAACCTGACCTTTCTCTCCGCTATGCTCAATCCGTAGAGCCACGGTGAGAGCTGGAGGCGAAACTAGACTGATTGCCCCGCACCAAAGCTCACTCTACCACTTTGGCAAGAAGACCTCCGGAAATAGAACGTTAAGATTCCCTGTCCATTCCACACTTGCAGAAGTCTGATCCGAAAAGGATCTGAGGGGATTGCACGGATTGAGACTCCCAGTCTAAAAGGTCGTGGAATCATCACCCTATTAGGTAAAAGATCTTGCCAGCACCCGCACCTCAGCAAAAATGATTCGATGTAAATATTCTAAGATTGCTATACTCCCATTTATTTGTGGGCTGCCCCTCACCACAGGTGCAATTGATCTCAGATCGGGAACACTCGCGGGTGTTGATCGATCTCATTCGGGTGGTCGCCTCAAATAGCATAAACAGCAGTGCTGAGACAGGGATCCAGATAGACATGCCCTTCATGGACCACGCGGATCATCTCGGCGATTTGTTCGATCGGGGCATGCTTTAAGCAGTAACCCTCCACTTCTGTATCCCCCTTGATTGTTCTCTCAAACTCCTCTTCTGATTCCAGTAGGATGCAGATTTTCAGATCGGGATTATCCGAATCCGCCTGCACCCGCCGAAATTCTTGAACCAGCTCCCTCACATTTTTATCCGGTAGACTGGCATCCACCAGCGCCACATCTCCTCCCCGGACCGAATGCAGGAGCACCAGTCCCGTTTCGGCATTGGTGGCTTCACTGTAAATATCGATCCCGATCTGGGAGCGTAGCGCCTGCCTCAACCTCACTCGCTT
This sequence comes from uncultured bacterium, assembly GCA_964392245.1. Taxonomy (GTDB): domain Bacteria; phylum Cyanobacteriota; class Cyanobacteriia; order Thermostichales; family Thermostichaceae; genus JAAUUJ01. The sequence goes on from CAYMOX010000023.1 coordinate 4,774, forward strand.
CTGTTCCTCGTCTTCAATTAAAAACACCTGGATATCCTGATGGATTTCAGAGTCTTCCACCGCAACAGCAGAAACAGGCTCCTCCACAAAAGAAGGCAGATCATTGGGGCCTCCACAGGCGAGCACAGACACTGATGTCGCCACATTACCCGTAAAGGTGACATCGGCAGCCAGATCCGGACGCTGGTGTTTCAATTGGGAGATTTGCTCACGGGTCAAGATCCTGGACTCATCAAAGCCAAAGTCAATCTCGGTGTGCAATCCCTTGCGCTTGATCCGTTTCAGGTTGTAGAAGCGCTGGTTCAGGGTGGTGGTGAGAAAGGCCCAGAGACACCCCAGTAGATACCGACGCTTAAAGGGATCCTTCTCAAACCAGTATTCCAGTGTCTTCCACAGATAAAATCTGCCGTAGTTGCGTAGCACCCCTTTCAGCAGTTCCTCGCGGGTGATGGCCTCAGGCTTCATGATCGGGGTAACAAAGTTGTAATGGGAGTAATCCCGCACCTCCACCCGATCCCCCAGATCCTCAAATAGTTCTGAAAAGGGCCAGGGGGTGAACATATTCCAGTTAGCCATGTCCGCTTTCCAGTCGCGGGCCATCTGGTAGGTTTCTTCAATTGTTGCCAGGGTCTCATTTTCCAGACCCATAATGAACTGCACCTCTGCCAGCATGCCATGCTCCCTCAGCATCCGCACAGCGCGCTTATTATCTTCAATCGTGGTTTCTTTTCGGAATAGATCCAGGTTCAGTTGAGCTGCTGCTTCCGTTCCCAGAGACACATGCACCAATCCGGCTTTACGGTAGAGGGATAACTCCTTCTCATCCCTGAGGATATCGGTTACCCGCGTGTTGATCCCCCAATGCACATCCAGCTTGCGGTTGACCAGCTCTTGACAGAGGGCCAGGAACCGGGGTTTGGCAATTGTGGGCTCTTCATCCGCCAGAATAAAAAATCCCACCTGATGCTCCTTGACCAGATGCTCGATCTCATCCACAAAGAGTTTTGGGGTGCGGGATCGGTACTTACGCCAGAATTTCCATTGACAGCAAAACCGACAGCGAAATGGACAACCCCGAGCGAAATTGGGAACGGCCACCCGGACATTTAAGGGTGTGTAGATGTACTTATCCCACTGCAGCAAACTCCAGTCAGGACTGAGGATATCGAGATTCTTGATCGGAGGATGGGGTGGGGTGGCCACCACCTGATCATGCTCTCGATAGGCAATACCCAGGATGTTGGGACGTTCCTTTTCATCGGTGCCTGCTTCAATGGCCCGCAGCAGGTTCACCGTAATTTCTTCCCCTTCCCCGCGAATAATGTAGTCAATCCAGGGGGCTTCCTGCAGCACTTCACTGTACATGTAGGTAGGGTGGATCCCGCCCATGATCGCCTTGGCCTGAGGCCGCACCTCCTTCACGATCCGCAATGTGGTCTGGGATTGATAGATCATCGGTGTGATCGCAGTGGCCAGGACTACATCGGGTTGATATTCCTCTACCATGCCTCTCAAGATCTCATCCGGAATGTGAAAGGTCATGGCATCGATAAATTTGATCTCAGAGAACCCATACTTCTTCAAAAATCCACCGACGTAAGGAACCCAGCTGGGGGGCCAGTTTCCGGCAATTTCAGCCCCACCCGAGTGATAGTTGGGCTGGATCATTAAGATGCGCATTATGCAAACTCCTCCAACTACCCTTGCCCCTAAACCGATCTGGAAAACTGGTGTTGCTGCTGACCCCGCAGATAGAGATCAAAGACCGATGCCACATTCCGGATCAGAAGGCGTCCCACCTCAGTGACCTCGATATGATCAGGCCAGATCCGTACCAATCCATCTGCTTCTAGAGCTCTGAGATCGTCAATTTCCGGCTGAAAGTAATCATTAAAGTCCATATCAAAACTAAGATGATACTTCTCTTCGATTTCCACTTTGGACACCTGTGACTCGCACATCAGCTCCATAATGACTGCTCGCCGGATCTGATCGTGTTTCTGTAGGATCACTCCTTTCGCTAGAGGGAGCTGATCGGCATCAACAGCACGGTAAAAATCCTTCAGGGACTTGTGGTTCTGGGTGTAAACATCCTCTAGCATACTGATGGATGTAATCCCAAATCCCAACAGATCGGATTCTGGTTTGGTAGTATAACCCTGAAAATTACGGTGCAGTTGCCCCTGTTCTTGGGCCAGAGCTAGTTCATCATCTGGTTTAGCAAAATGATCCATGCCGATATAAACGTAGCCATGAGATGTCAGCTCTTCAATGACCATTTGCAGAATGGCGAGCTTCTCGGCGGGAGAAGGCAGGGCCTCCTGGGGAAGGCGACGTTGGACAGGTTTCATCCAGGGCACATAGGCAAAGTTAAAGATGGCTATGCGATCCGGATCCAGCTCGATGGTTTTCTGGATTGTGGTCCGAAACGTTTCCAGAGTTTGATAGGGAAGGCCATAAATAAGATCCACATTCACACTTTCATAGCCACAGGAGCGGATCCATTGCATCACCTCAAATAAAAGTGACTCAGGCTGAATACGGTTAACGGCCTGCTGCACCTGAGGATGAAAGTCCTGAATACCAAAACTGATCCGATTGAAACCCAGATCTTTCAGAAATTTGACATAAGCAGCGTTGAGATAACTGGGGTTGACCTCTATTGAGATCTCAGCATCCGGTTCAAACTCAAAATGATGAGTGATCGCCGTCCAGAGGATTTCCATTTGCGGGGGAGAAAGGTAATTGGGGGTCCCTCCACCACTATGAAACTGTTGCACGCGCCGCTTTGAATCCACCAGAGCCGCTACCTGCTCAATGTTGCGAGTCAGAGACTGCAGATACGGATCGGCAACTTCCTTGCGACGCGTAATGATAGTGTTGCAGCCACAAAAATAACAGGGGCTTTCGCAGAAGGGAATGTGACAGTAGAGAGAAAGCGGGGTTTGCTTGTGATTCCCGATCGCAATCGCCGCTTGGAAATGCACCGGATCAAAATGTTCGGTCAGTTCCGTTGCCGGAGGATAGCTGGTGTAACGGGGGATGGGCTTATTGTATTTGTGCAATAGATCCAGATCAAATTTAACAGCCTGGGACAACAGTTTCATTCCTTAAAAGCCTCTGCTGCAATAGGAGTGAGCAATTGACATGGAGAGATGGAGCCAGGATGATTCAGGTTTGGAAGTGAGAACGGATGGATTCCACAATCTCCTGCTCAACCTGGATCCCTTCCTGCAAAGATCAGGCTGATTCACCCGCCACTAGTTCAACCGAGGTGCGCCCCGGTTCCCGCTCGGTGCTGCCGGGTTTGTCCTGCCGGGTGATCAGATCAAAGATGTGGTCCCCCACGGCAGCTTTCACCTCCTCGTCCAGTTCATGGAAGACATCGCGGTTGAGCTGAAACACATAGGCTGCCTCTTTGACAATGTCTTCAGCCGTCTGTTCATCAACAGTCAACGAATCCAAGGCCTGGCGATAGCGAGCTTTAAATTCTCGACGAGACTCCACGGTAGGGAACTGATCAAATTCATGCAGCCCTGTGCCTTTATCGGGCGGCAAATCCATGGCTGAACGAGCAATGTTACGCAAACTCTGCCCCCCTGACAGATCCCCCATATAGCGCACATAGGCATGGGCTACCAGAAGGGCGGGGTGAGCTCGTGCAACTTCATGGATATGGTTCACGTAGCGGAGACCCTGATCCGATGCCTGAATGTCTTCACGCCAGTTGGGACCGTAGAAGTATTCGAGATCTTCCTCTAATTTGGCCTTGCGGTTTAGCTCCGGAAAATAAATCCCCTTGATCACAGGATGATCCTGGAGCCGATCCATCTCTTCCTCAAGAGCAGAATAAACAAAATAGAGATTGGCAGTTAGCTTGCGGAAGGGCTCCCGTTCAATAACTCCTTTGAGGAAGCACTTCATAAATGCTGTATTCTCTGCTGCGGTATGACAGTGTTTTGTTCCTTCGCGCAACCGACTTGACAACGCATCGCTCATGGAACCATTCTCCTTGGTAGGGAAACAGTAGTTGGCCACCTGGATCTAGGGTCACAACCGATCCATCAACCCTGAATTCCAGGCAATCATTATCACCTTCCGTCAGAATATCACTAGCTAGTTATAAATACATATATGTATACCATACTCAACATTCCTTTATCTCTGACGTCAGAATCTTCGCCTAAGCTAAATAAGCTGTGGAATCTTGCCATCCACGTTATTCTGGAAGAGTTCTGGAGTCGGAAACTGTGATTTATTTCTGGTTGAAATCATTTCACCTGATCGGGATGGTGGTTTGGTTTGCGGGCTTGTTCTACCTGGTGCGCTTGTTTGTTTACCACGTCGAGGCCACGGAAAAGCCAGAACCGGCCCAATCGATCCTGACAGAACAGTATCAGGTGATGGAAAATCGACTCTATCGTCTGATTACCACTCCCGGTATGGTCGTGACCCTCGTCATGGCGGCAGGGATGCTGGTGGTGCAGCCCTCACTCCTGCGGGAAGGATGGCTCCATATGAAGTTGCTTCTCGTGGGCGGATTGGTGGGCTATCACCACTACTGTGGGTGGTTAATGAAGCAATTCACTGGGGGTGAGTACCGACATAACAGTCAGCAACTGCGCACGCTGAATGAAGTGCCCACCCTGATCCTGGTGGCCGTGGTGTGTTTAGCAGTCTTCAAGTCAGCTTTGCCGGTCTACACAGTGAGCCTGGTCCTGCTGGCACTCACGCTCCTGATCCTGGTCGTGATTCAGATCTATGCCCGGAAACGCCGTCAGGCTGAAGATCTACCACTAGAGACATTGTCCACCTCTCCCAGCTCCGAGGCCAACCTTGAGGCTGAACCCCAATAGAAAGACTATCAGGGATTACTTTATTGCCATGGAGTAATAAATAGGTTACCTTCGAAAGAGTGCGCCCGATTAAAGGCGTTGCGGCACTCAAGCGAATGAGGGACCTATGTCAGAGTTGTTTTCCCCAGAATGGATGGCCAGGTATCAGGAGCAGTGGAATACAGAGCCAGAGTTAGCCAATGCTCTGGAAAACATAAACTTTAACTCGGTTATTGGCTATGGTTTCAAGGGAGATAAGCATCCCATCGGCTTTCTTGAGGTTAAAAACGGGCATGCCTTATCTGCTGGAGCCTATTCCGATCAGTCCTTAAACTGGGATCTGCGGGCTGATCCCGACGATTGGCAGAAGTGGCTGCAGCAGGGCCTCAATATGATGAGTCTGGGAATGGCCTACATGGGGGGCAAGTTAAAATTTGAAGTAGGCGACTACTACGCGATTGTTAAAGATCCACGCATGGTCGGTCCCTTCATTAAATCCTTCACCGTGATGGGGAGAGTCTAGTATGTCCGTGCTTTCCCCTTTGCAGATCGGTTCTCATCGGGTGCAATATCCTATTATTCAGGGAGGGATGGGGATCCGTGTCTCGGGATCGCGATTAGCTGCAGCCGTGGCCAACGCCGGGGGGATCGGGATTATTTCTGCTGTAGGTCTGGGATATCACTCACCTTATTTCAGCGCTGATAGCAGAAGTCGTAGATCCCATTCCCTTTCTGAAGCCAATCGGCTGGCCTTGATTGATGAGCTACAGGCTGCTCGGGGACTCAGTCCTGATGGGGTGATTGGGATTAACTCCATGGTGGCAGCACAGGATCATCCCATGTTAGTACGTACTGCAGCGGCTCACGGAGCTGATCTGATTATTTCAGGAGCAGGACTTCCTCTAAATCTACCGGAGTATACCAGGGACTATCCCCACGTGGCTCTAGTTCCAGTGGTTTCTTCAGCTCGGGCAGCCCATCTGATCTGTCGTCGTTGGTGGACTCGTTATCAGCGACTACCGGATGCGATTGTGGTGGAAACACCTAACCAGGCAGGAGGACACCTGGGAGCTCAAGATTCAGACCTGGGATCCCCAATGTTGGATTTAGAGCAGTTGATCCCCTCGATCATCGCTTCCTTGCAAGCAGAAATAGAGGCAGAGATCCCTGTCATTGCAGCAGGAGGTATCTGGGATCGGCAGGACATTGATCGCATGCTGGCTTTAGGAGCCCGAGGGGTACAGATGGCCACGCGGTTTATCACCACCCATGAATGTGATGCCGATGAACGCTACAAACAGTTCCACCTGCAGGCTACTCCGGAGGATGTTGTGATTCTGCCCAGTCCTGTAGGGCTTCCGGGCCGAGCTCTGCGAAATGCTTTTGCCGATAAGATCCTTGCAGGCCAAGAACTGCAGCAATTGGATAAAACTTGTGTTGGCAGTTGTCTGAATCGCTGCAGTTGTCGTGATCACAGAGAATTATTCTGTATTCTCAGAGCTCTTGACCGTGCAGTATGCGGCGATGTGGAGAATGGGTTGATCTTTGCTGGCAGTAATGGAGGTCGGGCCACTCAAATGGTCTCTGTAGCAGAATTAATGCAGGAACTCGTGGGTGAACACCCCTGATTCTGCACCTCCAAAGATCTGGCTTCAAACGACATCCACAGGATCATTTGGAGATAGTCAGGGAGAAATCTTTAAGGTCGCTTGAGCCTTTCTGAATCATGCCGTAGGATATGACCGGACCATGATCATGAGGTTGTAGTTTAGTATGACGTCGTTTCTCATGATCGGCTCATACACCTCTTGCGCTTTCTGGGGAACAAAGAACCTATGGTGTTGTCTTCAAGATTGCATTGGCTTGCCCTAACAGCCACGATCATCACGGGATTAGTACTTGGTAGTTCGGTTTCTTCGCAAACCAACCCACTTGAAGATGCTATCCAAGCACAAGATTGGTCCAGAGCGATTCAGATCCTGGACATCATGATCGAGCAGGAACCCGGCAATCAGGAACTGAAGAATTACAGAGAGAAGCTTGAGGTGCTCAGAGAACGAAACACGACCCCAGCCCCGCCTAGACCTCGCCCAACACCACCTCCACAAGCGCCATCCCAACCTGTTTCTGAACCTGTTCCAACTTCTGAACAAGGTCGCATGCCCGAACCCGAAATCCCTGAAATGCCTTTGGGGCTGGGTAATTATCGTTACTCCGAGAGAGATGGGGGCTACGAAGCTCTCCTACAGAAGCCTTTTAATGGCACTCCAGTAATCTGGACAAGGTACCCCGTTTTAATTCGGATTGAGAATGGATCTGATCACTGGGAGTCTGCTGTTCGAGATTCTCTAAAAACCTGGAGTCGCTATATTCCCAATCGAGTTCTGGTTTCCTCTAAAGAAGAAGAGGATATTCTGATCAAACCTGCAGAAGGATTTGGCGTGCGGGGATTATTGGGACAGGCTTATCACAGTGACTATTATTTTGATGAAGAAGGTAAGCTACGGCATCGAGTGACGCTTGACATTACTGATCCACAGAATATCAGCCCCTTTGCAATTGACGGCTTCTTCCGCAATCAAATGGAATCCATTGCACTCCACGAGTTAGGTCATGCCTTTGGCATTCTTGGGCATAGCAATGAGGAGGAAGATCTCATGTATCCTTCTCTGGACTCGCGGCTAAAAGTTATCAAAGAGATTAGTCGAGGTGATCTGAATACCCTCTACCAGCTTTACCAGCAACCCACCTACATTGGGGTCGTGTTTCCACCAGAACTAAGAAATCAGATCACAATAATTGAGTTGCAAAATCAATAATTCTCTGGGCTGGTTGCACCCGTAGAGACATAAGCTCCCTGTGAACTTACGGAAGCATCGATCACTTGGACAGAAGCAGATCCATAATCTCCTGATGGGAGAGGCCTTTACGTATCCATTCCTGTCCATCCTTAAGGCGATCTGGCGCAGTGATAATAAACAGATTTTGGGGGTGACCCATGGATTCACAGGCTGTTTGCAGACAGGTTAGGGAACGCTTTGCCAAACCAGAAAACAGGCTGGCTAGTACACCTGCTTCCAGATGACAGGAGGGTTCTTGAGGTTGATCCTTATCCGTTTCTTTCAATTCTCCTGCCGCTCTGGCAAAGCCAGAGGAAGTTGTTTCTGCTACAACAATCCCTTGATCTGTGTGATTAAAGTTAAGGTGCAATTTCCCCCATCCATGGGTAGACCAGAGATCCGAAAGAGCATCAATCAAAAGACCGATAGGGAGTTCTCCCATGGGTTGGTGATGATAACTTGAGAGCTCATCTTCAACTCTAGCAAAAAACTCACTTCCCCAATCTCGACCACAATTAAAGAGGATCAATCGTGCTGCCTGACCCGTTTCATAGCGAAGTCCAGAATAGATCGACTTCAGGAGGGTAAACGGAAAAGCCGCTAATCTATAGCCTCCTCTACTTTCCAGCAAACCTGTGTGAATATCAGCCTTAATATAGTACTGGGGAGTAAAACAATGGCTGGGAAGAACATGATGATCAAGAATGTCTTGAAGAGTGGCCATAGATAAACCTCATATCTAAGCGTCCAAAAACATTTAGGTGATTCAGCCCATAAAAGTTGTATGGGCTAACACAAGATAAGGACGGATCTCAGCGCAATCCTCTGGACTTAATACCTCTGGCAAGGTATCAATCATAATGCGATAAGCAGTGTGGCATTTACCCTTCATTTGGAAAGCTTTAAGAATCGTTTCCATCCAGTACAGCAGTTTATCCCGAAGATAATCCTCACTATTAAGGAGCATCGCTAAGCAGGCATATTTCCAGACGTAACTGAGATCGCGATGACAACGTTCCCACGCTTTAGCGCCATGTTGACGTGTGAGAGTCGGATGCATAGGTTTAAATTTTGTAACTACCTTTTCCAGAAGTACAGCTTCCTGCTTTTGTAATCTCCGATAAATGGCAATGCGCCGCGGTAGATCATCCACATAGGATTTGAGAACCTGTAATTCATTCGGACGTAGATATCGTCCTTCTGAGTCATAGATTAGGTCTTGAAACGTTGAGGTCAGCATGATAAGTCCTTTTCCTAGACAAACATTTCTGCAAGAATAAGTGGCTGTTCAGGTGTTTCTTCAGGCTCTACAATGTGCTCAGTGCCTGGTGGAAAATACTGATGAAAGAAGGGATTGAGTTCAGTAATCTGAGGCACGGAGAGACTGGAGATCAATTCCTTCCAAAGATGATCAATGGCTAGGGCAAGATCAACATATTCAGAAATAGTCCCCGAGATAGGTTGGATCAAGCTTATATCTTGAAATAAATATGCAAGCGCCACTCCTCGTAAGTAGACAGCTAACTGTTCGGCTAGCAGGCATCCAGGTCGAGAAAGTGATCCCAAGGGATCAAAATTCATTTGACTTAGAACATGTGAAATCCAGGTTGATTCTTGTGTTGATATCTTGTTATACAGACTAAGTCGAAACTCAAATGTTTGAGTAAAACTCTGTAGACGATCAAGATCATCTGACGAGAGAAAATGCCCCTCAACATCAGCAAACAACTGTGACCAGTTAAGAGATTCAGTCATGGATAGCCTCTTAATTGTTTATATCAGAAACCTTGAAAGAAGGCCTCTAGAGTGACCAATGCTTCCATTCCAGGTGTTTCATCTTGTGTGGAAACTTGTGCAGACTTTACCCACGTGAAGGAAGAAAAGAAATGTTCTACAGGCCAGTCCAACATGGCGAAAGGAATACCATTTAAGGGTTGACCTATGAGCTCCTGTGGTTCTGGGGAATTTAGAGGAAGATTGCCCCAATTTAAAGACTGCAGGAAAGCATTCACAGTAAGGTTAGGATCAAGCAAGTTAAGTTCTGACATCAATCCCTCCATTGAACCAATTTTTTCCCATCAGCGTTTTACAGAAGCTTCATTATGGTATAGTCTTTGTTCAATCTCCCTGGCACTTGCCCCTTCATTAACCCAGAAGCTTGCGGCATCAATTCGTTCATGAGCACCAAGTAAGAACTTACAAAACGTCTCTCCCATGGCATAACACTGGATCTCAATGCATCCTAGTTCTCTATGGGTCATACTTGTGAAGAATCCTGCAAAGAGTCCTGCATAGATATGACAAATTGGTCTACCTAAATCCCCCAGTGTTCTGGCTACCATGGAGTCAAACAAATTAATAAAAATAAAGCCCTTTTGTTTTGACTCAGTCTCCAGTTCCCACTTGCCCCATCCTTGAACTGTAAATGGCCACCACCAGGTTTCTAACAGAAACAACAGATGGGTTTGCTTCACACTGGTCTTGAATTCCTTCTCAAACCATTCTGAAAAGGTCTGGGCATCATTTTTCCCCCAATCAAGACCAATGCTATACATCACTGCCGCTGAAGCATCCCCAACTTCTTTCTCCAGGCCGCTCTGTAGGCCCAGAATAAAATCCTCACTCAACAAAAGATTTTGTTGTCCATTCCAATCAATAATCGTGCCTTCTTGCTGATTGAAAAGAAAAAAGTCTTTATAGCTATAATGTGAGTGTTTATTTCTTTTCTTAGATTTGGTTTCGGCAGAAATATTGTCAATTATGGATGTCATCTTTGCCTCCTTTCTAGAGCTTAAATGAGCAGAGTCAACTAACTTTTTTTGTTTGTGCGAGTGTATTGCCAATTAAACTAAAGTTCTCATTTTCTAACTGCTTTAGTGTTGAGCGGGTAATCACTTTACCTGCTTCTACAAGAACCTTACCTGTCACGGGATGAAGTAAGTTTTCTTCTGCACGCCTACCGACCAGCACCTCGATATCATGAATTGAGTTGACATACATGCCAGGAGGTAATTCTACAACCACCCCATCACCAATCACTCTTGCTTGACAAGCCAGTCGAGAATTGGTTTTGACGCTAGTAATAATTTCTAGAGTTCGTTGTTCCCTAGGCGTCATTGGAGTTAAAGACTCCATGCCTTCATTGACATAGAGATGACAGGTTGCACAGAGCCCCCTACCATTACATTCCTTAGCGACTTGAAGCTCTTCTGACAGGATGACAGAAAGAAGATTTCCGTAGGTTTCCACCTCAGAGATCCGTGCCAGAGGCTCCAATGTGATTTTTTTGGGCATTAACAATTCTCCATCACTAAGGGAATACTCTTCGGTGATGTTGACTGATATGCAGGACCAGATTCCACCCTGATGACCTCAGGGGAATGATCCTTATGCTGCAAAAGACTGATCTCAGTCAGTAGTCATCAATGCAATGATCAGGCAGCTTGCAGTCATGTCTATGTACTGGGCTAAGTTGCCTGTCATCAAATTGTCTCTTAAACAGAAGGATACATACAGAATTGAAACAAACCTTAATCGGGTATCAATACGAACGTGATTGCACTTAAAAAGACAAGGTTGTAGCAACCTTTCGTCTACGTACATCTACCAGATCAAAGGTCTCCCTCCTGGACAGTGTTAACAATTTATACTAAAGGATTTTCAAGCTGTGCTCATACAGGTCATCCTATGAATAGCGCTAGACAACATCTTGCATCCATGGCTTTCTGATGCGGAGTGAATACTGCTCCCATTCGCAGGAATTCCCTTCCTCTATCTGTCAGATTGATCTGATATCAGGGTACGGCTCTTTTTGGGGTCACACCTTTGTTACTCTCCATGCACAGGAGTATAAGCACATGAGCACAAGTACGAGATATACAGTTTCTCTCTCTCCCGATCAGGAGAGATCAAAAACGAGAGAACATCTGCCTTCGCAATTATCAGCCGCCTATCATCAAATCCTGGAACGACAACCATTCTTTCACGAGAAACAACGTGAATTCTTCAAATTAGAGAAAGACTTCCTGCGAGGGAAAGTGAATGTAAAGCGCCTAGTGCGGGAGATCGGCAGATCCAAACTGTACCAAAAACTATTTTTTGAAAACATTAGCAGCATGCAATCTGTGGAGGAGGGGTTTAAGCATTTTCTCGGTCGTCCACCTGCCTCAAAACAGGAATTTGCCTTCTACAATGACATTCTTCTTCGTCATGGTATTGAGTCTATGGTTGATGCGTTCCTCAATTCTGATGAATATCATTTAGCTTTTGGTAGAGATCATCTACCCCACCAACTGCTTCACTATACACAAATGACTCCTAAAACGTATCTCCTTTCCTCTCAACTCTTCCATCATCTTGGGGATCACAATCATATGCATAGCCTAGTATTACTGCAGGAGGATCCATCCTCCAGATTCTCCGCATCAAGGGTGCGGACAAACTCACCAAAGCCTCAAACTGATACTGTATTACCTCTTTCCAGGATACCTCGGGCCATTCAAAATCCTGGTAAGGCTGGAATTCATTAGGCTAGTAATCTCTACAGGTCGCATTCATCCATTACCTTTTGGCAGCTACTACGGCTCTTGAGGTAATGGAATTAGTTTATAGCAATTATTGATCAGAGGCATCCTCACTATCGGTTTCTTTTTCCCATGTACTTTCCTGAGAGGAGAGTAATTTATCCTGATTCCCATCCCCTGTCAATGAAAATGGGTAAGGAATTGTCAGGGTAGTAGTTTTGTAGTCCTGTAGGATAGAGTTTGTAAAACTAATTGCCAGGTAAAAGGTCTCAGGCTTGGGGGATTTAGTAATAGTTTCCTTCCACGCGAGAGCCTCTTCTAATTTACTCTCTAACTCTTTTTTTATTGTTTCGGCTTTCTCAATATCTTTGTAACAGTCTCTAGGATTCATCTTTAGCCGATCAATGATAGAGTCTTTCTGTTTGATTTCTGTTTCCAATATCGAAATTGTAGCCTTGAGCGAATCGAGAGTTGTGACGGTTGTGATGCGTTCATTAAAAGAGATCTTTTCATGAAGTAAAGATGCCTTTTCCTCGTTCAATGCCGCAATCTTTTCATTTAAGAGAGCTGCCTTTTGATTTAATGATACTATCATTTGTTCATTCTCAGAAAGCTTCTGCTTGAGCTCCTGATCCTTTGCTTTTAACTGGTCGTCTTTTGATCTAATCTGCTCGTCTTTCAATTTAATTTGTTCGTCTTTAATTCTGATCTGTTCGTCTTTCTCTGCTACTTTTTTGATCAACATATCATTGACTTCATCGAGTTTACCCAACACAGATTGCTTTCCCATTGATGAAGAGATGAGCAGGATCAATCCTAGAATTGCTAAGGCACCCCAATCAAAAAGTGAAAGCGAAGAGTTGTCCCTGAGCCATGGAAGAGCATAGACTTGGATCCATTCCTGAGCAGACATAAATGCAAACTGGTCAACGCCGTGTTGATCTTACTCCAATGCTGCTAGCTCTTTCTCCTGGAACTCAACCAGAGAAAAAAAGCCCACAAGTCAGACCTGTGAGCTGCAGCCAGATTTAAGTTGACATTGAGCGTGATTGGGACCTATTCAGCAATGGCAGAGACGCTGAAGTTGCTGCTGGAGGCGTAGCCATTCACAGAAACGTAGTATTGTCCCGTCTTTAGAGCAGGATTGCTCGATCCACTGATGACCACAGTTTCATTGCTGCCATCCAGGTAGGGGCGGAAGTCGTAAGAAGTAGTGGTGGGATAGCTGGAACCGTACTTAATGTAGAGATCTGCATCACCGGATCCTGTCATCGTCACGGTCACCTTGGACTTACCGCTGGGGACATTGATGGTGTAGTTCCGCCATTGTCCTGAAGAAACTGTTCCGGATTGGTTTAACAAGGTCACCGGTTGAGAAGTAGACCCGCCACCTGTGCTGCCCTGAGTGACGGTAGCTTTCAATGCATAGCTTGCTGTGGAGTAACCGTTAACACCAATGTAGTAACGAGCAGCGCTGGGGTTAGAGATCGTAACTGTTTCAGCAGAGCCATTCAGGTAAGGACGCTGATCATAGCTGCTGGAGGTCGGCTGTGATCCCTTCTTCACGTAAAGATCGGCATCACCCGTCCCTGTCATTTCAATGAGCAATTGGGTGGCTCCGGCGGGAACGTCGATGTAGAACTGATCCCACTGTCCGCTGCTAACTGAATCATTTCGAGTGACTCCGCTCGTTAAGGCCACAGTCGATCCACCTGTTGAAGGCGTAGGAGCGGGAGTCGGGGTGGGGGTCGGAGCTGGAGTTGAGGTCGGAGTCGGGGTCGGATTGGTGCCTCCCGCAGTTACGCTGAAATCACGAATCACAGCCATATGCTGCATATTTTGGGAGCCACTGTCACCCGATAGCACGGGAGATACGGCAGAGAGAGGGGAGAAAACACGGCTGTCAAAAACCAGACCGTTAGGGAATGTTTGACCTACACCAGAAATCTGAACCGGTACCTCAAGAGCAGTCAACTCGGCATCCAGTAACACGCGATCATAAGGTTTTGAACGACTGGCGTTAGTACCGGATTTACCTTGCTGATCCACGGAGAATTTAGTGGTATTGACAACAGAACTGAGGGTACTGTACGCAGATTCAGACAAGCTACTTGTATTAAAATCACCACCAATGACAACATAGTCATTTGCAGGGATGTTGGCGTTAATGTAGTTTCTCAGCTGTTGAGCTTCTGTGTTGCGAACGCCAGAACTGCTTGTCAGCAGGTGAACGCTGATGGCCCAAAGATCCTTAGTGCCAGGGATGTCGATCCGAGCCCAAGCAAAATCGCGGTTGCTAACGCTAGAGTCATCCCACTCACCAGCGGCAAGGATGGGGTAGCGGCTGATGATGCCATTGGGGATCTGAGCCCCACTTTCCCGGTAGTAGCTAAATCCAGGACCGAAGGTGCTACTTACATAAGAACTAATGGCAGAGTTTGAGTTATCACCATAGTTGAACTCCTGGATCAGTACGATATCCGGATCCAGACCTTGAAAAATGCGGGTGCCGTGGCCAGGATCATAGGATTGATTGGTCCCGCTGGTGATATTGGCAGCCATGAGCCGGACGGCATTGGGATTGACATCGGTTACGGCCAGAGAAGTACCCACGCTCAGATCCGTATCCTTAACTTCAGGGGGAAGCCCTGTTTCCGTCACTTCAACCGCAGCAAAGGTTTCACTTTCCTCTGGCACCAGGGCGGTTGGGGAAGATCCTCCTCCACAACCTGCCAGGACTGCCATGAGCAAGGAAATTCCTAGGGTTTGGTAGCGGGTTGTTAGTAGGGTAGCCATCAGGTGAAGCCTCTCTGGGTAACGGTGCAGATGCGGGTTTCAACACAAGCGAACGGATCGGGGACAGAGACTGCCCTTGACGCTCTTCAGAAGGAAAGTAAACACCACTCAAGACGCTGACTAAGGGGAGGTTAAGGAAGTAGCCTCAGGTGGTTAACGCGAATCTCTCAATGGCTTAATCTTAGGGCAGGAATCTCTTAATCGCGAGTTAACCAGAACACCTTAGCAGATGAATTTCGATAGATTCTTCTATAGGCTTCCAATGGAAATCATAAGCTCTGTCTATGCATTGTCGGGGTCTCTGAGTCCAATCTCAGCCTGGAATCCGCTCTAGCTCAGGATTTTCTCAGGGATTTTGCTTAGTCTGTTTGCAGGGGTCGGCAAATGTCCAGGCGAGGTGAAGGTTAAGACGTTATGGATAAGTTAACCAGGAATTGTTGGGTTCTGACGGCTCTGCTTTTATTCCTTGTTCTCGGATCTGGTGCCTGGTCCTTAGCAGTCAATCAGGAGTGGCAGGGATCCCCCTGGAGATCGCCCTCTGCTACTCCCCTCGGTGATGAGCAGGAAATCACTGTCGATCAGATCCTGGAAAGATCCAGGCCTGTGATTCTAGTTGACGTTCGTACCCTAGCTGAGCGCCAGCGAGATGCGATCCATCCCAGCCTTTTGATTCCGGTCACCGAGATCGAGCAAGGTTCTGCGACTGGGACCTTCACATCCTTAACCGAGAAATACCAGGACTTAAATCCCGATATAGTCCTCTACTGTGCTCGTGGAGTCCGTTCAGCCCGAGCCCAACGCATTCTGGCCGAGGCAGGTCGTACCACTTATAGCTTAAGGGGTGGAATCCTAGCCTGGCGGACTCAGATCCCCCCCGACCAAGAGGCTGCTATTCTCGCGCCAATCACGGTATCCTCGAGCCAGAGTTTGCCATCTCAACCCTATGTCTCCGCCTCGCCAGCGCTTTCAACAGGAGATCCAGCAGCCACCCTCCGACATTAATCTGGTGAGAGCAGCTCTTTATATAGCTCAGGAGGAATACCCATCTCTCGATCCCGATGTCTATTTAAATACTCTGAATGATTTTGCTGAGAGGGTTAACAACCACTTGCCCTCCGATCGTTACCCCCTGCGGTTAGTGCGTACCATCAATCAAGTTCTTTTCCAGGAGTTAGGGTTCCGTGGAAATGAGAGCTCCTACTACGATCCGCGCAATAGCTATCTCAATGAAGTGATTGAACGGCGCACTGGAATTCCGATTACCCTTTCTCTCATCTACTTGTATGTAGCGGAACAGCTCGACTTTCCTATGGTGGGCATAGGCATGCCAGGGCACTTTCTGGTCCAGCCCAAGTTTGACGAGGTGGGCATTTATGTAGATCCCTTTCACCGGGGGGAGATTCTATTTCCAGAAGACTGTCAGGCGCGGTTGGTAGAGATTTATGGGGTGCAGGTGACCATGCAGCCTCACTATTTAACCCCTGTATCCAGTCCCCAGATTCTTTTTCGTATCCTGACCAACCTGAAGCACATTTATCTTAATCGCGGAGATCTGATCAAGGGACTAGCGGCAGTGGAACGGATCCTGATGCTGAATCCGGATGATCTAACCAACAATCGAGATTCTGGGTTGATTTGCTATCAGATGGGCAAGTGGACTCAGGCGCGTGAGTTTCTCACCAAGTATTTTCATCTCTCTCACCTCCATCCAGAACAAGCACATGGAGATCTTCACACCATCCAACAGCTCCTCGAACAACTTCAGGATCTGGATGAGGATTAATCTGGTCTCAACCGCCCACTATAATGTGAGCGTCTGGACGGCACCTCCGAGCATCACCATGACCCCTGCTTTTTCCTATCCGATCTATGGTCCGAGTATCCATTGCCCCCATTGTCAGCAACCCATTGCCGCACTGACTTTAACGGATACCTATCTTTGTCATCGTCATGGAGCCTTTGAGGCAGATGGGGAGCATCAAGAACTGGTTCATCTCCAATCGGGACGGCGATGGCGGCAGTGGAATGGGCGCTGG
Source organism: uncultured bacterium (assembly GCA_964392245.1). GTDB lineage: Bacteria > Cyanobacteriota > Cyanobacteriia > Thermostichales > Thermostichaceae > JAAUUJ01. Next base: position 21,804 of record CAYMOX010000023.1, read on the forward strand.
TTTCGGCAACACACGCATGTGGATGGGATCCGGTTTGAAATCCATGAAGAACTTGATAAATTAAGAAACTGCGGCATGCGGGCAACCCAGATCAGGGTCTCGACCCGATATAAGCCATTGCTCATGCCCTACCTGAGTCCGGGCACTCAACGGCAGGGGGAAGAGGGTGGTCAGATGAAGCTCTATGGACTGCCAGTGGTCTTCTGCACCGATGACAGGAATGCCACCTCTGATCAGCTCTGCCGCTGGGAGGTGATCAATTTTGAGCTGGCCCAGGAACATGATCCCAGTTTGTGCAAACCCTCCCGATTTCAAGTTTGTGAGTAGATCATGACGGCGCAGTATCGGTTGGCGAGAATGTCTCCCCTGATCCGCGGGCTGACTTATAGCTTATGGGTATTACCTTTGCTTCTCGGTGGACTGGGGTTCTGGCAGCAGGATCAAATGCTGATCATGGTTGCTGTAGCCCTAGTCGCCTTTTTCATCCTGATCTGGTTAGGGTGCAGACCTTCCCATATCGACCTGACCCCTACAGCTTTGCATCTGGTCTTTCCCCTTTGGCAACGGGCACTGCCTCTGCAGACTTTCCGGCAAGCGCGCCTACTGGAGTCCCTTGATCTGAAACAAGAATTGGGGTGGGCAGTAAGGATCGGAGTGGGAGGTTTGTGGGGAACCTTTGGCTGGCTTTGGACCCAAAAACGGGGTCTGGTGGAAGTTTATCTCTCCTCGCTAGAGGAATTTGTGTTTGTGGAGCGACAGCAGGGTTTCCCACTCCTGATCACTCCCGAGAACTCACGGCAATTTGTCCAGCATCTAGCGCAGTTAATCGCCCAGAACTAAACTTAGCGCTCGACTCGCTCCACCACAATTTTCAGGTTGGCAACCAGAGCTCCGATGGCACCGACGGCAGCCAGGACCGGGAACAGAGCTGCCCCAATCACCCCCGCAGTCACTCCAACAGTCAAGGGGATCTCGATCAGGACCTGACCCTCATGATCTTTGATGGCAATCCGGCGGACATTGCTTTCTTCAATCAGCTCTTTAATCTTGGTCACCAGATCATTCCCACTGAGGGAAAACTCCTCAACCACAGAACTGGTGGGATGTTCGGGTTCAGGATGACTCGGCATATCGGCTTCGTTTGTAGAGGAGGTAGAAAAGTTCTGTTGTTCTTCTGACATTGTTCAGTTCCCTACACTGGTATCAACACGTCCTATCTTAGCTGGGCAATCATGATCTATTCCCACAAGCGCCGGATTGGGGATCGGTGCAGGCGATCATGGGCATCAAAAAGTAGTTTGGGGATCTCCAGATCTTCTGGACATCGGGGTAAGCAGTCCCCACACTCCGTACACTGATCGGCACTGACCCCCGGAAACCAGTGGCCCGCCATCCCCAGCATGTTGTAGCGATATTCAGCATACGCCTGCATCTCATAAGCCTGAGCTAAGTTCCGCAAGCGCAACACTTCTGGAATATTGACGTTAGCTGGACAGGGTAAGCAAGCGTAGCATTGGGCACAGCGATCCTCTCCCAGGCTGGCTTCCGCCTGTGTCTGCAACTGATTTAAGATTTGGTTTCCCCAGGTTTGCCATTGATGAGGATCCTGAAGGGATTGCAAGGCCTGATCAATCATGTCGGAACGATCCACTCCCAAACTGAGGGTATGAATGCGTGGATCCGCCAGGAGAAAGCGGTAGGCAGTCTCCAGAGGTGAGAAGGGCTGACAGAGCTGCGCCAACAGGGGTGGCGGGTGGTAGAGCATCCCCCCCTTGTCCGCTGGCGAAATGATAAACACACCCAGATCTCGTTGATGGGCTGCCGCCACTGCCGGAGCATTGCGCTGCTGAAACAGATGGTAGTGGAGATTAATAAAGTCAAACCGATCCGTGGCCAGGGTCTCCAGGATCAGGGCCAAGGGGGCATGGGTTGAGAACCCAATCTGTCGGATCATCCCTGAGGTCAGGGCCTTTTCGACGGCGGGCCAGGCATCAGAGATCACTGCCAATAAATGCTCTGGCAAATTGATCCCATGAAAAGCCAGGTTATCAATGTAGGGTAGCTGCAACTGGGCGAGGGATGCTTTCAGAGAATCTGTGAGCTGGTGTGCCGATAGGGTGGGAGAGACTTTGGTGGTGATGACCAGATCGGACCGTTGCCAGATCCCTTCGCCATCCATCCGAGGCTGGCCCCAGAGAGAAGCCAGGATCTGTCCCAGAAGTTGCTCACTAGCGCCATAGGCGGGAGCTGTTTCCAGATGATTGATTCCGGCATTCAGAGCTTGTTGGACCAGCACAGTCGCTTGCTGCCAGGGGAGGTGAACCAGTCGCATAGATCCGAGGCTGAAGACTGAGATCCTTTGGTTGGTCCGTCCAAACCGACGATAGTGCATGGACAATTGCTCGTTCCTCAGCACTGGCTGTCAGCTACAAATGTTCTTAATCTATCTCAGCGATGCCCCTGGATACAGGGCAAGATAGAAGTAATGTTCTTGATTGTCCATCCCCTGAGGCGTAAGTGTTTGCTCAATCATGGGGAAATAGGAACTCCAGTGGCCAGCTCCAGACACCACCACCTCCCCTCGATTCAAGAGTCCTATACCCTGATGGGGTTGGTTGGGATCGGCCAGTTTGGCAAAGTCTATTGTGCCCGCCAACGTAGCACCGGGGAATTGGTGGCCTTAAAAGAACTTCCGGGGCACTACTTCCCGACCCATGCGTTTCTCCGGGAACTCCGCTATCTGCTCAGCCTGGATCACGAGCATATTACTCACTGTCTGGCATTAAAACATACCCGCGAGGGGCGCTACCTGGTCCTGGAGTACTGCGAAGGGGGTACGCTACGGGATTTCATGAGTCCGCAGGCTCCCATGACCTACGCTCAGATCCTCGATTACGTTCAGCAGATCCTCAGCGGTCTGGCCCATGCCCATGATCAGGGAGTAATTCATTGCGATATTAAACCAGAAAACATTCTCCTCAAACCTGTTGCGGAAACGTGGGTGCTTAAGCTCACCGACCTGGGCATTGCCCGCCACCAGGTTCTCCACTCCCATAGCATCGCTGCCACAGGATCCCCAGCCTATATGGCCCCCGAGCGCTACTATGGTCAGGTTTTCCCCGCTTCTGATCTCTATGCGGTTGGTGTGATCCTCTATGAGCTTCTGGTCGGCCATCGTCCCTTCTCCGGATCGCCGCAGCAGTTGATGTATGCCCATCTCAATCAGTCTGTGCAAATGGATCCGCTGATCCCTGTGGCCCTGCGCCCGATCCTAGAAAAAGCCCTGCGCAAACTTCCATCTCGCCGGTTTCATCATGCTGCAGACATGAGTGCAGCCCTGGAGTTAGTCGCCCCTGCTTTACACGAGCCGATCCATTGCTGGGTGTTTCCCCAGGTTCCGCAGGTAGAGATTCCAGAAATTGAAGCCCCTGATTTCATTGATCCTGAGGCAACCGCCGTGATCTCTGCCAGAGGATCTTCCGCTTCTGTGCTGTGGACGGTAGAAGACCAGCTTTTTAGGGAACACCAGGGACAGCCTCAACGGCTGGCAACCTTCCCCGAACCCATCACGCATCTCTACTGCCTGGACTCTAAATTCATTGCCTCATCAGGAGTCTTGGTGATCACCCATGCTGCAGCCTATCTGTGCTTTCCACAGCAGGGACCGCGACAGCTTCTCCATTTCACTCCAGAGTGGACTCATTTCTATGTTCCAGACCGGGGTTGGCTGATCTGGGCCACCTCGGAAGCAATGGGATTGGTGCAACTGTGGTCAGAGCTCAAACTGGCGGAGGGTGCTCTATTTCCGGATGAGATCGTTCTCAACCCCTCCTTTTATCGCTGGCCTCAACCTTTTCAGGGGTTACCTACCTTTGCCTGGTTGAAGACCGAACAATTGCTGGCTGTGCACGGAGAGATGACGAATGAAAAAAGTCTCTTTCTTTGCCCAGCCACATCCATTCCTGATCTCCAGAACCTTTCGGATCAATGGCAGTTCCCCCTCTCCAGAACTGGACAGCTGCTATCGACCCCAGGGGGAAAGGCGATCCTATTGCATGAATCTCAAGCCGGGGAACTCCTGGTGATCGCTCCCCATCCCTTTCGCATCCGCCCCGTTCAACTCCAGGGACCTGTACAACAAGTCTTAACCGCCGCTTGGGGATTTGCAGTACGGATCGAACAGCACCTGATTCTCCTTGACCAGGAGGGCACGCCCTTTCTGCAGAAGTGGTTGCATGATCCATTCCAGCTCAAGGCTTTCCCTGATCCAGATCAGCTTTGGATTCAGGTGCTCGGCCCTCCTCGCGGCTTAAGGCTGCTGGATCTCAAGTCATGTCTTCAATTTCCTACCTTGGCGGTCAGTCAGGCATACCCAGGATCATGAACTCTAGGGACATCGCAGCTTATCTGGAGCGAATCCAGTATTCCGGCACCTGCGAGCCTTCAGTGGCCACATTAAGTGCGCTACAGTCAGTCCACCTGCAGACGGTTCCCTTTGAAAATCTGGACATTCTTTCTGGCGTTCCCTTGCCATTAGAAACCTCGGCGCTGTTCACCAAAATCATCAAGCATGCTCGTGGTGGGATCTGCTATGAACTCAACGGATTGTTTGCTGAACTTCTGAAGGCGTTGGGATTTCAGGTTACTTTACTCTCTGCCCAAGTCACCAGTGCTGATGGCAGTCAAGGTCCCGATTTTGATCACCTAGTGCTGTTGGTCCAATTGTCAAAGCCATGGATTGTGGATGTAGGATTTGGCGATTCCTGCCGGATCCCCCTTCCGCTCCAGGGCCCTTCCCCCGATCCTGGCTATCGGTTGCAGCAGGATCCCCTGGGCTGGTCTCTTCAGCAGTGCTACCCTACCCGATGCAAAAATCTCTTTTCCTTCACGCTCCAACCCCGAGCCCTAGAAGATTTTGCCTGTCGGTGTCGGTTTCACCAAACCTCGAAAGACTCGCTGTTAAATCAGATCCCTCTATGCACGCGGGCGACATTAACCGGACGACTGACCCTCAGTGGGCGAACCCTCACTCAGACAGAAGGAGAGGAACAATCTCAACAGGCGTTAACTGAAACTGAAGTTGATGAGGTTCTCTTGCATCAGTTTGGCATCAATCTTTTTCACCCGAGACACCACAGGCTGAAGCAACTCTTCACCGGATCAGGCCAGCATCTGTCCCTGAGGGCTGCGCACAATCGGTCCCAGTGATTCCAGCAACTGCGATCCATAGCTGCGTGTAATGATGCGACTATCGAGGATCGCCAGGAGTGGCTCAGTCTTTGCCGTTCTAACCATCCCCGCCTGCCGCGCTCGTAAGGGACTGACCGCCTGTTGTAAATGGGCAGCTGCAGTCGGCAGCATATAGGTCCGGAACCAATCCTGGCGCTTCTGGCGCAAATAACTGACCCGAGCCGCCACCCACGGATCCTCCATGGAGGGAAAAGGTAAGGTCACAATAGCCAGCAACGTGGGGGGGTGCAAGGTGACCCTGGACTCCAGCCAATAGTCCCAGCTGCACACCAGAATACTGTTTTGATGCTGATTAGAACCATTCACAACCACCCTTGTGCCAAACTCTGCCGCCAGGGCAGTAGCAATCTGCGCTTGCAGGGGTTGATCGGACACCAGGATCACCACCTCACCGACCCCATCACAGATCAGCCGCTTCAACTGAGACAGGACGTGATCCCGAAACAGGGGGCTATTGGGCACAGGTAAGCGGGGGGTGTAAACCCTCAGTTCTAATCCCACCTGATCCAGACCAAAGCTGGTCTCTGGCAAAAACCTGAGGGCGGTCAGGTCCGGTAATCCCAACCGCTGACGAAACGATGTGGCAGAACGATCCAGATCGACCGCTTCCCCAATCATCACCAGGGGCTGGGTTGCCCAAATCGAGGACATGATCTCGTCCAGGCCAATGGGGCTGACATGAAGGGAAACCTGGCCAGTGGCACGATGGATATCGGCCCAGATCACGGCATCCCGCCTTACCTGCTGTCGAAAGCCAGACCAGGGGGCAGGAACCTCTGGTGGCAATGGCAGGATCACCTGATCTAAAAGGGCAATGTCATCCTCTAGCAACAAACAGGGAGAGAGAGGACGCTGCAATAGCTTGAGGGTCAGTTCAACGTGAATGTCACTGATCCGGTCTGCCATCTGGGGCACCGCCCGCTGCAGTCGGGACCAATCGGGTGTAGATAGCGAAGTGGTGAGGACCTCCTGTACCCACGATTCCAGACGCTCCACTCGATCCAGCAGCAGGGGAATCTGAAAGGGAAAGGCTGACTGTTGCTCCTGGGATCGGGGGGGGGAACCCTGGGACCGCAGACGCTTACGCAACCAAATCCGCGGATCCATCAATAGCAACCCCTCAAAATCTGGGCTGGGCCAGTCCTCCCCCTGCAGCACAGGCTTGGATAAATTCAGGCGGCTTTGGAGCCAGGGAATTTCATCGTGAATCAGCTGATTCTGGACAGCTGCAGGGGCACAAAGTAGCGTTGGCCCCGGCCACATGAGAGCAGGGAGGAGATAACTGAGTCGATGTTGTTCGCCTCCCGGCACCTGGATCAGGGCACTGCGTCCCAACCGTAATCCCCGAGCCACCAAGCGAGCCATGGTAAGTTGGTGCGGCCAGTTAAGTTCCGGAGACTGCCGCAGAAGTTGGCTGAGCTGTTGATGGACCTCGACTTCAATCACGACTTGACTGCGGCTAGACAACTGAATTTTACAAGGTCGAAGGCAAACCTTGGTCTGCAATCCTAACTCATTGTCTCCGGCGGTGAAGTCTACCCCTGCTATAGTCAACGTCAGATCCTCATGGAGGATGGTTGATGAGTTCTTATTCCATCCGGATTGCCGATATCCCCCCAAGTGAACGACCTCGGGAACGGCTTTTGACCCAGGGGCCACGCTCACTGGCGAATGCTGAACTCCTGGCGTTGCTCTTAAACACTGGCCAGGGAACTGGCAAACTTTCTGCCGTGGGATTGGGACAAATGATCCTGAGCCAGCTTGGACACTATGGCGCGGATCCCCTCAGTGGGTTAAGGGAGATCGGAGCTGCGGAGCTGATGCAGGTCGAAGGGGTTGGTCCAGCCAAAGCTGCCACCATTCTGGCTGCTATTGAATTGGGAAGGCGCTTATTTCTGGCCCGGCCCCAGGAAGGAACCTGTATCGATTCTCCTGAAATTGCCGCTGCTGTCTTAAGTGGAGAGATGTCCTGGGATCCGCAGGAGCATTTTGGGGTGATACTGCTTGATATCAAGCATCGTCTGATTGGTCAGCAGATCGTGACACGGGGGACGGCCACCGAGACCCTTTCTCATCCCCGCGAGACCTTTAAGCTTGCTATCCGCCAGGGAGCAGCTCGCATTTTGGTGGCCCACAATCATCCCTCTGGCCAGCTGGATCCCAGTCCAGAAGATATTGAGCTGACCCGACAGCTGTTGCAGGCAGGTCAAATTCTGCAAATCCCCGTTCTGGATCACCTGATTCTGGGGGCAGGAAATCATACCAGCCTACGCCAGCAAACCAGTCTCTGGTATGAACTTCCTCAAGGAGATTAGGATCACTGCAGCTAGGTCAATCCTCATGATTCATTTTAACCCTTTTATACAATTGGGGATGTCTCTCTTGCTGTCACTTGAGTACCTGGTGTCATGGGTGTAACTTCACTGTTGGCCAGAAAGCAAAGTCGATTACGGATCTGCTCGGGGTTAGTATTCCTTGCCTTACTTTTGGGGAGCTGCGGATCCACAACACCCGTAGCACTGAATGAATCCAGCAGTGAAGTGGCGCTACAATCCTCCCCATCAACGCCAACACCCGAAACCGCATGTGACCCCGATGGGGTTCAGTCCAGTGGTGCCAGTTATCGCATCTGTGTACCGGAGGAGTGGAATGGCAGTCTAGTGATCTTTGCCCGCGGTTATGTGTCGCCTTTTGAGCCCGTGGCCATCCAGGAGGATCAACTGATGATCCCTGATGGGCCTTCCCTGCCTGGCATAATCAATGGACTGGGCTTTGCCTTTGCCACCTCTAGCTTTGCCGAGAACGGCTTGGCGGTGCGAGAAAGCATTCCCGATCTGGTGGAACTGGTGGATATTTTTCGCCAAACCTATGGCCAGCCTCAAACCATCTATCTGCTGGGGGTCTCCCTTGGAAGTCTGATCAGTGTTCTGACCGTGGAGGCGTATCCCTCACTTTTCACCGGAGTCCTCCCCGCGTGTGGTCCAATTGGTAACTTTCAGGCTCAGGTTGATTATCTTGCCGACTTTCGGGTTGTCTTTGATTATTTCTTCCCAGGGGTTCTGCCAGGGTCACCGCTTCAGATCCCTCCAGAATTGGTGCGGGACTGGGAAACTGTTTATATTCCCCGCATTCGTACGGCACTCCGACAGGATCCTGAAGCCACAGACCAGCTGCTGAGGGTGACTCGGGCCGCCACTGATCGTCAGGATCCCAGTTCACGAGAAGCCACCGTCCTTGATCTGCTCTGGTTCAATGTTTTTGCCACTGAAGATATCATCAGCCGTGTTGGGGGGCAGCCCTTCGATAACCAAATTCGCCTTTATCGAGGCTCAGCCAATGACCTGTTGCTGAATCGACAAGTCCGGCGATTTTCAGGAGACGCCGAAGCCCGCGAGCGACTGGCCGAAATGTGGGAAACCAGCGGAGTGTTGAGCATCCCCACCCAAACGCTTCATACATTGGATGATCCCCTGATCCCTTACTGGCATGAGCCCTGGTTCCGCCGCAAAGTGAGTCGCTCCGATACCCTTGCTCTGCTGCGCAATCTGCCTGCTCGGGGCTATGGCCACTGTGAGTTCACCGTTGCCCAGGCACTGGCTTCTCTGGTCCTGCTGATCCAGCGTACTGACGGACCTCCCCTGATCAATCCAGAGCGATTGTTACCCAATCCAGAGGCAGAGGCAGAGTACCGCCGTCTTCTCCATAGAAATACCCAAATTTATGAGTAGGGAAAAGGTTTCTATCCTCGCCAGTACAGGGGAGTGTGTGGTGAAACATAATCACCAATCGGTGATCCTGAGTAGCGCAACAAAGGGTAGGTACGGTCCTTGACTCCTGAGGTGGGAGGGGCCGGGTTGAGTCCCTGCTGATGAGTGAATTGAGGCACACCCAGAATACCCAGGAAGATGACAACAGTGAGCACACCCACGAGGACAGTTGTGAGTAAAAAAAGCAGATCATCGCGAGAGTAGTACTTTGATGGAACGTTGTGACTGTAGACAGCCATATCTCCCCCAGAAAGTGTTCTTCAGTATGCAACTATTCACTTCTGCGTCTCATTATTGCATTAACAATATTTCTGTGACTGAATGTGTACTTATAATAAGCGGCTTCTCGGGATCTGTTTTTATCGGCTTGAGCACCCTATTCACTAACTTGATTGTGATCGATTTTTCTTTCGAGGTTACGTATGAAACTTAATGCAGATCTGAGTCGATGTGTTGTTCTACACACAGAAGATCTGCCCTGCTTAGCCTCCCCGATGGCAGATGTGGAGCTGCGAATGCTAGATCAAGAGGGGGAAGAAGTTGCGCGTGCTACCAGCATTGTTCGCTATGCAGTCAACAGTTGTTTTCTGCCCATGTTCATGAGGGGGAGCAGAATTTTTGGTTATGGAAAGGATTTTTTCAGAAATTTCCTCACGGATAAAGGCTTGATCCGGTGAATAATTTGGGAAGCAAGCGATTAGGGAGTTGAGTCGGGTATGTGTGGACGCTTTAGCTTAGCGGTGTCACCTGCAGATCTGGCGTCGCATTTTGTCCTGGCTGAACTTCCCCCCTTATCTCCTCGCTACAACATCGCCCCATCTCAACCTGTCGTGGCCATCAAGGACGCCAACTCAGGATCGTGGGAGATCACTCATTTTCGCTGGGGATTGGTGCCCTCCTGGCGCCAGGAGTTTGGATCGGGGTGGATCAATGCTCGGGCCGAAACCGCCATGGAAAAACCCTCCTTCAAAGCCGCACTGCGACGGCGACGGTGTTTGATCCCTGCGGATGGATTTTATGAATGGAAAGGCTCAGGGAAGGGAAAGCAGCCCTATTTCATCCACCTGAAGGCCCAACCTCTGTTTGCCTTTGCCGGGATCTGGGAGCACTGGCAGGGAGCCGATGGATCCGAAATCAACTCCTGTGCCATTCTCACCACCCAAGCACAGGGGCCGATCCAGGAATTGCACCAGCGGATGCCCGTGATCTTGAATCCTGAAAACTATGCTCAGTGGCTGGATCGGCAGGTGCAGGATCCGCGAGACCTTGCTTTCTTATGGGAGACTGCTTACGCAGATGAGGTGAGGTTCTATCCTGTCTCCACCCACGTGAACAGCCCAAAGCATGAAGATCCTGCCTGCCGTCAGCCTCTGGATCCAGGATTAGTGATGGATCCGCTGGAGTAGTTTTCATGGATGCGGGCTCAGGGAATATTATCAAAAGAGATGTCTATCACAGCCCCAATTCATTACCTGGAAGGTCCCATGAGTCTACGACCGCAAGCAGAGTCAATCATTCGGACCCATGTACTGTGGGCGATGGGTGGAGGTCTGATCCCCATTCCCCTGGTGGATTTCGCGGCTGTCACTGCCATTCAACTGGAGATGCTAGAACAACTGGCGCGGTTGTACGCTGTAGATTATTCCCGCAGCAAAGGTAAGGTATTTGTCTCCGCTCTGACCGGAACCACCCTAGCGCGACTGGCGGCCAGTTTTGTGAAAGCGATCCCTGGAGTGGGCACGATCATCGGCGGGGCCTCCATGTCTCTCACCTCGGGGGCTTCAACCTATGCGGTGGGGCAGGTGGCCATTAGTCATTTCAGTAATTCGGGAAACCTGAGTGACTTTGTGGAAGAACAGGTGAAAAGCGCCTATGAATCGGCCTTCAAGCAGGGAGAAGCCTATGCCTCGAACCTGAAAAAAGAAAAAGGTAATGATGCGGCTTCTGTGTACCAGGCTCTAGAGCGTTTAGGTCAGTTGAAGGAGCAAGGGGTGTTGACGGAAGAGGAATTTCAGGCCAAGAAAAAGGAGTTGCTTGCTCGGCTCTAGAGGTTTTGGATCTTGTCTCTCAATGGCTGCCCGAAGTGAGAAGGGGCATCTGGTGTTGCAGGACCGATTGTAGACTGTTCAGAAGGGTGTCATGACTGCGGTGTGCCTCCCAAGGACCCGAGGTGTTGATGGAAATAAACCATTCCCCCCAGATCTGGTTGCCCGCTTCCGAAAGGGTGCCCGTGTAATGGATCTTGTCATCAATGCCGAAGTACTTTTTGGTGAATCGGATGAACCGTCCGGTCACTTGCCCTGAGATTTGGGCATCCCCCAGATAGCCATCATCAGTGATCCGGCCACTTAGGAGTGCTTCACACTGGACGAAGGTGGCTTCAAAACGGGTGGGCTGACCGTCCTGCCAGTAGGTTCCCAGCCAGAGTCCTGTTAAATCCATGGTGCCGTTGATGGTTCTGATCCTACATGCAACTTAACATCCTCATTGCTTGACAGACTACTGCGGATCGTCTTGTTCTCCGTCGGGTTCTGGAAGAGGAGGGGTAAGCGGTTGGGGGCGGTGATTGGGCAGGCGCACATGGAAGCGGATCCAACCTTCGCTGCAGGTAGCGGAGATAGATCCCTCCAGGGCTGCGACCATTTGTTTCACCAGGGAAAGGCCCAGTCCGGTGCCCCCTTGCTTCCAACGATCACTGCCTGGCACGCGGTAAAACTTATCAAAAAGATGGGGCAGTTCTTCTTCAGGAATATCTCCTGTGTTAGCCACTTCAAACTCAAAAACCTCCTGCTGTGTTTGCAGCACCCGAAAGGAAATGGATCCCTCTTGAGGTGTATATTTGACCGCATTATGTAGCAATTCCCCCACGATCCGTTGCAGGCAGCTGCGATCACTGTAAAACAGATCTACTAAAAGATTGATATCTTTCTGCAGGGTTCGCTCTTCTAACTTCAACTCGATGGGCTCAAGAATTTGGGTTAACTCTAACTCTAGATCTAAAGGCTGAATGAGGGTCTCATAGGTCTCAGCTTCCAGGCGTTGCAGATCTAATAGATCATTGACCATTTCGATCTGGCGTTCACATTCTCGCATGGCCACGGCAAAGTAGTTCTGGCGTTTATCTTCTGTGTTGGCAAGTGTCATCATCTGCAGCGCCATACGCACGTTACTGAGGGGGGAGCGCAGCTCGTGAGAAACGGTACTGAGAAAGTCATCCTTAAGGCGATTGAGTTGTTGCAGTCGTTCTTCATTCTGGCGTAAGGAGATTTCTGCCTGTTTGAGATCAGTAATTTCGGTGACGGCGGCCCCCACCCCACAGGTGCCATCGGCCAATTCAATGGGGAAATAACTGCAAAGCCAGTAATGATCGTGCTCAGGATCAGCAGGGGTTCGTCCCCGTATTTCGATATTGGGGAGCACCTGTCGGGTATTGATGACTTGCTGAAGGATGGGCTCGACAATCTCTTTGATCTCAGGAGTAAGGTCAGGTCCGCGGTTACCAATATGCTTCTCAACAGGCAGACCATTGATATCGGCAAGCACTTTATTGATCCGTAAGATAACAAGATTAGCATCCAGTAGTGCCAGGCCCACAGGACTGGAATCAAAAAGGTTTTCTAATGTGCTGTTAACCAGCGCAAACTGATTTTCAACTTCATGTAGCTCATTGATCTCCACAAAGATCACCACTACCCCATCCTGATCTCCTGTAACGGTAAGATAGGGATTTATGCGCAGGAGCAGGTGATCCTGAGTGCGTCGAACCACCACTCTTCTTTCAATCGGATGACCTGTTGCGATCACCTGTTCTAGAAGTTCGATCAGATCAGGACATTCCAGGTTGTGAGTCAGATCCGTGAGAGGACGGTTGGTATCGGTGGAAATGATGTTAATAGCAAGCGTTGTGGCGGGCGTGAATTTGCGGATATTGAGCTGATTATCTAGGAATAAAACTCCGATCCGGGTGCTGCGGAGAAGGTTGTCAACATCACTGTTGAGTTGGGTCAGCTCCTGGATCTTGGCTTCATAGTCTGTGTTTAAGGTTTGGAGTTCTTCATTGACGGATTGAAGTTCTTCGTTGGTACTTTGCAGCTCTTCATTTGAGGCCAGCAGCTCTTCATTGATCGCCTGTTGCTCTTCATTACTGGTGCCTAACTCCTCCAGGGTGGTTTGTAGATTTTCTCGGGTTTGTTGCAGCTCAAACTCCAACTCTGAGATTTGTTGCAATGTTTCGGAATTCAGCTCTGAAGGTGAGGTGTCTGTGGGCACACCCTGGGGAGAATCCAGCTCAATGATTACGATAAATTGAGATCCATCCCCGCTACTACAGGGTCTAACTTTAAGATGGGCCACCCACTCTTGGTCTTGTCTTAGCAACGAGATGTTGGAGTAGTACACCAGCTTCTCTTCGCGGCGGGCTCGGTGGAGGGCGGTGCCCAGAGGAATTTTGAGTTGGCCGGGGACAAGATCGGTAATGTTGGCTCGCAGATCTCCTAAGGGTAGCTCTAGCAGTTGATCGGAATCGGCGTAGATGTGCAAAAGCTGATTATTGGCATTAACCAGGACACAGGTCAGGTGTTTTCCTTCAAAACAAGTTTGATAGATCTTTCCCAATAAACGATCAAACTGCACAGGTTTGGACAGATTTCGACCCGAAGGTGGAGTTGCGTTGTATGTCGGCTGGAAGGAGATGGACCGATTTGGTAAATACACATCGCGGACTTTGCGATAAATTTTACATTTACCCTCCAGAGCCTCAAACTCACCTGAAAGATCCGCCACGGTTTCCGAACTGCCCAACATCAGGATCCCTTGTGGCACGAGCGAGAAATGGAACAGCCGGATCACCTGTTGCTGCAGTTGCGGTTGCATGTAGATCAATACATTACGGCAGCTGACCAGATGCATGTTCGAAAAGGCTGCATTTTGGGTCAGGTCATGGGGGGCAACGATCAGCATGTCCCGCAAATAGGGTTTGATCTGGTAGTGGCCCGAGCTGTAATCAAAATGTTTCTGCAGCCGTTCTGGGGTGATCTCCTGAGCAATGGTTTCGGGATAGATCCCCTGAGAGACCACTTGCAGGGCCTGGGTATCCAGATCAGTGGCAAAAATTTTGACAGAGGCGGATCGGTTCAGTTTTTCCAGAACGTCGTACACCAGCATGGCCAGGGTATAGGCTTCTTCTCCAGTGGCGCAGGCAGGTACCCACATCCGTAAGGGATCCTGAGGCGAAATTTGCAGCAACAGTTGGGGCAAAAATCTGGATTCCAACACCTGCCAAGCTTGCGGATTACGGAAAAACTGGGTAGCCCCAATTAACAGATCCTGTAGCAGCTTTTCCTGCTCTTTCTCCGAGGAGTCTAAAAAAGTCAAGTAATCATTGAAATCCTTTGCTTTGACCAGGGAGCAACGGTGCAGAATGCGGCGGCTAAGAGTACTCGTTTTATAGTTCGAAAAATCAGTGGAGCTGCGTTGCCGCAGAATATCGAGGATCTGTTGCAGATGAGTTGGACTAACCTGCCTGTGGCCATCCTTTGTGGGGACTAATGTACTGGCTGGAAACTCTGTGAGGTTGGCTACCATCTGAGCTAATTCGGGAACAGAAAGGATCTCGTCCACATATCCTGAGGAGATCGCGTGAGCAGGCATGGTGGAAAACTGTGCGGTTTCGGGTGATTGCACCAGAGCCCATCCCCCCTGACTGGCAATTTCCTGCAGCCCTTTCACCCCATCATCTCCGGTGCCAGAAAGCAGAATGCCCACCGACCGTTGACCCGCATAAGCCGCCAGGGACTGAAAAAAAGGATCCATGATCGCAGCTCTTTCCTCTGCTGTGGTAACGCGAAATGCATCGGCATCTAACTCCAGGATCGTTCTGGGGGGACAGATGTAGACCCGACCTGTAGCAAGGGTTAGCCCCTCCTCAATGACCTGCACAGGCATGGGGCTATAGCGGGCGATCAGATCTACCAACTCCTGGATAGGGTTATCAAGGGTCCGGTTCTGCAGAATGATATGGGTCGCGTTGGGCGTAGAATCCAGGTGAGAGAAGAATGTAATCAGGGCCTCGATCCCCCCTGCTGAAGCTCCAATACCGACGATAGAGAACGTTTCAGAATCTGCAAAAGCGGTCATAGGAGCAGTTGGATCAGTAAGAGACTGTCAGGGGAAATGCAACCTTCAACTCAGTGAACAAGTTGAGAGTGTAGGCATCGGGAGGTTCCAAATACCTGCAACCACTGAAAAGAGAGGGTTCCAGTTTTTTTGGAACACTACAAAACTATCATATCTACAGAGGTCCGTTTGATTCTTTCCCTGAATCTTGGGTGTAGTGAAATTTACTCTTGCCTACAGTCTTTGGATGACTTGTCGAACTCAGGTTGACTTTGACAGATTGATCGTGCCAATCCCGCTTTCCATCTCTTTCTTGAGAAACCCATCATCTCCGGTCAAGGGTGAAATCAGATCGTCGTTCGACTGGAGACACAATCACCAGATCGCCTGCAGCTGATCGTTCCAAGAGTAAATCAGGATTTGCCTCGCAGATCTGACGAAACTCCTGACGAGATAGGCCCTCAATTGGAGTTAGGTTTATCACGGTTACCATGACTTCTCAGACAACTGGAGGCGTTCTCAACCTGGACTAATCCTAGCAAGTACCTGCTGAACCTACTGAACGGGAAGATTGCTGCAGCGGATCAGGGCTCGATCAACACCTCTGCATGGGGGGAAGACTCTGACGCATGGCGTGGAAATTCAATGTAATGAGCTGTTTCATTGGCAACCTCAACTCCACATAAGGTCTCCACCACCGTTAAGGCCATATCGATCCCTGCCGCCACACCTGCGGATGTGAAGATTCCATCCACGACAACCCGTTGATCTCTTTCCACCACAATCGAATCATCCATCCGGGCTAAAGTATCCAGGGCTCCCCAATGGGTTGTGGCTCGTTTGTGGGAGAGAAGGCCAGCCTGGGCCAAGAGCAGTGCCCCTGTACACACGGAAGCAACATGATCAGCGCTCTCACTGACGGTGCGGATCCAATTCAGGGTGTCTGGATCCTGAAGAAGGGAACGGGTCCCAAATCCACCGGGCACCACCAGCAGATTGATCAATGGCACGGTGGCAAAATCATAGTCTGGCAGTACCCGCAGACCGCCAATCGCAGTGATCGTTTCCAACGATTTAGCCACGGTCAACACCCGAAAAGGGGCACTATCTTCGTTGAGGCGGGAGCCCACTCCAGGCACCAAGCGTGTGCGAGAAAAGACCTCAAAGGGTCCGGCAAAGTCCAGCACTTCCACCTGGGGAAACAGGAGAATACCGACAGTAAGTTTAGGGGATGTCATCCGAGATCAGCTCAACGATCAGGTTGCACAGGTACTTGATAACATACTTTGGTCTGTCCTGAATGCCTGAATTGCGCAGTTTGTCTCTGCACTAATTGATCATTGCAGCTGGTTTGAGAAGTTGGAGCAGCCAATTCTGGGGTTGCTGGTTCACAAGAACACGGAGGGCCTCCGCCATCTCAACCTCCAGATCACGGTTTTGAATGGCGACGATCAGGGCATAAGCAAGCTCAAACTGAATACGTTCTGCCTTTTCCATGACACGAAAACTGCCATTCTGGGTCTGGTTCAGCCGCTCAATCTCCTGCAGACTCACGGCTCCCTTAATCTGAGGTTCACGGGCATCACGGATCAGCTGAAACTGAGTTTTGGGGTCGTTTTCCACCAACTGATTAAAGTTCTTGATCCGGGGAGCAAAGGCTGCCCCAGCAAGATTCAAAAAGCCAATCACATGACTGCTGCGGTTTACCTCAATTTTGATATGTTCTGGTAAGGCTCTTCTACCCAGAGATAACTGATCAACAACAATACTCTGAATTTTCTGGAAGGCATTAATGACCTCCAACAATTTTCCCAGTTCATCAGAATCGGTGATGATCGGTGCCCGATGATAGTCTTTCTCCAATTGCTTTTGCTGGGCGGTGAGAAAATCTGAAACTAACTGATCTGGGTCGGTTCTTGGAGTCGTCGGAGGAATCGTAAACACCGGCGCCCTAGGTTTTTGCTCAGATTTAGGTTCAGCAATTACCGATCTCTGACCTGAAGGAAGAGAAGCAGGGATGGAGAGATCTTCAGTGTCCTGACCTGGAACAGGAGCTGAAGGGATGGAGACATCTTCTGGCATAGCCAGCGGCAGAAACAGAGAAGACAGATTGAGAAGCGCCTGCTTAAAACGGGAAAACTCCTGCTCCAGTCGCTGCAATCTGGCATCCACAGTGCGATTGAATAAAGCTGGAGGATCAGGTGGAGGTGGGGGCAGAGGCATATGTTGGGCTAGGGCACGATAGTAAGCGGCAGCCCGGTTTAACATCGCTCGGATCGAGGGTTGGGCCAGAATATCCTGAAGTTCGCGAGATCCAAACAGGGTATCCAGGTCCAGGTTCACGGATGCTGCTTTTTGCCTCAAAATATCATGCAGCTGCGTCTGATCTGGAATCTGGAGATGCACTTCATGCTGAGAAATTCGATCGACCACGCTTGCGTCAAAAACATGCCGAAATTGCTGCCACCGATCTGGAAATAGGGTGAGAATGACCAGGGAATTGGGCACATGCGTGAGGATCTCTTTGACAGCATGACCAAAACTTTCCAGCAGGGCAGGTTTATCCGCTAGACCTTCTAACTGATCAAAGATCATGATCAGAGGTTCATCCAGAGTTGAGAGTTTGCCAAAGGTTGTGATCCCCTCCAGTGAGAACTCTTCTTTGCTCATATCCTCCTGCCAATCTTCCAGTCCAATGTCAGCTATATCCTCCTCTGATAATCCCCCTGCTGCCAGCCAACGGCGAACCTTACTTTTCTTGCTAGCATCGGAATAGCCACAAAACTTGATGATCCCTTTGAGAATATCTGGAGAATAACCCGCTGCAGTGTAGCGTTCTGTCCACCAACGGGTGATATGCCGATCAATATATTCCCAGACATCCAGACGTTTTGGGGCAGGGATATTGCGATAAAGATAAAGGCTATTTTCTTTCAAGATCTTGAGAATCACCTGGCCTTTTTCGGCATTTTTGACATTGGGAATTTGTTCCAGAATGTGCACAAAGCTATTGGAGAGTAACCGCTCCAGCTGAGTAAACTCAGATCCGGGAATTTTTTCAGCCAGAGACTCAAGCATGCGCGAGTAGGTATGATGCAAGACTGCCTGTGGGTGATTGGGCTGGCGAATAAACAAAAGTCGATGGGTGGCCAGCACCTCTTTAGCTAGACGCATCATCAGATGAGTTTTGCCTGACCCTGGCTCACCGATAACAATGGCCCCGCGGCTTTGCTGATTGGGATCGTGCTTGATATCTAAGATGACCGACTTGAGCGTTTCATATTCAGTGTGATAAACCGAGCGCAGATCTAGATGATCCTGGAAAGGGTTATCAACGCGGTTGCTGCTAAAGGGATTGGGAGTGGTTTGCAGTCGATCTATCATGTCCTGGTGTTTCATGATCCTTGCGTACAGATAATAGGTGAACTCAGCATCGTACCGAGCACTGTGGTGGTGGTCAGAGTGAAAGATCTTGCCATGGCAATTGATCTGCAGGTATCGGCAAAGATACTTGAGGGAATAACTGGGTAAGTGGGGAAAATAAGTGTGGGCCAGTTCCCATGTGCATTTTAGGCGGAACGGAGGGAGTAGCATCCCCACATGGTCAAAACTGTGGGCTAAAACCTGTTGTTCATGCTGAGCGTAATGGCACACTAGCGTTTGATCACTTACGAGCGCCGTGAGATCCTCTAGAATCCTGGCTAAAGGCTTGTGATTGATCCGCCGTCGTCCCTGTACAGGGCTTTCGGTTGAGAAGGCTTCATAGATTAGCTGTCCCTGGTGATCAAAGACAGCGACCTCCCGTAGAAGCGGGTTGCCTTCTGTATCGATGACGAAATAACGATCCTCTTCGGTCACTGGTTACAAACACCGCGGGGAACGATCGGGTTAACTGTCCTCTCAGCGAGTCAAGCAGGAAATCCTGCCTTCCCAAAGATTATTCCCCAAATGCTCCCCGTGATGAAGGCAGTTAAGGTCTCCCGGAAGCGTTGGACTGGCAGGATCTGAGCTACGCTGAACATGCATTGAATTGAATCTGACTCCAGGTGCAACCAACATGGCTCCTCCACCTCTCTCTCCATACAATCAGGGTTGCGGGATCGGGAGAGGGTTTACCCTGGGATGCCTGGAATTGCTACTGCTCATGGTCTGGATCGGGTCCGCGGCTGCCAGTCCTGCCCCCAGCCCTCCGCCCCTAGCTTTAACAGAAGATTCACAAGTTCATTCTCAAGCTGGACCCCTCCGGATCGGAAACCGCACCCCCCATCCACTGCGCCTGGTGGCCCTTCTGCGGACCGGAGATCAGGTGATCACTCCCAAAGTCGCTCACTGGGATTTTGCCCCCGGAGAGGGAAGCCACTCGGGTCTACTCCTGAGCCTTGGGGAAACCCCGCTGCAGCTCCAGTCCGGAGATATCCTGTTTGGTCATAGTCTGGATGGCACCGGACAATACTGGGGACCTTACCTGCTGGGTGACTCTCGCCTGCCCCTCTGGTCCACCGCACAAGAGCTCTGGATTTTGCCCTTTCCAGAAACGGATCTGGAGGAACTGGTGACCTCATTGTCACCTCAGATCCTGACCTCCCCCCACTCTCCCCAGCTAGAGCCAGATAGGACAAGGACACCCGTACTTCGCACAGGCCCCCTGCGGGTAGGCAATCGGACTGATTTTCCAGTCAGGGTGGTGGTCATGTTGCGCTCTGAAGAGTCTAACGATCAGCCTCAGGTTTTTCACTGGGACTTTGCTGCTAATGAAGGCGGAAGTGAAGGCCTCCCCTTGAGCCTGGAGGAAGATCCGCTACTGATCAGACCGGGTGAAATTATTATGGCTTTCAGTCTGGATGGATCTCAGCGTTATTGGGGGCCTAACCTGGTGGGAGAATCTCTTTCTCCCTTTTGGGAACCCAGTCTGGAGGTGTGGTCAATGATCCTGCAGCCGTGACTTACACCTATCGACTCCGACCCCATACTCAACAGTGCCAGCTTGACGAAGAGTGGTTTGAAGCTTCCTCAAGTATGGAACGATGCGTTGGATGAGTGTTAATGCGTTGATCTTGGAAAGATGATAATGCTGTCATCAGCTGGGCAACGCCTTCGCCCTTGTGGATTGTCCTCCTGATCATTCTGGGGATCAGCGTCTGACTTTACTGAACTGATCGCGAGGATCCTGAGAACCCTATTGATATTCTTGAATCGCTGGTGCTCTTTTCGCTTGTAGCCAGTCGGATCAGTAGCCTCAGCTACAGCCTGGGTCCGTTGTTTCGCAGCGGCAAGTGAGAGCAGTTGAGCTAGGTTGCTGCTGTCAACAGGACCACCGCAAAACTGGCCATGGCATCTCCTGCTCCCACCGGACCTAATTTTTCATTGGTGGTGGCTTTGACATTAATCTGATCCACGGCAATTCCCATCGCAGTGGCCAGTCGTTCCCGAATATCCAGAAGGTGGGGTTTAAGTTTGGGCTGCTCGGCCACCACCACCGAGTCAATATTGGCGATCTGCCAGCCCCGGTCGTACACCAGACCCACCACTTTTTCTAAGAGAAAGATACTATCAGCTCCCTTCCAGCGCGGATCCTCGGGAGGAAAGTAGTGGCCAATATCCCCCAGGGCAGCAGCCCCCAGCAGAGCATCAATAATGGCATGGGTGAGCACATCGGCATCACTGTGACCCAGCAACCCCCGCTCGTAGGGAAGATGGATCCCTCCCAGGATTAGGGGGCGGCCCTCTACCAGACGGTGGATGTCATATCCCTGTCCGATCCGCATGGTCTGCTTCCTTTGAGATCATGGACTGAAGTACCCTACAAGGATGCCAGAAACTGCTGTAATCGTGTCATCCCTTTTTCGAGAGTGGCCCGATCTGCAGCATAGGACAAGCGAATATGAGTCGGACTGCCGAAGGCCTGCCCCGGCACCACCGCCACATGATAGTCCTGCAGCAGCTGTTGACAAAAACTCAAAGAATCTAACCCAGAGCCCTCAATGTTGGGGAAGAGATAAAAAGCTCCCTGAGGCTCCACACAGTGAATCCTCGGCAACGACTGCAATTGCTGGAACACCTGGGTACGCCGCTCTGCCATCTGCTGGCGCATGATCTGCACATGCTCCTCGGAGGCTGGATCGGTGAGGGCCGCCAGGGCTCCGTACTGGGCGAAGGTGCAGACGTTGGAGGTGCTATGGCTTTGCAGACTGATGGCTGCCTGAATAATCTCTAGAGGACCGACCAGATATCCGATCCGCCAACCGGTCATGGCATAGGCTTTAGAAAAACCGTTGCTGATCACGATCCGATCCTTAAGATCAGGAGCCAGGCTGGCAATGCTGGTGTGACCCTCGGGGGAGTAAATCAGTTTTTCGTAGATCTCATCCGAGACGACAACCACCTGGGGATGCTGCCGCAGGATCTCCACCAGGGCCAGCAGATCCTGACGCGAGTAAACCGTGCCCGTGGGATTGCCGGGTGAGTTGAGAACCAGCAGCTTGGTTCTGGGGGTAATGGCCGCCTGCAGCTGATCGGGCAAGAGTTTGAACCCTGAAGCTTGATGGGTGGGCACAACCACAGGAGTGGCACCAGAGAGCTTCACCATCTCGGGGTAACTCACCCAATAGGGTGCCGGAATGATCACCTCATCTCCCGCATCCAGCAACACCATGGCCAGATTAAACAGAGTCTGTTTGCCCCCATTACTGATCATGACCTGATCACGGCTGACGCTGATCTGCTGTTCGCGCTGCAGTTTTTGGGCTACCGCTAGACGCAACTGAGGTAAACCCGCAGCGGGACCATAGCGAGTCTCCCCTGCTTCTAGAGCCTGGATGGCAGCAGCCTTGATGTGGGCAGGGGTATCAAAATCTGGTTCCCCAGCACTGAGACTACAGACATCCAGACCCTCGGCTCGCATGGCGGCGGCTTTGGCTGTAATCGCGAGCGTTGCTGAAGGACTGAGGGACTTTACACGTGCAGCCAGCACTAATCAGATCTCCTCCCAGGGGTGAACAGATATTAACGACCCATGATACAGGTACCGTCCACCAGAATCAGTTCATTCCCTTCCCGTTCTGCCTGTAAATCCCAAAATTCTTGATCCTGAGCCCCGGGCAAAAATCCTTGTAACTCCAGGATCAGGGGGGGGAAATGCTTGTTGCCCTGGGGCTTACGCTGAATCGTGACGGCCACCGCTCCGTTCTTGGACTCAATCGTGCCCCGAATATTAAATTCTTCTTCCACACTCTCCGGGGCTGAAGGAAAATCCGGTTCAAAGTCGGGATCATCCAGCTGACCACTGGCCTCCAGCTCCGATTCAGGTAGGGACAGGATTTTGATAATGCTGAAACCCAGCACATGGTTCGGACGAGGTTGCGGGTTGACGTAAAACCAGTGGGGCTGGTTACTTTCCAGACAGCGGCCAAACCGTTTGAGAAGCGGCACCCGTCCGGGGGTCACTGGATATTCTCCCCCGTCTTCTGTGATCAGGAGACCCTGACCATAGGTATCAGGAATAGTCTGCAGAACGCCTTTCACCAAGCCGAGCGCGCGAAACTGTAGGGGATCTTGAGGAGGAGGCAACGACATCGTCAGTGTTCCAGACTTAATTGCTCATGGCTTCTCAAGCTAGCATATGCTGATCCTGACCAATGAACGCCTGAGGGGTGAATTTTAGGATCTCCGAATTTCAGGACAGTGTAATGGGCAAAACCATGATTGGAGTGATGGGACCCGGGGAGTCTGCTTCGGATCATCACTGTCAGCTGGCCTACCAGATGGGGAAGTTGATCGGGAGAGAGGGATGGGTTCTGCTCACGGGGGGACGTGCGGTGGGTGTTATGGATGCTGCTTCCAGAGGAGCCCAGGTGGCCGGGGGATTCACTGTGGGGATCCTGCCCGATGAACAGGGAGCTCTGGCATCCGAGGCGCTGGATCTGGTGATCCGCACAGGGTTGGGTCAGGGGCGCAATCTGATCAATATTCTCTCCAGTCAGGTGATCGTGATTTGTGGCATGGGACCAGGCACGGCCTCTGAGGCGGCGCTGGCGGTCAAATTGGGAAGGCCAATGGTCTGGCTTGATCCGGCCCCGCTCTGGATTGAATTTTTTCAGGAACTGTCTGGAAAACCTGCGATTGTTGCCCCTGATCCGGAAACGGCTATTCTGAAAATCCGAGATCTGGTGGTGGGAAGCTCCGGCTCTCATGAAATCATGATCTGAGATCAAAATCAGGAATGCCAATGCCCGACCTGCAACCAACCGTTAGTCAGCTGGGGGAAGCTGGGCTTCTGGAGGTGATCCAGTCCTACTGCCATGCCGACATTGTTGGAGATGATGCCGCGATCCTGCCTACATTTCGGGGACAGCCTGTGGTGACGACCGATGTCCTGGTGGAGGAGGTCCATTTCAGTGAACAAACCACTCCGGCCAACGCTGTGGGATGGAGAGCGGCGGCGGCCAATCTTTCCGATCTGGCAGCGATGGGGGCTGAGCCCCTGGCACTGGTGATCGGATTGGGGCTCCCCGGATCCACGCCGGTGACCTGGGTGCAGGGGGTTTATCAAGGCATTCTGGATTGTGGCCAGCCCTGGCATGTGCAGATCATGGGGGGGGATCTGTGCCGCTCATCCCAGCGATTTATTGCCATCACTGCCTGGGGAGAATTACTGGAGGGTCCACGGATCCTGAGGAGGGCAGCCCAGCCGGGCGATTGGCTGATGGTCACAGGTCCTCATGGTAGTTCACGGGCGGGATTAGAACTTCTCCTCCATCCCGATCAGTCTTTTGCCCTAACGGAGACAGAAAAGGCATCTTTGATCAAAACCCATCAATACCCTCAACCTCGTCTGGATGTGATGCCCCTATTGAGGCAACTCGAGCTTTCAGTGTTGGGAGGAATGGACACCAGTGATGGGCTGGCGGATGCTTTGGTCCAGATCTGTCGTCTCAGCGGTGTCTCAGCCTGGGTGGATCCTGCCGCTCTCCCGATTGCATTACCCCTCCAAAAGCACTTTCCAGATCGGGCTTTAGATTGGGCTCTTTACGGTGGGGAAGATTTTGAACTCCTGCTGAGCCTTCCCCCGAAAGCAGCTCAAAAACTCCTCGATCTGATGGAGGGCACAGTGAAGATTGGGGAAGTGATTCCCATGGATCAAATGAGTCAGGTGGTTCTCAAAGGCGTGGGACGGCTGGGCAGAGAAAAATCATTTCAGCATTTTAGTTAATCATCAGTTGTTGTCGCTGGCTGACTCTTGTTCGTTCCGATTGAGTGGTCGTTCAATACAAAACTATACTGAGACAATTGATCGGGTATGACCATGGGAGACGGCATCCAGCAATTGATTGAACCGCATGTCCAAGATCTGGGAGGATTTCAGGTGCGGCGGCTCCTGCCTCATGGCCATCGCAAGATGGTGGGACCCTTTATCTTTTTTGATCACATGGGTCCAGCAGTGTTTCCTGCGGGTCAAGGGGTGGACGTACGCCCTCATCCCCATATCAATTTAGCCACCCTTACCTATCTGTTTGAAGGAGTGCTACTCCATCGAGATAGCCTGGGCAGTGAACAGGAGATCCATCCGGGGGCTGTGAACTGGATGACAGCAGGCAAAGGCATCACTCACTCGGAACGAACTCCCCTCGCCACCCGCCAGCAAGAGTCACGGCTGCATGGGATCCAGACCTGGATTGCTCTACCCGCTGATCAGGAGGAGGCCGATCCCTGGTTTCATCACCATCCCTCAGACACCCTACCCCATTGGGATTTGGACGGAACCGTATGCAAGCTAATTGCCGGATCAGTGGGCGGACACACCTCTCCCGTGAAAACCCTTTCCCCCATGCTTTATCTGGATAGTCAGTTTCAACCTCAGGGCCACTTGACCATAAGCGCCGACTACCCTGAACGGGCTCTATACGTTGCAGAGGGACAGATCCAGATTAACGGGGAAGACCTGCCTTCTCACCACCTGGCCATTCTGAACCCAGATCAGGACGTAGAAGTACAGGCCATTTCCAGCGCCCGCTGCATCGTGATTGGGGGAGAGCCGATCGGGGAGCGGTTTAAGTGGTGGAACTTTGTGTCCAGTCGGCGGGAGCGGATCGAACAGGCAAAGCAGGACTGGCGGGCAGGACGGTTCCCCTCGGTCCCAGCAGAGACTGAGTTGATTCCGCTTCCCGATGAGCAATCCACCCCCTGGAGTTAGTAAGGGGTCGAGTCCTGATCTCTTTTTCGAGAGAAGGTTGTGTCATAGTCGGGAAAGGACCCTGTTGATGAAGTTGCTCGAATCTACTTGTCTGTAGTGACCATCCTTTCTGAAACCCTGAACCTGCTGGAGTGGCCACGCTTGTGTGAGCATCTGGCAACCTTTACTGCCACCAAAATGGGGGCGCGGGCCTGTCTGGATCTGTCTCCCTGGAATAGCCGCAGCACCACGGATCGGTTGCTGGAGCAAACTGCAGAGGCCATGCGCCTGGAGGAAACTCTGCCTGGAGGACTGTCTCTACAGGGTGTCCATGATCTGTTGCCCTGGATCGAGCGGGCTGAGCGGGGCGGCATGTTGCAAAGCCTGGATCTGTTTCAGCTGGCCACCACCCTGTCCACGGCGCGTAAAGTCCGGCGCACGATTGATGATCATCCTCAGGTGCCACAGCTGCAGGATCTGATCCAGACCGTGCGTACCTATCCTGAATTGGAGCAGGAGATCCTCCGGTGTGTGGAGGATGATGGCAGTTTACGAGATGGTGCCAGCGAAAAGCTTTACCAGCTGCGCCAGTCCCTGCGTGAACAGCGGAGCCAGATCCTGGATCAATTGCATCGCATCCTCTCCGAACACAGCCAGGCGGTGCAGGAAGCTGTGATTACCCAGCGGGAGGGACGCTACGTGATTCCGGTGAAGGCCAGCCACCGCGATCTGATTCGGGGTCTGGTCCATGACAGCTCCAGCAGCGGGGCCACCCTCTACATCGAGCCCTACCGCATCTCCGAATCTCAGAACCGTTTACGCCAACTTCAGGCCCAGGCCTTGCGAGAAGAGGAGCGGATCCTGCAGGAACTGTCGCAGCAGGTAGCAGCGGTCGGCTCGGATCTGCGGCATCTGCAGTCGGTGCTGGTGGAAGTGGATCTGGCCCTAGCGCGGTGCCGCTATAGCTACTGGCTGGAGGGAAATCGTCCTCAATTCACCTCCACGGGTGTCAGCTTGCGTCAGGTGCGTCATCCTCTGCTCCTCTGGCAAGCCCAACATGAACAGCAATCAAATGTGATCCCTGTGGATTTTCGCATCCAGTCCTCTGTGCGGGTGGTGGTGATCACAGGACCCAACACGGGGGGTAAAACGGTCGCCCTGAAAACCCTGGGACTGCTGGCCCTGATGGCCAAGGTGGGGTTGTTTCTGCCTGCCCGCGATCCGGTAGAACTGCCCTGGTTTGCCAGCATCCTGGCGGATATCGGGGATGAGCAGTCGCTGCAGCAAAACCTCTCCACCTTTTCCGGTCACATTCGCCGCATTGGTCGGATCCTGGCGGCTCTACCCGCTGAACCCGATCCCCAATCCCCCTCTCTGGTGTTGCTAGATGAGGTGGGGGCAGGCACCGATCCAACCGAAGGGGCAGCCCTGGCCACGGCCCTGCTGCAGGAACTAGCGGCCAAAAGCACCCTCACCCTGGCCACCACCCACTACGGCGAACTCAAGGCGCTGAAATATGAAAATTCCCAGTTTGAAAATGCCTCCGTGGAGTTTGATGACGCCACTTTAGCGCCCACTTATCGCCTCCTCTGGGGGATCCCAGGTCGTTCCAATGCCCTCACAATTGCAGAACGGCTGGATCTGGCTCCGGCAGTCGTGGATCGGGCTCGCCATCTATTGCTGGGGCGCACGGATGAAGTGAATAGTGTGATCCAGGGGTTGGAGCACCAGCGGGCGGATCTGGAAGCTCGCACGGCCCAGGTGGAGACTCTGCATCAGGAACTGCAGATCTTACAACAGCAAATGATGCAACGCAGTCAACGTCTGGCCCAGCGGGAGGAGCAACTGCAAGGGGAAAAGCAGGCAGCGATTCAGTCCGAGATCCAGGCGGCCCGCCAGCAGGTGGCCTCGGTGATCCGGCGGCTGCAGAAGGGGACTCCCAGTGGTCAGGAGGCGCAACAGGCCAGCGAAGCCCTGAACCGGATGGCTGCCCAGCAAGCCTCAACCCCTGCCCTTGAAACGGAATTTGTACCGGAAGTGGGGGATCGGGTGCGGTTACGGGGGTTCGATCAGACGGGAGAGGTGATTGCCATTAATGGCAGTGATGTGACGGTGCGCAGTGGGGTGCTTAAGTTCAGTGTCAATCTGGGTCAGGTGGCCCCTCTGGATGAGCATCAGGCAAAGCAACGGCAGCGACCCAAGGCGGTTCCTGCTCCACCTCCTTCCCCTAAAGCTCCTCTCCAGATCCGCACCAGCCGCAACACGGTGGATCTGCGGGGCCGCACGGTCAGTGATGCCGAGATGCTCCTGGAACAGGTGTTTGCCGAAGCCGACCCCGGGCCCCTCTGGATTATCCACGGTCATGGAACAGGACGATTACGAGCTGGGATCCAGGCTTACCTCAAGGCACATCCCCGCATTCAAAGTTTTGAGGCAGCGGAAACCCATGATGGCGGGAGTGGAGTCACGGTGGCGACCCTCAGCTGATCAGGCCCCCATACAAGCCAGAACCCCCTGCGCTGCCTGGAGTTCTTGCAGCTCTGGATCTGTGAAATCAGGATCCGCCAGGCCATCTTCCCGTAGTCGCATTTCCGTACAAAAAGAAGCAGAACTGAACCCCCCAAACCAACAAACTGTGTTAGCGCGAATCCGTAGGTTAGGACCCGCAAACCAGAAGCGCTCAAACACGGTCATCGTTTCATAAGAGGTAGTCAGGATCAGGGCATCGTGCTCATCCATATGAAAGCGACCCACCACAGGAGCTGTTTCCGCATAGCCTCGCTCCCGCAACAGCTGCCCCGATCGTCCCTGACTCTCTGCATCCGGCACCAGAGCCATGACGGTTTTTCCCTGATGTCCCCCTTCGCCAGCTTTATCCCAGGCCATGGTCCCTTCCCAGCTGATCAGAGCCCCACTTGCCGCCAGCGCCGGGTCAATGTCATGCATCTGACAGAGTTCCACCACCTGAGGTTCCTGGGCCTCCAGATGACGAACCTCAATGACAGAATCTCCGGTTTCACGTCGCTGAAAAGCCAGATGATGAGTGACCCGTTGGGAGAGCCACCGACCTGCATTCAGCTGAAAGAACTCTGTTGCATTCATCTCAGTCTGCCCGATACCGCTTCTCAAAACATCATAAACGCTGTCGTGGTGCTAGGTTAATGGACTCCCAGCGAATTTACGGTTTCGATCTCTGCAGATAAAGGTCATCATATGTACTGATTATTACTTGCGGTCATCGGGCTCTATCCAAGAGGATCTGCTTACGGCTGATCAAGTGTGTCCCTTTTCTCTTACTCCTATGCTCCCGTTCTCGCTAACAGAGTTTATCGACAAATTTATAGTGATGGGTCCGGGGGATCAGGCTCAGCACATTTCAAGTCCATGGATTGAATTCCTATTTCAGCAGACCCTGGATGGGGTATTTCTGATGCTGCTACCAGAGCCTATTCATTGGTCTGAATCCAGTGATCCTGAAGCAACGCTGAACTTCATTTATCAAAACCAGAGAATTGTGAAGGTGAACCCCACCTTCCTGACACAGTATCAGTATTCCCCGCAGGACATGCTCGGGTTAAGTATGAGTGAATTCTTCTCTCACAACCACCTAAAAGGTCAAGCAGTCTTACATCAGTTGCTGGAGAAAAAACATGCACGGTTTGAGATGGAAAAACGGCGGGCTGATGAAACGCCTCTCTGGATCGAAGGTGATTGTTTATCTCTCTATGATGAACAGGGTCTGTATTGGGGTTGCCTCGGCATCCAAAGAGATATCTCAGAGCGAAAGCAAGAGGAAGTAGCCAAGGCCCAACGGGATCAGTATCTGCAGGCCATCGTTTCGATTCAGAAAACTTTGCTCACGGTAAAATCTTCAGTTCAGGCTGTCTATCCTGAGATTTTAAGTACCCTTGCACAGCTAACCAGAGCTTCACGAGTTTATATTTTTGAGACCCGCATCAATGAACAGGGTCAGAGGCTTTGTAGTCAAAAGGCTGAATGGTGTGCACCATCCTGTACACCTCAAATTGATAATCCTGATCTGCAAAATATGATACTCGACGATTTCCCATTTTTATCGGATACTCTTGTCCAAGGAAAAGCTTTATCAGCAATCACCAAAGAACTGCCGGATCCTGATCGTCAAGTGCTTTTGGAACAATCAATCAAGGCGATTCTGATTACCCCAATTAAGGCGGAAGATAATCTCTACGGATTTATTGGCTTTGACAATTGTTTTTCAGAAGAGCTTTGGACCCATTATGAGATCAATCTTCTCCAGTCAGTTGCTACTGCTATCGCCTTCTCATTTAGAAATCAGCAATCGAACCAGGAACTGATGAAAAGTGAGTCGAAGCTAAAAAGCATCTTTGATCAAGCAGCGGTTGGTATTAATCAAGCAGATCTCTCTGGTCGCTTTATCACAGTGAATCAAAGATTTTGTGATTTTTTAGGTTACAGGCAAGATGAACTTTTGAATCTCACCTATCATGAGGTCACCCATCCTGAAGATCGAAATGCTAGTGTAGCAGAAATCAACTCTCTTTTGAGAGGAGAATTAGCTTCTTCTTCCCTCGAAAAACGTTATTTGTATAAAGACGGACATCCTGTATGGGCTCATGTTACTTTTTCGGTTATCAGAGATGAAGAGGGTGAGATCATCTCAGATCTTGCTATCGTGGAGGACATCTCTAAGTGCAAACAGGTCGAGGCAGATCTATCTCAGAGCAATCAGATATTAGATCAGATCATTAATAACTCTAATGCGCTTATTTATGCTGTTGATCGTTGGGACAGGCATATTCTGGCTAATCGTCACTACCAAAATCTTGTGAATCGATCTTTAGAGGATCTTCTACAGAGCACAATTGAAGATGTCTTTCCCTCTGATGTTGCTGATACATTCACTGCGAATCATTATTATGTCCTGAACGGTCAGGAGGCCCTGGAGATCGAAGAGAATCTAATTCATCCTAATGGTGAAGAGCACACTTATCTATCCACAAAATTTCCGCTCTATGATCATGAGCATAACCTCTTTGCTATCGGTAGCCTTTCAACAGATATCACAGAGCTCAAGTTAGCAGAAAGTCGGCTGTCCAAGCAGATCAGGCGCGAAAAATCATTGAATCGGCTAGTTCAGGCTGTCTATCAAACCTCTTCGTTGGAAGAAGTGTTTGCCTCAGCAGTAGAAGAAGTGGGTCAACTATTTGCAGCTGACTGGGTCTGGATCGTGGAATACCAACCCAAGTACGGCCTCTGGAAGCCGCTCAAGGAATTTCGCAAAACTCCCGATCTTCCCACAAAGCTAACCCTGGATATCCCAGATGATGATAATCCTATCGCCAAAAAATTGAAGCGTGGTGAATGGATCCTGGTGGATGAGTCCCAGATTACTGATGCAGTCAATCATGAGCTGATGCAGCAATTCCCCAGCAGCTGGCTGTTGATTCCCCTGGAAGTTAATGGAGCTACCTGGGGCAGTTTTAGCCTGATCCGTTCAGCACAGTATGCCATCTGGGAGCAAGCTGAAATTGATTTGGCCCGCAGCATTGCCACTCAAATCTCATTCGCGATCCAGAAATCCTATCTTTATCAGCAACTGCAAGATCTGAATCAGGATCTGGAACGACAGATTGCAACTCGCACAGCCCAACTGACTGAAGCCCTGGAGTTTGAAGCGACTCTTAGACGGATCACCGATCTGGTTAGGGACAGTCTTAACGAAAGTTCGATTCTTAAATCGGTGGTCCAGGAGCTGAGCAGAGCCCTCCAGTCCCAGTGCTGCGACACCACGCTCTACAACCTAGAACAGCAGACTTCACTGGTGCTTTTTGAGTGCATTCACCAGACCCTGACTCCAGCAGAAGGGGTGATCTTTGATATGCAGGATCATGCTGATATCTATCCCAAGTTACTGGCGGGGCATTCGCTGCATTTCTGCCATTTATATCCTGCAAACAATCGGCCCATAGGCTCAATCCTTGCCTGTCCCATTCACGATAGCGAAGGGGTGATCGGCGACATCTGGATCTATCAGCCTCCCCATTACTGCTATAGCGATGCCCAGGTGCGCTTGGTAGAACAGGTTGCCAATCAGTGCTCAATTGCCATTCGCCAATCCCGTCTCTATCAGGCGGCTCAGGCCCAGATTGACACGCTGGAACGTCTGAATTATCTCAAAGACGACTTTATCAGTACTGTTTCTCACGAACTGCGCACCCCCCTAACAACGGTACGGATGGCGCTCAGAATGATGCATGAGGCCCCCAGTGAAGCCAAGCGACAGCAGTACTATCAGATGGCGGCAGGGGAATGTGAACGTCAGATCGAGATGATCAATGATCTTCTGGATCTGCAACGGCTGAGTGCCCAACGCTATGAGATCCAAGCCGAAAGGATAACGTTATCGGAGTGGATCAATGGGTTCATGCCACCCTTTCAAACCCTGGCAGAAGCCAATCATCTGGAGCTGATAGTCAAGCTTCCAGAGTCCTGCATTCAGATCACAACCGATCGCGTCAGTTTGGAACGAATCCTGCGAGAACTCCTGAATAATGCCTGTAAATACACTCCAGCGGGAGGTGAGATCCAGGTGCAGGTGGAGAGTAGCGCGGAAGGGATGCAACTGCAGGTCAGAAATACTGGCAGTATGGATGCAGCCCAGATTCCCCGAATTTTTGAGCGGTTTTATCGCATCCCGCAACCGGATCGGTGGAAACATTCAGGGACAGGACTGGGGCTGGCACTGGTTAAACAATTGCTTCAGGCCCTGGGGGGCAACATTCAAGTCCAGAGCGAGAATGGCTGGATCCAATTCACCGTTTCGCTTCCCTGGACCCTGGACCTATCGTGATCCTGATTCCCCTCAAACCCGTCCCTGTAATGCCTGCCGGATCGCTTTTTTCCCTAACCAGCCCCGAAACAAACGATTTTCATCCACCACCGGGAGACCATCTCTTTGCGCCTGCTCCAGGAGATTCGCCACTTCTAGGAGTGAAAGCTGAGGGGAAATCGGAGCTGGGCCTGTGTATTCCTGGACTAACTCGGTCACAGGCGTCTGGGGCCACAGATCGGTGGGGATGGTTTTCAGGTCATCCACCATCAGCACGCCCAGGAAGGCTCCCTCTTCATTCACCACCCAAAATTGTTGCCACTGCCCCTGACCGATCACGAATTGGTTGGCAAATTCCCGCAGGTTCAGATCTGATCTGATCACGGGCCCACCTTCGCAGAGGGCATCGCTGACGGTCAGCTGAGAAAGCTGATTTTGCAGTTGACCATTGCGGACGGAGAGAGTGGCATTGCGGAACAGGAACCAGCCGATCAGAAGATTCCAGATATTAGCAAAACTGCCCGCCAGCACCAGAGGCACCACCCCCGTTAAAATCCCCAAACCTCCTAAGACCTGACCGGAGCGGCCAGCAATGATCACCCCACGATAGGGGTTACCCGTAATCTTCCAGACAATTGATTTAAGAATGTTACCCCCGTCTAGGGGTAGCCCAGGCAACAGATTAAAGACCGCCAGGATCAGGTTAATAGTTGCCAGCAGACCCATCACTGCGGTGAGGGGACTCTCCATCGGTAAACTGGCTTCAACCGTGACTAGGATCCCAAAGAGCGTCAGACTTACCAGAGGTCCGGCAATGGCCACCCAGAAAGACTGGGCGGGGGTGGAGGATTCTTTGTCCAGACTGGCCACACCCCCAAATAGGAACAGGGTAATTGATCTAACATCGATCCCCTGTCGTAAAGCCACCAGGCTATGCCCCAACTCATGCACCAGAACCGACGCAAATAGAAGCAGAGCAGCCACCAGTCCCAGGATCCAGGGCAGCGCTCCCCCCAGAGTGGGAAAGGAGAGACTGAGATTGCTGCCATAGGAGAATGTCACCAGTCCCAGAATCAAAAACCAGGAGGGATTGATAAAAAGGGGGATACCAAAAAGGTGACCCACGCGAATATTGCCATTCGTATCGTTCATAAGAGCTGACAGTTAGATTCACTAATCATTTGTATACCTGCTGATCCTAACAAGGTCTGGATTCCTAACCCTGGCGGTTATCCGCCTCAACATCACTGACAGGCTGCTATTCTGGCATTGAAGCCTGGAAGCACCTTATGTCTCCCAATGCACGTCTCTCCATTCGATTAGATCCTGAACTCAAGGAACGTCTTGTGGCCTACTCTCAGGCGACGGGGATCCGTATTTCGCAGGTGGTGGCTCAGGCACTCGAAGTCCATCTGGCCCCTGCGGCGGCAGATCCTCTGGAGCAGTTACGGCAACGGGTGGAAAACCTGGAAATCCAGATGCAGATCCTCCAGCAGCAACCTCCAGTGTTTCCTGCTCCGCCTCAAGCGATCAACCGAGATGAAAGTCCTACACCTCGGGCAGATCCTGATCCCATATGGGATCCTCTGGAGTCCAGCTTTGAGGACTGGGTATATCAGACCTGGCAACGGCTGGCTTCAGCTCAAGCATCGCAGGGAGAAATCTGGGGGTATCCCATCACCGTCGAAGCTCTGCATGAAACCGGATTTATGGGTATGCGATTCCGCCTCTTTATCGATCGACTGTTGGAGGCCGAGACCCCGGGACTGCAGCTCCTTCCTGATGAAACCAGTCGGTTGAGCTTAGGCGACTGTCGTCCTGGTGAGGTGACCTTCACCACGGATCCAACTGCTTTTCCAGAGCGGGAAGAGAGGGATCCTCGGGGTGATCTTCCCTCTGAGGATTTAGGAGCTTCTGGAAACGGATCTCAGGTTATGAACGGCTGGAAGCCGCTCGAGATGGACGGCTAGCACCAGAACCGCGACCATTGCCGTTGCTTTCTGGGGGAACCTCCAGCACCTGTTGCACCAGCTTTTGGGGCACTTCCTGCATGTGATCAAACTGCCATTTGAAGGTCCCCACACCAAAGGTCAGGGAGCGCAGTTCCACAATGAAATCCTGCATTTCCGCCTGAGGCAAATAGGCCGCCACCTGATCCCAGTCTTTCCAGCCGGAGAGCAGTTGATAGCCCTGGATCTGTCCCCGCCGTCGGGAGAGCAGTTGCAACACCTGGGAGGTGTAGAGGTTGGGCACCGCCACCGACACCTGCAGGATCGGTTCCAGCAATACAGAGTCCCCCTGCGGTGTGCCTGCCGTCATGGCAATCCGAGCGGCTTGCTTAAAGGCCTGTTCAGAACTGTCCACGGTGTGATAGGAGCCATTGGTGAGGGTGACTCCCACATCCACGAGCGGGTAACCCAGGGGTCCCTGTTCCAGAAACTCGCGGATCCCACTTTCCACCCCCGGAATGTATTGCTTGGGAACCACACCGCCCACAATTTTTTCGGTAAAGCGAAATCCGCTGCCGCGCGGCAAGGGTTCCAGATCCAGATAGACATCCCCGAACTGACCATGTCCTCCCGTCTGATGTTTGTAGCGACCATGGACTCCGGTGACAGGATTGCGAATTGTTTCCTGGTAAGGGATCTGAGGCAGTTGGGACTGCACAGGCAAATTGTACTTCCGCTGTAGCCGCTCCAATGTCACCTGCAGATGGATCTCCCCCTGTCCCCAAAGCAGGGTTTCATGGGTATCGCCCCGCTGTTCCCAGAACAGAGAGGGATCTTCCTCCATCAAGCGGGCAAGGGCGCTGCTCAACTTCACCTGATCACTCTGCTGTTCCGTGGCGATGGCCAGAGCATAGACCGGAGAAGCTAGGGGAATGCGCGGCAGGTCCACGCCTGGCTGATCCTCTGGCGTGAGGGTGTCACCCGTTTTGGCATTGTCGAGGCGACCGAGAGCCACAATCTCTCCTGCTTCCGCTGCCGGAATCGCTGTGCTGGTCTGTCCCATCAGGCGATAGATGCCGGAGATGCGATTGCCATTCAGGGTGGTGCCATCCTTGATCATTCCCTGCCACACCCTCACCAGGGAGAGCTTGCCTCCATGAGCAGTATGCAGGGTCTTCAGCACCTGGGCTACCACTCCTTCGGCTGGCAGGGGGCGGCGAGAAGCGGTTTCACTCGGAGTGGGGGCTTCCTTCACCAGGGCTTGCAGCAGAGGACGCACACCATAGTCCTGTTCCGCCACACCACAGAAGACGGGCACGATCAGGTCAGCCCCCAGGTCAAATTTGAGATCTCGCTCAATTTCCTCCTGAGGAGGCTCAATCTCTTCCACCAGCTCCTCTAGCAGGTGATCATCAAACTCGGATAAAGCTTCCAGCATCTCTGCCCGTGTGGCCTGTTCCTCGGCTTGCAGCTCTTGAGGAAGGGGAATGGGATCGGCGGGAGCATTGGCATGATAAAGATAGGCCTGCTCGGTGACCAGATCGATGTAGCCCAGCAGTTGATCCCCCTTTTGAATCGGAAACTGTTGCACCACGAAAGGACGGCTGGATACTGATTTCAGTGCCTGTAAAGTCTCCTGGAAACGGCTCTGGAATCGATCCAGTTTGTTGATAAACAACACATGCGGGATCTCCCAGTCATCCAGGAATTTAAGGAGTGGTGCCAGGGTGAGAACCCGTTCGGGCTCAGGCTCACACACGACAATGGCAGCGTCGACGCCGACGAGAATCGAGTTAGCCTCCTGCAGAAATTCAACCGATCCAGGACAGTCCAGAAAAGTAAACGAGATGCCGTCATAGGTAGCGCTAGCTGGGGTCACTTCCACACTCATCTGGTGCTGCCGCGCTTCCGGGGATGCATCCCCTACACTGGTTCCCTCTCGCACACTGCCTTTGCGATGCAACGTCCCTGAGACGTACAGCAAACTTTCCAGTAATGTGGTCTTCCCTGCTAAATAAGGCCCCACAATCGCAATGTTTCGAGGGGCCCCCACAGTCGCTTCCTTCATCTGCATTCTCCTCAGGCAACAATCGCAGGGCTGTGCCAAATTACGTAAACCAGAACACACGCCCTATTTGTCAACCTACTCTCATCTCTGATGAATCAGAAGAAAGTTGAGGATTCCTTTAGGAAGTCGCAAGGGATCGCAATGAAGAGAAGAATCTCAGGTGAGATGAACAGACTGGGGTTGAGGTTGAGTCACGGTATGCTGAGGGGATTTCAGCTGGGTGAGTTCCCGAAGCTGAGCCTGGACCTGCAAGGTTTCCTGGATGGAGTCCGCCAGTTCCCGCATGTAGAGGGCAACATGGGGGGCATGGGTGTGCTGGAGGGAGGTGATCCCCTTAGCGCGCAGCCGGGAAAGGATGACCGGATCACTGAGGAATTCCAGGTGTTGAAAGTCCTGTGGCTGATCAAATCCCAGATCATGCATGCGATTAAACACATAGCCAAGGTTGAGGCCAGTGCTGGTGCAATGGGTTGTGACCGGAGGGGGTTGCAAGGGATCTCCTGAACAGAGACCCAGAGAGAGCTTCTGTTGAGCAGATTGAAATACAGTCTGGGCAGTACGCTGCCAGGTATCTTTATAAATGTGCTGGCGCAGTTGAGGTTCATCCATATCCAGGGCTTCCCGCACCAGCAGCCCACAGTTACAGCGGCTACTGTTGTGCCAGTTGTACTCTAGATCGATCCCGAATAAATGTTGGGCCTCCAGACGGCGTGCCGTTCGCTGCAGTAGTTCCGCCAGTTCTGGGGTAGGGAGCATCAGCGCATCCTCGTATTCCTAGTCCCTTAGTTTAGGATTTCCCCATTGGGATGACAAGTCTTCCCTAAATCACCTTGTGGCCGATCTTGGCAGAGTCTTCACCCCTTTTAGTCTTCGATGGTAAGTTCCTGGTAATTCCACAGGGACCCCAGGATGGGGCGCGGGTCCACCCCTTGCAGCCGATCTCGGAGGGCCACCAGTTCCAGAGGATTGTAGGTGTTGATCAGCGGCAGCTGTTCCTGAGCGATCACCTGAAAGCGGTCATAGAGGGCTTTGCGCTCAGCAAAATCCAGAATCCGGGTGCCTTCGGAAAAGATGTGGTCGATCTGCTCTTCCCATTCGGTAACCACCACCCCTTCGGCTTCACTGCCCGGTTGACTGCCCAGATTCCAGAGATGTAAACGTCCCGTACTGCGCCAGACATTGGCCCCATTGTTCGGTTCCACCCCCCCACCGCCAAAACTGAGCATGACAGCATCCCAATCTCGGGTTTGGGAGATCTTTTCCACCAGTGAGTTAAAGGCAATTGGAACAAAATCCATGGTGATGCCAATTTCATCCAAATAGGTCTTGATCAGAGACCCTGTGGCTTCCCGCTCGTTGTTGCCAGCATTGGTATGGAGGGTAAAGCGCACCAGGTTCCCGTCTGCATCCAGCAACCGACCATCCTCGCGATAACTGAATCCCGCCTGTAGCAGGAGATCTCGCGCCTTTTCAGGGTTGTATTCATAGACCGGCACCCCCTCGCCTGGCGGCAGATGAAAGGGACTGGCGGGTGAAATGGTATAGTCCTGGGGTTGACCCAATCCCTGCAGCACACTGTCCACCAGCCCCTGTTGATCAATGGCATGGGCTAGGGCGCGGCGGAAATTAAGAGATCGAAACCATCGGCCTTTGACCGGATCCACGAAGGGCTCGCCGGTGTTGGGATTGCGGGCCTGGGATTGATTTAAAGTGATGAAATTATTGCTGAGGGTAGGACCCAGGTTGTAGATCGTAAATGCACGTTGATCCTCCTCCCGCTTCAGCAAGCGAAAATCCACCCCGCGCACCGTGTAGGCATCCAGTTCCCCAGAGCGAAACTTGATCAGCTCCGTGTCTTGGGAGTCAATAATCGTTCTCACGGCTTGGGGAATGCGCGGCAGGGTAGCGCCGTCTTCTCCCTGTTCCCAGTAGTAGGGATTGGTACGGTAGAGCACTCGCTGATTGGGACTGTAGGCATCAATGATGTAGGGTCCACAGCTGATCAGCTGCTCCACAGGTGTATCAATGCCCCAGGCTTGCAAAAAGCGAGGTTGCCCTTCCGCATCGGTGTCTTCAATAGTGGGCTCCAGGAGATGTCGGGGCATGATCGGCGATCCCGCCTGGATCAGAAAGGGGGCAAAGGGTTCCGGTAATGTGAATTCCACCTGGGTTTCGTTCAACATTCTCACCTGCGGCAGGGTCTGGGCTTCTCCAATCCGCTGCACATCCCGTGAGGAGGTGGGGATCTGTTCGTTGAAAATGATGCGATTGAAAGTAAAGTCAACATCCGCTGCCGTTAAGGGCTCACCATCGGACCAGTACAGATCCGGTTGCAGGGTGAAAATATAGCGCAGCCCATCATCCAAAACCTCCCAGTCCGCCAGTTCCGGTTTGGGTTGCAGCGTCTCTTCATCCAGAGTGGTGAGGCCACAGAGGGTGTAGCTGATGATCTGCTGTGTGGCCTGATCCGATGACAGATAAGCGTTAAAAGAATCGGGATCAGAAATCTGAGAGAGCACCAGGGTCTGGTTTACCACAGGGGAGGGAGCACATCCCGCCAGCACGCTCAGGAACAGAATTAGAGAAAGGATCCATACCAGGGGATGAGAAGGACGATCTTGATGGTAGTGGAAAACCATAGGAGCACTTAACCAACGCTATTGTCGTCCACCGCCAACACTCAACTGACCAAAGACATTCACCTCAAACTGGAAGTTAATGGACACCACATTCCCAGCGTAGGGCACAGGGAGAGGATCGAAGGGTGCCGCCCGTTGAATGGCATTCAGAGCCGCCTCATCGGTAGGGGCATGGCCTGAGGTTCGATTCACTCTGAGATTAAGGAGTTCTCCGTTGCGCCCCACATCAAAATTCACCACCGTCAGGCGGGAGGCTCCAGTTTGTCCAGGGATCCAGTTCAGCTCAACCCGTTGCTTGAGTTTAGAGAGCCAGGGACCCCAATCGACATTTTGCTGAGCGGCCACACTCGGATCTCCGGGGGCTGCCTGAGTGGGATTGGTCAGCCCTGAGGTGCTGGGTCCCGTTTGTCCCTGAGACGTGGAAACAGGACCTCCCAGCAGTTGAGAAGCATCCGTCTGGCGGGTCTGTTGCTGGGCGGGAGCCTCACTGGTGGTCTCGGATGGGGTTAGCTGACTCAGATCAGTGATCCGTTCAGGAGGAGTCACAGGCTGAACTGCCAGCAGTTCTGGGGACACGGTCGGGGGTGCGGTCGGCGCAGGAGTGGCGGGAGGAGGGGTTGAGACCGGCGTGGGA